>JAZKFQ010000049.1:0-28575 GCA_040386375.1 Pseudomonadota bacterium
GGGGCCCGGCCGGTGCGCCGGCCCCTATCCCGATTGGAGTCGGCCAGTCACCCGCCGGCCTCGGCCTCGCGCCAATCTATGAACGTCGGCTGTTCAACAACAGCAAAGTCAGCTCAGAGCCCAGACCAACCGTGGCCCTCGCCGGAAACGACAACGCCGCCCGGAGGCGGCGTGTTGTCAATGAGGGAAGAAGTCGGTCAGGCCGACAGACACTCGCTCATGAACTTCTTGCGCTCGTCGCCCTTCAGCGTCTTGGCCTTGGGGTCGGCATTGCAGGTCTTCATCTTGTTCTGCTGTGCGGTGCCCGAGGCCGCCGCCGCAACGGGCTTGGCGCTGAGGCAGTTCTTCATGAAGGCCTTGCGTTCGTCGCCCTTCTTGTCGCCCGCCTCCTTGTTGCAGGTGGTCATCTTGCTCTGCTGCGCGGTGGGCTCCTTGTCGGCGGCCTGGGCGGCGAAGCCCAGTGCAGCGGCAGACAGGGCGACCAGTTGGATGAGGCGTTTCATGCGGGACTCCTTCCCTCGCGGGGTATTGTTGGAATGCGGACTGCATTCCAGCATGCCAACGCCGGGCCCACAAGAACGGTTTACAGGATGCGCCGCGGGTGGGCCAGCTGCTCGTGCGCGGCGTGCAATCTGCGCACCAGCACCCGGATGAAGGCGCCGTCGAACAGGTGGCGGGTGCCCGGGCTCAGCAGCTCCACCGCCTCGGGCGTGAAGGTGATGGTGGTGGCCGGCTCGGCCACGATCACGTCGGCGCTGTGCATGCGCAGGTCGGGGCTGGGTGCCAGGTAGGCCATCTCGCCCACCGAGGTGCCCGCGCCCAGCTGGGCCACACGCTGGCCGTCGCGGTACACGTCCACCCGGCCCTGGGCAATGATGTGGAAGCTGCCGCCTTCCTCGCCCTTGCGGTACAGCGCCGCGCCGAAGCGGTGGCGCACCCACTGTGCGCGGTGCACCACCTCCCACAGCTCCACGTCGCCGAAGCCGGTGAAGAACTCCAGCGCGCGCAGCAGGTTGAAGCGCTCGCTGTCCAGCACGTCCTGCAGGCTGCCCACGGGCACCTCGCCGTTGGCCACCAGCAGCGACCATTCCCGCGCAAACGCATCCCAGTCGGCCGGCCGCTGGCCAGGCTGCTTGGACAGCGCCTGGCGCAGCAGCGCCTCCATGCGGGGCGGCACACCCTCGCGCAGGCTGGACAGCGGCGCCGGCTCGGCGTGGTAGATCTGGTGCATCAGCGCCACCTGGTTCTGGGCGTCGAAGGGCGGGCGCCCGCTCACCAGGTGGTACAGCACCGCGGCCAGCGAATACATGTCGGCCCGCGTGTCCAGCGTGCTGCCGTCCAGCTGCTCGGGCGACATGTAGGCCAGCGAGCCCACGCGGAACACCTGGGTGCTGTCGCTGCGCTGGTCGAAGGCGCTGCCGAAATCTGTGATCTTGATGTCGGTGATCTGCTCGTTGGCCACCACCGCCAGGATGTTGGCCGGCTTCACGTCGCGGTGGATCAGCCCGCGCTTGGCCACATAGGCCAGCGCCATCGCGCACTTGAAGCCGATCTCCACGATCTGGTCCAGCGCCAGCAGGCCGTCTGGCCGGCAGAAGCGGCGCAGCGTCACACCCGCCACGTACTCCATCACCAGGTAAGGCTGCAGCGGGTCGTCCACCGCGTCGAAGATCTGCACCACGTTCGGGTGCTGCAGCTTGCCCACCAGGGCCGCCTCGGCGGCGAAGAAGCGGTCGCGGTAGTGGTTCTCCACGCTCTCGCCGGCGGTGGCCAGGCGCACGCGCTTGATGGCCACGTTGCGGTGGTTGAAGGCGTCGACCGCGAGGAACACCTCGCTGGTGGCGCCTTCACCCAGGCGCGAGACCACGTTGTACTTGCCGATGCGGTTGGGCATGCCCGGCTCCTCGTCGTCCAGCAGATCCAGGGCGTCGGGCGGCGAGAAAGGCAGGCGGAATGACATGGCGGCGGGACTCCCGCCTTGTTGTCGGCCGCCGCCACCACCAACTGAAGCCCGCCGGCCCGCTGCCGGCCGCCAAACCACCCCCACTTAGAATTGCCCCCCATGATCGAAGCCAAGCAGGCCCTGCTCGCCGCCCTTGCCGACGCCGTGGCCCTGGTGGCCCCCGGCACACCTTACACCCCGGCGTTCGAATCGCCCAAGCAGGCCGCGCATGGGGATTTCGCCATCACCGCGGCCATGGCCCTGGCCAAGGCCCAGAAGCGCAACCCGCGTGAGCTGGCCACCGCCCTGGTGGCGGCGCTGCAGGCCCAGCCGGCGGTGGCGCGCTGGGTGGCGGCGCTGGAGATCGCCGGCCCCGGCTTCATCAACCTGCGCCTGCAGGCCGCCGCCAAGCAGGCGGTGGTGGCCGAGGTGCTGGCCGCCGGGGCGCAGTTCGGCCAGCGCCCGGCCAACGGCCGCAAGCTGATGTGCGAATTCGTCTCCGCCAACCCCACCGGCCCGCTGCATGTGGGCCATGCACGCCAGGGCGCGCTGGGGGATGCCGTGTGCCGGCTGTATGAAAGCCAGGGCTGGGATGTCACCCGCGAGTTCTATTACAACGACGCCGGTGTGCAGATCGCCACCCTGGCCACCAGCACCCAGGCGCGCATCCGGGGCCTGAAGCCGGGCGACGCCGCCTGGCCCGACAACGCCTACAACGGCGACTACATCGCCGACATCGCCGCCGATTTCCTGGCCGGGAAGACGGTGCATGCCGACGACCGGCAGTTCACCGCCAGCGGTGACCCAGCCGATCTGGACGGCATCCGCCAGTTCGCCGTGGCCTATCTGCGCCATGAGCAGGACCTGGACCTGCAGGCCTTCGGCGTGCAGTTCCAGAACTACTTCCTGGAAAGCAGCCTGTACGCCGGCGGCAAGGTGGAAGACACCGTGGCCCGCCTCGCCGCCGCCGGCAAGACCTACGAGAAGGACGGCGCCCTGTGGCTGAAGTCGACCGACTACGGTGACGACAAGGACCGCGTGATGCGCAAGTCCGATGGCAGCTACACCTACTTCGTGCCCGATGTGGCCTACCACATCGACAAGTGGCAGCGTGGCTTCGACAAGGTCATCAACTTCCAGGGCAGCGACCACCACGGCACCATCGCCCGGGTGCGTGCCGGCCTGCAGGCCGCGGGCGTGGGCATTCCGCAAGGCTGGCCCGACTACGTGCTCAACAAGATGGTCATGGTCATGAAGGGTGGCCAGGAGGTGAAGATCAGCAAGCGCGCCGGCAGCTATGTCACGCTGCGCGACCTGATCGAGATGACCAGCCGCGATGCGGTGCGCTTCTTCCTGATCAGCCGCAAGGCCGACACCGAGTTCGTGTTCGATGTCGACCTGGCGCTGAAGGCGAACGACGAGAACCCGGTGTTCTACGTGCAGTACGCCCATGCACGCATCTGCTCGGTGCTGCTGCAGTACAGCGCGCGCACCGGCCTGCAGGTGGACCCGGCGGCCGACCTGTCGCTGCTGACCGCGCCCACCGAGACCACGCTGATGCTCAAGCTGGCGGCCTACCCCGACATGCTCAGCAGCGCCGCGGCCGACGTCGCGCCGCACGACGTGGCCTTCTACCTGCGCGATCTGTCCGCCGCTTTCCACAGCTGGTATGCGGCCGAGCGCTTCCTGATCGAAGATGCGGCGCTGGCGGCCGCGCGCATGGCCCTGCTGGCCGCCACCCGCCAGGTGCTGCGCAACGCGCTGGCCATGATGGGCGTGAGCGCCCCGGACGCGATGGCCCGTGAGGCGGCCGTGGACAGCCCCTCGGAGGCCGGCGCATGAAGCCCCTGCAGCGTGGTGGCTTCGTCACCGGCCTGGTGGTGGGCCTGCTGGTGGGCCTGGGTGTGGCCCTGGCGGTGGCGCTGTACGTCACCAAGACGCCGGTGCCCTTCATCGACAAGCTGCCCCAGCGCACGTCCGAGCAGGACGCGGCCGAGGCCGAGCGCAACAAGCACTGGGACCCGAACGCGCCGCTGGCCGGCCGGAATCCGGCCCGGCCGGCGCTGCCTGCCGCCAGCGGCGTGGTGGCACCGGCCAGTGCGCCCGGCGTGGCCACGCAGCCGGCACCCGGCCCCGCCACCGCCGCGGTGGCCACGCCCGCACCGGTGGCGTCCGTGCCGGCAGCGGCGCGCCCGGCGGCCAGCCGCCCCGGGCGTGATCCGGCGGCCATCCTGGCCGGCCAGGGCGCGGCGGGCGATGCTGCTGCCAGGCCTGCACCCAAGGCGGCGAGCGCGGTGGCCGCCGCCGCCTTCTTCGTCCAGGCCGGCGCCTACGCCCGCACCGAGGAGGCCGAGGCCCAGCGTGCCAAGCTGGCCCTGCTGGGCCTGGACGCGCGCATCACCGAGCGTGAGCAGTCCGGCCGCACCGTCTACCGGGTGCGGCTGGGCCCGTTCGACGCCCGCGAGCCGGCCGAGGACGCACAAGGCCGCCTGGCCAGCGCCGGCATCGAGGCCAATCTGGTGCGTGTGGAACGCTGACGCGGTGCACATGGATTGAACTCCACGTGCACCGCCCGACTCCACCAGCCGTTACATCAACCTGACGATCTTTCGAAAGAGGCTTTGCATGAACCGTCGTGATTGGGTGCTGGCCGCTGCCGGCCTGGCCGGAATGCCGCTGGCCACCCTGGCCCAGGGAGCCGCACCCCAGGAGGGCCGCGACTACAAGCGGGTGGAGACACCCGTGCCAGTGGCCGACGGCAAGCTGGAGGTGGTCGAGTTCTTCGGCTACTGGTGTCCGCATTGCAACGCCTTCGAGCCGGCGCTGGAGTCCTGGGTCAAGCGGCTGCCGCAACAGGTCACGTTCCGCCGCATCCCGGTGGCCTTCAGCCCGGGCCAGGAGCCGCTGCAGCGCCTGTACTACGCCATCGAGGCCCTGGGCCAGGTGGATGCGCTGCACCGCAAGGTGTTTGCCGCCCTGCATGTGGAACGCAAGCGCCTGAACACCGAGTCCGACATCGCCGCCTGGCTGCCCACCGTGGGCGCCGACGGCGCCAAGGTGCTGGAGACCATGAAGAGCTTTGCCGTGGCCACCAAGCTGCGCCAGTCCAAGCAGCTGGCCGATGGCTACCGCATCGAAGGTGTGCCCACGCTGGGCATCCAGGGCCGTTACATGACCTCGCCCAGCATCGCCGGTTCGCCGGAACGGGCGCTGGCCGTGGCAGATGCCCTGATTGCCCAGTCGCGCAAGAGCTGACGGCCCCGGCGGGGCCGCCGGGCCCCGCCTGCTTGCGGCAGAATTCCCGCACATCGGGCGCCGCAGCGGCCAAGACTTGGGTCTAGAATGATCTGCAAGTTTTGTGCCGATTGATGTTTACCCTCAACTTCCCCCCCCTGTTTGTTGCGCTGCTGCTGTGCGGCGGTGGTGCCGCCGCGTGGGCTGAAAAGGCCGACCGCAGCCGCCCGATGACGCTGGAATCCGACCAGCCCTGCACCGTCAGCCTGCTCAGGCAGACCAGCGTGTGCAGCGGCAACGTGGTCATCAGCCAGGGCACGCTGCAGATCCGCGCCGACAAGCTGGAACTGCGCGAAACGCCCGAGGGCTACCAGATGGCCCTGGCCACCGGCACGGCGGCCAAGCCCGCCACCTACCGCCAGAAGCGGGATGGCGCCGACGAGACGGTGGAAGGCCAGGCCCAGCGCATCGATTACGACAGCCGCGCCGGCACCCTGCGCTTCGAGGGCGCGGCCGTGGTGCGGCGCCTGCGTGGCACGGCGGTGGCCGACGAGATCCAGGGCCAGCAGATCCTGTGGGACAGCACGGCCGAATCCTTCAATGTGCGTGGTGGTGCGGCCACGGCCAGCAACCCGGGTGGCAGGGTGCGGGCGGTGATCACGCCGCGTGTGCCGGCCGACGCGCCCGCGTCGCCGGCCGCCGCGGCCAGCAGCAGCCTGAAGACGAGCCCCAGCCTGGGGGACCGGCGTTGAACGCTGTGGTGTTGGACCAGCCCGCTGCCGCCGCAGCGGCCACCGGCAGCCGGCTGGAGGTGAGCGGCCTGCAGAAGCGCTACGGCTCGCGCCAGGTCATCAAGGACGTGCACCTGGCGGTGAATGCCGGCGAGGTGGTGGGCCTGCTGGGCCCCAACGGCGCCGGCAAGACCACCTGCTTCTACATGGTGGTGGGCCTGGTGCGGGCCGACGCCGGCACCATCCACATCGACGGCGTGGCGGTGCAGAACAAGCCCATCCACCAGCGTGCGCGCATGGGGCTGAGCTATCTGCCGCAGGAGGCATCGATCTTCCGCAAGCTGACGGTGGAGGAGAACATCCGCGCCGTGCTGGAACTGCAGGTGGACGCCGCCGGCAGGCCGCTGAAGGCCGCGCTGATCGACGCCAAGCTGCAGGCCCTGCTGCACGATCTGAGCATCGAGAAGCTGCGGGAGTCACCCGCCCCGGCGCTGTCGGGTGGTGAGCGGCGGCGGGTGGAGATCGCCCGTGCCCTGGCCACCCAGCCGCGCTTCATCCTGCTGGACGAGCCTTTTGCCGGTGTCGACCCGATCGCCGTGCTGGAGATCCAGCGCATCATCAGTTTCCTCAAGGGCCGCGGCATCGGTGTGCTGATCACCGACCACAACGTGCGCGAGATGCTGGGCATCTGCGACCGCGCCTACATCATCAGCGAAGGCCGGGTGCTGGCCGAAGGCACACCCGCCGAGATCGTCGAGAACCCGGACGTGCGGCGCGTGTACCTCGGCGAACACTTCAGAATGTGATCCGGGACGTCAGCGCACCATGAAACCGTCCCTCCAAGTCCGGCTGTCGCAGCACCTGGCGCTCACGCCGCAGCTGCAGCAGTCCATCCGCCTGCTGCAACTGTCCACGCTGGAGCTGCACCAGGAGATCGAGCAGATGCTCGAATCCAACCCCTTTCTCGACACCGAGGAAGACCATGCGCCGATGGAATTCGGCCTGGAGCGGGTGAGCGCCGCGGCCGATGCCGGTGCCGAGCGCGAGAAGAGCAAGCTCAGCGAGCGTGAAGACGGCGGTGACGGCCAGGCCGGCGCCGACGAGCCCGCCGGCATGGACACGGCCGAATTCGGCGGCACCGAGCGCGACGACTGGGAGAACGGCACCGAGCGCGACGATTTCGATGGCATCCGCGAGCTGCCCTCGGCCAGCAGCGCCTCGCCCTCGGGCGACAGCGACGACTACGAGCCGGTGGACAGCTCCGACCACGGCCCCTCGCTGCAAGACCATCTGCGCCGGCAACTGCTGGGCATGCGCCTGTCGCCCGAAGACGCGGCGGCGGTGATGGTGCTGATCGAATCGCTGGACGAAGACGGCTACCTGGCCGACCCGCTGGAAGAGATCGCCGAGCGCCTGGCCATGGGCATGGGCATCGATGGCGAGGACGGCGCGGAGCAGCGCGATGAACTGGCCGATCGGCTGCGCTGCGCGCTGAAATGGCTGCAAAGCCTGGAGCCCACCGGCGTGGGCGCCAGCGGCCTGGGCGATTGCCTGTGCCTCCAGCTGAAGGAACTGCCCAAGACCCCGGCGCGCGAGGTGGCCATGAAGGTCTGCCGCAGTCACCTGGAGCTGCTGGCCCGGCGCGACATGAAGAAGCTGGTGGCCGCCACCGGCGCCGACGAAGACACGCTGCGCGAGGCGCAGGCCCTGATCGTGGCCTGCGAGCCCAAGCCCGGCCGGCCCTTCACCAAGGCCGAGGCCAACATCGTGGTGCCCGATGTCATCGTCATCAAGTCGGGCCGCGGCTGGAAGGCCACGCTCAACCCCGACGTGATGCCCAAGCTGCGCATCAACGACTTGTATGCACAAGCCATCCGTGGCCAGCGCAACGGCAGCGCCAGCGGCCTGAGCGCAAGGCTGCAGGAAGCGCGCTGGTTCATGAAGAACATCCTGCAGCGCTTCGACACCATCCTGCGGGTCAGCCAGGCCATCGTCGAGCGCCAGAAGGGCTTCTTCACCCATGGCGAGATCGCGATGAAGCCGCTGGTGCTGCGCGAGATCGCCGACGAGCTGGGCCTGCACGAGAGCACCATCTCGCGCGTGACCACGGCCAAGTACATGAACACACCCTTCGGCACCTTCGAGCTGAAGTACTTCTTCGGCTCCAGCCTGAACACCGATGCCGGCGGCAATGCCAGCAGCACGGCGGTGCGGGCGCTGATCAAGCAGCTGGTGGGCAGTGAAGATCCGGCCAAGCCGCTGTCGGACAGCCAGCTGTCGGACATGCTGGGCGAGCAGGGCATCACCGTGGCGCGGCGCACCGTGGCCAAGTACCGCGAGGCGCTGAAGATCGCGCCGGCCAACCTGCGTAAAACCCTGTGAGTTCGGTCGCCCTGTTCCTGCCCTGCGCGGCCGGCACCGAGCAGTTGCTGGCCGACGAGGTGCTGCGCATCCTGGGGCCCGAGGCCAGCGGCGAGATGCTGCGGGGCGGCGTGACGGTGGACGGCGACGCCCACACGGCCATGCGCCTGAACCTGGAAAGCCGGCTCGCCCAGCGGGTGCTGTGGCCGCTGGCCCATGGCCCCTACGAGACCGAGCACGATCTCTACGCCCTGGCGCGCACCGTGCCCTGGGTGGACTGGATCACCCCGGCCCAGACCTTCCGCATCGACACCACGGCCCAGCGCTCACCGCTGCAGAGCCTGAACTTCGCCACGCTGCGGGTGAAGGACGCGGTGTGCGACGTGCTGCGTGACGCCACCGGCGAGCGGCCCAGCATCGACACCCGCCACCCCGATCTGCCCCTGTCGCTGCACCTGTCGCCCACACATGCCACCTTGTACGCCGACACCACCGGCGAGGCCCTGTTCAAGCGTGGCTGGCGCGATGCCCAGGGCCTGAAGGGCGAGGCGCCGCTGAAGGAGACCCTGGCCGCCGCCATGCTGGCCGCTGCCGGCTGGCAGGGCCGCGCCGAAGACGGCCCGCTGTTCGACCCCTGCTGCGGTGCCGGCACCATCGCCATCGAGGCGGCGCAGATCGCCTGCGGCATCGCGCCCGGCCTGCAGCGCCGCTTCGCCTTCGAGAAGATGCTGCCCTTCCGCCCGCAGCAGCATGCCTGGGTGCAGCTGAAGGATGCGGCGCGCGCGCGCCAGCATGCGCCGGCGGTGGCCATCCATGCCGGCGATGTGTCCTTCCGCATGACCGACTTCGCCCAGCACAACGCCAGGCGTGCCGGGGTGGAACACGCCATCCAGTTCAAGACCGCCGATGCCTTGCAGCGCCTGCCGCCCGAAGCCAACGGCACGCTGGTGCTGAATCCGCCGTACGGCGAGCGCATCGCGCCCAAGGGCTCGCGTGGTGAGCAGCGCGGCGCACGCGTGGTGCGTGAGGATTTCGCTGCACCCGCCGAGGGTGGCAACCCGAACGAGTTCTTCAGCCAGCTGTCGGCCCACTGGAAGCGCCACTACGCCGGCTGGACGGCCTGGTTGCTCAGCCCCGACATGAAGCTGCCGCAGGCACTGCGGCTGAAGGAGGCGCGGCGGGTGCCGCTGTGGAACGGGCCCATCGAGTGCCGGCTGTTCCGCTTCGACCTGGTGGCCGGCTCGGCCCGGGCCCAGCCGCCCGGGGACAGCGCGGCGCTCTGACGGGCGGGCCGCCGTGCGCCGCATGCTGCTCGGTGTTCTCGGCCTGCTGGGCGGCCTGGCCACGCTGGCGGCCCTGGCCGCCGCCGCCCTGTGGTGGGGCCAGGAGCGGTTGATCTTCATGCCCACGCCGCTGCCGGCCGACCACCGCTTCGGGCTGCCGCCCGATGTGCACGAGGCCCACATCGACGTGCCCGGCGCCCGCCTGCATGCCCTGCACCTGCGCCGGCCGCAGCCCGACGGCCTGGTGTTCTACCTGCACGGCAATGCCGGCAACCTGGAGAGCTGGTTCGTCAACCTGGACTTCTGGCGTGGCTTGAACGTCGACCTGTTCATGCTGGACTACCGGGGCTACGGCAAGAGCAGCGGCCGCATCCGCAGCGAAGCCGAACTGCTGGCCGATGTGCAGGCGGCCTGGCGGGTGGTCACCGCTGCCGATGCCAGGAAGCCGGTGGTGCTGGCCGGGCGCTCGCTGGGCACCGGCCTGGCGGCCCGGCTGGCCGCCACGCTGCCGGCGGCGCAGCGCCCGGCGCTGCTGCTGCTGGTGTCGCCCTACCGCAGCTTGCAGGCCCTGGCGGCCACCCACTACCCGCTGGTGCCCGGCGCCCTGCTGCGTTACCCGCTGCGCAGCGACCAGGCCTTCCAGGCCCTGGCCGCTGCACCGGGCCCGCGGCCGCCGGTGCTGCTGCTGCATGGCGCGCAGGACAGTCTGATCCCACCCGCCCACAGCGACGGCCTGGCCGCGCTGCTGCCGGGCGCCCAGGTGCAGCACATCGCTGGCGCCGGCCACAACGACCTGCAGGACTATCCGGTCTATCTGGAGGCCGTGCGCAGCGCCGTGCGCGCTGCGGTGGCGCCGCAGCGCTGATCAGCGCCGCATCAAGCCGCCCAGCACATTGCCCAGCAGGCCGCCCAGGTCGGCACCACCACCACCTTCGGGCAGCTGGCCACCCGGGGTGAGCTGGTCGACGACCTGCGGCAGGTACTGCGCCAGCTGGCTGCTCAGGTCGCCGGCGGGCATGCCCACCTGCTGGGCCAGGGCGTCGATGCGGTCGGCACCCAGTGCGGCCTGCAGCTGGTCGGGCGAGACCGGCAGGTTCTGGCCGGTCGACACCCAGCTCTGCGCGGCCTCGCCCAGGCCGCCCTGCTGCAGCTGGGACAGCAAGCCACCCAGGCCACCGAGCTCACCCATCGCGCCACCGCCACCACCGCCGCCGCCCTGGCCCTGCAGCAGTGCGCCGATCACCTGCATCAGCACCGCATTGCCACCGCCGCCCTGGCCACCGCCTTGCAGCGCACCCATCGCGCTGCCCAACACCGAATCCAGCAATCCCATGGTCCCGCTCCCGAGGTGTGAATGATCCACGGCGATTGTGGTGTCAGCCGGTGAACCCTTTGCGGCACTCGGTCACGCTTTCTGCCCTCAAGTCGCCGCCGGTGTGGCCGATGCACGCAGCCGCGCCAGCCACAGCAGGGCGGCGGCCAGCAGGGCGATGGGCACGATGCTGCCCAGGTTCATCGCCGTCCAGCCGCCGGTGGTGACCAGGGCGCCCGAGCTGAACGAGGTCAGCGTCATCGTGGTGTAGACGCAGAAATCCAGCGCGCCCTGGGCACGGGTCTTCTCCTCGGGCGCATAGGTCTCGGTCACCAGGGTGCTGCCGCCGATGAACAGGAAGTTCCAGCCCACGCCCAGGGCCATCAGCGCGCCCAGGAAGTGCATCACGTCGTTGCCGTGCAGGGCAAAGGCCACGCAGGCGATGTTGAGCAGCAGGCCGGTGGCCATGATGGGCAGCACGCCGAAGCGTTTGATCAGCCTGCCGGTGAAGAAGCTGGGCACGAACATCGCCAGCACATGCCATTCCAGCACCAGGGCGGCGGCGCTGAAGGGGTGGTGGCACTGCGCCATGGCGATCGGCGTGGCCGCCATCAGCAGGTTCATCACGCCGTAGCCGATGGCGCAGGCCGCGGCGGCGATGATGAACACCGGCTGGCGCACGATCTGTGCCGTGGGCCGGCCCTGCAGGGTGGTGCTGCCCTGGCCCGGCAGGGTGGGGAAGGGGATGGTCGACATCACCAGCAGGCTGAGCAGGGCCACGCCCATCAAGGCCAGGTAGGCGCCGGCAAAGGGCTGGCTCAGGACGTCCCGGCTCCAGTTGGCCAGGTTGGGCCCCACCACGCCGCCCAGGATGCCGCCGGCCAGCACCCAGCTGATGGCGCGTTCCTTGAACTCGGGCTTGACTAGTTCCACCGAGGCAAAGCGGTACAGCGAGCCGTTGGCGTTGTAGTAGCCGGCCACCAGGGTGGCAGCACTCAGCAGCCAGAAGTTGCGCGTGAGCGCCGCCCAGGCGCACACGCCGGCGCTGGCCATGGCCACCAGCAGGCCCAGCTGGAAGGTGCGCTGCCGGCCCCAGCGCCGCTGGTGCCTGGCCACCAGGCCGGTGGCCAGGGCGCCGCCGGCCACGTAGGCGGTGATGGGCACGGTGGCCATCCAGCCCACCGGCGCCAGCGCCAGGCCCACCAGGCCGTTGATGGCGATGAACACCACGTTGTTGACCATCAGCAGGCCCTGGCACAGGGTGAGCAGGGCGAGGTGCAGGTTCATGCGGGGCTTCCGGACAGGTCGAGGGCGGCGATCACGGCCAGCGCGGCCAGCGGTGCGGTGTCGGCGCGCAGCACGCGCGCGCCCAGGCTGGTGGGCAGGTGGCCGGCCGCCGCGGCCGCGGCCAGTTCGGCCGGTGCCAGGCCGCCTTCGGGCCCGCTCAGCAGGCTGATGACCGCCGCACCGCCCATGGCCAGGCGCCGGTGCAGCGGCTGTGTGTCGTCGGCCAGGCTCAGCACCAGGCGCATGCCGCCCGCCGGCATGCTGGCCAGCCAGTCGCGCAGCGGCTGGGGTGCATGGATCTGCGGTACGCGGTTGCGCCCGCTCTGCTCGCACGCGGCCACGGCCACGGCCTGCCAGTGGGCGCTGCGGCGCTCGGCGCGCTCGCCGCTCAGGCGCAGCACCGAGCGTTCGCACACCAGGGGCACGATGTGGGCCACACCCAGCTCGGTGGCCTTTTCCACCAGGCTGTCCATGCGCTCGTTGGCAGGCATGCCCAGGGCCAGGGTGACGCTGGTGTGCAGCTCGCGTTCCAGCGGCTGGTGCGCCAGCAGGCGCGCCTGCACCGCCTTGCGGCCCATGTCCAGCACCTCGGCCTGCCACTCACCGCCGCTGCCGTCGAACAGGGTGATGGCGTCGCCGGGCTGCAGGCGCAGCACCTGCACATGGCGGCTGGCGCCAGCGGGCAGGGTGAAGGCGGTGCCCGCAGCCAGCGGGGTGTCGACATGGATGCGGGGCGGCATGGGCTCCGCAGTGTGCCTCAGCGCCCCGGCCAGGCGGTCAATCGGGCGCCAGCAGCACCTGGGCCAGGGCCAGGGCGGCAGCATCACCCTGGCTGCTGCGCACCTGCTCCACGAAGCGCAGGGCCAGCGCGCGGATCTCTGGCGGGCCCTGGCAGCGCTCCACGTCCAGGATCAGCTTGTAGCCCTTGATCAGACCCAGCCGCGGCCGGGCCTCGGCGGTGATGCGGGCATACAGGCTCTGGTAGCCCTTGGTCTCCAGCGCCTGGGCCAGGCTCATGCGCGGGGCGGCGGGCGCGGCGCCGGCGGGGCCGGCCTGGTCGGCCACCAGGCCGGCCTGCAGCAGGGCCTGCAAATCGGCCGCGCTGGCGCCTTGCACCAGGCCCAGCCATTCCCCGGCCGTGCGGCCGGCGTCGATGATCAGCAGCAGGTTGCGCCCCGGGCGCGACAGCGGCAGTGTCTTGCGCTGGATCTCGGCGCGCCCGGCCTCCGTCTTGGCATAGCGCGCGGACAGGGCCGGCGCCGGTGCCTCACTCACCGCCTGGCCTCGCGCAGCTCACGCCGCAGGATCTTGCCCACCGTGGTCTTGGGCAGGTCGGTGCGGAACTCCACCACCTTGGGCCGCTTGTAGCCGGTGAGGTTGGCCTCGCAGAAGCTGCGCACGGCGGCTTCGGTCAGGCCGGCCTCCTTCTTGACGATCACCACCTTCACCGCTTCGCCCGCCTTGTCGTCGGGGATGCCCACGGCGGCGCATTCCAGCACGCCGGGCAACTGGCTGAGCACGTCCTCGATCTCATTGGGGTACACGTTGAAGCCCGAGACCAGGATCATGTCCTTCTTGCGGTCCACGATGCGGAAATGCCCACGCTCGTCCATCAGGCCCACGTCGCCGGTGCGGAAGAAGCCGTCGGCCGTCATCACCTTGGCGGTTTCATCGGGGCGCTGCCAGTAGCCGGCCATCACCTGCGGGCCGCGGATGGCGATCTCGCCGGGTTGGCCGGCCGGCACCTCGTGGCCGTCGTCGTCGAGCAGCACCAGCTCGGTGCTGGGCATGGGCAGGCCGATGGTGCCGGAATAGGCCGCGCTGTCCACCGGGTTGCAGGTGGCCGACGGGCTGGTCTCGGACAGGCCATAGCCCTCGCAGATCGGGCAGCCGGTCTTCTCCAGCCACAGCCGCGCCGTGCCCTGGGTGACGGCCATGCCGCCGCCCACGCTGATCTTCAGGTGGCTCCAGTCGACCTTGTCGAAATCGGCGTGGTTGGCGATGGCGGCGAACAGCGTGTTCACCGCCGGGAAGCTGTGGAAGGGCTGGGCGGCCAGGTCCTTCAGCAGGGCCGGGATGTCGCGCGGGTTGGCGATCAGGATGTTGCAGCCGCCCATGCGCAGGCCCAGCATCATGTTCGTGTTGAAGCCGAAGATGTGGTACAGCGGCAGGGCACACACCGTGACCACCTGGGTGCCCGCGGGGATGTGCTTCAGGGCCGGCTGGTACCAGGCCTCGGCCTGCAGGATGTTGGCCACCAGGTTGCGGTGCAGCAGCACCGCGCCCTTGCTGACGCCGGTGGTGCCGCCGGTGTACTGCAGCACCGCGATGTCGTCCGGGCCCAGCGCCACCGGTGCCAGTGCCATGTGCCGGCCGCGGCCGACGGCGTCCTTGAAGCGGGTGACCGCCACGCCGGCGGCCAGGTTGAACGGCGGCACCAGCTTCTTCACGCGGCGCACCACGTGGTTCACCAGCGCACCCTTGACCAGGCCCAGCATGTCGCCCATGGCGGCCAGCAGCACGGTCTTGGTCGGCACCTGGTCGATCACCTGGGCCAGCGTGGCGCCGAAGTTCTCCAGGATGATGATGGCCCTGGCACCGGAGTCCTTCAGCTGGTGCTCCAGCTCGCGCGGCGTGTACAGCGGGTTGACGTTGACCACCACCAGGCCGGCGCGCAGCACCGCGGCCACGGCCACCGGGTATTGCGGCACATTGGGCATCATGATGGCGACCCGGTCACCACGCTGCAGCCCGGTGGCCTGCAGCCAGGCGGCCAGCGCACGCGACGCATCGTCGATGGCGCCGAAGCTGAAGGAGGCGCCCATGAACTTGTAGGCCGTCTTGTCGCGGTGGCTGCGCAGGCTGTCGTCGATCAGGGCCACCAGGGACGGGTAGAGGTCGGTCTTGACCTCGGCCGGCACGCCGGCGGGGTATTGCTTCAGCCAGATCTTCTGCATCAAGCGGCTCCAGGGATGGCCAGGATTCTCACCGAGCACTCCGCGCTCCATCATCAGGGCATTCGATAGCCGGTGGCCCGGCTCCACCAGCATGGACGCACATCTTGACTGCTAGGTCTTCCGGCGCCGACGTGGCCTGGGTGTTCATCAGCTACCGGCGCGACGACACCGCCGGTTACGCCCGGGCGCTGAACGACCTGCTGGCGCGGGAGTTCGGTGCCGAGCGGGTGTTCATCGATGTCGACGACATCGCCGCCGGCCAGGCCTTCGACCAGGCCATCAACCGGGCGGTGGGTGGGGCCAGCGTGCTGCTGGTGCTGATCGGCCCACGCTGGCTGGCAGCGCAGGCCGGTGGCCTGCCCCGCCTGCACAGCCCCGACGACTTCGTGCACCGTGAGGTGGCCGCCGGGCTGGTGGGTGGCCTGCAGGTGATCCCGCTGCTGTTCGACGGCGCGGCCATGCCCGGCGAAGCCCAGCTGCCCGCGCCGCTGCGCGCACTGGCCACGCGCCAGGCGCTGGTGGTGGATGCGCGCCGCTTTGCCGCCGATGCCACGCAGCTGCTGGACCTGCTGCGCCCGGCCATGGGCGGGCCCGTGGCCGCAGCGCCCGCCACGCGGCGCGGCTGGCTGCTCGCCGCCGCGGCTGCCCTGGCGCTGGCCGGTGCCGGCTGGTGGGCGCTGCAGCCGCCGGGCTCACCCCTGCCGGCCAGCGTGGCGCCGATTGCTGCGCCGCGCGCGGCCGTCAACGGCCACTGGGAAGCCGAGGTGGACTACGACTGGCCCGGCGCCCGTTTCCGCGAGCAGCTGGTGCTGCAGGGCGAGGGCACGGCGCTGGCGGGCACGGCGTCGTTCCTGCGGGTGCCGCGTGGCATCCTGGGCGGGCAGGTGGAGGGGCAGCAGATCCGCTTCAGCACCCAGAGCAGCGAGCTGCTTGGAGGCACGGAGCGCACGGTGATGCACCGCTACAGTGGCAGCCTGGTGGGCGACAGCCTGCAGCTGACGATGCAGACCGAAGGTGCGGCACAGCCGCACCGGCCGGTGCAGATCAGCGCACGCCGCTTGGCGCCGCCCTGAGGCTCAGGCCTAGACCAGGCCCAGGCTCTCTTCCAGGCCCAGGTGCACATTCATGGACTGCACCGCGGCACCGCTGGCGCCCTTGCCCAGGTTGTCCAGCCGGCTCAGCAGCAGCAGCTGGTGGTCGTTGGCGAAGACGAACAGGTCGGCATGGTTGCTGTCGTTGTTGGCCTGCACGTCGAAGAAGCCGGCCTCCAGCGTGGCCGGGTCGCCCAGCGGCATCACCCGCACGAAGCGCTCACCGGCGTAGTGCGCGGCCAGGGCCTGCTGCACCTGGGCGCCGCTGGTGCCGGGCTGGAACTGGTCGAGCTGCAGGCCCACGCTGACGGCCAGGCCCTTGTAGAAATTGGCCACCACCGGCATGAACACCGGCGCGCGGCGCAGGCCCGTGTGGGCCACCATCTCGGGCAGGTGCTTGTGGGCCAGCGCCAGGCCATAGGGCCGGGGTGATTGCAGCTTGGCATCACCACCCGCCTCGTACTGGGCGATCATGGACTTGCCACCACCCGAATAGCCGGTGATGGAGGTGGCGCTCACGGCCGCGTCGGCGCCCAGCAGGCCGGCCTGCACCAGCGGGCGCAGCAGCAGCACGAAGGCCGTGGCATGGCAGCCCGGGTTGGAGATGCGCTTGGCCGCGCGGATGGCCGCACGCTGGCCGGCCGCCAGCTCGGGCAGGCCGTAGGCCCAGCCCGGCGCGGTGCGGTGGGCGGTGCTGGCGTCGATCACGCAGGTGTTGGGGTTGGTGACCAGGGCCGCCGCCTCGCGCGCCGCGGCATCGGGCAGGCAGAGAAAGGCCACGTCGGCGGCATTCAGCAGGCGGGCGCGCTCGGCCGGGTCCTTGCGCTTGTCGGCGTCGATGCGCAGCACTTCCACGTCGGTGCGGCGGGCCAGCATCTCGTGGATGCGCAGGCCGGTGGTGCCTTCCTGTCCGTCGACGAAGATGTGGTGGGTCATGGTGGGCGTCCGGTTGGTCACAATGCGGGTTGACCCGCAAGGATAAGGCCAAGCCCATGACCAGCGTGCGTGTTTTGTTGTTGCCCGGCTGGCAGAACTCCGGCCCCGGCCATTGGCAGAGCCGCTGGGAGCAGTTGCATGGCTGGCCACGCCTGGAACAGGACGACTGGTTCTGGCCACGCCGGGGCGACTGGATGATGCGGCTGGACGAGAACCTGCTGGCCGATCCGCGCCCCGCGTTGCTGGTGGCCCACAGCCTGGGTTGCCACCTGGTGGCGGCCTGGGCGGCCCATTCGCAGCACACCAGCCGGGTGGCCGGCGCGCTGCTGGTGGCTCCGCCCGACCTGGAACGGCCCGACATCCCGCCGCAGGTGGCGGGCTGGGCGCCGATGCAGCGCCGTGCGCTGCCGTTTTCCGCCAGCGCGGTGTTGAGCGCCGACGACCCGTATTGCGACGCCAGCCGCAGCCTGGGCCTGGCGGCCGACTGGGGCTGCGAGATCGTCAGCCTGGGCGCGGCCGGCCACGTCAATGCCGACAGCGGCCTGGGTGACTGGCCCGAGGGTGTGCAGTTGCTGGCTGCGCTGGCACAGCGTGCGGGTTTTGCGGCGCCGCCGGCGCCAGGCTGATCACCGACAATCCCGCCCCATGGTGACCAAGAAACCCAAGGGCCTCGGCCTCGGCCTGGAAGCATTGCTCGGCCCCAAGGTGGCGGATGCCGCGCCGGCCGACGCCTCCCGCCCCAGCACGCTCAAGCTCAGCCAGTTGCAGGCCGGCAGGTACCAGCCGCGCACCCGCATGGACGAGGGCTCGCTCTACGAGCTGGCCGAGAGCATCAAGAGCCAGGGCATCATGCAGCCCATCCTGGTCCGCCCGCTGGGTGCCAGGTCGCAGGGGCCCTCCCCGGCCACGGGTGCGCTGAACACCAGCGCCGACCAGTACGAGATCATCGCCGGCGAACGCCGATTCCGCGCCGCCAGGCTGGCCGGGCTGGACGAGGTGCCGGTGCTGGTCAAGGAGGTGCCCGACGAAGCCGCCGCGGTGATGGCGCTGATCGAGAACATCCAGCGCGAAGACCTGAATCCGCTGGAAGAAGCGCAGGGTCTGCAGCGCCTGGTGGCCGAATTCAACCTCACCCATGAGCAGGCGGCGCAGGCGGTGGGCCGCTCGCGCAGTGCCGCCAGCAACCTGCTGCGCCTGCTCAACCTCACCGCGCCGGTGCAGCAGATGCTGATGGCCGGTGACCTGGACATGGGCCATGCGCGTGCCCTGCTGGGCCTGGAGGCCGGCGCCCAGGTGGCCAGCGCCACCGAGATCGTCAGCAAGAAGCTCAGCGTGCGCGAGGCCGAGAAGCTGGTGGCCCGGGCCCAGGCCGAGGTGCCGACCTCGGGCCGCCAGACCCCGCTGCTGCGGGTGAAGAAGGACAAGTCGCGCGACATCGTGCGGCTGGAAGAGCAACTGGCCGACGCGCTGACGGCGCAGGTGGAGATCCGCATCCACCGCAGCACCAGGCGGGGCGAGCAGGGCGAGGTGGCGATCAGCTTCGGCTCGCTGGACGAGCTGAACGGGCTGCTGGACAAGCTGGGCGTGACGGACCGCTGAGCGCCCGCGCCGGGCTTCAGCCCGGCAGCGGCGGCGCCGCGCTCTGGCGCAGCGGCCGGTGCAGCATGACCTGCGGGAACGGGATCTCGATTCCTGCCGTGTCGAAGGCGCGCTTGAGGCGGCGCAGGTATTCGCGCCGCACCGTCCACTGCTGCAGCGGTGCCACCTTGAACCGCGCGCGGATCAGCACCGACGAATCGGCCCAGCGTTCCACGCCGGCCATCTCCAGGTCTTCCAGGATGCGGCCGGCAAACGCCGGGTCGGCACGCAGGTCGGCGGCCACCTCGTGCATCACCGCCATCGCCTGGTCCAGGTCGACGCCGTAGCCCACGCCCACGTCCACCACGGCCTGCGAGTGGCCCCGCCCCATGTTGATGACGCTGGCGATGCCGCCGTTGGGCACGAAGTGCACGTTGCCGTCGTAGTCACGCAGCCGCACGTGGCGCAGCGTCACCTCTTCCACCAGGCCGGCATGGTCACCGAGGTTGACCACGTCGCCCTGGCGGATCTGGTCTTCCAGCAGCAGGAACAGCCCGTTGAAGTAGTCCTTGACCAGGCTTTGCGCACCGAAGCCGACGGCCAGCCCCGCCACCCCGGCAGCGCCCAGGATGGGGGCGACGCTGATGCCCAGTTCACTCAGCACCAGCATGCCCGCCACCAGGGAGATGACCACCGCGGCCAGGTAGCGGCACACCCGGCCCAGTGTCTCTGCGCGCCGCACGGCCTCCTGGTCACCCAGCCGGCCGGCGATGCGCACCCGCAGGCCGCGGATGGCGCGCTGCGCCACGCCGATGGCGATCCATGCAAGGATCACGATGCCGATGATGCGCGCACCTGCCGTGGCCGCCCCGCCCAGGCCCTGCAGGCTGGCCACCGTGCCGGCCAGGAATTCATTGGAGGTGTTCATGCCCGGCCTCCCGCTTGCGCGGACGGGGGGCGCAGTGCCATCCTGGGCGGGGTGCGGCGCAGGCCGCCTGCTGGAACATTGGACCGTTGCATGTGGTTTGTATTTGTACAAATGTAAAATGCTGCCCACCATGGACACTTCCTCAAACGCACAAGTTCCGTCACCCATGCCCACACCATGACCTGGAAGACCCTTCGCCTGCAGTTCAGGTTTCTGCTGCCGCTGGTGGGCACGCTGGTGGTGGCGGCCTACCTGGCCATGCCGCTGATGGACCAGGTCACGCTGCGCTGGTTCAGCCGCGACCTCAACAGCCGCGGTGTCTTGGTGACCAATGCGCTGTCGGACTCGGTGGCGCTGGCCCTGGCAGCCGACCGGCCCGCCGGCCTGCAGGTGCTGTTTGCGCGTGCCATCCAGGATGAGCGGCTGGTCGCCATCGGCCTGTGTTCGGAGGATGGCCGCATGCTGCAGCGCACCGACGCCTTCCCGCCCACCTTGTCCTGCGCGGCGTCCACCGCCCTGGCCGGGCAGGCCGAGCCGCGGCTGCAGCTGGCCGGCGGCACGGTGCACGTCGGCATGCACGAGGTGATCGCCCAGCGCCCACCCACACCGCTGCCGCCGGCCAACCCGGCACCCGGGGTCATTCCCGACGATGCGGTGCCGGGCCTGGGCCTGCCGGTCGTAACCCTGGCCAGCGACGCCGCGCCGCAGCGGGTGGCGTCCCTGGTGCTGCTGCAGGACCTGAGCTTCATCGAGCGCCGCAGCCAGGACACCCGCCGCTACCTGATCGGCCTGATCGCCGGCCTGGGGCTGGTGATCGCGCTGATCACCATGGTGGTGGCCCAGCTCAGCTGGCGCGGCTGGGTCAGCGGCGTGCGCGCCATCCTGCGTGGCGAGGGCCTGGTCAGCCCGTTGATGCCGGCGCCCGAGCTGGCGCCGTTTGCCGCCGACCTGCGGGCCCGGCTGCGCGACATGGAGGATGAATTCCGCCGCTCCCAGGGCCCGCAGGCCGACTGGACCGCCGAGCGCCTGCGCAGCCTGCTGAGCACCCAGCTCAACGGCGACCAGGTGATTGTGGTCTCCAACCGCGAGCCCTACATCCACGAGCGCAGTGCCGACGGCATCGTGGTCAAGCGCCCGGCCAGTGGCCTGGTCACCGCGGTCGAGCCGGTGATGCGGGCCTGCTCGGGCACCTGGGTGGCCCATGGCAGCGGCAGTGCCGACCGCGACGTGGTCGACGCCGGCGACCGGGTGCAGGTGCCGCCCGGCGAAGACGCCTACTGGCTGCGCCGCATCTGGCTGACCGAGGCGGAGGAGCAGGGCTACTACTATGGCTTCGCCAACGAGGGCATGTGGCCGTTGTGCCACGTGGCCCATGTGCGGCCGGTGTTCCGCGAATCCGACTGGGATGCCTACCGCGCCATCAACCAGCGCTTTGCCGACGCCGTGGTGGCCGAGGCGCGCGGCGAGGACCCCATCGTGCTGGTGCAGGACTACCACTTCGCCCTGCTGCCGGCCATGGTGCGCGAGAAGCTGCCCCAGGCCACCATCCTCACCTTCTGGCACATCCCCTGGCCCAACCCCGAGTCCTTCGGCATCTGCCCCTGGCGGCGCGAGATCCTGCAGGGCATGCTGGGCAGCACCATCCTGGGCTTCCACACCCGGTTCCACTGCAAGAACTTCATCGAGACCGTCGACCGCTATCTCGAGGCGCGCATCGAGCACGAGCATTCGACGATTGCGTTCCGCGAGAAGGAGACCCTGGTCGAGAGCTACCCCATCTCGATCGAATGGCCGGGCCCGGCCGAGGTGGCCGCCTGGGCACCGGTGGCCGAGTGCCGCCGCCGCGTGGCCCAGCGCCTGGGACTGCCGGCCGATGTCTGCCTGGCGGTGGGGGTCGACCGGTTCGACTACACCAAAGGCATCCTCGAGCGGCTGAATGCCGTCGAGCGCCTGCTGGAGAAGTGGCCAGACTGGGTCGGCCGCTTCGTCTTCGTGCAGGTGGCCGCGCCCACACGGTCGGCGCTGGACGAGTACCGCAGCTTCCAGGAGCGCATCGAACGGGTGACCGAACGCATCAATGTGCGCTTCGGCCGCCCGGGCTACCAGCCGGTGCACCTGCTGGCCCGGCACCATGAACACGATGCGGTGATGGAGCTGTTCCGCGCCGCCGACATCTGCGTGGTGACCAGCCTGCACGACGGCATGAACCTGGTGTGCAAGGAGTTCGTCGCCGCACGCGACGACCTGCAGGGCGTGCTGATCCTCAGCCGCTTTGCCGGCGCCGCGCGGGAGCTGGCCGAGGCGCTGATCGTGAACCCCTACCACGTGGAGGAGACCGCCGACGCGCTGCACCGCGCGGCCACCATGAGCCCGGCCGAACAGCGTGAGCGCATGGCCAGCCTGCGCAGCACGGTGCGGGAGTTCAACGTGTTCCGCTGGGCCGGGCGCATGCTGGCCGACGCCGGGCGCTGGCGCCTGCGGGCGCGCATCGAGGCACGCGTGCGCCGCCACCGGCCGGACTGAACGACCGTCCCTCCACCGCCCCAAGACCGCCCAAACCACGGAGGCCATGCCCGACGATGCAGCACTTGTTCACCCCTGACGGCGAAGCGGCGCTGGCCGCTGTCCTGCGCCTGCGCCCGCTGCTGGCCTTCGACTTCGACGGCACCCTGGCGCCCATCGTGGCGCGGCCCGACGATGCGCGCATCTCGCAGGCGGTGGGCCAGCGCCTGCGCCTGCTGGCCGAGCGCCTGCCGGTGGCCGTGGTCACCGGCCGCCAGGTGGCCGACGTGCGCGAGCGGCTGGGCTTCGCGCCGCAGTTCCTGGTGGGCAACCACGGCGCCGAGGACAGCGGTGACGCCGAGGGCACGGCGCGCCGCACCGCAGCCCTGGGCCCGCTGCGCGCGGCACTGCAGGCCCGGGCCGCCGAGCTGGCCGCCGCGGGTGTGACGGTGGAGGACAAGGCCTTGTCGATCGCGCTGCACTTCCGGCTGTCGCGTGAACGGGCGCTGGCCCAGGCCCTGATCGACGAACTGCTGGCACCGCTGCGTGGCGGCCTGCGCATCTTCGGCGGCAAGATGGTGGTCAACGCCATGGCCGCCGATGCGCCGGACAAGGGGGTTGCCGTGCTGTCGCTGGTGGCGCGCTGCGGGGCGGCAGCGGCTTTTTTTGCGGGGGACGACGTCAACGACGAATCGGTGTTCATCGCCGCGCCCGCGCACTGGCTGACGCTGCGCATCGGCCGCGACGATCCCGGCTCGCGTGCCCGCTTCGGCCTCGACAGCCAGCAGGAGGTGGCGCTGCTGCTGGGGCGCATGCTGGCCCTGCTGAACGCAGACGCCGGCCCCGGTTGACCGCAGCCCGCCATGCCCTCAGCACGCACACCACCATGAACCCAGCCACGCCCCCCGACGACGGCCCGGTCGCCCCCCTGGCGGGTGCCCCTGCGGACGACCCGCACTGGTACCGCGATGCGGTGATCTACCAGCTCAACGTCAAGGCCTTCTACGATTCCAACGGCGACGGCGTGGGTGATTTCAAAGGCGTCACGGCCAAGCTCGACTATGTGCGTGACCTGGGCGTCAACACCATCTGGCTGATGCCGTTCTACCCCTCGCCACTGCGTGACGACGGCTACGACATCGCCCACTACGAGGACGTGCATCCGCAGTACGGCACGCTGGACGACTTCCGCGAGATGCTGGATGCCGCCCACCAGCGCGGCCTGCGCGTGATCACCGAGCTGGTGATCAACCACACCTCCGATGCCCACCCCTGGTTCCAGGCCGCGCGCCAGGCGCCGCCGGGCTCAGCCGAGCGCGACTTCTACGTGTGGAGTGACAGCGACCAGCTCTATGCCGGCACCCGCATCATCTTCACCGACACCGAGACCTCCAACTGGACCTGGGACCCGGTGGCCAAGGCCTACTTCTGGCACCGCTTCTTCAGCCACCAGCCCGACCTGAACTACGACAACCCGGCGGTGCTGGAGGCGGTGTTCAAGACCATGCGCTTCTGGCTGGACATGGGGGTGGACGGCTTCCGACTGGATGCCATTCCCTACCTGGTCGAGCGCGACGGCACCAGCAACGAGAACCTGCCCGAGACCCATGCGGTGATCCGCCGGCTGCGCGCGGCCATCGACGCCCACTACCCCAACCGCTTCCTGCTGGCCGAGGCCAACATGTGGCCCGAGGACGTGCGCGAATACTTCGGCAACGGCGACGAGTGCCACATGGCCTACCACTTCCCGCTGATGCCGCGCATGTACATGGCCATCGCGCAGGAGGAGCGCGACCCCATCGTCGAGATCATGGAGCAGACGCCCGAGATCCCCGAGGGCTGCCAGTGGGCGATCTTCCTGCGCAACCACGACGAGCTGACGCTGGAGATGGTGACCAACCGCGAGCGCGACTACATGTACCGCATGTACGCGGCCGACCCGCGGGCGCGCATCAACCTGGGCATCCGCCGCCGGCTGGCACCGCTGATGGACAACGACCTGGACCGCATCAAGCTGATGAACAGCCTGCTGCTGTCCATGCCCGGCTCGCCCATCATCTACTACGGCGACGAGATCGGCATGGGCGACAACGTCTTCGTGGGCGACCGCAACGGCGTGCGCACGCCCATGCAGTGGAGCCCCGACCGCAATGCCGGCTTCTCGCGCGCCGACCCGCAGCGGCTGTACCTGCAGCCCATCATGGATGCGGTCTACGGCTACCAAGCCCGCAATGTCGAGGCCCAGGCCAACGAGGCCAGCTCGCTGCTGAACTGGACCCGGCGCATGCTGGCGGTGCGCAAGACCAGCACCGCCTTCGGCCGCGGCCGGCGCCGCTTCCTGCGGCCGGGCAACCGCAAGATCCTGGCCTACCTCAGCGAGCACGCCGGCGAGGCTCTGTTGTTCGTGGCCAACCTGGCCCGCACGGCGCAGCCGGTGGCGCTGGACCTGGCCGGCTTCAAGGGCCGCGTGCCGGTGGAGATGCTGGGCCGCACCGTGTTTGCGCCCATCGGCGACCAGCCCTATCCGCTGACCATCGCCGCGCATGGCTTCTACTGGTTCCGCCTGGCCAGCGACGTGGCCGAGCCACGCTGGCACCAGAGCGCTGCGGCCATCGACGACCGGCCGGTGCTGGTGCTGTTCGACGGCTGGACCAGCCTGTTCCGGGAGCGGGTGATGCCCTGGCGCATCGGCATGGCCGAGCGCATCCGGGCACAGTTCGAGACCGAGACCCTGCCGCGCCACATCATGGCCCAGCGCTGGTACGCCGGCCACGGCGCGGGCGAGGTGCCGCGCCGCGCGATGCTGGTCGACCACGCGGTGTGGCAGCCCGGCGCGTCGAGCTGGCTGCTGCTGGTGCTGGCACTGGACCGGCCCGCCGACAGCGCGCGCTACTTCCAGCCCCTGGCCCTGGCCTGGGAGGACGACGACGAGGACCGCATGAAGACCCTGGCCACCGGTGGCGTGGCCAAGGTGCGCCAGCAGGCGCGTGTGGGCGTGCTGGGTGATGCCTTCCACGACGACGCCTTCTGCCGTGCGCTGGTGCAGGCCATCGGCCAGGACGCACGCTGCAAGACCGGCACCGGCGAGCTGCAGTTCCGCCCCACACCCGCGCTGGCGGCGTTGTGTGCAGCCGGCGACCTGGCTGGCGCCACCATCACCCGGCCCCAGGTGCACAGCCACTGGCCGGTGGTGCACATCGGCGAGCAGCTGCTGCTCAAGGGCTACCACCGGCTGCACCCGGGCGAACACCCGGAGCTGGAGATCGGCCGCTTCCTCGGCGAGGTGGTGCACTTCGCCCACTGCGCGCCGGTGGCCGGCGCCCTGGCGCATGTGGCCGCCGACGGCAGCGTGACGACACTGGCCCTGCTACAGGCCCAGGTGCCGAACCAGGGCGACGGCCGCACCTACACCGCCGCCTACCTGGACCGCCACCTCGACGAGTGGAGCGCCGACCCCGGCGCCGCGCCGGCCGACGTGCACGGGGCCTACCTGACCCTGGCGCAGACCCTGGGCACCCGCAGCGCCGAATTGCACCGGGCACTGGCCACGCCCACCGGCCGCGCCGCCTTCGACCCCGAGCCGGTCAGTGCCGACGACCGGGCGGCCGACGTCGCTGCCGCCCTGGCCGTGGCGCAGCGCACGCTGGACCAGCTGGCGGCACAACAGCCGCGGCTGCCGGCCGGCCTGCGCAGCCAGGCGCGCAGCCTGCTGGCCCAGCGCGAGGCGCTGCTGCGCCGGCTGGCGCAGGCCGGCGCGGCGCCCGGGCCGGCGCACAAGACCCGCGTGCACGGCGATTACAGCCTGGGCCAGGTGCTGCTGGTGCGCAACGACTTCGTCATCATCGGCTTCGGCGGCAGCAGCGCCACGGCCTTTGCGGCCGGCCGGGCCAAGGGTGCGGCACTGCGCGACCTGGCCGGCATGCTGCAGTCCATCAGCCGGGCACGCCTGGAAGCCCTGCAGCGCCTGGGCCCGCCGGGCGAGGGCAGCCAGGCGCTGCGGCGGTTGGCCCGCACCTGGGAGACCCAGGTGCGCCAGACCTTCCTCGCCGCGCATGACGCGACCGCGGCCGAGCCTGCCCGGCCACAGGTCGGCAGCTGGCTGTGGCTGTACGAGACCGAGACGGCGCTGATCCACTTGCAGGCCGCACTGCAGCAGCCCGCCGACAGCCCCCAAGTGCCGCTGCAGGCCCTGGCCGAGCTGCTGGCGCGGTCCGACCCACCCCCCCGACCGGAGTGACCACCATGCAAAACGTCGACATCCTGCTGGAACCCCTGCGCGCCTTCCTGTCCGAAGTGGGTGTGTTCCTGCCGCGGCTGTTGCTGGCCGTGGCGGTGCTGGCGGGCGGCTGGGTGCTGGCCAAGCTGGCCCGCTTCACCACCGTCAAGGCCTTGCGGGCGGTCAACTTCGGCGTGCTGGCCGAGCGTGCAGGCCTGGACGGCTTTCTGCGTCAGGGCGGCCTGCGCCACGACACGGCGGCGCTGTTTGCTCTGCTGGTGTACTGGCTGGTGCTGCTGGCGGCGCTGGTGGTGGCCAGCAACAGCCTGGGGTTGAGCGCCATCGCCGAGTTGCTGGGGCGGGTGCTGTGGTTCGTGCCGCGGGTGCTGGTGGGGCTGGTGATCCTGGCCCTGGGCTCGTACTTCGCACGCTTCATCGGCGAGACGGTGCGCAACGCAGGCCGCAGCAGCGAGCTGCAGGATGCCGAGCTGCTGGCCCGGGTGGCGCAGGCCGCGGTGCAGGTGTTCGTGGTGCTGATCGCGCTGGACCACCTGGACATCGGCGGCACCATCGTGCAGTCCAGCTTCCTGATCCTGCTGGCAGGCCTGGTGTTCGCGGTGGCGCTGGCCTTCGGCCTGGGCGGGCGCGACTGGGCTGCTGCACGCATTGCGCGCTGGCTGTCGCACGAGCCGCCGCCCGGCGACGACCGCTGGCGCTGATGCCCAGGCCACCGCAGCGCTGCAGGCCCCCGCATCCAGGTGGGCCGCCGGCGTTCGGGCCACGGCCGCGCCGGCTTGGTCGCCGATCGCCCCTGCCATCGGCGGGGGAGTTTGGTGCAGCCCGGGCGCGGCGGGCCGACCCATGCACCAATGCCTCCTGTCATGATGAAATATTCCGGCGGGCTGGCACCAACATGCAGCAGACAGGTCTCAAAAGCGCAAAGTGGGTGCATGCTTGTCAGCGGGGTGCAGGCTGCGTGCGTTGTGATGGCGATGGGCCTGCAGAACACGCTGGCGCGCAGCTTGCTGGAGTGGTGGCAAGAAGACTGGCGATTGAGGCGCTGTTCGGTCCTTTGACCGGTGGCCGATTGAACGAAGCTGGAGGCAAGTGATTCGATAGATCAACGTCAATGACCGGAAAGCTCTGATGGAGCCTGGGCCTGTGAAGCCGGGACTTCATCAGAACTTCCCCGCCACCGATGGGGCTGATCCCCGCATCGGTGCTGTGTCCGATCAAGGAGGTCCTCATGGACGTGATCAGCAGCTTTGCAGCCCGTTACGAACGCACCCGTGAAGAGGAGATGTCCCTCGAGGACTATCTCGCCGAGTGCAAGCGCAACCCCATCGCCTATTCCACCGCGGCCGAGCGCATGCTCAAGGCCATCGGCGAGCCGCAGATGGTGGACACCCGCAACGACCAGCGCCTGTCGCGGCTGTTCGCCAACAAGGTGATCAAGCGCTACCCCGCCTTTGCCGAGTTCTACGGCATGGAAGACGCCATCGAGCAGGTGGTGAGCTACTTCCGCCATGCCGCCCAAGGGCTGGAGGAAAAGAAGCAGATCCTCTACCTGCTGGGCCCGGTGGGCGGTGGCAAGAGCTCCATCGCCGAGCGCCTGAAGGCCCTGATGCAGGAAGTGCCGTTCTATGCCATCAAGGGCAGCCCGGTGAACGAAAGCCCGCTGGGCCTGTTCGACGTGGTGGAAGACGGCGCCATCCTGGAGCAGGAATACGGCATCCCGCGCCGCTACCTCAACCGCATCCTCAGCCCCTGGGCGGTGAAGCGGCTGGAGGAGTACGGCGGCGACATCCGCAAGTTCAAGGTGGTCAAGCGCCACCCCAGTGTGCTCAAGCAGGTGGGCATCGCCAAGACCGAGCCGGGTGACGAGAACAACCAGGACATCTCCAGTCTGGTGGGCAAGGTCGACATCCGCAAGCTCGAGACCTATGCCCAGGACGACCCGGATGCCTACAGCTTCAGCGGTGGCCTGTGCCTGGCCAACCAGGGGCTGCTGGAATTCGTGGAGATGTTCAAGGCGCCGATCAAGGTGCTGCACCCGCTGCTCACCGCCACCCAGGAAGGCAACTTCAAGGGCACGGAGGGTTTTGGTGCCATCCCCTTCGACGGCGTGGTGCTGGCGCACAGCAACGAGAGCGAGTGGAAGGCCTTCCGCAACAACAAGAACAACGAGGCCTTCCTCGACCGCATCTACATCGTCAA
>JAZKFQ010000050.1:0-51886 GCA_040386375.1 Pseudomonadota bacterium
TATGCTGCTGCGCAGACTGGCGGTTCATGTTTGATTTTGTCTAGACCCTGTCAGTCGATCACCTCCGGCCAGTCGGTGTGGAACCACTGGCCGGCCGGCCGGTCGATGCGCTCGTAGGTGTGGGCGCCGAAAAAGTCGCGCTGGGCCTGCAGCAGGTTGGCCGGCAGGCGCGCGCAGCGCAGGCTGTCGAAGTAGGCCAGCGAGGCGCCGAAGGCCGGCACCGGAATGCCCGCCGCCACCGCCTGGGCCACCACCTGGCGCCAGGCCGGCTGGCTGCGGTTGAGCACCTGGCGGAAGAACGGCGCCAGCATCAGGTTGGCCAGGCCGGGCTCGGCCTGGTAGGCGGCGGTGATGTGGCGCAGGAACTGCGCACGGATGATGCAGCCACCACGCCAGATGCCGGCAATCGCACCCAGGTCCAGCCCCCAGCCCTTCTTCTCGCCCATGGTGCGCATCAGGTCCAGGCCCTGGGCATAGCTGACGATCTTGCTGGCGTACAGGGCATCGTGCACCTGGTTGATCAGCTGCTCGGGGTCCACCTCCAGCAGCCCGGTGGGGCCGTCGAGCTGGCCGCTGGCCACCAGCCGCTGGGCCTTCTGCGACGACAGCACCCGCGCCTCCACCGCGGCATTGATGGTGCTGATCACCACCGCGTTCTCGGCGGCATTGAGCTGGGTCCACTGGCCCGTGCCCTTCTGGCCGGCCTTGTCCAGGATCAGGTCAACCACATACTGGCCGGTCTCGGCGTCCACCTGCGCCAGCGCCTTGGCGGTGATCTGGATCAGGTAGCTCTGCAGCGCGCCCTGGTTCCACTGGTCGAACACGGCAGCCATGCGGGCATTCGACAGGCCGGCCGCCTTCAGCAGCGCATAGGCCTCGCAGATCAGCTGCATGTCGCCGTATTCGATGCCGTTGTGGATCATCTTCACGTAGTGGCCGGCCCCGCCCGGGCCGATGTGCACCACGCAGGGCTGGCCGTCCACCTTGGCGGCGATGGCCTCGAAGATGGGTTGCATGGCCACCCAGCTGCTGGCCGGCCCGCCGGGCATGATGGACGGGCCCTTGCGTGCACCTTCTTCGCCGCCCGACACCCCCGCGCCGATGAAGCGCAGGCCCAGCGGCGTGAGCCAGGCGTCGCGCCGCTCGGTGTCGGTGTGGAGGCTGTTGCCACCGTCGATGACGATGTCGTCGGGCTCCAGCAGCGGGATCAGCTGTTCGATCACCGCGTCCACCGCCGCGCCGGCCTTCACCATCAGCATCATCCGGCGTGGCCGCGACAGGCTTTGCACGAAGTCCGCCAGGCTGGCATGGCCGTGGATGCGCTTGCCCGGGTGGGCCGCCACGAAGGCCTCGGTGGCCGCCGGCGTGCGGTTGTAGACGCTGACCGCGAAGCCCCGGCTCTCGATGTTGAGCACCAGGTTCTGGCCCATCACCGCCAGGCCGATGAGGCCGACGTCGTCCAGCGGGGCCGTCACTGGGTACCTTCGTGCTGCGCACTGCGGAATGCGCCCTTGGGGCGGCCCGGCGGGCTCATGCCGCGCTGTCCTGGCCCTCGGCCGCGATGTGGCGCAGCGCGCGCTCGAACAGTTCCACCGGCTGGCCGCCGCTGATCAGGTGGCGGTCGTTGATGATGATGGCCGGCACCGAGCTGATGCCCTGCTGGTGGTAGAAGCCCTGGGCCTCGCGCACGGCGGCGGCAAAGTGATCGCCGGCCAGGATGCGGGCGGCCTCGTCGGCATCCAGCCCCGCCGCGGCCGCGGCCTGCAGCAGCACGGCATGGTCGCCCGGGCTCAGGCCGTCGGTGAAATAGGCCTTGAACAGCGCATGCTTGAGCGCGCGCTGCTGGTCCGCACCCACCGCGCCGGCCCAGTGCAGCAGGCGGTGGGCGTCGAAGGTGTTGTAGATGCGGCTGCGCTTGCCCTGGCCGAACTCGAAGCCCACGCTGGCACCACGCTGGCGGATGGCCTCGGCATTGGCGGCGATCTGCGCGGCGTCGATGCGGTACTTGCGCCCCAGGTGCTCGACGATGTCTTCCCCCTCGGGTGCCATCTGTGGGTTGAGCTCAAACGGCTGGAAGTGCAGGCTGGCCTGGATTTGCGGCGCCACACGCGCCAGCGCCTGCTCCAGCGCGTTCAGCCCGATGGCACACCAGGGGCAGGACACGTCGGACACAAAATCGATCTTCAAGGGCATGCGAGGGCTCCGGAGTCAGGGAAACAGGGTGGTGAGCAGCTCGGCCAGCCGGGCGCCGGCCTTGGCCAGCTGCACACGCTGCAGATTCTCGCGGGCCAGGCGGTAGGCCGGCTCGGTGGTGGTGGCCGGCCAGGCATCACCCGCCTTGGCGCCGAACTTCAGCGGCTGGAAGGCCTGCGGTGCCACACGCAAGGTGTCGCTGGCCCACTGTGCCGGCCACTGCTCGGGCGGGCCGCTGCTGGCGGGCACTTGGCGCGCCTCGGCCGCACCGGCGCCGGCCAGCAGCCGGGTGGTGAGCTTGCCGGGCACGTCGTCCCACAGCGCATGCAGATTGCGTGCACCCACCAGGATGGCGTTGCCACCGCTGTTGCGGTGGGCCTGCGCCTCCTGCGCGCTGGCCGGGTTCAAGGGCTTGCCCTGGTCGTCGAGGTAGATGGCGCCCACATGCAGCGGCTGGTGCAGATCGCCCACGTGGTGCACCAGCAGGCGCAGCGCCTCCTTCTTGCTGGCGATCTTGAATGCTGCCGGCGCCTTGCCACCCTGCAGCACGGTGATGCAGGCGGCGATGGCCTGCACCAGGTCGTCGTCACCGGCGCCGGGCAGGTCGGCCGCATAGGCCGGCTGCTGGATGGCCACGTTGGTGAAGTGCCAGCCGGTGTGGCGGCAGCGTTTTTCACCCGCCCTGAAGCCGCAGAAGCTGGCGTTGCGCTTGACGAAGGCCACCATCGCCGCCTGGCTGGCCTTGTTCTCGTAGACCGCGCAATCCTTGAACTGGCCGGCCTTGGCATAGGCCCAGGTGCCGGCCTTGCTTTCCACCGAGCGCACGCAGTCGGCCCAGACTGCGGCCGTCTGCAGGTTGCTGCCCAGCAGGGCGCGCAGCTGCTTGGCGGTGGGTGTGCCGGCCAGCAGCTGGTCGGCGATGCCGCCGCTGGTCAGATGGCCTTGGGGGCCCCAGGCCTGGGCCGGCGTGGCCAGCAGGGCCAGGCTGGCGCTGAAGCCCAGCAGCAGGGCAGGCAGGCGTGGCATGGGCGCTCCTTTCGGGCGGCGTCGGGCGGTGGCGCATGGTAGGCGCGCCAGCCACGGTCCGTCAGCGGGCACACCCTGGGGCCGGCGCGCTCAGCCGCCCGCCAGCTGCCGCGCCAGGTGGTTGTGGCGCTCCAGCAGCGGGCCCAGGTCCAGCGTGGCCAGCTGGCCGTGGCGCACCACCACCCGGCCGTTGACGATGGTGAAGGCCGCCTGCGCCGGTGCGCACAGCAGCAGGGCAGCCACCGGGTCGTGCACCGCGCCGCCGGCAAAGCCCAGCGTGCGCAGGTCGAACAGCGCCAGGTCGGCCGCCATGCCCGGCGCCAGGTGGCCGATGTCGTCGCGCCCCAGCACGCGGGCACCGCCGCGGGTGGCCACCTCCAGCATGGCGCGGGCGGTCATCTCGGCCGGGCCGCTGTCGCAGCCGAAGGGCTCCAGGCTCTTGCCCACACGCGCCAGCAGCAGGGCGCTGCGGGCCTCGCCCAGCAGGTGGGCGCCGTCGTTGCTGGCGCTGCCATCCACGCCCAGGCCCACGGGCACACCGGCATCCAGCATGCGGCGCACCGGCGCGATGCCCGAGGCCAGGCGCATGTTGCTGCAGGGGCAGTGCGCCACGCCGGTGCCGGTGGCGGCAAAGCGGGCGATGCCTGCGGCATCGAGCTTGACGCAGTGTGCATGCCACACGTCGCTGCCCAGCCAGCCCACGCTCTCGGCGTACTGGGTGGGTGTCATGCCGAACCTGGCCTGGCTGTAGGCGACGTCGTGGTCGTTCTCGGCCAGGTGGGTGTGCAGCCGGGTGCCCAGGCAACGTGCCAGCGCCGCGCTGTCGCGCATCAGGCCGGGGCTGACCGAGAACGGCGAGCAGGGCGCGGCCACCACCCGCAGCATGGCGTAGCGCCCATGCTCATGGTGCTGCTCGATGAGGCGCTGGGTGTCGGCCAGGATGGCGGGCTCGGCTTCCACCAGGCTGTCTGGCGGCAGGCCACCGGCGGATTCCCCCACGCTCATGCTGCCGCGGGCGGCATGGAAGCGCATGCCGATCTGCGCTGCGGCGCCGATGCTGTCGTCCAGCCGCAAGCCGTTGGGGTAGAGGTAGAGGTGGTCGCTGCTGGTGGTGCAGCCGCTGAGCAGCAGCTCGGCCATCGCCACCTGGGTGCTGACCTGCACCATCTCGGGGGTCAGCCCGGCCCAGATTGGGTACAGCGTCTTCAGCCAGCCGAACAGCTCGGCGTTCTGCGCCGCGGGGATGGCCCGGGTCAGGCTCTGGTACATGTGGTGGTGGGTGTTCACCAGGCCGGGCAGCACCGCATGGCCGCGGGCGTCGATGGTCTCGTCGGCCGTGGTGCCGGGCGGCAGCTGGCCCGCAGGCCAGATGGCCTCGATCTGCGGGCCGCGCACCAGCAGGCTGGCGCCGTGCAGCTCGCGCCGCTGCTCGTCCATGGTGCCGATGACGTCGGCGTTGGTGATCAGCAGGGTGGTGTCGGGTGGCATGTGGAAACTGCGTGCAAGAACGGTGCGAGCCGGTCAAATAATCATCACATGAATGCACCGACCACCGACCTGGACCCGCTGGGCCTGCTGCGCGACCTGTACGCCTTTGCCGTCGCACGCGCGCTGCCCGCCGACGTGACAGCCGCCCACCTGCCGCCACCGCCCCGAGGCCGAACCCTGGTGCTGGGCGCCGGCAAGGCCGGTGGCGCCATGGCCGCGGCGGTGGACGCGCTGTGGCCGGCCGACGCGCCCATCAGCGGCCTGGTGGTGACCCGCTACGACCATGTGCCGCCGGCCTACAAGGCACGGCCCGGCCGCATCGCCGTGGTGGAGGCCCGCCACCCGGTGCCCGACGAGGCCGGCCGCCAGGCGGCGCAGCGCATCGCCGAGCTAACCCGCGGGCTGACGGCCGACGACCTGGTGCTGTGCCTGATCTCCGGCGGTGGCTCGGCCCTGCTGAGCCTGCCGGCGCCGGGTCTGGACTTCGCCGACAAGCAGGCCATCAACAGCGCCCTGCTCAAGAGCGGCGCGGCCATCGACGAGATGAACACCGTGCGCAAGCACCTGTCGGCCATCAAGGGTGGCCGGCTGGCGGCGCTGTGTGCACCGGCGCGGGTGGTGACCCTGCTGATCAGCGACGTGCCGGGCGACGACCCGCAGGTGATTGCCAGCGGCCCCACCGTGCCCGATGCCAGCACCTGTGCCGACGCCCTGGCCATCCTGGCGCGCTACGGCATCGCCATCCCCGACGCGGCGCGCGCCGGGCTGGAGAGCGGCGCCTTCGAGACCCCCAAGCCCGGGGATGCGATCTTCGACGGCCATGCAGTGCGCTTGATCGCCACGCCCCAGGCCAGCCTGGAAGCAGCCGCTGTGCTGGCGCGCAGCCATGGCCTGGCCGCGCACATCCTCAGCGACGAGATGGAGGGCGAGAGCCGCGAGGTGGGCAAGGTGCAGGCGGCGCTGGCACGCGCCGTGGCCCGCCATGGCCAGCCCTTCAGCCGGCCCTGCGTGATCCTGTCGGGCGGCGAGACCACGGTGACGGTGCGCGGCAAGGGCGGCCGCGGTGGCCGCGCCAGCGAGTTCCTGCTGGGCTGCGCCATCGCGCTGCAGGGCCAGGCGGGGGTGTGGGGCCTGTCGGCCGACACCGACGGCATCGACGGCATCGAGGACAACGCCGGTGCCGTGCTCACGCCCGACACCCTGGTACGCGCCGCCGCGCTGGGCCTGAAGCCGGCCGAATTCCTCGACCGCAACGACGCCTATGGCTTCTTCAGCGCCCTGGGTGATCTGGTGGTGCCGGGGCCCACCTTCACCAACGTCAACGACTTCCGGGCGCTGCTGGTGCTGTAGGCGGGCTGCAGGCGCCCAGCCGCCTGGTCAGGCCTGGCTCGGTGGCGGCTGGCGCCGGATGTCGTGGCAGGCGAAGTAGTAGTCGAGGTCCGGGTCGATGCCCCAGGGCAGCGCAAAGCCGTAGGCGTTGAACCCGCCGGCGCCGAAGCGCAGCCAGCCACCCTGCTGCTGGAACAGCTGCAGCCCGCGCTTGTAGCGCACGGTGTCGATGGGCGGGCCGGCCTCGAAGCGTGTCATGCCCATGGCGCTGCCTGCGTAGTACAGGCGGCCACCGCCCACGGCCACGGCTGCGGCGTAGGGCTGCGGGTTGTTCCAGGGCGCCTGGCCCGCGTGCCGTGTCCACTTCGACCCGTCGGGCAGCACGCCGTGGTTGGCAGCGCTCATGCCCTGTCCCCAGGTGCAATAGAAGACCGTGCCTTCCGGTGCGAAGCTGCTGTCGCGCGCGATGTCGAAGTTGACGAACCAGGACTGCCGGTCCATCTCCACCCGCAGCACGAACTGGATCTCGCCGGTCACCAGGTGCACCCGCTTGATCGCCTCGGCGGCATAACTGCCGTAGTAGAGCCAGTCGCCCCACACCCGCAGCATCTCGGGCGCCAGGCAGGGCTGTGCCTGGCGCTCGGCCAGCGTGCTGCGGTCGGCCTCCATCGCGCGGCGCCAGGTCGACATCGTGGCATCACCCGGCAGCTTGGCATCTCGCTGCACGATCACCCGCGTGACGGTGCGCCTGGCGGGGTCGATCTCGACGATGCGGTGGGCCGTGCGCTCGGAGACGATGACCTTGCCGTTCCAGGTCACGATGCCGAAGGGATCGCGCATGCCCGTCATCCATTCGCTCACGATGGCCTCGGGGCCATGCACCCGTGGATTGAACTGGTGCGCCAGGATGCGGCCATGGCCCGAGTCGGCCACCAGGCCGATGGGCGGCAGCTTGTGCGGCCTGAGATTGGCCTCGCTGGGCACCGGCGCCGCCTCTTCGTCGACCTCGACCTGCAGCCAGGCACTGCCCCAGGGATCGCTGTAGCCGCGCCGGGCCGCCGGCACGGCACGCCAGTCGCCCACCAGGCGCAGCGTCTTGCCCGCCGCACCGTCGCTCCAGTGCGAGGCCACGCCCTCGTGCGCCCAGCCGGCCAGGGTCACGATGGAACCATCGCGCATCAGCTTGCGCCAGGCATTGGCGGTCATCAGGTACGCCTCGACCTCGCGCTCGGGGTCGCCCGGCCTGGTGGGCGTGGCGATGTGGATGTCGACGATCAGGCCCGCCGTGGCGACGCCGCGTGGCCCGTCCAGGTGCGGGATGACCGGCGGCCCACCGGCCATCACGTCGGAGAAGAAATAGGCCTGCTTGCCGTTGGTGTTCCAGATGCCGCGCTTGTCGACATTGGGCGTGACGATGTCCTGGCCCATGTCGGTGGGGATGACCAGGCGGCCGCCGATGCCACGTGTCACTGGGGGGAAGGGCTTCGGCACCAGGGGTTGCGGCTGCGGCGTGTAACGCGCCGGCATCATGGCCCAGCGGTGGATGCCGCTCCCGTCCCAGCTGAGCGCGTGCGAGCCCTGGACCACGGGCATGGTCTGCGGCGCAGGCGCGCCGGGCACATGGTGGTAACCGGCCCAGGAGACGAAGGTTTCGCCGTCCTGCGTGCCGCTCAAGTCGATTTCGTGCCAGCCCGGTGCCAGGCCCGCCAGCGGAAACACCACCGTGAGCTCGGTTTGCCCGGCCGGGAAGACCGCGTCGGCCACGCGCCGGCCGCCGACGAGCAGGCCGTAGGTGCGCGCCGGCGTGTAGTCGGGCAGCGGCTGCGCCGCCTGCTTGACGCACTTGCGCCGCAGCTGCACAGCACCGCTGGCCCCGCTCCAGACCAACAGCCGCTGGAACCGGATGTACAGCCCGCCCCCCTCGTACCACTGGGGCACGCAGATGACGCGGGCCAGGTCGGCGATCCTGCGTTCATGCACCAGCGGCGCGTCGGCGCCCACCGCCATCGGCTGTTCGGCCGCGGCCGCGCGCATCGACAGGGCCGTCGTGGCCGGCGGCGTTCGAGCGGCAGACGGCCTGCCCACGGCGTCGGCCGCCTGGGCGGTGGCGGCGGCCAGCGCATGGGCTGCCACCAGCAGGGCGTCTCGTCGGGTCGTGTCCATGGCCAGGTTTCTACATCCGTTGGGAAGGTGTGCCAAGCGTCACCCGGGGCCACGGCCCCGCGGTGGCAAGCCGGCCGCAGCCACGCAGTCTGGCACGGCGGGCCGGGTGCCGGCCTTCGGTGTGAACATCCTGCAGGTGGACTGCCGATTCGCTGACACGCGGCGCGGCATCCGGCTGACTGCGGCCGCCCGCGCCCCTGCCTATGCTGCGGCCATGCGTCGGGTCATGCGCCCGGCACCGGTCAGCCAGGAGCCCCACCATGGAACACGCCTACGAACTCAGATACCAATCGCTGTTCAGCACCGGGCGGGCCTTGTGCTTCCCCTGCGATGCCAAGGGCCAGGTGCTGCTGGACAGCCTGTCGGCCCACGCGCGGGCCAACTACCTGTACGCGCGGGCGGTGGTGGGGCGGGAGTACGCCTATCCCTGCGTGACGCCCCGGTCCGTGCACTGATGGGCCCGAAGGCCCGGCGCCTGGCAGCTACAGGCTGGCGGTGATGCCGCCGTCCACATACAGGATGTGGCCGTTGACGAAGCTGCTGGCTGCACTCGCCAGGAACACCGCGGCGCCGCCCAGCTCCTGCACCTCGCCCCAGCGCCCGGCGGGGGTGCGCTTGCTCAGCCAGGCGGTGAACTCCGCATCGGCCACCAGGGCTTCGGTCAGCTCGGTCTTGAAGTAGCCCGGCCCCAGGCCGTTGACCTGGATGCCATGGCCGCCCAGGTCGATGGCCATGCCCTTGGTCAGCATCTTCACCGCGCCCTTGGTGGCCGCATACGGCGCGATGCCCGGGCGGCCCAGTTCACTCTGCACCGAGCAGATGTTGATGATCTTGCCCTGGCGGCGCGGGATCATGCGCTGCGCCACGGCGCGGCCCACCAGGAACACGCTGTCGAGGTTGGTGGTGGTGATCTTGTGCCAGGCGTCGATGGGGAACTCCGCAAACGGCCCGCGGTGCTGCATGCCGGCGTTGTTCACCAGGATGTCGATCGGCGCCACGCTGTCTTCCACCGCCGCCACGCCGGCCTGCACCGCGTCGGCGTCGGTCACGTCGAAGGCCGCGGCGTGCGCCTGGATGCCCTGGGCGCGCAGCGCATCCACCGCCCGGCCCAGGGCCTCGGCGCCGCGGGCGTTGAGCACCACGCGCGCACCGGCCTGGCCCAGGGCCGTGGCCAGGGCGAAGCCGATGCCCTTGCTGGCGCCGGTGATCAGGGCGGTGCGGCCGCTCAGGTCGAACAGGTTCACGCTGGTCTCCTTCCCTCGTTGGGGACTGTGATGAATCACCATATCATCACACCAAACAAACCTGAACCTGGAGACAAACGATGCGCTACCGCTGCATGTGCCTGGTGATCCACGCCCCCGACGACCTGCGGGTGGACCTGCAGGAGGCGGCCGACCCGGGCCCCGGCGAGGTGCTGGTGGCGGTGGGCTTCGGTGGCATCTGCGGGTCCGACCTGCACTACTTCCACCACGGCGGTTTCGGCACGGTGCGCATCAAGCGGCCGATGGTCCTGGGCCACGAGGTGGCGGGCACGGTGCGCGCGGTGGGCCCAGGTGTCACCAGCGTGCAGCCGGGCGACCGGGTGGCGGTGAACCCCAGCCGGCCCTGTGCTGCCTGCGTGCACTGCCTGGAAGGCCTGCCCAACCAGTGCCTGGACATGCGCTTCTACGGCAGCGCCATGCGCGATCCGCATGTGGAAGGCGCCTTCCGCAACCTGCTGCTGTGTGATGCCGTGCAGTGCGAAGCGGTGGCCCCGGGCGTGGCCCTGCAGCATGCGGCGCTGGCCGAACCCTTCTCGGTGGCGCTGCACGGTGTGCAGCGTGCTGGCCCGCTGCTGGGCAAGCGGGTGCTGGTGTCGGGCTGCGGGCCCATCGGCGCGCTCAGCGTGGCGGCGGCCCGCATCCACGGTGCGGCCGAGATCACCGCGGTGGACCTCACCGACCAGACCCTGGCCATCGCCCGCGCCATGGGTGCCGACGTCACCATCAACGTGGCGCAGGACACCAACTGGCTGCAGCGCTACGCCGCTGACGGCGCCACCCGCAAGGGCACGTTCGACGTGATGCTGGAATGCAGCGGCAACGAGCGTGCGCTGCGCGCCGGCCTGGAGGCCATGCGCCCGCGCGGCGTGGTGGTGCAGCTGGGCCTGGGCGGCGACGTCAGCATCCCGCAGAACATGGTGGTGGCCAAGGAACTGAGCATCTGCGGCAGCTTCCGCTTCCACGCCGAGTTCAAGCTGGCGGTGCAGCTGATCAACAGCGGCCGGGTGGACATGGCGCCCATGGTGAGCGGCGCATTCCCGCTCAGCCAGGCGCGCGAGGCCTTTGCGCTGGCCAGCGACCGCAGCAAGGCGATGAAGGTGCTGCTGGACTTTGCCGACGCCGACGCCGGCGCCTGACCCCCGGCCTACAGGGCCAGCATGTGGCCCAGGCGCGGGTCACTGCGCCCGCCCAGCACCAGCGCATAGGCCGCCTGCATGGCCGCCGCGCCGCTGTGCTGCTGCACCTGCAGCCAGGGCGGGTCGCTGGCCGCCACCTGCGCGCGGAAACCGTGCCAGGCCGCCACCAGGTGCTGGCCGAACTCGGCCGCGCCCCAGTCGGCGCTGCGCTTCTTCACCTGCGCCGGGGCGAAGAACAGCGTGGCGCGTGGGCCTGGCAGGTCCTTGGCGCCGCCCAGCTCGTCCACGTGCGTGCCGCCGATCGAGCAGCTGTAGGCCAGCCGGCTGAAGCGGGTGTGCACCGCCAGGCGCAGCGGGCCGCTGCCGGCGAAATCGACGTACACGCAGGGGGTGTCGGCGGGCAGGGCATCGAGCTGCTCGTAGGTCAGCACCCGGCTGTAGCAGCCCAGGCTGTCGCAGAAGGCCAGGTTGCCGGCGGAGGTGAGGCCCACCACCTCCACCTCGGGCCGGCGGGCCAGCTGGGCGGCGGTGGCCCAGGCGGTCTTGCTGCTGGCCGAGCTGAGCAGCAGCAGCGGCCGGGCGCCGCCTTCGGTGCTGCCGAAGAACTGGTTGTCGGCCAGGAAGTCGTCGATCAGCCAGGCGGTCATGAACAGGGGCCGCAGCAAGGCCTGCGCGGCCTCGGACTCGGCGGTGTAGAACGGGTCGCTGCTGCAGCGCTGGTACTGGTTGTAGACCGCATGCAGCGGGCTGCGGTGCGCTGCACCGTCGCTGAAGGCGCCGGCCGAGAGCTTCACCGGCTGCAGCACCGCATGGCTGGCCATGGGCCAGTAGCCATACAGGCGCTCGGCCACGGCCACGCCCGGGTGCAGGCTTTGCACCACGGTGGCGAAGCCCCACACCGGGATGCAGCCCCAGGCCGTGCCATCGGCATCGGCCGGCACCGGGAAGAACTGCCAGTACTGCATGGCCGTGCCGAAGGCCGCGTAGGTGATGTTGTTGGACGTGAACGCAAACTGGTGTATGCGCACCCGCACCTGGCCGTCGGCCAGCGGGGCGTCGTCGGCCTGCACCAGGCGGGTGGTGGCGAGCTGGTCCTGGCGGACCTGGAAGCTGGTGGTGGTCATCGGGCGGTGGGGGGGCGGCGGCAGGGCTCCGTAGACTAGCGGCTGGGGCTGCCGGGGCGGCCAGGGGATTCCATGAGCAGGGTGGCGGCCAGGGTGGTGGCGTTCGGCGAGTGCATGCTGGAGCTGCAGGGCGAGGCCTTCGGCAGCATGCAGCAGACCTATGGCGGCGACACGCTGAACACCGCCGTCTACCTGGTGCGCTGCGGTGCGGCGCAGGGCTTGCAGGTGGACTACGCCACCGCCCTGGGCGACGATGGGCTCAGCGACGGCCTGCTGCAGCGCTGGCAGGCCGATGGCCTGGGCACGGGCCTGGTGCGGCGCCTGCCGGGCCGCTTGCCCGGGCTGTACCTGATCGAGGTGGACACCGCCGGCGAGCGCCGCTTCAGCTACTGGCGTGACCAGGCCGCCGCGCGCGACTACTTCGATGCGCCCGCGGGCAGCACGCCGCTGGAGCAGCAGGCCGGCCGGATCGACGCGCTCTACCTCAGCGGCATCAGCCTGGCCATCCTGCCGCCCGCGGGGCGTGAACGCCTGGCCACGCTGGCGCAGGCACTGCGTGCACGCGGTGCGCAGGTGGTGTTCGACAACAACTACCGGCCCCGCCTGTGGCCCGACCTGGCGCAGGCACGCGCCTGGTTCAGCCGCTTCACCCAGCTGGCCAGCATGGCGCTGATGACGCTGGACGACGAGATGGCGCTGTGGGGCCAGCCCGATGCCGCGGCCCAGCTGCAGGCCACGCTGGCCGGGCCCGCGCCCGAGCTGGTGGTCAAGCGCGGCGCCCTGCCCACCCTGCTGCGCCTGGCCGGCCAGCCGCTGCAGGCCGTGCCCACCGAGCCGGTGGCCCGGGTGGTGGACACCACGGCGGCCGGTGATTCATTCGCCGGCGCCTACCTGGCCGCGCGCCTGGGCGGCGCCACGCCCGAGGCGGCGGCCGTGGCCGGCAACCGGCTGGCGGCGCGGGTGGTGCAGCACCGCGGCGCGCTGATCCCCCGTTCGGCGATGCAGGACCTGCTGGGCTGAACCCGCCGGCCGGGCTCAGCGGGCGCGCCAGACGCTGGCGCGCACCCCGCCGGCGCTGATCAGGCCGTAGGCCAGCAGCCCCAGCGCCACGCCCAGGAAATGGCCGTCGGGCCCCATGCCCTGCCAGCCGCCCAGGCCCCAGAAGCCATGCGCCAGGCACCAGCCCAGGCCGGTGGCGGTGCCCAGCCGGGCGAAGCCGGCCAGCACCGCCGCGCCCATGCGCTGCGCACCCATGGCGGCGAAGTACATCGCCATGCCCAGGCCGAAGGCGCCGAAGCTCAGGCCGGTGTAGCGCAGCGCCCGGGCCGCCATGGCCACCACCTCGGCATCGGCGCTGAACAGCTGCGCAAACTGCAGCGGCAGCAGCGCCACCAGCAGGCCGATCAGCGCGGTGCAGGCCAGCGCCATGGCGCCGCCCAGCCAGGCGGTGCGGCGTGCGCGTGGCCAGTCGCCGCCACCCACGGCCCGGCCCACCAGGGCGGTGAGGGCCGAGCCCACGCCCCAGGCCAGCGGAATCACCAGGAACTCCAGCCGCGCGGCGATGCCGTAGGCGGCCACCGTGGCCGGCCCCAGGTGGCGCAGCTGGCTGGTGACGATGATGGTGGTCAGGTTGGCCAGCAGGGCCAGGCCGGAGGCCACCGCGCCCACCTGCAGGATGTTGCGGAACATCGGCCACTGCGGCGTGGCGCGCCAGCCGGGCTGGAAGCCGGCGCCGCCGCGCTGCACCAGGCGCAGCATCACCACCGCCGCCAGCGCGTTGGTGATGGCATAGGCCGCGCCCACGCCGGCCAGGCCGCCGCCCAGGGGCTCGGCCAGCGCCCAGGCCAGCACCGGGTAGGCCAGCCACTGCAGCGCCAGGATGCGTGCGGCCAGCGCATGCTGGCCGCCGCCGCGCAGCACCGAGGCCAGGGTGTTGGTCCACCAGGCCGGCACTGCGCCGGCACCGAACAGCCACCAGGCATAAGGCCCGGCATGGGCGGCGGCCTCGGCGCCGGCCACCGCATGCACCAGCGGCCCGGCCAGCAGCGACACGCCCACCGCAAACAGCAGCCCACCCGCGGTGGCGATCAGCATGGCGTGCAGCACCAGGGCCGAGGCTTCCTCGCGCCGCTGGCCGCCCAGCGCCCGCGCCACCGCTGCCACCACCCCGCCGCCCATGGCGCCGGTGGACATCTGGGCCAGCAGCAGGGCGAACGGCAGCAGCACCGCCCAGCCCGCCAGGGCCGCCGTGCCCTGGCGCGCGGCCAGCACGGTCTCGGCCAGCTGCGCACCCACCTGCAGCAGCGACAGCGCCGTGGTGGGCGCGGCCAGCGCCCCGATCTGGCGCAGCAGCACGCCGGCGCTGGCCGCTGGCAGCGGGGAGGCTGGAGTCAGGGTGGAGGTCGGCATGGTGTGGGCGGGTGGCCGGGCCACTGTGGCACAGCGGTCCGGCGGGCCGCGTCACCTGCCGGTCAGTGGCCGACGGCGGCACACACCAGCCTGGTGCACGCTGCGCGGCACGGGGCTTGCTAACTTCAACCTCGACCGTCCAAAAAAATCCATCCTCTGGAGTCTCGATGCACCGCTTCCCCTCGCCCTCCCGTCTGCTCGCCCTGGCCGCCGTGGCCATGCTGGCCGCCCCTGCCGTGCAGGCCCAGTCCACCGTCACCCTGTTCGGCCTGATCGACGTCTCGGCCGGCCAGAGCCAGGCTCCCGGTGGCCCATCGACCAAGGGCATCAACAGCGGCAACATGACCACCAGCTTCTTCGGCGTCAAGGGCTCGGAAGACCTGGGCGGTGGCCTGAGCGCGGTGTTCTCGCTGGAGAGCTTCATGCGCGCCGACACCGCCGAGGCCGGCCGTTTCACCGGCGACACCTTCTGGGCCCGCAATGCCTACGTCGGCCTGAGCAGCGGTGCCGGCACCCTCACGCTGGGGCGCAACACCACCTCGCTGTTCGTCAACACCCTGGTGTTCAATGCCTTCGGCGATTCTTTCGGCTTCTCACCGGCCATCCGCCAGACCTTCACCAGCGGCGCCAACTTCCAGGCCTCGGGCGACACCGGCTGGAGTGATTCGGTCAAGTACGCCAGCCCGCGCTTCGGTGGCCTGAGCTTCACCGCCCAGGCGGCGCTGGGCGAAGGCAACGGCGGCCGCAACTACGGCCTGAGCGCGATGTACTTCGGCGGCCCGTTCGGCGTCGGCTTCGCCTGGCAGCGGGTGGAGAAGGGCGTGGGCGCCTTCAACCCCGACACCACCAGCTGGCAGCTGGGCGGCTCGTACGGGTTTGCGCCGTTCAAGCTGTATGCGCAGTACGGCAGCACCGACAACAAGACCATCAACAACACCACCAAGGTGATCGGACTGGGCGGTGACATGGTGGTGGGCCAGGTCGGCAAGCTGATGCTGCAATGGGGTAAGCTCAGCCCCGACGTGGGCGCCGACCGCAAGACCATCAGCTTCGGCTACGACCACCAGATGTCCAAGCGCACCGACCTGTATGCCGTCTACATGCACGACAAGCTCAGCGGCCTGAGCGCCGGCAAGAACTACGCCGTGGGTGTGCGCCACCGGTTCTGACACCGCGCGCTGCCGGGCCACGGCCACGCCGGCACCGGCGTGGCCGTTGTCGTTCTGGCGCCTGAATCTTTGGTCTGGATGCGGCGGTCGACGGCGTTGGAGGGCGCCGGGGCGCCGGGGCGACGAGCGCGCGCCATGGCGTTGATCCAGCGCAAGCCGGCGTCCGGCGGCCTGGGGGACAGTGGCAGGCATCGGTTTGAACCGGCCACGGCCGCCACCAGGCCCGACCGCACAACCCAGGCCAGGACCCCATGGAACACAGCTACGCCACCCCACCCGGACAAGCCGGCCTGCCCGAGCGCCGGCCCGGCCCGGGTGCCCCGGCCGAGTCGCCCCAGCCGCTGCGCGGCCTGCTGCCGGCCGGTGGTCTCGCCGATGGGCTGCTGTGGAGCAGCCTGCTGGGCGCACCGCCCCTGTCGGCCGACGAGCTGGCCACGCTGGGCCAGCTGGCCAGTCAGCGCCATGTGGCGGCGGGCCAGAGCGTGCTGTGCCGCAGCACCGCCGCCAGCACCCTGGTGGCGCTGCGCAGCGGCGAGGTGGCGCTGGGTTTCCGCACCGCCGATGGTGTGTTCCGCACCGAGCGCATCGTGCGCGGCCCCGCCTGGCTGGACCTGAGCTCGGCCTGGTTGTGCGGCCCGCATGCCATGGACGCCCAGGCCATGGGCCTGGCCTGCGTGGTCGAGCTGCCCTGCGATCAGCTGGAGGCCCGGCTGGCAGCCCACCCCGGCCTGGCGCAGCGCCTGATCCAGGGCCTGGCGCGCGAAGTGCAGGCGCTGGCCGTCAACACCCACGAGCTGATGCACAAGGACGCGCCCGGCCGCCTGGCGCAGTGGCTGCACCAGCGCTGCGTGCCCCTGCCGGGTGGCAACGGCCAGGGCATGGTCAAGCTCAGCGACCGCAAGCGCGACGTGGCCTCGCAGCTGGCCATCACGCCCGAGACCCTGTCGCGGCTGATGCGCAGCTTCAGCCGCCAGGGCCTGATCGAGGTGGCCGGCTACAACGTGCGGGTGATCGACCCGGACGGCCTGGCCCGGCTGGGCCAGGTCTGAGGGCCGCCATCAAGCTCAGCGCGCCGGCACGCGGCTGGCCAGCGGCGGGCTCTGGTAGTCGGGCTGGAAGCGGCAGCCGTCGCCGTGCACCGCCACCTGGGCGGCGCAGGCGCTGGCCACACCGGCGGCCGTGGGCCGCATGCCGCTGTCCAGCCAGCCCAGCAGGCTGCCCACCAGCGTGGCATAGGTGGCGTCGCTGAGGTAGCTGTGCTCGGCATGGCGGGTGAAGGTCTGCACCAGGCGCCCGGCGCTGCCGGCGCGCTCCATGGTCTGGCGGAACACCGATTGCAGCTCGACGAAGGCCACCGGGTCGTCGATGCCGTGCACCGTCAGCACCGGCACCGGGATGCGGCCGCCGGGGTCGGTGTCGGCGGCGAAACGGGCCTGGGCCGCCGGGTCGGCGCTGTAGCGCAGCACGGCCCGGTTCAGCGCTGCATCGTCGCTGGAGCCGCTGTAGCGCACGCCGGCATTGCCGAACACGTTGCCGCCCCCGGTGCGCCGCAGGGCGATGTCCTGGAAATGCCAGGTGGCCCAGTTCAGATGGCCTTGCAGCGAACGCTCAGGCACACGCACCACGGCCAGCAGGGTGGCCAGCTTCTGCTGCTGGGCCGGGCTGCGCTGGGCGGCGGGCAGCTTCAGGCCCAGGCAGTCGTCCACCCGCGCGGCCAGCTGGGGCCGGGTGAGGCTGCTGCCGGCCGGCAGGCCCATCCACAGCGGGTAGGCCGGCTCGTCGGGCCGGGGGTGGTTGCCGCAGAGATGCTGGTAGACCACCCGCAGGTCCAGCCTGAAGTTGTAGGACTGGCTGCCGCCGCCCAGCACACCGCTGGTCAGCAGCACGGCGTCGTAGGGCGCGCGGCCGGCGGTGGCGGCGGCAAACAGCTCGGCGCCCACCGCGGCCACGCCGGCACCCCAGCTCTGGCCGTGCAGCAGGGTGCGCTTGGGCTCGGCCACATGGCGGTTGAAGATGCGGCGCAGGCGCTCGGTGTCCTCGGCCGCGGCATGCACCGCCACACCACCCTGGCGGAAGCTGGAGCCGGCCCAGGCATGGCCCAGCTTCAGCATGATCTGCCAGCGCTGCAGGTCTTGCGCGGTGCGCTCGGCGCTGGGTGCGCCCAGCTCGGGCCCACCGTGGGCATGCAGCACCAGCACGCCGCTCCAGGCGGCGGGCAGGGCGATCAGGTAGTGCGCGCCCAGGCGGTCCTGGCCGCCCAGGCAGCGCACGCCGGCGGGCAGGCCGCCGGGGCAGGGCAGGGGCTGGGGCGCGGCTTCGGCGTCGGCGCTGACATGGGCGGGGTCCACCTTGGCCACGGGTGGTGCCAGCGCGGCCGGCCCGCTGGCACAGCCTGCCAGCCAGGCCGCGGTGGCCAGCAGCAGGGCCTGCAGCGCAGGCCGGGTGGGCCGGGCGGCCCTCACAGCCGGCTCCGACGGCGCAGCAGGACCACCAGGCCCAGCAGGCCCGCCGCCAGCAGGGCGGCGTTGGCCGGCTCCGGCACAGCCGCGGGCAGGCCCAGCGACAGCGCAGCCACCTGCTGCAGCGCCAGTGCCTCGCTGCTGCTGATGCCCAGGTCCAGCGCGGCCAGTTCGCCGGCGCCGAGTGCACGCGGGTCCAGGCCGGTGATGCTGCCGAACAGCGTGAGCGCGCTCAGGTAGGAGCCATGCACGCTGGCATGGGTGCCGTCGTTGAACCACAGGTCGATCAGGCCGTCGCTGGCGGCGTCGGCGGCATACAGGTCGCGCGTTGCCACGCCGCTGGTCACCGCGCGCAGGAAGGCATCGCCCACCGGCGCCACACCGGTGATGCCACCGCTGCCGTCGGCGCCGGCGTGGGCGGCGGCCGCGGCATAGGCGCTGCGCAGGTCGTCGGTCATGCGCTCCAGGTCGCTGTAGTACGACGGCACCGGCACGCTGCTGTCGTAGCTGGCGCTGCCGGTGGCCGGGTCGATGCTGGCATCACCCGGGGCGTTGATCAGGTTGGGCCGGGCCCAGGTCTGCTGCAGGTAGACCTGGGTGGCTGCACTGGCGTTGGCATTCGCGGCGATGCTGCGCAAGGTGTTGTTGCCACCGGCAAACAGGTCACGTTCGCGGTAGGACAGCGCGGTGCCGATGTGTACATGGTCCTCGATCACGTCGGCATAGGCCTGGAAGCTGGCGAAGTTCGAGTTCAGCGGCACGCCGCCGGCGGTCAGCGCGGGCAGCGGCTCGTCGCTCTGCTCCTGCAGCACCAGCTTGTCCCAGCGCTGGCTGGTGATGTTGCCGCGCAGGTCCCAGTTGCTGTTGGCGGTGTTCAGGAAATGGCCACGCAGGCTGGCCGCGTTGCGGGTGGACAGGGCCACGTCGTAATCCAGCCCGGCCTGCACCGTCATCTGCTTGAAGATGCCCGGCACACCACCCCAGGCCTGGGTCAACGAATGCGGGGAATACGAGGTGAAGGGCAGGCCCGTGGCCGGGTTGATGGTGCCCACCGGGTAGCTGTTGGTGCCGGTGAGGTTGGTGAAGGGCGCGCCGCTGGTGAAGGGCAGGGCCGGGTCGTTGCCACCGTGCAGCGGGCCCTGCGGCTGGGTGAGGTCACGCACGTTGGCGGCGTTGTAGTGCAGCACCGGGTCGAGCCGGCCGAAGGTGTAGCTGTTGCCGACGAACAGGATGCTGATGGGCTCGGCCGCCTGGGCCGGCAGCAGGGCGGCCAGCGGCAGCAATGCGGCCAGGACCAGGGGGGCGAACGGGGTGGGTGGGCGGCGCATGCGGGTCTCCTCGTCGGGTGTTGTGGTGGCGGGCTGCACGGTAGGCAGCCGGTCAGCAGATGTCAAATATCTGAATCATGCCGACTCGATATGATGTTGGTATGGACATGCGCCGTCTGCGCTACTTTCTGGCCGTGGCCGATGCCGGCCACATCACCCGTGCCGCGGCCCAGCTGGGCCTGGCCCAGCCGCCGCTGAGCCAGCAGATCAAGGCGCTGGAGGCCGAGCTGGGGCTGCAGCTGTTCCAGCGTCACCCCAAGGGCGTGTCGCTGACCGAGGCCGGCCGCCTGCTGCAGGACGAGGCGCGGGGCCTGCTGCGCCAGACCGAGGCCCTGCGCGAGCGCCTGCAGCGGGTGGCCCAGGGCGAGCAGGGGCTGCTGGCGCTGGGCTTCACCAGCTCGGCCGCGGCCCATGCCTACATGCCCCGCACGCTGCGCGCCTGCCGCCAGCAGCATCCGCACATCGGGCTGCAGTTGCGCGAAGCCAATGCCGCCGAGATCACCCAGGCGGTGCTGGCCGGGCAGCTGCACTGCGGCTTTCTGCGTGTGCCCATCGGCCGGCCGCCGGAGCTGTGCTTCGACACCCTGTTCCACGAGCCGGCGGTGCTGGCCCTGCCCATCGACCATGCGCTGGCGCCGCGGCCCGGCCAGGCGCCACGCCGGCTGGCGCTGACCGAACTGCGGGACGAGGGGTTCATCCTGGTGCGCCAGCCCGGCGCGCCGGGGCTGTATGCCAACCTGCTGGCCCTGTGTGAAGCCCAGGGCTTCAGCCCGCGGGTGGTGGCCGAGGTGCCGCGCATGATGAGCAACCTGAACCTGGTGGCCGCCGGTGCCGGGGTGTCGGTGGTGCCGGCATCGATGCAGGGGGCGCATCCGCATGCGGTGGCCTACTGCCCGCTGGCCGACGCCACGCCGCTGGACGCCCCCATGACCCTGGTCTGGCGCCGCGCCGACCAGGCCGGGCCCACCGCCACCTTCGTGGCCTTGGCACGGCGTTTGGCGCGTGAGGTGCCGGCTGCCGCATGATGGCCGGGCCATGCAGGGCCCCGCACCGACCCCCCCAACCTCTCCGCGCCGCCGCTGGTTGCAGCAGGCCGCGGCGCTGGCGGCTGCCGTGCTGCCGCGGGCGCAGGCCGAGCCGGCGCGCTGGCCCGGCGGGCCCATCCGCATCCTGCTGGTCTACCCACCCGGCGGCATCAGCGACCAGGTGCTGCGCACCCTGGCCGAGCTGCTGGTGCCGCTGCTGGGTGTGCCCGTGGCGGTGGAGTACCGGCCCGGTGCCGGCGGCAGCCTGGGCCTGGCAGCACTGGCCGCCGCGCCGCCCGACGGCCACACCCTGGCCTTCTCGGCGCTGAGCCCGCTCACGCTCTACCCGCAGCTGGCACGGGTGCGCTACCACCCGCTGCGCGACATCACGCCGGTGGCCGGTGTGATGCTGACCCCCGCCCTGCTGGTGGGCACACCGGCCTTTGCCGGCCACAGCGTGGCCGACCTGGCCAGCGCCGCCTGCGCCGCGCCCCAGCGCCTGCGCTGGGCCACCACCGGCGCCGGCACCACCGGCCACCTGGTGCTGGCCCAGTGGCAGCGCGCCAGTGGCTGCCGCGTGAGCCACATTCCGTACAAGGGCGGTGGCCAGCAGCTCAGCGACGCCCTGGCCGGCCACTTCGAGCTGCTGTCCACCAATGTGGCGGCGGCGCAGCGCCAGCACATCCGCAGCGGCCAGTTCAAGCCGCTGGCGGTGGGTGCACCGCAGCGCCTGGACAGCCTGCCCGGCGTGCCCACCTGGGCCGAGCTGGGCCTGCCCGAGGCCAATCTGGCCTCGGTGTTCGGGCTGATGGCGCCGGCCGGCACACCGCCCGCGGTGGTGTAGCGGCTGAATGCGCTGGTCAACCAGCTGCTGGACGGCCCGGTGCTGAAAGCCCTGCTGCGCGAGGCCGACAACCTGCCCGCCGGCGGCAGCGTGGCGCAGTTCGGCAGCCTGGTGCGGCAGGAGTACCACCAGCACCAGGCCTTGCTGCAGCGGGTGGTGATCAGCCTGGACTGACGGGCCCGGCCAGCGCCGCCACCTGCAGCAGCTGTGCCACCACCGCCACCGCGATCTGCGCGGGCGCCTTGCCGGGGATGCCGGGCAGGCCGATGGGGCAGGTCAGGCGCGCCAGCGTGGCCGCGTCCACACCGCGCTGGCTGAAGCGTTGCAGGAAGCGCGCACGCTTGGTGGCCGAGCCGATCAGGCCCAGGTAGGCGAAGTCCCCGCGCCGCAGGATGGCCTCGGTGATGGCCAGGTCCAGGTCGTGGCTGTGCGTCAGCACCAGGTAGAAGGCGCCAGGTGGGGCGAGGCGCACCTCGGCCTGCACCGGCTCCAGACACAGGCGCTGGATGTGGGCGGCGCTGGGGTCGGCGGGGAATTCGCGCTCACGCTCGTCGATCCACTGCACGCTGCAGGGCAGGCGCTCCAGCAGCTGCACGATGGCGCGGCCCACATGGCCGGCGCCGTAGAGCTGCAGCGTGAACAGCGGCGGCTCGTCGGGCCAGGCCTGCAGCGCGGCGGCGTCCAGCGGCGCGGTGCGCAGCGTCAGTGCACCACCGCAGCACTGGCCCAGCGTGGGGCCCAGGGCGATGGCCTGGTCCTGCGCTGCCAACACCCGGTCGGCCAGCAGGGCCCGGGCGCGGCAGATGGCCTGCAGTTCCAGATGGCCACCGCCGATGGTGCCGGCCACCGCATCGGCCGCCACCAGCATGCGTGTGCCGGCCGCACGCGGCACCGAGCCCCTTGTTGCCAGCACCTGCACCAGCATGGCCGGCCGGCCGGCCTGCAGCCAGGCATGCGCCGTGGTCTTCAGGGCCGCCTGCATTCAGGGCGCGCGCACGGCATCCAGCGCGTCCAGCACCGCCTCGGGCGTGGCGGGCGCGCGCAGCGGCGGGTCCACCCGGTGGCCGCCGGCGGCGCTGACGGCGTCGCGGATCGCCAGGAACACGCTGAACGGCAGCAGCAGCGGCGGCTCGCCCACGGCCTTGCTGCGGTGGATGCTGTCGGCGCCCTGGTGGCCACCGTCCTCGGCGTCGTAGAGCCGCACGTCGAAATGCGCCGGGCAATCGTTGGCGGTGGGGATCTTGTAGGTGCTGGGCGCGTGGGTCAGCAGCTTGCCGGCATTCCTGGAGCCGTCCATGGGATGCCAGTGCAGCGCTTCCATGGTCAGCCAGCCCATGCCCTGGATGAAGGCGCCTTCCACCTGGCCGATGTCGATGGCCGGGTTCAGCGAGCGGCCCACGTCGTGCAGCACATCGACCCGCAAGACCTTGTGCTCGCCGGTCAGCGTGTCCACCACCACCTCGGCGCAGGCCGCGCCGTAGGCGTAGTAGAAGAAGGGCTTGCCCTGCAGGGTCTCGCGGTTCCAGTGCAGGCCGGGCGTGGCGTAAAAGCCATCGCTCCACAGCTGCACCCGTGCGGCATAGGCCTGGGCCACCAGGGCCTCGAAGCTGATCTGATGGTTGCCACTGCGGACCAGGCCGTTGGCAAAGTGCAGGCTGGTGGCCTCCACGCCGATCTGCCCGGCCCAGTGCGCGGCCAGCCGCTGGCGAACCTGGCGGGCGGCGTCCTGCGCGGCCTTGCCGTTGAGGTCGGTGCCGGTGCTGGCGGCGGTGGCCGAGGTGTTGGCCACTTTCTGGGTGTCGGTGGCTGTCACCCGCACTCGCGCGACATCCAGGCCCAGTTCATGCGCCACCACCTGCGCCACCTTGGTGTTCAGGCCCTGGCCCATCTCGGTGCCGCCGTGGTTCACCAGCACCGAGCCGTCGGCATACACATGCACCAGGGCGCCGGCCTGGTTGAAGTGGGCGACGTTGAACGAGATGCCGAACTTCACCGGCGTGAGCGCCAGGCCACGCTGCAGCACCGGGCTGCCGGCGTTGTCAGCGGCGATGGCGGCGCGGCGTGCAGCGTGGTCGCAGCGCCGCGCCAGCTGGTCCACCAGGGGCTGGATGATGTTGTCCTCCACCACCTGGCCGTAGGGCGTGGTGTTGTGGCTGGCCGTGCCGTAGAAGTTGGCCTGGCGCACGGCCAGCGGGTCCAGCCCCAGCTTGCGCGCCACGCTGTCGAGGATGACCTCGATGGCCAGCGCGCCCTGCGGCCCGCCGAAGCCCCGGAAGGCGGTGTTGCTCTGGGTGTTGGTGCGCCCGCAGTAGCCGTGCATGGCCACATGCGGCAGCCAGTAGGCGTTGTCGAAGTGGCACAGGGCGCGGGTCATCACCGGCGGGCTCAGGTCGGCCGAATGGCCGGCGTTGGCCACCATGTGCACCTCCACCCCCAGGATGCGGCCGCTGTCGTCATAACCCGCGTCATACGTGAACTCGAAGCCGTGGCGGCGGCCGGTGATCAGCATGTCGTCGTCGCGGTCGGGCCGCAGCTTCACCGGGCGCTGCAACTGGCGCGCGGCCAGCGCGGCCACGCAGGCGAACAGGGCGCTCTGGCTCTCCTTGCCACCGAAGCCGCCGCCCATGCGCCGGCACACCACCTGCACCCGGTGGCTGGCCAGGCCGAGTGCATGCGCCACCAGGTGCTGCATCTCGCTGGGGTGCTGGGTGCTGCAATGCACCAGCAGGCCGCCGTCCTCCTGCGGCACGGCATAGCTGATCTGGCCCTCCAGGTAGAACTGCTCCTGGCCACCCAGGCTGAAGCTGCCCTGCAGCCGGTGTGGCGCGCCGGCCAGCGCGCTGGCGGCGTCGCCGCGCGCCAGGTGCATGGGCGGCACCACGTACTGCTGGCGGGCGTGGGCTTCCAGGGCCGTCAGCACCGCAGGCAGGGGGTCGATCTGCAGCACCCGGCTGGCCAGCGCGGCGGCGCGGCGCGCAGCCTCCCGGCTGGTGGCGACGACGGCGAACACCGGCTGGCCCACATGGCGCACGGTGCTGTCGGCCAGGATGGGGTCGTCGTGCACGATGGGCCCGCAGTCGTTGGGGCCGGGGATGTCGGCGGCGGTGTACACGGCCACCACGCCCGGCTGGGCGCGCAGCTGGCCCAGGTCGATGCCACGCAGCGTGCCATGCGCCACCGGGCTCAGGCCCAGCGCGGCGTGCAGGGTGCCGGCCAGCTCGGGCAGATCGTCGATGTAGGGCGCGGCGCCGGCCACGTGCAGGTGGGCCGATTCATGCGGGCGGCTGATGCCGACTTGCCGGCCATCCGGCTGGCCTTGTTGCAGCCCGGCTGGCTCGCCGCCGACGGTGCTCAGAAAGGCTTCGACGGCCTGGTTCATGCGGTGCTCCAGACGGACACCTGGTCCGCAGCCAAGGGGGCGTCGTCGCGGGTTTCCAGCCACAGCCGGCGCAGCAGGTTGCGCGCCGCGCGCCGGCGGTAGCCGGCGCTGGCGCGCTGGTCGCTCATGGGGGTGAAATCACCGTCCAGCGCGGCCATGGCGGCCTGCAGCGTGGCCTCGGTCCAGGCCTGGCCGCGCACGGCGGCTTCGGCACCGGCGGCACGCTGCACGGTGCCCGCCAGGCCGCCGAAGGCGAAGCGCACATCCACCACCAGGCCGCCCCGCCGCTGCAGCCACAGCCCGGCCGACAGCCCGGAGATGTCGCAGTCGTAGCGCTTGCTGAGCTTGTAGACCCGCAGCACCGCGTCCGGCTCGGGCAGGGGCACGCGGATGGCTTCCACGAACTCACCCGGCTGCAGCTGGTTCTGCATGTAGTCCAGGTAGAAATCCTGCAGCAGCAGTTGCCGCTGCTGCAGGCCCTGGCGCAGCAGGATCGACGCCCCCAGGGCGATCAGCACCGGTGCGCTGTCGCCGATGGGCGAGCCGTTGGCCAGGTTGCCACCCATGGTGCCGGCCTCGCGCACCGGCAGGGATGCAAAGCGCAGCCCCATCTCGCGCGTGCCAGGCCAGTGTGCGGCCAGCGCCGCCCAGGCCGCTTCCAGCGAGGCGCCGGCGCCGATGGTCAGCAGGCCATCATCCACGCTGATGGCCTTCAGTTCCGGCACCTCGCCGAGGTAGATCACCTCGCCCAGGTCGCGGAACTGCTTGTTGACCCACAGGCCGATGTCGGTGCTGCCGGCCAGCAGGCGGGCCTGGGGCTTGGCCAGGCGCAGGGCCGCCAGATCGGCCAGCGTGCGTGGTGCGTGAAAGGGCGTGGCAGCGGCGTAGTGCAGCGGCGCATCGGCCGCCAGGCTGGCCAGCGCCGCGGCGGTGCCCGGGTGGCCCAGCAGCGGCGCGGCGTGCTGGAACATCTGCTGCCCGGCATCGAGGATGGGCCGGTAGCCGGTGCAGCGGCACAGGTTGCCCGACAGGTCGTCGGCGATCTGCTGGCGGCTGGGGCTTGCATCACCATGGCGCGCCCGGCAGGCCGCCAGCGACATCACGAAGCCCGGTGTGCAAAAGCCGCATTGCGAGCCATGGCAGGCCACCAGCGCCTGCTGTGCCGGATGCTGGCCGCCCAGATCCTCCACCGTCAGCAGCGCATGGCCATCCAGCGTGGGCAGGAACTGGATGCAGCTGTTGACCGGCTTCCAGGCCACCGCAGCGCCGGCCTGGCCGCCTTCTTGCAAGCTGCCCACCAGCACGGTGCAGGCGCCGCAGTCGCCCTCGTTGCAGCCTTCCTTGGTGCCGGTGCACTGGGCGTGTTCGCGCAGCCAGCCCAGCACCGAGGTGGTGGTTTCCAGCCCGCTGACCGCGACGATCTGGCCGCGGTGCACGAAGCGGATGGGGCGGCTGGGCGGGGTGGAATCGGTGGCCTGGGACATACCCGCAAGATAGCCGCTCACAGGGGTAGCGGTATGCAGCGAAATCAATAACCTCTATAAGATCCAAGGGATGACGCCCGGCATGGCCTTCGACAAGATCGAGCTCTCCCTCATCCGGGCCTTCCACACCGTGATCACCGAGCGCAGTGTTTCGCGCGCCGCCATGCGCCTGTCCACCAGCCAGCCCGCCGTCTCCGGCCAGTTGAAGCGCCTGCGTGGCCTGATCGGCGACCCGCTGCTGGTGCGTGCCGGGGCCGGCATGGCGCCCACCGCGGTGGCGCTGTCCCTGCTGCCGGCCGCCGCCCAGGTGCTGCAGGGCGCGCAGCTGCTGTTCGGCGGCCTGGCCGCCACCCAGGGCTTTGCGCCGCAGGCGGCGGCCCAGACCTTCCGCATTGCCGTCAGCGACTACCTGGACCCACTCTTCCTGCCCGAGCTGGTGGCGCGCCTGCGGGCCCAGGCGCCGGGGGTCACGCTGGACCTGCTGCCGCTGACCCGCGAGTACGACTACCGCGGCCAGCTGGCGCGCGGCGAGGTGGACCTGGTCATCGGCAACTGGCTGTCGCCACCGGCCGAGCTGCACCTGGGCCGCCTGGTCAGCGACGAGCTGGTCTGCCTGGTGGCCAAGGACCATGCCGCCGTGCGCAGCCCGCGCCAGTGGACGGTGGAGCGCTACCTGGAGAGCGAGCACATCGCGCCCACGCCGCTGCATGCCGGTGGGGTGGGGGTGGTGGATGAACTGCTGGCCGCCCAGGGGCTGCAGCGCCGCATCCTGGTGCGCAGCCCGCACTTCGGGCTGGCGCCGGCGATGGTGGCGCGCTCGCCCCTGGTGCTGACCACCGGCCGCCAGTTCTGCGCACGCTACATCGGCACCCTGCCGGTGCGCATCGTGCGCTGCCCGGTGGAGTTTCCGGCGCTCACCTACTACCAGCTGTGGCACGACATGACCCATGCCTCGGCGGCCGTGCGCTGGCTGCGTGAGCAGGTGCGGGACGTGGCACGCGGGCTGCTGGAGCTGAAGGCATGAAGACCGCCACCGCGGGCCCAGCGCCGGGCCGCTCCCAAGCGGGCCCGCATCCCCTCGGGGGATCGGTCGGCGTACACGCCGGCCGAGGGGTCGCCATCCTGGCCGACCTGCTGGATTTCACCGGCGATCCCGGGCTGGCCGATCGCAGCAGCCCCCATGTGCGCTGGCGCCCCGCCCACTGGCTGCTGATCGGCGACGACGGTCGCATCGCCGCGGTGCAGGCCGAGGCCCCCGGCGACGACTGGCAGAAGATCGACCACAGCGGCCGATTGCTCCTGCCCGGCTTCATCGACACCCATGTGCACTGCCCGCAGCTGGACGTGATCGCCAGCTGGGGCACCGAGCTGCTGGACTGGCTGAACACCTACACCTTCCCCGCCGAGGCCCGCCATGCCGACCCCGCGGTGGCGCAGGCCGCGGCCGACCTGTTCACCGACGCGCTGCTGGCCCATGGCAGCACGGCGGCAGTGGTCTTCCCCACGGTGCATGTGGCCAGCGTGGACGCGCTGTTCAACGCCGCCAGCCAGCGTGGCATGGCCATGGTCGCCGGCAAGGTGCTGATGGACCGCCATGCACCCGACAACCTGCGCGACGACGTGCACGGCGCCGAGCGTGATTGCCGTGCGCTGATCGAGCGCTGGCACGGCCGCGGCCGCAATGCCTATGCGGTGACGCCGCGCTTTGCCGCCACCAGCAGCGCGGAACAACTGGCCATGGCCGGCCGTTTGTTGCAACGGCACCCCGGCGTCTACATGCAGACCCATGTGGCCGAGAACCGCGCCGAGGTGGCCTGGATCGCCGAGCTGTTCCCCGCGTCGCGCAGCTATCTCGATGTCTACGCGCAGCACGGCCTGCTGACCGAGCGCAGCGTGCTGGCCCACGGCATCTGGCTGGACGATGCCGACCGTGCCCTGCTGCGGTCCAGCGGCGCCCAGATCGCCTTCTGCCCCTCGTCCAACCTGTTCCTGGGCAGCGGGCTGTTCGGCTGGCAGCAGGCGGCGGCCGCAGGTGTGCACGTCAGCATGGCCAGCGACGTGGGCGGCGGCACCTCGCTGAGCATGCTGCGCACCCTGGCCGACGGCTACAAGGTGCAGGCCCTGGCCGGCAACCGGCTCACCGCCTGGGCCCTGCTGCATGCCGCCACCCGGGGAGCGGCGCAGGCCCTGCGCCTGGGCGGCCAGATCGGCAGCCTGGAGCCGGGCGCCATGGCCGATGTCTGCCTGTGGGACCTGGCCGTGGGCCCGGTGGCCCGGCGCCGCGATGCCTTGGCGCGCGAGTTGCATGAACGCCTGTTTGCCTGGGTGACACTGGGTGACGAGCGCAACCTGGCCGAGACCTGGGTGGGGGGCGTGCGGCGTTACGGCCGCGCCCTGCCCACCGGCGCCTGACCCCTCAGGAAATCCAACCGCATGCTCCGACTCGAACTCAGCGGCATCAGCAAGCAGTACCCGGCGGTGCGGGCCAACCACCGGGTGAACCTGCAGGTGGCACCCGGCCAGATCCATGCCGTGCTGGGTGAAAACGGCGCCGGCAAGAGCACGCTGATGAAGATCATCTACGGCGCGGTGCGGCCCGACGAAGGCACGCTGCGCTGGAACGGCCAGCCGGTGGTGATCGCCAACCCGCAGCAGGCGCGGGCGCTGGGCATCGCCATGGTGTTCCAGCATTTCTCGCTGTTCGACACCCTGACCGCCGCCGAGAACGTGTGGCTGGGCCTGGACAAGGGCATGGGCCTGGCCGATGTGACCGAGCGCATCCGCGCCGTGTCCCGGGACTACGGGCTGGAGGTCGACCCGCTGCGCCCGGTGCACACCCTGAGCGTGGGAGAGCGCCAGCGGGTGGAGATCGTGCGCGCCCTGCTCAGCAAGCCGCAGCTGCTGATCCTGGACGAGCCCACCTCGGTGTTGACGCCGCAGGCGGTGGACAAGCTCTTCGACACCCTGCGCCAGCTGTCGGCCGAAGGCTGCAGCATCCTCTACATCAGCCACAAGCTCGACGAGATCCGCGCCCTGTGCCACCACTGCACCGTGCTGCGGGCCGGCCAGGTGACGGGTGAGGTCGACCCCACGCGGCAGACCAATGCCAGCCTGTCCACGCTGATGATCGGCAGCGCCCCGCCCGAGCTGGCGCACCGCCCGGCCCGGCCCGGCGCGCTGGCCCTGGCGGTGCGCGGCCTGAGCCTGGCCAAGCGCAACCCCTTCGGCACCACGCTGGCCGACATCGCGCTGCTGGTGCGTGCGGGGGAGATCCTGGGCATCGCCGGTGTCTCGGGCAATGGCCAGCAGGAGCTGATGGCCGCCCTGTCGGGCGAAGACCCCGGCGCGCCGGCCGGCAGCATCACGCTGTTCGGGCAGGACATCGCCGCCATGTCGCCGCGCCAGCGCCGCCGCCTGGGCCTGCACTTCGTGCCCGAAGAGCGCCTGGGCCGTGGCGCGGTGCCGGTGATGAGCCTGGCCGACAACACCTTGCTCACCCGCACCGAGGCGGTGTCGCGCAGCGGCTGGATCCACAAAGGCGCCGTGCGCCAGCTGGCACAGCGCCTGATCACCGGCTACAACGTCAAGGCCGGCGGCCCGGATGCGCCGGCCAAGAGCCTGTCGGGTGGCAACCTGCAGAAGTTCATCGTCGGACGCGAGATCGATGCGGCGCCGAAACTGCTGGTCGTCAGCCAGCCCACCTGGGGTGTGGACGTGGGTGCGGCGGCGCAGATCCGCGGCGCCTTGCTGCAGCTGCGTGACCAGGGCTGCGCGGTGCTGGTGGTCAGCGAAGAGCTGGAGGAGCTGTTCCAGATCAGCGACCGCCTGCAGGTGATCGCCGCCGGCCGGCTGTCGCCCAGCGTGGCGGTGGCCGAGGCCAGCGTGCCCATGATCGGTGAATGGATGTCGGGCCTGTGGCCCGGGCGCGGCGCACCGCCTGCCGGCCCGGCCACCAGGCAGGGGGTGCGGCATGCTGCGGCTTGAGGCCCGCGCCGCACCGTCGCGGCTGTTCGCCTGGGCCTCGCCCCTGCTGTCGCTGGCCATCACCATCGTGGTGGCCACCATCCTGTTCATGGCCCTGGGCAAGGACCCGGTCAAGAGCCTGTCGGTGTTCCTGGTCCAGCCTTTCAACGGCCTGCGTTCACTCACCGAGCTGGGGCTGAAGGCCACGCCGCTGATCCTGTGCAGCCTGGGCCTGGCGCTGTGCTTCCGCAGCAATGTGTGGAACATCGGTGCCGAGGGCCAGTACCTGCTGGGCGCCATCTTTGCCGGCGGGCTGGCGCTGTGGATCACCGAGCAGCAGTTCGGCATCAACCGCTGGGCCTTCGTGCCGCTGGCCGTGGTGGCCGGCGCCCTGGGCGGGGCGCTGTGGGCGGCCATCGTGGCCCTGCTGCGCGACCGCTTCAACGCCAACGAGATCCTGGTCAGCCTGATGCTGGTGTACGTGGCCAACCTGCTGCTGAGCTGGCTGGTGTTCGGGCCCTGGAAAGACCCCAAGGGCTTCAACTTTCCGCAGAGCATGGCCTTTGCCGACGGTGCGGCCATGCCGCGCATCATCACCGGCATGCGCCTGCACTGGGGCTTTGTGCTGGCCCTGCTGGCGGCACTGGGCATGTGGCTGTTCATGGCCCGCATCTACCTGGGCTGGCAGATGCAGGTGGGCGGCCTGGCGCCGGCGGCCGCACGCTATGCCGGCTTCTCCAGCCGACGCGCGCTGTGGACGGCGCTGCTGACCTCGGGCGGCCTGGCCGGCGTGGCCGGTGCGTTCGAGGTCACCGGGCCCATGGGCCAGCTCACGCCTTACGTCAGCAACAACTACGGCTTCACCGCCATCATCGTGGCCTTCGTCGGCCGGCTGCACCCGCTGGGCTGCGTGGTCGGCGGCGTGCTGCTGTCGATGTTCCTGATCGGCGGTGAGCTGGCGCAGAGCCGGGTGGGCCTGCCGGCGGCGCTGAGCGGCGTGTTTCAGGGCGTGCTGCTGTTCTCGCTGCTGGCCTGCGACACGCTGATCCACCACCGCGTGCGCTGGGCGGGCACTGCACCGCGCGCTGCCGGGGTTTCCGCATGAACGAGACAGCCTTGCTCATCGCCGCCATGCTGGCTTCGGGCACACCCTTGGCCATTGCCGGCCTGGGCCTGCTGATCAACGAGAAGGCCGGTGTGCTGAACCTGGGCGCCGAGGGCATGCTGCTGATGGGCGCTGTCAGCGGCTTCGCCGTGGCCTTCCACACCCACAACACCGCGCTGGCCATGCTGGGCGGTGCCGCCGCGGCCGCCGTGCTGGCCTTGGTGTTCGGCTGGCTGGTGATCTGGATCAACGCCAACCAGGTGGCCACCGGCCTGGCGGTCAGCCTGTTCGGCGGTGGCTTCACCGCCTTCGTGGGCCTGGGCTATGTGGGGCAGAAGCTGGGGGAGCCGGTCAACCACAGCATCCCGCTGCTGGGCGACATCCCCTTCATCGGCCCGGCGCTGTTCCGCCAGCATCCCATGGTCTACATCAGCATCGTGGCGGTGCTGGCGGCGGCCTGGTTCTTCGACCGCACCCGGGCCGGCCTGGTGTTGCGCGCGGTGGGTGAATCCCCCGAATCAGCGCATGCGCTGGGCTACAAGGTGCGGCTGCTGCGGCTGGCGGCCGTGGTTTGCGGCGGTGCGCTGTGCGGCGTGGCCGGCGCCTACCTGTCCACCATCTACACCCCGCTGTGGGTGGAGGGCATGGTGGCCGGGCGGGGCTGGATCGCGCTGGCGCTCACCGTCTTCGCCACCTGGCGCCCGCTGCGCGTCCTGGCCGGGGCCTGGCTGTTCGGCGGCGTCACCATGCTGCAGCTGCACCTGCAGGGCATGGGGGTGGACATGCCCAGCCAGTTCCTCAGCATGCTGCCCTACCTGGCCACCATCGTGGTGCTGGTGCTGATCTCGCGCAACCCGCTCTGGCTGCGTGCCAACATGCCCGCCTCGCTGGGCAAACCCTTCTTCCCCGGCGGTTGACTGCCGCCCAGCCACCGTGTTGCTTTCCCACTGACTTGATCCCACAGGAGTTGACATGACCGACCGTTCCAAGCGCCTGCTGCTGCAGCTGGCCGCCCTGTCCACCGTGAGCGCCGCGGCGCTGCTGGCCGGCTGCGGCAAGAAGGAAGAGCCCGCACCGGTGGCCGCTGCCCCGGCCTCGGCGCCCGCGCCGGCGCCCGAGCCGCTGAAGATCGGCTTCGTCTACGTGGGCCCGGTCGGGGATGCCGGCTGGACCTTCGCCCACGACAACGGCCGCAAGGCCATCGAGGCCAAGTACGGCGACAAGATCAAGACCAGCTTCGTCGAGAAGGTGCCCGAGGGGCCGGACGCCGAGCGGGTGATCCGCGACCTGGTGGCCCAGGGCAACAAGGTGATCTTCGCCACCAGCTTCGGCTACGGCGACGCGATGGAGAAGGTGGCCAAGGACCACCCCGAGGTGTACTTCGAGCACGCCACCGGCTTCAAGACCGGGCCCAACCTGCGGGTGTATGAAGGCCGCTTCTACGAAGACGCCTACCTGGCCGGCATCGTGGCCGGTGGCATGACCAAGAGCAACACCCTGGGCTTCATCGGCAGCTTCCCCATCCCGGAGGTGATGCGCAACCTCAACGCCTACCTGCTGGGCGCGCAGAGCATCAACCCCAAGGCCAAGCTCAAGGTGGTGTGGGTCAACACCTGGTACGACCCGCCCAAGGAGACCGAGGCCGCCACCACGCTGATGAACGGCGGGGCCGACGTGCTGCTGCAGAACACCGATTCCACCGCCGTGCTGCAGGCGGCCGAAAAGGCCGGCAAGTACGCCTTCGGCTGGGACAGCGACATGAGCGCGGCGGCACCCAAGGCCCATCTGGGCTCGGCGGTGCTGAACTGGGGCGTGTATTACGAGAAGGTGGTGGAGGACGTGCTCAACAAGACCTGGGCCACCGCCGACACCAAGTGGGGCACCAAGGAGGGCATGAACGACTTCGTCAAGATCAACGACGTGGTGCCCGCCGAGCTGAAGGCCAAGGTCGAGGCCGCCAAGGCCGGCATCAAGGACGGCACGCTGGCGGTGTTCAAGGGCCCGCTGGTCAGCAACGCCGGCAAGGAAGTGCTGGCCAAGGACGTGGTGGCCGACGACGCCTGGAACAGCAAGGTCGATTTCTTCCTGAAGGGTGTCGAGGGCAAGCCACCCGCGCAGAAGTGATGGCCCAGCCGGTGGAACACCGGCACTGGCACCCGGTGGCCCTGGCGTGCGCGGTGGGCAGCACGCCGCTGGCGGTGCAGCTGCTGGACCAGGCCCTGGTGCTGTGGCGCGACGGTGCCGGTGTGGTGCAGGCCTGGGCCGACCGCTGCCCGCACCGGGGCGCGGCGCTCAGCCTGGGCTGTGTGCGTGATGGCCAGCTGGAGTGCCCCTACCACGGCTGGCGCTTTGCCAGCGGTGGCCAGGTGGTGGTGGTGCCGGCCCTGCCGGACTTCACACCACCCGCCAGCCACCATGCCAGGGTGCACGCGTGCATGGAGCGTTATGGCATGGTGTGGGTGCGGCTGGGCGAGGCCGGGGAGGCTGTGCCACCGGCCTTCGCCGCCGAGGACGAGCCCCGCCTGCGCAAGCTGAACTGCGGGCCGTATGACGTGGCCAGCAGCGCACCGCGCATCGTCGAGAACTTCCTCGACATGGCGCACTTCGGCTATGTGCATGAAGACTGGCTGGGCGACCGTGCCCACACCACCGTGCCGCCCTACCAGGTGCAGGCCACGCCCACCGGTTTTCTGGCCACGCAGTGCCTGGCCTGGCAGCCGAAGAGCAGCGTGCATGCCCAGGCCGGGGCAATGGTCGAGTACAGCTACGAGGTCAACGCGCCCTACACCGCCGTGCTCACCAAGGTGCCCGACCAGGCCTCGGTGGCCCTGGCCGACTTCCGCGAATCCATCGCGCTGTTCGTCTGCCCTGTCACGCCCGAATCCAGCCGGGTGTGGTTCCGCCTGGCGATGAGTGATTTCGAGTCGCCCGACGCCACGCTGCAGGCCTTCCAGCACAGCATCTTCATGCAGGACCAGCCGGTGCTGGAATCGCAGCGCCCCAGGCGCCTGCCGATCAGCGACAGCGCACCGGTGCAGGAGCTGCACAGCGCGGCCGACCGCAGCGCCAGCGCCTACCGGCGCCATCTGCGCGCCTTGGGCATCGGCTTCGGCACCTGCTGAGAGGGCGGCCGGGCGCGCCGGCGTCAGACCTTGGCGGCCCTGGGGCTGCGGCTGGTCCGGCCGCCGTCCAGCACCTCCAGCCTGGCGTTGACCACACCCGAGCGCAGCATGCCCAGCTTGGACGCGGCGGCCGTGGACACGTCGCCGATGCGGTCGGGCGTGGTCGGGCCGCGGTCGTTGATGCGCACCACCACGCTCTTGTTGGTCTGCAGGTTGGTCACCCGCACGCGGGTGCCGAAGGGCAGGGTCTTGTGCGCCATGGTCAGCGCCTGCGGGTTGAAGCGCTCGCCGCTGGCCGTCTTGCGACCGGCGAACTTGCGGCCGTAGTAGGCCAGCTTGCCTTCGGTGGCCGAGGCGGCGGCCGCGTCGGGCGCAGCATCGGTCGGCAGCTTGGCCGGCGCCGCGGCACTGGCGGCGGGCGCTGCCTGCTGGGCCTGGGACAGTGGGCTCAGCAGCAGGGCCAGGGTGGCGGCAGCGGTGGCCAGGAAGGCAGGGGACATGGGAACTCCTCGTGGTTGGTTTGGGGCACACCGGGTCTGCGCCCGGCAGCACACAGTCTCGCCAGTTGCCGGCGCCGGCCCGGCAGCCGGTGGCGCCGCCGACGCACCGGCAGCGCGCAGTTCCGCACGAAATCGGCCACGGCATTCGTTGGCAGAATCCTTGCGAGGGTGGCCCGCACCCCCGCCACGAGGATCGCCTGCCATGCCCAGCACCACCACCATGTCCGCCCACCTGAACGCCGCCCTGCCACGCGCGCGCCTGCTGGCCCTGCTGCAGGCCGCGCCCAAGGCCGAGCTGCACATCCACATCGAGGGCTCGCTGGAACCCGAGCTGATCTTCCAGCTGGCCCGGCGCAACGGCGTGGCCCTGGCCTACCCCAGCGTGCAGGCGCTGCGCGCCGCCTATGCCTTCACCGACCTGCAGAGCTTCCTGGACATCTACTACGCCGGCGCCAGCGTGCTGCTGCAGGAGGCCGATTTCTTCGACATGGCCTGGGCCTACTTCCAGCGTGCCGCGGCCGACAACGTGGTGCATGCCGAGCTGTTCTTCGACCCCCAGACCCACACCGAGCGTGGGGTGGACATCGGCGTGGTGATCAACGGCCTGCACCGCGCCTGCCAGCAGGCCCAGGCCGAGCTGGGCATCAGCGCCAGCCTGATCCTGTGTTTTCTGCGCCACCTGGACGAAGCCAGTGCCATCCAGACGCTGAACGCCGCCATGCCCTGGCGCGACAAGTTCATCGGCGTGGGCCTGGACAGCAGCGAGCGTGGCCACCCGCCGGAGAAGTTCGCACGGGTGTTCGCCCAGGCGAAGGCGGCGGGCCTGCATCGGGTGGCGCATGCGGGTGAAGAAGGTCCGCCGGCCTACATCGAGAGCGCGCTGGACGTGCTGCAGGTCGAGCGCATCGACCACGGCGTGCGCTGCACCGACAGCCCGGCCCTGGTGGAGCGCCTGGCCGCCAGCCGCATGCCGCTCACCGTCTGCCCGCTGTCCAACGTCAAGCTCTGCGTGTTCCCGGCCATGGACCGGCACAACCTGCCGGCGCTGCTGGACGCCGGCCTGTGCGCCACCATCAACAGCGACGACCCGGCCTACTTCGGCGGCTACATGAACGCCAACTTCCTGGCCACCTTCGAGGCCTTGCCGCAGCTGGGCCCCGCCCAGGCCTGGCAGCTGCTGCACAACAGCTTCGAGGCCAGCTTCGCCAGCCCGGCGCAGAAGGCGGCCTGGGCGGCGCGGCTGGAGGCCGCCTTCGCCGCGGCCTGAACAGGCAGGCCTGAACAAGCATCCGCGCCATGGCCCAGCCTGCCGCCAGCAGCCCCGGATTTGCGCTGACCAAGATCCAGCCGCCGCGCCGGCGCGCGCAGCTGATCGCCCGCCCGGCGCTGGAGCAGCGGCTGGCGCAGGCGCTGGCCACGCAGGCCCTGGTGCTGGTCAGCGCCCCGGCGGGCTTCGGCAAGACCGCGGCCATCACCCGCCAGCTCGACCAGCTGCCGCCCGGCACCGCCCTGGCCTGGGTGGCGGCCGACGAGGACGACGACCTGGGCCGGCTGGCGGCCTGCCTGGTGGCTGCGCTGGAGCCCTTCGACCTGCCCTGGCGCACCTCGCCCGAGGCCCTGGTGGCGATGCAGGACGGCCAGCGCGCCACCTGGTCGGTGCTGGCCACCGAGCTGCTGAACGCGCTGGCCGCCACCGAGGTGCCGCGTGGCCTGGTCGTGCTGGACGACGTGCACCGGCTGGCCGATCCGGCCATCTTCCAGTGGCTGGATGCGCTGCTGCAGCACCTGCCGCCGCACTGGTGCCTGCTGATCGCCGGCCGCAGCGACCCACCGCTGGCCCTGCCGCGGCTGCGCGCGCAGGGTGCGCTGGCCGAGTTCCGCCTGGACGACCTGCGTTTTTCCGGTGACGAGGTGGCCGCCCTGGTGCAGCAGCGTGCCGGTGCCACCGGGCTGGATCGCCTGCCGCAGCAGGCCCAGCTGCTGCTGGAACGCACGCAGGGCTGGCCGGCCGGGCTGAACCTGGCGCTGGCCCATGCCGGCAGCGGCAGCGCCGCCGGGGGCAGTCTGCAGGAGCGCCATGTGTTCGACTACCTCACCACCGAGGTGGTGGACAACCTGGCGCCGGCGCTGCGCGAGTTCCTGCTGTGCTGCGCGGTGCTGCCCGAGTTGGACGTGGCGCGCTGCGCCGCGGTGAGCGGCCAGAGCCCGGTGCAGGTGGCGGCCCTGCTGGAGGAGATCGAGCGCCAGGGCCTGTTCGTCTCGGTGCGCGGCGAGGCCGGCGAGGCCGGCGAGACCGTGCTGTGCCTGCACGACCTGTTCCGCGACTGCCTGCTGCAGCGCCTGCGCAGCGAGCGCCCGGATGATCTGCCACGCCTGCTGCGCCTGGCCGCCGACACCGAGCCCGACCTGCAGCGCCGCTTCGGCTACCTGGCGCGGGCCGGGGCCTGGGCGGCGGCCGAGGCCCTGCTGTGCAGCCAGGGCCCGGCGCTGCTGGCGCGGGGTGCGGTGGGCCCGCTGCTCAAGCTGATCGCCCAGCTGCCGGCCGAGCAGCGCGCCGGCTCGGCGCCGCTGCTGCACCTGCGCGGGCTGTGCGCCTGGGCGCACTGGGACATCCTCACCATGGTGCAGTGCCTGGCCCAGGCGGTGGAGGGCCATGCCCGCGACGGCAACCGCGTGGGCGCGCAGCGCGCGCAGGCGCTGCGGGTGCTGGGGCTGTCGGCGGGTGGCCAGGTGCCAGCCTCGGTGCAGCTGCTGGCCGAACTGCAGCAGCAGCCGCTGGAGCCGCAGGCCGAGATCAGCGCCTGGCAGGCGCGCTGCTGGCATGCGCTGGCCGATTCACGCATGGACGACGTGGCCGCACCGCTGGGCCGCATGATGGACCTGCTGGAGCAGTTCGACGACCCGGTGCTGTGGCTGCCGGCGGCGCCGCTGACCTCCTTCGTCGGCCTGGCCGGCACACGGCCGGTGATCCAGCGCTACATCGCTGGCGCACTGCGCCGCACACCCGAGGAGCCGCCGTCCACGGTGCGGGTGCTGGCCCAGGCGCTGCAGGCCGGGCTGTGGCTGTGGCAGGGCGAGGTGGAGCAGGCCGACGCCCTGCTGGCCCAGGTCGACACCGACTGCCGCTGGCTCAACCGCCCGCCCAACCTGAACGGCTACTTCAACCTGTTCCAGGGCCTGACCCAGGCGGTGCTGGGCCGCCACGACCTGGCCCTGGGCGCCAGCCAGGCGCGGCTGGACGGCCTGGACGACGAGCGCACCAGCGGCCGGCGCGAGGTCTGGCTGAGCCACTTCCTGTATGCCCAGCTGCGGCTGGCCATGGTGCTGGACGACGCCGACATGGTGCGCGCCATGGCGGCCCGGCTGGCCCAGCGCCAGCAGCCGCAGGAGGTGCCGTTCTTCGTGCGCGAGCGCCTGCCGCTGCCCGGCCACCTGGCCGCGCTGGACGGGCGCTGGGCGGATGCGGCCAGCGCCTATGCCGCCGCGCTGGACGATCCCCAGGGCGTGGACTTGTACGGCCAGACCCTGGAGATCCGCCTGCGCCTGGCCCATGCGCGGCTGCTGGCCGGCCAGAGCGGCCCGGCCGCGGCGGCGCTGGCGCCGGTGTTCCAGCAGGTGGCCACCAGCGGCGAGCCCGGGCCGGTGCTGTTTGCCGGCGCGCGCCTGCTGGCGGCGCTGGCCGATGCGGCCTGGGGTGCGATGCTGGCGCCCGAGGCGTTGGCGCAGTTGCGCGCCTGGGCGCAGCGTGCGGCCGCATTGCGCGCCGCTGACACCGCCGCGCCGGCCGTGGCCGACACAGTGGCCTTGCCGGGCCAGACCGACCAGTCGGAGACAGGCCGGTTGGCTGCCCTCAGTCCACGCGAGGTCGAGGTGCTGGCACGCATCGCCGCGGGCGACAGCAACAAGCTGATCGCCCGCGCCTTCGACCTGAGCCCGCACACCGTCAAGCGCCATGTGGCCAACATCCTGGACAAGCTGGCGCTGGCCTCACGCGGGCAGGCCGCGGCCTGGTACCGCGGCGCGGGAGCCTGAGGCGCCTGACAAACCTACTTGCGCGCCTCGAGCACCAGGTTGAACGGTGTCTCGGTGGCGCGGCGGAAGTGCGAGAAGCCCGCCTGCGCGAAGACCTGCCGCAGCCGGCGTTCGCCGGCCTGGGCGCCCAGGCCCAGCCCGACCTCCTGGGACAGGGAATTGGGCGTGCAGATGCAGGTGGAGGCCGCGTAGTACAGCCGGCCGACCGGGTTCAGGTTCTGGTCCAGGTCGTCGTTGGCGAAGGGCTCGACCAGCAGCACCGTGCCGCCCGGCTTCAGGGCTTCATGCGCCCGCTGGGCCGCGCCCACCGGGTCGCCCATGTCGTGCAGGCAGTCGAAGAAGCACACCAGATCGAAGTCGCCGCCGGGGAAGTTGCGCGCCGTGGCCTGGCTGAACACCACCCGCTCGCCGACGCCGGCTTCGTCCGCACGCTGGCGTGCCTGCGTGATCGAACGCTCGTGGAAGTCGAAACCGTGGAAGCTGGATTTCGGAAAGGCCTGCGCCATGATCAGCGTCGACGCACCATGGCCGCAGCCGACGTCGGCCACCTTGCCACCCTGTTCGAGCCGGGGCACCACGCCCTCCAGTGCCGGCAGCCACTCCGCCACCAGGTGGGCGCGGTAGCCGGGGCGGAAGAAGCGTTCGGTGCCGGCGAACAGGCAGGGATGGTGGTCGGCCCAGGACAGCCCACCGTCGCCCCGCATCGCGCTGGCCACCTTGTCCTTGTCCAGGTACATGCTGGCCAGCACCGATGCGCCACCCGCCACGTACACCGGCGAGTCTTCCTGCGCCAGCGCCATGGCCTGCTCCTCGGGCAGCCTGAAGCGGCCCTGGTCATGCTCGACATAACCGCTGGCCGCCTGGCCGTTGAGCCACTCCCGCACCAGCCGGGCATTGCAGTGGGTGCGCGCTGCCAGTTGCTCCGGCGTCAGCGGCTGGCCATCGGCCATCGCCCGGTACAGCCCCAGTTCCTCGCCGAGGATGACATTGGCCATGATGGCCGCACCGCCCATGTCGACAACGAGCTTGCCCATGAACTCGTTCAGCTTGGCTTCGTTCATTGCGTCGTCCCTCCGCGGGCCGGATGACACGATCGGCACGGGTTGCCCGCGACTCCGCCGGCGTGTGCACCACCAGGTGCGCCGAAGATTCTCTGGCTGCACCTGAGCCAGGTCAATCGGCGCCGTCAGGCGCGGTCACTGCGCCAGCGGCTGGCGGCCTGCACCCGGGTCTGCACACCCAGCTTGTCGAGGATGTTGGCGACGTGGCGCTTCACGGTGTGCGGGCTCAGGTCGAAGGCGCGGGCGATCAGCTTGTTGCTGTCGCCCGCGGCCATGCGCGCCAGCACGTCGCGCTCACGCTCGGTGAGCACCGCCAGGCCGGGCGGCACCGGGCTGCCGGATGCGGTAGGCGCTGGTGTGGTGGCCGGCGTGGTGGCCGGTGTGGGGGCCGCCGTGGTGGCTGGCGTGGTGGCTGGCGTGGCAGGCTGGCCGTCGGCGCCGCTGGCCGCCGGCAGGGCCTGGGCCAGCCGCTGCAGCAGGGCCTGGTCGGCGGTTGGCAGGCGGGCCCCCCAGTCGGCTGCGGCCAGGCGCTGCAGCAGGGCGGCGCCGGCCAGCAGTGCACCGGCCACCGGCGCACCACCCCGGGCCGCGGCGCACCAGGGCGCCAGCGTGGCGGCCGCGGCCTCGGCTGCGCCCAGGCGCAGGCACACGTCGGCCAGCATCAGCCGGGCCTGGCTGTGGAGGAAGAAGGAGGCGTGCTCGGCGCTGTCGGCCAGCGGTTGCAGCAGCGCCCGTGCCGCCGCCAGGTCGCCGTCCAGCATGGCCACCATGGCTGCGCCCAGCGCACGTGCGGCACCGGCCCCGGCCCATTCCAGCGGGTTGGCACAGCGCTGCAGCGACTGCTGCAGGCTGCGCACCAGGCCGTCGTCGCCCAGCACCCAGGCGGCGCGCTGCTGGCCCGACAGCAGGTCGTACTGGTGGGTCTGCCGGTTCAGGTCCAGGCCCGGCCCGCTCATGGTGCGGCGGTTGTCCTCGGACGCCGCATAGCTGGCGCCGCGCCGGCCGGCCAGCGCGTCCAGCAGGGTGTGGGCCAGCCAGTTCTCGGTCATCAGGCTGCGTGGGTGGCCCAGCCAGCGGCAATCGTCGTCGGCCTGGGCCAGCCGGGCCAGGGCCCCGGCCAGGTCGCCATCGGCCAGGGCCAGCCAAGCGCGCACATGCATCACGCTGGCCCGCAGCTGGCTGGGGCCGCCGGCGCACAGGCGCGACGCGCCATCGGCAAAGCGCTGCAGCGGGCCGCGGGCTCCGGGCAGGCCCACCAGCAGGCTGATGAAGAAGCAGCGGTCCCAGGCCTGCGCGTCGTCCAGCCGTTCCAGCGCGTCCAGCATGCCGCCCAGATGCACCGCCACCGCGTCGCCGCGGCCCTGGGCGAAGGCGGCCCAGGCCTGGCCGTAGCAGACGAAGGAGCGCACCGCGTCGTCCAGCGGCTGTGCCGCCAGCTGCGCCAGGCGGGCCGCCGATGCGTCCAGCGCGCCGGTGCTCTGGCGGCCCAGGCAGGCGAAGGCCTGGGCCAGCAGCGCGGCGGTGGTGCGGCCGGCGGCCTGGTAGCCCTCGGCGGCCAGCTGCATGGCCTGCACCACCTCCAGGAAGCGGAAATCCTGGAACGCCGCCAGCCCGGCCAGCAGGTGCAGGTCGGCCTGCGATGCACGCTGCGCGGGCGGGAACAGGGCCAGCATCTGGGTGACGGCCGCGCCGCTGCCCTGGCTGATCAGCAGCGGCCCGCGCTGGGCCAGCAGGCGCACCGCGCCGTCCCAGGCGCCAGCGCGGGCCAGGTAGCCCACCGCACGCACCAGGTCGCCCTCGTGGTCGGCGGCGCGGCGCAGCAGATGCGGCAGCTCGGCCGGAAAGTCACGCTGCAGCCGGCTTTCCAGGAAATCGCGGAACAGGTCGTGCAGCCGCAGCGTCAGCTCGTCGGCGTCCAGCGTGGCCACGAACAGGCCGCGCCGCTCCACCTCGTCCAGCAGGCGCTCGGTGTGGGGCAGGCGGGCGACATGGGCGCAGCGGCTGGCGGTGAGTTCGGGCAGCACCGAGCAGCGCAGCAGGAACCAGCGCAGCTCGGCCGGCATGTCGTCCAGCACCTCGCTGGCCAGGTAGTCGAACAGGTGGCGCTGCGCCGGCGTGCCGGCCGCGCCAGCGTGGCGCTGGGTGGCCGCGCCGCCGGGCTGCATGGCCTGGGCCGACAGGCTCAGGCGCAGGCCGGCGGCCCAGCCCTCGGTCTGCTGCAGCAGGGCCTGGGCCGGTGTGGTGGCGGTGTCCAGGCCCAGGCTGCGCACCAGGGCGTCGACCTCGCTGGCGTTGAAGCGCAGGTCGGGCTGGCGGAACTCCGCCAGCTCGCCGCCGGCGCGCCAGCGCGCCAGCGTCAGCGGCGGGTCGACCCGGCTGGCGATGGCCACGCTCCAGCGCTCGGGCAGGCGCTCGATCAGCGCCTGGAGCAGGGCAAACACCTGGGGGTCGGCGATGCGGTGGGCGTCGTCGACCACGATCAGGCCCTGCGGTACCGGCGCGGCGGCCAGCGCATTCACCAGCTCGTGCGCCACCGCCCGCAGGCCGCCCGGGGCCTGGGCCAGCGTGCCCAGGGCATCGGGTGCCACGCGCCAGGGCAGTTGCAGCGGTGCCAGGGCGCTGCTGAGGCAGGCCAGGAAGCGCTGCAGCTGGTCGTCGGCATCGGCCGAGACCCAGGCCAGCGCGCTGCCGGCGGGCAGCAGGCGGATCTGGCGGGTCAATGCTGCGGTCTTGCCGCAGCCGGCCGGCGCCACCAGCAGGGTCAGGCGCTGCTGCTGCAGGGCGGCGCCCAGGGCCTGTTCCAGGGCCGGCCGCTCCACCAGGCTGGTGCGCTGGCGCGGTGGCTGGATCTTGGCCAGGGCGAATGCCAGCGACGGGACGGGCAGCTGCATGGGCAGATTCTGCAGCAGCCCCCGGGCCCTGGCGCAGCGCCATGGCCCGCCGCATGGCCCGCCGCCGGCAGCGCCGCTGGCTCCTTCGGCCGATGTGGCCCGCGCCGCCGGTTTGCACACTGCCCTGCATCGAATCCATCGATGCCCATCCACCCGCAACGGAGCCTGCCATGACCACCGACACCCTGTTCGCCACCCCCACCAGCAGCGGCACCGACACCCGCGCCGACACCCACACCAGCGCCGCCGCAGCGGCCCCGCGCCTGGACCTGTACGCCCACATCCACAAGGCGCTGCGCAGCTTCATGCTGGACACGCTGCAGCGCTGCGGCCGGCTCGACGTGCACGATGACCTGGAGTTCCAGGCCACGCTCGGCCAGCTCGATGCGCTGCTGACCCTGTGCGGCCAGCACCTGCAGCACGAGAACGACTTCGTGCACCCGGCCCTCGAGGCGCGCCAGCCCGGCGCGGCCCGCCGCATCGCCGGTGAACACGTGGAGCACCAGCACCACATCGAGGCGCTGCGCCACGAGGCCGGCCAGCTGCGCCAGGCCGGCGCCGCGCGCCGCGACCTGCTGGCGCTGCGGCTGTACCGCCACCTGGCGCTGTTCGTGGCCGACAACTTCCAGCACATGCACGTGGAGGAGACGGCGCACAACGCCGCGCTGTGGGCCGCCTACACCGACGCCGAGCTGATGGCGCTGCACGAGCGGCTGATGGCCAGCCTGCTGCCCGCCGAGATCCTGCAGGTGGCGCGCTGGATGGTGCCCGCGCTGACCCCCGAGGAGCGCGCCGGCCTGCTCAACGGCATCAAGTTCGGCATGCCGCCGGAGGCCTTCGTGCACCTGGTGGACAGCCTGCGTCCGCACCTGGACCAGCGCGCCTGGGCCAAGCTGGCGCCGGCCATCGGCCTGCCCCAGCAGCCGGGCCTGGTGCACACCGCCTGAGCCCGCGCCGCTGACCACCACCACCACCGGCCCTGCGCCTGCAGGGCCGGCCCGGAGCACACCATGAAACCCTGGATCAAGATCGGCCTGCTGGCCGCCACCGGCCTGGCCGGACTGGCGGCCACCGGCCTGGCACTGGGCGCCTGGCTGGGCGAGCGCAAGGCCGCGCGTCAGGTGTCGGTGCCGGCGTCGCCCCTGGCGGTGCCCACCGACGCCGCGGCGCTGGAACGTGGGCGCTACCTCTATGCCAGCCGCGGCTGCGTGGACTGCCATGGCGCCAACGGTGCCGGCCGCCGCTTCATCGACGACCCCGGCGGCCTGCAGGTGCAGGCCCCCAACATCAGCCCCGGCCCGGGCAGCGTGGTGGCCGGCTACAGCGCGGCAGACTGGGCGCGCACCGTGCGCCACGGTGTCAAGCCCGACGGCCGGCCGGTGTTCATCATGCCCAGCGAGGACTATGCCCAGTGGACCGATGCCGACATGGGCGCGCTGGTGGCGCACATGCGCCAGCTGCCGGCGGTGCCGGGTGGCGCCATGGTGGCCAGGGTGCCGCAGCTGGTGAAGACGCTGTACGCCGCCGGCGTGATCCGCGACGCGGCCGAGAAGATCGACCACCTGGCGCCGCGTGCCGCCACGGTGCCGGCCGACGGCTCTGCCGCCCATGGCGCCTACGTGGCCGGCATGTGCCTGGGCTGCCATGGCGACCAGCTGGCCGGTGGCAAGATCCCCGGCGCGCCGCCCGACTGGCCGGCCGCGGCCAACCTGACGCCAGGCAGCCGCAGCGCCATGGCCGCCTATGCCAGCGCTGAGCAGTTCACCGCCATGCTGCGCAGCGGCCGGCGGCCCGACGGCAGCGCCATCAGCCCGGTGATGCCCTTCGGCTCGCTGCGGGAGCTGAGCACGGTGGATGCCCATGCGCTGTACGACCACCTCAAGCGCCTGCCCGCGGTGCAGTTCGGGGGCTGACGAGGTGTGAACGAACCCGACAGGGCCGCTCATCCTGCCAAGGCGGCCCGACGCGTCTGCGGCACGCCATCCGCCTGCGCCGGACGTCTGCATGCCGCGACCGCGGCGGCAAGGCCGAGGCTGTGGAGCCGTTCGGGACTTGGCACGCGAACACACGTCGGGTCGGTCCGCTGTGCGCGTGGCGGTGTTCTCTTGCAGGCCGTGGTCTGGGACGCGTGTTCGCGCGCCAGGCCCTGAACGATCCCACGGCCTCGACCTGGCCGCCACAGTGATGGAAGGCGGAAGGCGGTCCGCCTGTCCCGCGAAAGGCACAGCTTTCTGAGAGCACACCCGCCCAGGCAGGGCCCATGGGGCCAGCAGCGGGTGCGGGCACCCAGCGCTCAGCCCAGGCCCAGCGCGCGGTGCACCGCCGCGGCCAGCTGCTCCACGTCCAGCGGCTTGCTCAGGGCGTCGGCAAAGCCCAGGGCCTGGTGGCGGCCGATGGCGGTGGCATCGGCGCTGACGGCGATCACCGGCACGGCCTGCGTGCCGGGGTGCTGGCGCAGCAGCTGCAGCAGGGCATGGCCGTTCATGTCGGGCAGCTGGATGTCCAGCAGCACCAGCTGCGGCGGTGCGTCCAGGGCCATCTGCAGGCCCTGGGCGGCGGTGCTGGCCAGGCGCAGCTGCAGGCCTGGCATCTGGTCGAACACCGCTTCCATCAACATCTGGTTGACCGGGTTGTCCTCGACATACAGCACCACCGGCGGGCTGGCCGGCGCCACCGCCGCGGCGGGCGCCGGCGCCGGCGGCGGCGGCGGCAGGGCGGCCACCCTGGCGGCGGCTGACGCCGGGCTGCCCGGGCCCACCGGCACCAGCCGCAGCCAGAAGCTGCTGCCCTGGCCGGGCTGGCTGTGCACGCCGATGTCGCCGCCCATGGCCCGCACCAGGCCGCGGCTGAGCGCCAGGCCCAGGCCGGTGCCCTCCACCGGGCCGGTGTCGGCGCCCAGGCGGTCGAAGGCGCTGAAGAGCCGGGCCTGCTGCGCGGCGTCCAGCCCCGGGCCGGTGTCCTCCACGGTGATGCGCCAGCCGGCGCTGCCCGGGGCACCGCCCGGCAGCGCCAGCGCCTCGCAGTGCACCCGCACCCGGCCCTGCGGCCGGTTGTACTTGATGGCATTGCCCAGCAGGTTGAGCAGCACCTGCTTGAGCCGCACCGGATCGGCCTGCACGCGGGCACCCGGCACCAGGCCGGTGGCCGTCACGGGCAGGCTGATGCCGCGGCTGCCCGCCAGCGGCTGCAGCAGGGCCAGGGCTTCGGACAGCGCGGGCTCCAGCGCCACCGGCCGCAGGTGCACCGACAGGCTGCCGCTCTCCATCACCGCCAGGTCGAGCACCTCGTTGATCAGCTGCAGCAGGTGGTGTGCGCCGTGCAGGATCTCGTCCATCTGCCGGCGCTGGGGCGCGGCCAGCGGATGGCGGGTGTCGGTGGCCAGCAGGTGGCCGAAGCCCAGGATGGCGTTCAGCGGCGTGCGCAGCTCGTGCGACATGCTGGACAGGAACTGCGACTTGGCATGGTTGGCGCGCTCGGCCTCGTCGCGTGCGGCCACCAGGGCCGCTTCGGCCGCCTTGCGCGCGCTGATGTCGATGGCGAAGGCATACACCCGGCGCGCGCCGGTGGTCCGGTCCTGGCTGACGGCATGGGTGACCTGCAGGAACATGCGCGGCCGCCAGGGCGTGGCCGGGTATTCGCTCTCGGTGTTGACCGGCACGCCCGGCTGCGCCTGGTCAAGCACCGCCTGCACCGCGGCAAAGCGTGCGCTGCCCAGCACGTCGGCCATCAGCTGGCCGACGATCTGCGCCCTCGGCCGGCCCACCAGGTCGGCAAAGCGCTGGTTCACGTGGCTGTAGCGGAAGGCGTGGTCGGTGACCACGATGCAGCCCGGAAACGCCTCCAGCAGATCACGCTGCTCCCGCTCGCGCGCGGTCAGGCTGCGCAGCGCCAGGATGTAGGCGGTGACATCGGAGAAGGTGCGCACCATGCCACCGCCGGGCAGGCGCCTGGTGCGCACTTCCAGCAGCAGGCCGGCGGGCGTGCGCCGCACGTAGAGATCGGGCAGGTGCTCGGGGTCGGCCGGCAGCGGCAGCGGCCGGCCGTTGCCGTCCAGCAGTTCCTGGCCGGGCTGCAGATCACCACGCGCGGTGAGGTAGTCGGACACCTCGCGGCGGAGGGTCTGGGCGTTGAACAGGGTGTCGGGCAGCTCCAGCAGCTCCAGCATGCGCTGGTTGTAGGCCCGCAGCCGGCCCTGGCCGTCGTAGCTGACGATGCCCTGGCTGATGCTGGCCAGGGTGTCCTCCAGTGCCTGGCTCTTCTGGCGCAGGGCTTCGCTGGTGTCCTGCAGCTGGCGCTCGGCGCGCTTGCGCTCGCTGATGTCGGTCCACAGCCCCACCGACCCCACCCGCTGGCCCTGGGCGTCGACCAGCGGCGATGCCTGGCTGAAGCAGTCCACCGGGCTGCCGTCGGCACGGCGCAAGCGGATCTCGTAGCCGCTGCTGGCGCCGCTGGCACGAAGGGCGAGCTCACGCGTGAAGATGGCGTGGTTCTCGGCGTCGACGAAGTCGAAGATGCTGCGGCCCACCAGCGCTTCGCGCGGCAGGCCCAGCATGTGGCACATGGCCGGGTTGGCATCCACGGTGACGCCCTGGTTGTCGGCAAACCAGAAGCCCTCGCTGGTGGTGTTGATCAGCAGGCGCAGCAGGTGGTTCTGGCGTGCCTCGGCCAGGCGCAGCGTGCTGTTCTCGCGCACCATGCGGTGGGCGCGCCGGCCGATCAGGGCGAACAAGACCAGGGCCAGCAGCACGGCCCCGCCCATCAGCTGCTGCACCGGGTCGCCGGTGAGCAGCAGGCGCAGCACCAGGCCGCCCATGGCCGGCACACCGAACAGCAGGGCCGAGGCCAGGTCGAAGGCGTTGAGGATGAAGTTGCTGGCACAGATGCCGGCCAGCATCATCACCAGCAGGGCCAGCTGCATGGGCGCGTCAGCGGGCATGGGCAGGGCGCTGGCGGCCGCCCACACCAGGCCGTGGGCCAGGAAGTTGGCGCGGTACAGCCGCATCCACACGGTGTCGACGGGCCTGGCAGCGCCGCGGCGCTGCCAGGCCCACAGGCCGCCGCGCCAGGCCAGCACCAGCAGCAGGGCCGACAGCCAGCCCAGCAGCGGCCCGTGCGGGATGGCATGCCACTGCACGCCCACGAACAGCATGGCCAGCACCAGCGCGCCGGCGGTGGCCCAGGGCACGTTCTGGCCGTGCATCTGCACCAGCTGCGCCTGCAGCGCCGCGGCGGTGGCCGCCGCGTCGGGCTGGCCGGGCGCCGTGCCGTCGGGCACCGTGCCGTCGGGCGTGGCCAGGGGCGAGGGCTGCATGGGGTGGGCCGGCCTGGCGGTGTTCAGCGCAGCCGCACCCAGCGCAGTTCCAGCGTGTCGTTGGGCCAGGCCACCACCTGCACCCGGCTGGCCATGGCCCAGTTCAGGGTGCGCCGGTACAGCGGCAGCAGGGGCAGGTCGTCGTGGATCAGGCGCAGGGCCACGCCCACGCGGGCGCGCCGCCTGGTCAGGTCGGGCTCGGTGCGGATGGCGTCGATCAGCGTATCGAGCTGGGGGTTGCTGTAGCGCCCGGCGTTGAAGGTGCCGGTGCCGGCGGGGTCGAAGCTGCGGAACACCGCGTTGAGCGTGCTCCAGGGGTCGGTCTGCGGCGACCAGCCGAACTCGATCAGGCTGGCCGTGCCCTGGCTGAGCTTGGGGAAGAACTGGTTGGTGGGCGAGCTGCGCAGCTGGGTGCGGATGCCCACCTGGCTGAGCATGGCCGCGGCGGCCTGGCACACACCCTCGCGCCAGGCGATGTTCACGCAGTCCAGCGTGACGCTGAAGCCATCGGGGTAGCCCGCCTCGGCGAGCAGGCGGCGGGCGCGGGCGGGGTCGAAGGGCAGGCGGCGGTCCAGCTCGGGCAGGTGGCCGTCGACCAGCGGCGAAAAGATGCTGCCGGTGGGCGTGCCCTGGCCGCGCAGCACCTTCTGCACGATCAGCTCGATGTGGATGGCATGCGCCACCGCCTGGCGCACCCGCCGGTCCTTGAAGGGGTTGCGGCCCTTGACGTCGCTGCCGGGCAGCTCGTCACGCGCCTGGTCGAAGGCCAGGTACTGGGTGCCCAGGTCACCGGCGGAGACGACGCGCAGCCGGCTGTCCTGCCGCAGGCGCTGCACGTCCTGGAACGGTGGGTCCAGCACCAGGTCGACCTCGCCCGAGGTCAGCGCGGCCAGGCGGGTGGCGTCGCTGCGGATGCTGAGGAAGGTGGCGCTCTGCAGGTTGCCGTTGCGGGCATCGCTGCCGCCCCACCAGCCGGCATGACGCGCCAGCTGCACCTGCACGTCGGGCTGGTAGGCCACCAGCCTGAAGGGGCCGGTGCCGTTGGCGTTGCGCACGGCAAAGGTCTCCTGCTTGCCGTTGAAGTCCTGCGCCTTCTCCACGCCATGCTGCTGGCACCAGGCCTGGCTCATCATCGCCACCAGCAGCAGCTTCTCGGGCAGCACGGCATCGGGTGCGTCGAGCTGGATGTCCAGCGTCAGGCCGTCCACCTTCTTCAGCCCGGTGATGCCCTTGAGGCTGAAGGCCCGCTGCGAGGTGGGGCCCTGCGCACGCCGGATCGAGAAGATGGCGTCGTCGGCGCCGAAGGGCGTGCCGTCGTGGAAGCGCACGCCGCTGCGCAGCCAGAAGCGCCAGGTGGTCGGCCCGGTCATCTGCCAGCGCGTGGCCAGCGCCGGTTCCAGCTTGAAGCCGGCGTCGCGGTTGACCAGGGCGTCGTAGACCTGGAAGGCCACACGCGAGTGGTACAGCAGGGCCAGGCCATGCGGGTCCATGGTCTGGGGGTCGAAGGCACTGGCGATGCGCAGGTTGCCGGGGGGGCTGGCGGCGGTGGCCTGCGCCGCCGCAGCGGCCAGCATGGCGGCCAGGGCCAGCAGCCCGGCCTGCAGCAGACGGGCCCAGCGCCAGGCTGGGGTGCGGGGGCGCTGGCCGGTGTGGAGCGTGGCGGTGGGCATGGGGGGCGGTGTCGGAGGCCGGGCGGACGGCGCGGGCGCCGTGGTGCATCGGGCTGGATTGTGTGGCCCCGCAACGCTGTGGCGCCACCCTGCGGTTGCCGGTGGGCGCGCTGCTACGCTCGGCGCATGCCGGTTGACCTGTTGATCCGTTGGCCCTGGCTGCAGCGCCTGTGGCCCTGGCTGGCCGGGGTGGGGCCGGCCAGCCTGCGCGCCGATGTCCAGGCCGGCGTGCTGGGCGCCTTGCTGGTGCTGCCCCAGGGCATCGCCTTTGCGGCGCTGGCGGGCCTGCCGCCGGCCATGGGACTGGTGGCCGCGGCCCTGCCGTGTGCGGTGGCGGCCCTGGGTGGCTCCAGCCGGCATGTGCTGTCGGGGCCGACCAATGCCACCTCGCTGGCGCTGGGCGCCATGCTGCTGCCGCTGGCCGCGGGCGATGCCAGCCTGCTGCTGCCGCTGGCGCTGGCGCTGACCCTGCTGGTGGGCCTGATGCAGACCGGCCTGGCGCTGGCGCGGCTGGGCGCGCTGGCGAACTTCATCTCGCCGGCGGTGATGCTGGGCTTCACCACCGGCGCGGCGGCGCTGATCGCCTGGTATGCACTGGCCGGGCTGATGGGGGCCGAGGGCCGCGCCACGCCGCTGCAGGCCTGGCAGCAGGGGCTGTCGGTGCCGGCGCTGTGCGTGGGCGGCATCACCCTGGCCGCCGCGGCCGCCGGCCGGCGCTGGTGGCGGCGCGGGCCGTATCTGCTGCTGGCCCTGCTGCTGGGCATCGTGGCCGGCTGGTGGCTGACGCAGCACCCGCCGCCGCTGCTGCACGGCCCCGCGCCGCTGCGCGTGGGCAGCCCACCGTCGGCCTGGCCGCAGTGGCGCTGGCCCTGGGCCGACGCCGAGCGGCTGCTGCCGCTGGGCTCACCCCTGCTGCAGGCGGCACTGGCGCTGGCCATCGTGGCACTGGGCCAGAGCATGGCCATCGCCAAGACCCTGGCCGCGCGCACCGGTGATGCGCTGGACGCCAACCGGGAATGCCTGGGCCAGGGCCTGGCGAATCTGACCGCGGCCTGCAGCGGTGGCCTGGTGGTGTGCGGCTCGCTGAACCGCTCGCTGCCCAACCTGGAGGCCGGGGCGCGCACGCCGCTGGCGGCGGTGGCCGCAGCGGGCTTCCTGGTGGCCCTGGTGGCGCTGGCCGGGCCGGTGCTGGCCTGGATCCCGCTGGCCGGGGTGGCGGCGCTGCTGCTGGTGGTGGCCTGGTCGCTGTTCGACCACCCGGCCTGGCGGCGGCTGTGGCAGCACGAGCGCAGCGAATTCGCCATCGCCCTGGCCACCACCCTGGCCACCCTGCTGGTGCGGCTGGAGATGGCGGTGCTGGCCGGCGTGATGCTGTCGCTGGTGGTCTACCTCTACCGCAGCGCCCGCCCGGCGCTGCGCACCATGGGCTTCGACCGCCAGGGTGCGGGCCGGCCCTTCGTGGTGCTGGGCACGGTGGGCGACGCAGCCGGCGCGGCGCCGCCCGCGGCCCTGCCCGAATGCCCGCAGCTCAAGCTGCTGCGCATGGAGGGGTCGGTGTGGTTCGGCGCGGTGGCGCATGTGGCCGACCGGCTGCGTGCGCTGCGCGCTCTGGCGGCCGCCAGCCCGGAAGGCCAGCGCCATCTGCTGGTGATGGCCAAGAGCATGAACACCATCGACCTGGCCGCCGCAGACCTGTGGGAAACCGAGCGGGTGCGGCGCGGCGAGCTGGGCGGCGCGCTGTACTTCCACCGCCCGCGGCCGCAGGTGCTGGCGCTGTGGCAGCGCACCGGCTTCCTGCAGCGCCTGGGGCCCGACCATGTGTTCCCCGACAAGCGCCGCGCCATCGCCACCATCGTGCCGCAGCTCGACGATGGGGTGTGTGCACGCTGCCAGGTGCGGGTGTTCGAGGAATGCGCATGGCGGCCGGGGGCGGCGATCGATGCGGGGATCTGAGTTGCTGGCTGCTTGCTTCCTTGCGTGCGTGCGTGCTGCTTGCAGCTGCGTCGCCGGTGCAGGGCAGCCCGCCGGGTCCCGCCCCGGCTGGCGGGTAACTTTCTTGCCGCGGCAAGAAAGTCACCAAAGAAGCGCGTTTTGAACTTTGCGAGACGTGCAGCGCAGCTCTCGCCACCCAGGCGCTGCGCCTCGCCTGTCCGGCTCGAACAGTGCCACCCCTCACGATCGAGCCCGCTTCAGCAGTGGTTCCGCTCAGGAGATCGCCATCACGCACGGCCACCGCATGCAGCGATCGTGTCTTGCCGAGGTCTGCGCGTCACAGCCCTGTGTGGGGTGGCACGGCCGGGGAATGTGCCGCGCTGCCTCCGGCCGGCTCTGTTCGAGCCGGACAGGCGAGGCGCCCGCCTCGGTGCTGACAAGCACTGCGCTGGTGTCGGAAAGTTCAAGAAGGGCCTTT
>JAZKFQ010000051.1:0-15977 GCA_040386375.1 Pseudomonadota bacterium
ACTGGCTGAGCTTCTTCATGTTCACCTACTTCACCGACCGTGACGGCAAGTTCCAGCTGTGTGCGTTGGCCGAGAGCAGCTTCGACCCGCTGGCCCGCACCACCAAGTTCATGCTGACCGAAGAAGCGCACCACATGTTCGTGGGCGAGAGCGGCGTGAGCCGTGTCATCAGCCGCACCTGCGCCGCGATGAACGAGCTCAAGACCGACGACCCGGCCAAGCTGCGCGCGGCCGGCGTGATCGACCTGCCCACCATCCAGCGCTACCTGAACTTCCACTTCTCGGTCACCATCGACCTGTTCGGCGCCGACGAGAGCAGCAACGCCGCCACCTTCTACAGCACCGGCCTGAAGGGCCGCTACGAAGAGGGCAAGCGTCTGGACGACCACCAGCTGCGTGGCCAGACCTACCGCGTACTGAATGCCGTCAACGGCCAGCTGGTGGAAAAGGAAGTGCCCATGCTCAACGCGCTGAACGAGGTGCTGCGCGATGACTACATCAAGGACAGCGTGGCCGGCGTGGAGCGCTGGAACAAGGTGATCGAGAAGGCCGGCATCCCGTTCAAGCTGAAGGCACCGCACAAGGCTTTCCACCGCAACATCGGCGCGCTGAGCAAGGTGAAGGTGTCGCCTGAGGGCCAGGTGCTCAGCGAGATCGAATGGGCCCAGCGCCAGGACGAGTGGCTGCCCAGCGCCACCGACCGCGCGTATGTGCAGGGCCTGATGGGCCGGGTGGTGGAGCCGGGCAAGTTCGCCAACTGGATCGCACCGCCGGTGATGGGCATCAACCGCCAGCCGGTGGACTTCGAGTATGTGCGATTCAACTGATCGGCAGACGACAGGCGACTGAGCAAGGGGCCTGCGGGCCCCTTGCGCACAATGGCACCCTGCGAGGAGCACACCATGGACATGGCCGTCAGCGTGATCAAGCAACACTTGATCGACCCCGAGATCTGCATCCGCTGCAACACCTGTGAAGCCACCTGCCCGGTGGGCGCGATCACGCACGACGACCGCAACTACGTGGTGGACGCAGCCAAGTGCAACCTGTGCATGGCCTGCATCTCGCCCTGCCCCACCGGCAGCATCGACAACTGGCGCAACATGCCCGTTGCCCGTGCCTACACGCCGGAGGAACAGCTGACCTGGGACGAGTTGCCGGCCGAGCTGAGCGCCGATGAACTGGCGGCGGCGGGCGTGGACGCGGCTGCGGTGGAGCTTGTGCCCGCTGCCGCCGCGCCGGCCGGTGCAAGCGGCGAGGCGCCCTTCAATGCCGGCGCCTTCGGCGCCACGCTGCCACCCTGGTCGGCGGCCCATGCCTACACCAACCTCTACGGCCCGAAGGCGGCGGAGAAGTTCGTCACCGCCACCGTGGCCGGCAACGTGCGGGTGACGGAGGTGGGCACCGAGTACGACACCCACCACATCGTGCTGGACTTCGGCGCCATGCCCTTTCCGGTGCTGGAGGGCCAGAGCATCGGCATCCTGCCGCCGGGGCTGGATAGCAACGGCAAGCCCCACCATGCGCGCCAGTACAGCATCGCCAGCCCGCGCAATGGCGAGCGGCCGGGCTACAACAACCTGTCGCTCACCGTGAAGCGTGTGCTGGAAGACCACCAGGGCCGGCCGGTGCGTGGTGTGGCCAGCAATTTCGCGTGTGATCTGCAGGTGGGCGACCAGGTGCAGGTGATAGGACCGTTCGGCACCAGCTTTCTGATGCCCAACCACCCGAAGTCGAACATCGTGATGATCTGCACCGGCACCGGCAGCGCGCCGATGCGGGCGATGACCGAATGGCGGCGCAGATTGCGCCAATCGGGCAAGTTCGAGGGCGGCAAGCTGATGCTGTTCTTCGGCGCCCGCACCCAGCAGGAACTGCCGTATTTCGGCCCGCTGCAGAATCTGCCCAAGGATTTCATCGACAGCCACTTCGCCTTCAGCCGCACGCCGGGTGCGCCCAAGCGCTATGTGCAAGATGCCATGCGGGAGCGTGCGGCCGACCTGGTGCCGCTGCTCAAGGATGGCAACACCTTCTTCTACGTCTGCGGCCTCAAGAGCATGGAAGAGGGTGTGGTGCTGGCCCTGCACGACATCGCCACCGCCGCCGGGCTGGACTGGGCCACGCTGGGCGCGGCGCTCAAGCGCGAAGGGCGGCTGCATCTGGAAACCTATTGACTGCTCGGCCTCCCTGGTGGTCATGCGGCGCCGCCAACTCCACGGTGGCGGTTTTGTCTCTGTGAAACTACGGTTCACGGAGCACGACCATGATCATCAAGACGGCAGACGATCGAACGCGAGACATTGAGCAACTGCAGGGTCTGCTGGCCCGGGCTGATGCCAGCAAGGCGCAGCGTATCGAACAGGAGATCCGCCAAATCAGGGCGGGCATGCGTGGCGAAAACGATGCAGCCTACGAGATGCGCGTCCACTGGGGCGAGAGCACCAACCGCATGGTCCTGCATGACCTGCGCATCGAACACGGTGGGCTGGTTGCGCAGATCGACCACCTGATGATCAACCGCCTGCTGGAGGTTTGGGTTTGCGAGAGCAAGCACTTCAGCGAAGGCGTCTCGATCAATGAGCAGGGTGAATTCACCGCCTGGTTCAACGGCAAGCCACGTGGTATCGGGTCGCCCATCGAGCAGAACCGCAAGCACATCGACATCCTCGGGCGCTTCCTGAATTCGGGCGTGGTGAAACTGCCGACGCGCATGGGCTTCACGATCAAGCCGACGCTGCGCAGCTTGGTACTGGTTTCGAAAAACGCGCGCATCACCCGGCCCAAGGTCGACGTGCCTGGCCTGGAGGTTGTGGTCAAAACCGACCAGATGCGCCAGGCAGTCGACAAGGCGGTCGACGAGTCGAATCCGTTGATTCTCGCCAAGCTGGTGAGTGCGCAGACCCTCGAGGACCTGTCCAGACAGATCGCGGGCCACCACAAGCCGGTTTCGTACAACTGGTCTGCGAAATTCGGTCTTGACGGTGCGGCGCCCCATGCTGTCCCCGCCAACTTGCCGGCATCAAATCTTGCTCAGCTTGCGGCCGAAGCGCATTTGCACCCGATGGCTGCAGAAGGCGCCAACGCAGTCGGCAAGGCGCCGCGCAGCTACCGTTGCCATGCCTGCGCCGCCGACGTCGAGCTGAAAGTTGCGCGCTTCTGCTGGTTCAACAAGCCGAAATTCGGCGGCTATGTCTACTGCATGGACTGCCAGAAGACTGTAGGTTGAGGCCAGGGCTGTCGCTTGCGCGGTCGCGGGTTCATCCGCTGCGACTTAGCATCTCTCTCCTTTCCAATCGCGCATTCTGATCAGGAGACCCCCATGACCCAAGCCTTCATCTGCGACGCCATCCGCACCCCCTTCGGCCGCTACGGCGGGTCACTGTCCAGCGTGCGCACCGACGACCTGGGCGCCATTCCGCTGAAGGCGCTGATGGCGCGCAACCCCAAGGTGGATTGGGAGCAGCTGGCCGACGTGCTCTACGGCTGCGCCAACCAGGCCGGTGAGGACAACCGCAACGTGGCGCGCATGGCCGCGCTGCTGGCCGGCCTGCCGCTGGCCGTGCCCGGCGGCACCATCAACCGGCTGTGCGGCTCGGGGCTGGACGCGGTGGGCACGGCCGCTCGCGCCATCAAGGCCGGCGAGGCCCAGCTGATGATCGCCGGCGGTGTGGAGAGCATGAGCCGTGCGCCCTTCGTCATGCCCAAGGCCGAGAGCGCCTTCAGCCGCAGCAATGCGGTCTACGACACCACCATCGGCTGGCGCTTCGTCAACAAGCTGATGAAAGAGAAGTACGGCGTCGACTCCATGCCTGAGACCGCCGAGAACGTGGCCACCGACTTCAAGATCGAGCGCGAGGCACAAGACCGCATGGCCCTGTCCAGCCAGCTGAAGGCGGTGGCCGCGCAGAAGGCCGGCCACCTGGCGCTGGAGATCACGCCGGTGAGCATCGCCGCCAAGAAGGGTGAGCCGGTCGTGGTCAGCCAGGACGAGCATCCGCGCGAGACCAGCCTGGAGGCGCTGGCCAAGTTGAAGGGCGTGGTGCGGCCCGACGGCACGGTGACCGCCGGCAATGCCAGCGGCGTGAACGACGGCAGCTGCGCCTTGCTGCTGGCCAGCGAATCGGCTGCGGCCCGCCATGGCCTGACGCCGCGCGCCCGCGTGGTGGGCATGGCCACCGCCGGCGTGGCGCCGCGCATCATGGGCTTCGGCCCGGCGCCGGCGGTGCGCAAGGTGCTGGAGCTCACCGGCCTGAGCCTGGCGCAGATGGACGTGATCGAGCTCAACGAGGCCTTTGCCGCCCAGGGCCTGGCGGTGCTGCGTGATCTGGGCGTGGCCGACGACGATGCACGTGTCAATGCCTGGGGCGGTGCCATCGCCCTGGGCCACCCGCTGGGCGCCAGCGGGGCCCGCCTGGCCACCACTGCGGTGAGCCAGCTGCATGTGCGGGGTGGGCGCTACGCGCTGTGCACCATGTGCATCGGCGTGGGCCAGGGCATCGCCCTGGTGCTGGAACGCGTCTGACGCCCCCGCAGGGCGCTCTGGACGACCCTCCGGTCACTGCGTGACACCTCCCCGAGGGAGGGGAGCGCCTCCTTCGGAGTGGCCGTGCGGAAGCGCTCAGACCGCCTGCAGATCGTCCAGGATCGGCACCAGCGCCAGCCCGGCCAGCAGCAGGGCGATGGGCACGGTGGCGCCGAAGCTCAGCCACTGGAAGGCCAGTGCACCCGCCAGCCCGCCCCCCGCAAAGCAGGCCAGCAGGGTGGCGTGCAGGCGCAGCCGGTCGCGGTTGGCGCGCACCATGGGCTCGGCCGGGGTGTCGGGCGTGCGGTTCCAGTACAGCAGCTTGCCTAGCTCGATGCCCAGATCGGTGATCACGCCGGTCATGTGGGTGGTGCGCACCTCGGCCTGCGAGATCTTGGTCACCATGGCGTTCTGTAGGCCCATGATGAAGCACAGCAGGGCCGCGGCTGCCGGCACCAGCAGGGCGCTGGCCTTGGCGAGGTTGGCACCCAGCAGGCCGAAGGCCAGCAGCAGCAGCGCCTCCAGCAGCAGGCTGAGCGCAAATTCGCTGTGCAGGCGGCGCCGCCGCGCCCAGTTGATCAGCACCGTGGTGGTCACCGCGCCGGCGATGAACACCGCCACCAGCAGCACCCCCGCCAGCGCCAGGCCGGCATGGCCCAGCGCCAGGTCGTCGGCCACGCCGGAGACGATGCCGGTCATGTGCGAGGTGTAGCGCTGGATGGCCAGGAAGCCGCCGGCATTGATGGCCCCGGCCACGAAGGCCAGCAGCAGGCCCAGCCGGCGGTTGGCGCTGCGGGTGCGGCGGTGGCCGACCAGGTCGCGCAGGGTCTGGCGGGGCATGGTTCTCGCTCAGCCTGTCGACTCACCGTGGCGCACCGCGCAGTGCGCGGCGAAGCCCGGGGTCTCCAGCTGCAGCGTGGCGTGGCCGATGCCGAACTCCTGCCGCAGCAGGGTGGTGGCCGCCTGCAGCGTGGCGGGGCCATCGGCGGCGTCGGCCAGCACCAGGTGGGCGGTGGCGGCGTTCTCGGTGCTGCCCATGGCCCACACATGCAGGTCGTGCAGGCCGGCCACGCCGGGCAGGGCCAGCAGGCGGGCCCGCACGGCCGGCAGGTCGATGCCGTCGGGAACGCCGTCGAACAGCAGGTGCAGGGATTGGGTGAACAAGCGCCAGGTGCCGGCCACGATCACCACGGCGATGCCCAGGCTCATCACCGGGTCGATCCAGGCCCAGCCCTGCCACAGGTAGAGCGCACCGCCCAGCACCACGCCCAGCGACACCAGCGCATCGGCGGCCATGTGCAGGAAGGCGCCGCGGATGTTGATGTCGCTGCCGCCCCGCATGAACAGCAGCGCGGTGAAGCCGTTCACCAGGATGCCCACGCTGGCCACCACGATCAGCGTCCAGCCCTCGGTGGGTTCGGGCGCGGCCAGGCGCTGGGCAGCTTCCCAGCCCAGCGAGCCCATGGCCACCAGCAGCAGCAGGGCATTGGCCAGCGCCGCCAGCAGGGTGGCGCGCTGCCAGCCGTAGGTGTGGCGGGCATCGGGCCGGCGCCGGCCCGCCAGTGCCGCCAGCCAGGCCAGCACCAGGCCCGCCACATCGCTGAGGTTGTGGCCGGCATCGGCCAGCAGGGCCAGCGAGTTGATGCGCCAGCCGTAGAAGGCCTCCACCGCCACGAACACCAGGTTCAGGGCGATGCCGATGGCGAAGGCACGGTCGAAGCTGGCGGGGGCATGGCCGTGGCCGTGGCCGTGCCCGCCGTGCGCATGTGACTGCGCGTGGCCATGCCCATGCCCATGCGCATGGCCGTGGTGGTCATCGTGGTGGTGCTCAGGCATGGTGGGTGGGTGGTGGTGGCGCAGCGGGCTGCAGCCGGATGGTCAGCAGCGCCGCAAAGCCCAGCAGGCCCAGCCCGCCCGACAGCCACAGCGCGCCCTTGCCCCAGTTGTCCAGCGCCAGGCCGAAGACAAAGGGCGCGCTGGCCTGCGCCACGCGTGCCGGCATCATCAGCCAGCCCTGGCGTGCGCCATAACCCTGGGCGCCGAACAGCACCAGGGGCAGGGTGCCCTTGGCGATGGTGAGGATGCCATTGCCGGCGCCATGCAGCACCGCGAACAGCGCCGCGGCCGGCGCACCCAGCAGCAGCAGGGCCAGGATGCCCAGCGGATGCGCCAGCGACGACAGCCGTGCCGACAGCAGCGGATGCACCCGGCGCAGGAAGCTGAACTCCAGCACCCGCCCCGCCACCTGGGCCGGCCCCACCAGGGCGCCCACGCCGATGGCCACCGCCAGCGTGGCGCCCACGCTCTGCAGCAGCTGTGGCAGATGCGTGGCCCAGGCCGTGCCCACGAACATGCTGACGGCGAAGAACAGGCTCAGCAGCCCGGCCAGCCAGGGCGGGGCCGGCGGGGTGGCAGCCGTCGCGGCGGGCGCCGGTGGCGGCGTGGCCGGGGTTGGCGCCGGTCCAGTGGCGGCGGGCGCCTGCACCGCCGCCGGGGCGTGGCGCGGCAGCAGGGCATTCAGCGGCAGGCCCAGCAGCAGGTGCAGCGCGGCCCAGCCCAGGCAGGCACCACGCCAGCCGTGTTCGCCCAGCATCCAGGCGCTGAGCGGCCAGCCCACGGTGCTGGCGAATCCGGCGATCAAGGTGATGCCGGTGATGGGGTTGCGCGCCGCCTGGCCGTACAGCTTCACCAGGGTGGCGAAGGCGGCCTCGTACAGGCCCGCACCCATGGCCAGGCCCAGCAGCGCCCAGGCGGCAAACAGCCCCACCGGCCCCTGTGCCAGCGCCAGCAGCAGCAGGCCCAGCGCAAACAGCAGGTTGCAGCCCATCAGCACCGGCCGGCCGCCCAGGCGGTCGATGGTGCGGCCGGCCAGCGGACCCACCGCGGCCGAGACCACCAGTGCGCCCGAGAACGCCAGGTAGACCATGGGCGGCGCCAGGCCCAGGTCGGTGGCCATCGGGTGCGCCAGCACGGCCGGCAGGTAGAAGCTCGAGGCCCAGCTCAGCGTCTGCGCCAGGCCCAGCAGGGCCACCGGCCGCGCGCGCCCGCCGGCGGCCTGGCTGAAGGCAGACCAGGGCATCAGGTGCAGGCATGCATGGGCATCGTGGCGGGATTGTAGGAAGCCCCGCCAAGCGGGGCCCGCGCTGCCTCAGGCCGCGGGCCAGCGCACCGTCACGGCCAGCCCGCCCAGCGTGGCCGAGCGCGCCACCACCACCGTGGCGCCCTGGGCGTCGGCGATGCGCCGCACGATGGACCAGCCCAGGCCGCTGCCGTCCTGCCCGCTGCCCAGCATGCGGAAGAAGCGCTGGCCCAGGCGCGCCAGGTCGGCCGCGTCCAGGCCCGGCCCGCTGTCGTCCACCTGCAGCTGCACCTGGCCGTCGGCGGAGCACACCACCACCCGCACCTCGGCACCGGCCGGGCTGTAGCGCAGGGCGTTGTCGACCAGGTTGCGCACCAGCACCGCCAGCAGGCTGTGGTTGCCACGCAGCCGGCTGCCGGCCTGGGCCTCCAGCCCCAGCGTCTGGCCACGGGCCACCGCCCGCGGCGCCAGCTCGGCCACCACCAGCTGCACCAGCGGGCCCAGGTCCAGCGGTTCGGCGGCGGGCTGGCTGCCGGCCTCCAGGCGCGACAGCAGCAGCAGCTGGTCCACCAGATGGGCCGCCCGGTCGCAGCCGGCCAGGGTGGCGCGCAGCGCGTGCGCCCGCGCACCGGGCTCGGCCTCGGCCAACGCCACCTGGGCCTGGGTGCGGATGGCGGCGATGGGCGTGCGCAGCTCGTGTGCAGCGTCGGCGGTGAAGCGGCGTTCGGCCGCCACCATGCCGGTGATGCGCTCGAACAGCCTGTTCAGGGCATCCAGCATGGGCTGCATCTCGGCCGGTGCACCAGTCAGCTGCACCGGTGCCAGGGCGGTCGGGTCGCGGTCGGCGAGGTTGCGGCCCAGTGCGCGCAGCGGCGCGGTGCCGCGCCGCACCACCCACCAGATGGCCAGGGCCAGCAAGGGCAGGGCCAGGACCATGGGCCAGAGCATGCCGCGCACCAGGGCCAGCAGGATGTCGTCACGCGAGTCGGTCTGCTCGCCGACAAAGACCTGCACATCCTGCGCAGCGCCTTGCGCCACGAACACCCGCCAGTCTTCAGCGTTGAAGCGGGCGGCGTGGAAGCCCAGGCCCGTACCTGCAGGCGTGGGCTGTGCGGCCTGTGCGGCAGCCGTCTGCGGGCGCCCGCCATGGTCGTCGTGGTCGCGGTCGTGGTCGTCGTGGTCGTCGCGCCCGCGCTGCAGCCGGGCGGCGGCCAGGTCGGCGGCCGCCACCATCGGGGCATCGGGTGCATTGGCCGAGCGCATCGCCAGCCGGCCTTCATGCCAGACCTGGAATGCCACCCGCGGGCCGTAGCGGTGCAGCTGGGGGGCTTCGGGCGTGCGCATGTCTTCGCCGATCTCATGGCTGGTCTGCACCACCAGCAGGGCGGCGGCCTGGGCGAGGTGGCTGTCCAGCAGTTCGTCCAGCTCGTGCCGCATGTCCAGCCAGGTGGCGCCGGCCACGGCCAGCCACACCACCACCACCGTGCCCAGCAGGCCGGCCAGCAGCCGGCCCTGCAGCGAGCGTGGCAGGGCCCGCATCAGGCGGGCCTGTCCTTGGGCAGCAGGTAGCCCACGCCGCGCACGGTCTGGATCAGGGCCGCACCCAGCTTCTTGCGCAGGTGGTGCACATGCACCTCCACTGCATTGCTGTCCACTTCCTGGCCCCAGCTGTAGAGCCGCTGCTCCAGCTGCTCCCGCGACAGCACCCGCCCGGCGTTGAGCACCAGGGCCTGCAGCAGGTCGAACTCCCGCGTGGACAGGGCCACCGGCTGGCCGCCGCGCTGCACGGTGCGGGCGGCCGGGTCGAGCTGCAGGTCCTGCACCTGCAGCAGTTCCAGGGGCTGGCCGTGGGCGCGGCGCACCAGGGCGCGCAGCCTTGCGGCCAGTTCGTCCAGGTCGATGGGCTTGACGATGTAGTCGTCGGCCCCGCTGTCCAGGCCCTTGATGCGGTCGGGCACGGCATCGCGCGCCGTCAGCACCAGCACCGGCAGGTGGACGCCGGCGCGGCGCACGCTGGCCAGCACGTCCAGCCCGTCCATCAGCGGCAGGCCCAGGTCGAGCACGGCCGCGGCATAAGGCTGGGCGCGCAGCTCGCGCTCGGCGGCGGCGCCGTCGCGCACCCAGTCGACCAGGAAGCCGGCCTGGCGCAGGCCCGCACGCAGGCCATCGCCCAGCAAGTCGTCGTCTTCGGCCAACAGGATGCGCATGGTGGGGGTGGCCGGTCAGTCGTCGTCGTGGTCGTCGTCGTGCTGGCTGGCGCCAGGGGCGGCCAGCAGGCTGCCGGCGGGTGCAGTCTGCCACTGCCAGGCCCAGAACCCGAGCACGGCCACCACCAGCAGGGCCGCCAGCCAGCCGCGGTTGTGCAGCACCAGGTCGGGCCCGCGGCCTGGCGTGCGGCCGGTGAGCATGGGCCCGGCCAGGTGGCGGCGCCGCAGCACGCTCAGCAGCAGCACGGCGCCGATGTGGGCCAGCACCACGGCCAGCGTGGTGTTGCCGAAGAATTCGTGCAGCTCCTCCATCCAGTCGCCGGCGAAGCCCTGGTCGCCCACCCAGCCGCTGGCCAACGTGGCCACCAGGCTGGCCAGCAGCCCGATGATCAGCAGCAGCATGCCCAGGTTCTGCAGGGCCGTGCCGGGCCAGCGGCCCTGGCGCACCTGCTGCAGCACGCCGGGCAGTGCCCGCAGCCGCGTGGCCCAGCCAACGAAGCGGGTGCTGCGTGGGCCCAGCAGGCCCCACAGCACCCGCCAGGCGAGCAGGCCCGCCAGGCTGTAGCCCAGGCTGATGTGCACCAGGCGCCAGCGTTCGCCATCGGCCGTGGCATAGGCACCGGCGAAGCACAGGGCCGTCAGCCAGTGGAAGGCCCGGGTGGGGGCATCGACGGTGCGGCGGGTGGGCTTGGCGGGGGCCGCCGGGGCGGCGCCCAGGTCAGCGGGGGATGCGGATGTCGCGTTCACGGAACTCTCCTTGGTCGGCACGGGTGTGGCAGGCGGCGCAGTTGGCCGCGCTCCGGACGGCGGGCAGGGCCCAGGTGGCGGCACGCACGTCGTCGTGCTCACGCACGAACCAGGCGGCGCGGCTGATGCGGTCCTGCGGCGGCGGCGATGGGTCACGCACCAGCTTTCTGAAGCTGCCGGCGTTGGTGGCCAGGTAGGCCGACAGCGCCTGCAGCGTTGCGGGGTCCAGCGACGCGTCGGTGCCGAAGTGCCGCGGCAGATTGGCCATCAGCCGCTGCCACGACGCGGCGGGCAGCATGCCCGGCGGGTAGGCCAGGTGGCAGGCGGCACATTCCTGCCGGTAGGCCGGCAGCAGCGGCAGGCGGGCGGCGACGCGCTCGTCATCGGCCCGGCTGGTGCCGGCGGCGCCGACCAGCAGGGTGGCCAGCGCCAGAAGCGGGGGCAGGGTGCGGCGCATCGGCGGCTCCATGGGTCAGGGTTGCAGGCTGATCAGCCAGGCCAGCAGGTCGGCCTTCTCGCCGGGTGTGCAGGCACGGGCAGCCACGTCGTTGCAGTTGCGGCGGAACCACTTCTCCACCTTGGCCGGGTCGCGGAAGCGCTCGGGGTTGAAGGCCGGTGCCAGCGCGCTGATGGACTTGCCGGTGCCGGCGTGCTGGCCGGTGCCGATGGGCAGGGCTGCATGGCAGCTGGCACAGCTCCATGCCCGCCCATGCAGGGCGGTGAAGAAGGCCTGGCCGCGCGCGGCCTGGGCCGGGGCACCGGCCTGGGCGGTGTAGCCGGCCAGCAGCTCGGCCGGCGTGGCGGCCAGCACGGCGCTGCTCAGCAGCGCGGCCAGCAGGCCGGCGCCGGCCTGCTTGGCACGCAGCATGGGGTGGCGGGGTGGGTGGGGTGGCATGGTGGATCCTTGGCCACCATCTTCGACAGGCGGTCTGATGGGCGGCTTAAGGCGTGGCACGCCGCCGGCAGGCTGCTAAGCTCGCCTGGCCATGAACCAACCAGTACAAAAGACCAGGGCGGCGGCCGCACCGCGCACCAACGACCCCGAGCGCACCATGGCCGACATCCTGGCGGTGGCCATCACCGAGTTCGCCGACAAGGGCCTGGCCGGGGCGCGCATCGACGCCATCGCGGCGGCCACGCGCACCAGCAAGCGCATGATTTATTACTACTTCGGCAGCAAGGAAGGCCTGTACGTGGCCGTGCTGGAGGAGGCCTACCGGCGCATGCGCAGCATCGAGGCCGAGCTGCACCTGGGCGACCTGCCGCCCGAGGACGCACTGCGCCGGCTGGTGGGCTTCACCGTCGACTACCAGCTGGCCCACCCCGAGTTCATCCGCCTGGTGATGACCGAGAACATCCACCGCGGCCAGTACCTGGCGCAGAGCGCCAGCATCCGCGCGCTGAACGTGCCGGCCATCGACGGCCTGCGCCAGCTCTACGAGCGGGGCGTGGCCGAGGGCGTGTTCCGCGCCGGCATCGACCCGGTGGACCTGCACATGTCCATCAGTGCGCTGTCGGTGTTCAACGTGGCCAACCGCCACACCTTCTCGCTGATCTTCCAGCGTGACCTGGACGAGCCACGCGCCATGGGTGCGCGCCGCGACAGCATCGTCGACATGGTGGTGCGCTTCGTGCGCAAGTAGGGCCAGGGCCGGCCGGCGGTCACAGCACGCCGCGCAGCACCTGGGCGGTGTCGACCAGCGCCGGCAGCAGGCGTGTCTCGATCGCCTCGCGCGGCCAGCTGGCCGCCTGCACCGTCATGCCGATGGCCGCCAGGATCTGGCCATGCCGGTCCTTCAGCGCCATGGCCACGCCGTTGAGGCCGCCGTCGAGCTGCTGCTCGGCGATCCAGTGGTCCTGCGCCCGCGCGCTGCGCACGGTGGCGGCGAACTGCGCCGGCTCGTGCACGGTGCGGGCGGTGTAGGCACCGAAGCTGTGGCCGGCCACCCAGGCCTCCAGCGCGGCGTCGTCCAGCTGCGCCAGCAGCGCCACGCCCGGCGCCACCACATGGGCCGGCACCCGCACCCCCACCTGGAAGCCGATGGACACCAGGCGCGGGCTGTTGCTGCGCGCGATGTAGACCACCTCGTGGCCGTCGAGCACGCTGACATTGACCGTCTCGCCGGTGGCCAGCGACAGACGCTGGATGAAGGGCTGCACCAGCCTTGGCAGCCGCGCTGCGCCCAGGTAGCTCTGGCCCAGGCGCAGCACCTTGGGCGTGAGCCAGAACTGCTTGCCGTCGGTCTGGGCATAACCGAAGTGGCACAGGCTGAGCAGATGGCGGCGCGCGGCGCTGCGCGGGATGCCGGTGCGCTGGCTGGCCTGGGCCACCGTGAGCCGCGGGTGGCCATCGTCGAAGCTTTCGATCACCTGCAGGCCGCGGCCCAGGCCCACCACCAGGTCGGCTGCAGCAATGCCGGGTGCTTCAGGGGAAACCATGGATTTGTCCGGTGATCGGTCGGTTCTGTTCGGTGATCGGTCATTGTCGGCGGGCGACATCTTGTTGCCCACCGGGCTGCGCCCTAAGGTGGCGGCCACTGCAAACACCCACCCACACGGAGACACCATGACCTTCACCACCCGTCGCCAGCTCGGCCGCCTGGCCCTGGCCAGCTTGCTGCTGACCGCTGGCGCCCAGGCCCAGGAGCGCACGCTGAAGCTGGCCACCCAGACCACCGCCGGCACCGCCACCTACGACGCCTCGGTCAAGTTCGCCGAACTGGTGAAGGCCAAGACCGGTGGCCAGCTCAACATCAAGGTCTACGGTGGCGGCACCCTGGGCAAGGACGTGGCCGTGGTCTCGTCCATGCAGGGCGGCACCATCGATTTCTGCGTGATGAACAGCAGCCTGCTGGCCGGCGTGGCGCGCGAGATGGGCATCCTCGATTTCCCCTTCGTGTTCCACAACGAGAAAGAGGCCTATGCGGTGCTGGACGGCCCCTTCGGCAAGAAGCTGCACGCCGTGCTCACACCCAAGGGTGTGGTCGGCCTGTCGTACTGGGAGCAGGGCTGGCGCCAGTTCCACACCGGCAAGAAGCAGATCACCAAGGCCGACGACCTGGTGGGCCAGAAGATCCGCGTGATCGAGACACCGATCTACACCGACTTCATGAAGGCCATGGGCGCCAACGCCACGCCCCTGCCGTACCCCGAGCTGTACACGGCGCTGGAGCAGAAGGCCATCGACGGCGGCACCCAGCCGGTGACCAACGTCGTCAACGCCAAGCTCTACGAGGTGCAGAAGTACCTGACCATCAGCAACCACATGTACAGCCCGCAGTCGGTGCTGATCGGCAAGAAGGCCTGGGACAGCTTCACGCCCGCGCAGCAGAAGGCGGTGCAGGAGGCGGCCGACGAGGCGCGTGACCTGCAGCGCAGGCTGTCGCAGCAGCGCAATGCCCAGGGCCTGGACGAGCTGAAGACCAAGATGACCATCAACAGCCTGCCGCCGGCCGAGCTGGCCAAGATGGCCGAGAAGGCCAAGCCGGTGGTGGTCAAGTACACCGCCATCGTGGGCGCGCCCCTGGTGGCTGAGCTGACAGCCGAGGTGGCGCGCGTGCGCGGCAGCAAGTGAGCGGGGCGGGCTGGGCTGTCCCAGGCCCGCCCCCGTCACTTGATTGCGATCAGGGAATACCCTGAAATAGAAACTAACCAGTTCGTACAAAATCACGACACGCCAGCCAGGCCAGCGCTGGCGACATGCCGCGCACCGCCCACCGGACGGCACGGCCCCAGGAGACACGATGACCGCCCTGATCGACCGTTACTGCAAGGCTCTGGAGTGGCTGATCGCGCTGATGCTCGCGGTCATGGTGCTGCTGGTGTTCGGCAACGTGGTGCTGCGCTACGTGGCCAACTCGGGCATCACCGTGTCCGAGGAGCTGTCACGCTGGCTGTTCGTGTGGATGACCTTCCTGGGCGCCGTGGTGGCGCTCAAGGAGCATGGCCACCTGGGCACCGACATGCTGGTGTCCCGCCTGGGCCCCAAAGGCAAGCGGGTGTGCCTGGTGCTGGCCCAGGTGCTGATGCTGTACGCCACCTGGCTGCTGTTCTCCGGCAGCCTGCAGCAGGCCCAGATCAACTGGGACGTCGAAGCGCCGGTCAGCGGCCTGTCGGTGGCCATCTTCTATGCCTCGGGCATCGTCTTCGCCGTCTCGGCCGGTGTGCTGCTGGTGCGCGAGATCTGGCGCACCGTCACCGGCCAGCTGCGCGACGACGAGCTGGTGATGGTGCAGGAGAGTGAAGACCTGGCCCAGGTCGAAGCGCTGCACCTCGACCGCAGCGGCACCTACAAGTCCAAGTGAGCCGGGGAGCACCGCCATGACCATCTTCATCTTCCTCGGCTCCCTGCTGGGCGCCATGGCCATCGGCGTGCCCATCGCCTATTCGCTGCTGCTGTCGGGCGTGGCCCTGATGTGGCACCTCGACCTGTTCGACGCCCAGATCCTGGCGCAGAACGTGGTCAACGGCGCCGACAGCTTCCCGCTGCTGGCCGTGCCCTTCTTCATGCTGGCCGGCGAGATCATGAACGTGGGCGGCCTGAGCCGGCGCATCGTCAACCTGGCGCTCACCCTGGTGGGCCACTACCGCGGTGGCCTGGGCTTCGTGGCCATCGTGGCGGCCTGCATGCTGGCCGCGCTGTCGGGCTCGGCCGTGGCCGACACCGCGGCCCTGGCCTCGCTGCTGCTGCCGATGATGGTGCGCGCCGGCCATGACAAGGCCAGTGCCGGTGGCCTGATCGCCAGCGCCGGCATCATCGCGCCGGTGATCCCGCCGTCGATCGGCTTCGTGATCTTCGGTGTGGCGGCCAACGTGTCCATCGGCAAGCTGTTCCTGGCGGGCATCGTGCCCGGCCTGCTGATGGGCCTGAGCATCGCCGTGGCCTGGTACTTCGTGTCCAAGCGCGAGAACGTCACGCCGCCGCCCAAGGCCAGCACCGCCGACCGGCTGCGCGCGCTGAAGGACTCCACCTGGGCCCTGGGCCTGCCGGTGATCGTGGTGGTGGGCCTGAAGATGGGTGTGTTCACGCCCACCGAGGCCGCGGTGGTGGCAGCGGTGTATGCGCTGCTGGTGTCGCTGTTCGTCTACGGCGAGCTGAAGATCCAGCGCCTGCCCGAGGTCTTCATCAGCGCCGCCAAGACCACCGCGGTGATCATGTTCCTGGTGGCCGCCGCCATGGTCAGCGCCTGGCTGATCACCGTGGCCGACATCCCCAGCAAGATGATCAGCCTGCTGGCGCCGCTGATGGACAGCCCCACCCTGCTGCTGATCGCCATCATGCTGCTGGTCATCGCCGTGGGCACGGCCATGGACATGACGCCCACCATCCTCATCCTCACCCCGGTGCTGATGCCGGTGGTCAAGGCCGCCGGCATCGACCCGGTGTACTTCGGCGTGCTGTTCATCATGAACAACGCCATCG
>JAZKFQ010000052.1:0-54330 GCA_040386375.1 Pseudomonadota bacterium
CGTGCGCCGGCCCCTATCCCGATTGGAGTCGGCCAGTCACCCGCCGGCCTCGGCCTCGCGCCAATCTATGAACGTCGGCTGTTCAACAACAGCAAAAGCAGCAACGAGCCCAGAGCGCCGGTTCAACTGTGCAAGCTCACGCTGCCTCCCGCCACGCGTAGCCAGCTGTTGGCTGGCACGGTTTGCCAGGCTTCGGGGTGGGCGTCCAGGGGCTCTGAAGCCACGATGTGGCCCTGCGCATCACCGCCCACGTACAAGGACGGCGGCCGGTCGTCGCTGGCGAAGCGGAAAGCCAGCAGCTGTTCCCCATCCGACAGCGCGGCAGCGAAGCGCAGCGGTTCGGCGATGCCCAGTTGCAGCATCAACGCCTGGGTGTCGTGCAACACCGCCTGCATCGCGGCGGCGGGCGCCATGCCGGTGTCGATGCGTGCCAGCGCCAGCAGGAACAGCAGTTCCGAATCGGTGGCACCACGGCGCTCGGCGAACAGGCCGTCGGGCAGCTGCGCTTCCAACGCGCGGCGCACGCCTGCATAACCGCCGATCTGGCCGTTGTGCATGAACAGCCATTTGCCGTGGCGGAAGGGGTGGCAGTTGTGGCGGGCGATGCCGCCGCCCGTGGCGGCGCGCACATGGCCGAAGAACAGGTGTGAGCGCACCGTGGCGCACAGCGCCAGCAGGTTCTCGTCCGACCAGGCCGGCATCACCTCGCGGTAGACGCCCGGCTCGGCGCGCTCGCCGTACCAGCCCACGCCGAAGCCGTCACCGTTGGTGACGGTGCGGGCCTCTTCGGCCTTCAGCGCCTGGCGCACCAGCGAATGGCGTGGTGTGCACACCACCGCATCCAGGTAGATCGGTGTTCCGAGGTAGGCGACGAGGCGGCACATGGGCGAGGAGGCTGTCGGTCCCCGCACAGGCTGCGGGGCCGCTGCTCTGTTGTCGGCGTGCCGAGCCGCCAACTTGAGCCGGGCGGCTATGCTGCCGGCCGGCCCTGTGTCGCGGGGTGAAGGGGCGGCAGCGATGGGGCAGGGCGTGAAAGCGGCATGGTGGCGGGATGTGTCGGTGTCGGCCGTGGTGGCCGGCTTCGTGGCCGTGCTGGTGGGCTACACCAGCTCGGTGGCCATCGTCTTCCAGGCGGCCCAGGCGCTGGGTGCCAGCACTGCGCAAACGGTGTCGTGGATGTGGGCCCTGGGCCTGGCCATGGGCATCAGCTGCATCGTCCTGAGCCTGCGCTACCGCCTGCCGGTGCTCACCGCCTGGTGCACACCCGGCGCGGCCCTGCTGGCTGCCACCCAGGGTGTGAGCCTGCCCGAGGCCACCGGCGCCTTCATCGTCTGCGCGCTGCTGATCATCGCCAGCGGCGTCAGCGGTCTGTTCGAACGGTTGATGGACAAGCTGCCGATGGCCGTGGCCGCCGCGCTGCTGGCCGGCGTGCTCACCCGCTTCGGGCTGGACGCGGTGCTGCAGGTGCGCAGCGCGCCCCTGCTGGTGCTGGCCATGCTGCTGGCCTTTCTGGCGGGGCGCCGCTGGTGGCCACGTTATGCCGTGCCGGGCGTGCTGCTGGCCGGCATCGCGGTGGCGGCGGCACAGGGCCGGGTGGCGCTGGGTGGTGTCGACTGGTCCTGGGCCACGCCGGTGTGGGTGACGCCGCAGTTCAGCCTGGGCAGCGTGGTGGGCGTGGCGCTGCCGCTCTTCATCGTCACCATGGCCTCGCAGAACCTGCCTGGCGTGGCGGCCCAGCGCGCAGCGGGTTATGCGATTCCCGTCTCGCCGGTCACCACCGCCACCGGTGTCATCACCCTGGTGCTGGCGCCCTTCGGTGCCTTTGCCATCAACCTGGCGGCCATCACCGCGGCCATCTGCATGAGCCCCGAAGCCCATGCCGATCCGGCCAAGCGCTACACCGCGCCGGTGGTGGCCGGCATCTTCTACACCCTGCTGGGCCTGGCCGGCGGCGCGGTGGTGGGCTTGCTGGCGGCCTTTCCCAAGGAACTGGTGGCGGCGGTGGCCGGGCTGGCGCTGCTGGGCACCATCGCCGGTGGCCTGGCCCAGGCCCTGGCCGAGCCACGCCACCGCGATGCCGCGGCGCTGACCTTCCTGGTGACGCTGTCGGGGGTGAGCGTGGCCGGCATCGGCGCGGCCTTCTGGGGCGTGGTGGCCGGCGCCACTTGCCTGGCTGTGCAAAACTGGCGCGCCCGCTGACCGCGCCCCAACCGCCCTGGAACCACCATGCAACTGCTCTTCATCGCCGACCCGCTGGAGACCTTCAAGACCTACAAGGACAGCACCTTCGCGATGATGCGCGAGGCGGCTGCACGCGGCCACACGCTGATGGCCTGCGGCCCGCAGGACATCCGCTGGCAGCGCGGCGAGAAGGTCACCGCCTTCGTGCGCGACATCAGCCTCACCGGCGATGCCGACGACTGGTTCCGCGCCGCCCAGCAGGCACCCGACGAGCGCCCCCAGGTGCTGGCCGAGGTGGACGCGGTGCTGATGCGCAAGGACCCGCCCTTCGACCCCGAATACTTCTATGCCACCCACCTGCTGAGCCAGGCGGTGCGGGAAGGCGCACAGGTCTTCAACGACCCCGCGGCCCTGCGCAACCACCCCGAGAAGCTGGCGATCCTGGAGTTCCCGCAGTTCATCGGCCCCACGCTGGTGACACGCGACGCGGCCGATGTGCGCCGCTTCCATGCCGAGCACCAAGACATCATCCTCAAGCCACTCGACGGCATGGGCGGCATGGGCATCTTCCGCGTCGGGCCCGATGGCCTGAACCTGGGCAGCATCACCGAGACGCTGAACGGCGACGGCGCCACCACGCTGATGGTGCAGCGCTACCTGCCCGAGATCGTGCAGGGCGACAAGCGTATCCTGGTCATCGCCGGCGAGCCGGTGCCGTTCTGCCTGGCGCGCATTCCGCAGGGCACGGAGATCCGCGGCAACCTGGCGGCGGGTGGCAAGGGTGTGGCCCAGCCACTGTCCGACCGCGACCGCGCCATCGCCAGCAGCCTCGGGCCCATCCTGGCCGCGCGTGGCCTGCTGCTGGTGGGCCTGGATGTGATCGGCGACAGCCTCACCGAGATCAACGTCACCAGTCCCACCTGCTTCCAGGAGATCAGCCAGCAGACCGGTTTCGACGTGGCGAAGGTCTTCGTCGATGCGCTGGAAGCCGCCGTGGCGCGGGGCGCCGGGCGCTGAACCCGGCGCACCCTGACCAACCGCTCTGCGTCAGCTGTTGCCGACCGGCGCCACCGTCAGCAGGTTGTCCACGCTGCGCACACCGCGGGGCGCCGCGGCGAGCACACCGGCACGCTCACGTGCCTGGGCGTCCGGTGCCGGGCCGGTGAGCTTGACCACGCCATTGCTGGTGTCCACGTCGATCTTCAGCGCGCTCAGCGCCGGGTCGGCGGCCAGTGCGGTCTTCACCGCCGCGGTGATGCCAGCATCGTCGAGCACCGCGGCAGCGTCCTGGGTGGCACGCGCACCCTGCGCGGCAGCGGCCGTCACCGTCTGCTGGGTGGCCTGGATGCCGGCGTCCACACGCTGGCCCACGCTGCGGTCGTCGTAGGCATTGGAGACCACCAGGGCCGCCACGGCGGCACCGATCACGCCCGCGCCCAGCAGGCCGGGCCAGTAGCGCCGCTTCGGGCGGTATTCCGTGGTGTGGATGACGGTGGGCGCGGGCGTGACCACGGGTTGCGGGTCGCTCGCGAGACGGTGTTCAAGGTCGGTCATGGCAGCCTCCTGTCCTGGTTGCAGTGCATGCCTGACAGCATGCGCCGCGCGCCCTGCCCCCGGTGTGGGAAGGCGCCGGCACGGCCTGTAGGAAGCAGCCCATCACGCGCCGTGCCCTGCGCGGCAACGGGCCTGCACGGCACTGCGTTAGGCTCCTGCCTGCCCGCGCGGCCCGCCGCAGCCGCCACACCCGCTCACCCTGTCCGGAAGGATTCCCGCCATGAAGACAAAAGCCGCCGTTGCCTGGAAGGCCGGTGCCCCGCTCACCATCGAAGACGTGGACCTGGCCGGCCCGCGTGAGGGCGAGGTGCTGGTCGAGGTGAAGGCCACCGGCATCTGCCACACCGACTACTACACCCTGAGCGGCGCCGACCCCGAAGGCCTGTTTCCCGCCATCCTGGGCCACGAGGGTGCCGGCGTGGTGCTGGAGGTGGGTGCGGGTGTGCCCTGGCTGAAGCCGGGCGACCATGTGATCCCGCTCTACACGCCCGAATGCCGGCAGTGCAAGTTCTGCCTGTCGCGCAAGACCAACCTCTGCCAGTCCATCCGCAGCACGCAGGGCAAGGGGCTGATGCCCGATGGCTCGTCGCGCTTCTCGATCGGCGGGAAGCCCATCCTGCACTACATGGGCACCAGCACCTTTGCCAACCACATCGTGGTGCCGGGCATCGCGCTGGCCAAGATCCGGCCCGATGCACCCTTCGACAAGGTTTGCTACATCGGCTGCGGCGTCACCACCGGCGTGGGCGCGGTGCTGTTCACCGCCAAGGTGGAGGCCGGTGCCAATGTGGTGGTGTTCGGCCTGGGCGGCATCGGGCTGAACGTGATCCAGGGCGCCAAGATGGTGGGCGCCGACAAGATCATCGGCATCGACCTGAACCCGGGCCGCGAGGCCATGGCCCGGAAGTTCGGCATGACGCACTTCCTGAACCCCAAGGACCACTCCAACATCGTCGACGCCATCGTGCAGCTGACCGACGGCGGCGCCGACTACAGCTTCGAATGCATCGGCAACACCAAGGTGATGCGTGACGCGCTGGAGTGCACCCACAAGGGCTGGGGCCGCAGCATCATCATCGGCGTGGCCGAGGCGGGGGCGGAGATCAGCACCCGGCCGTTCCAGCTGGTGACCGGCCGCAAGTGGGAAGGCTCGGCGTTTGGTGGTGCACGGGGCCGCACCGACGTGCCCAAGATCGTCGACTGGTACATGGACGGCAAGCTCAACATCGACGACTTGATCACCCACAAGCTGCCGCTGGCGCGCATCAACGAGGGCTTCGACCTGATGAAGCGTGGGGAGTCGATCCGCACGGTGGTCGAGTTCTGACGATGACGGATTGGGACCTGCTGTCGGAGCACGCGTGTTTTGGTGGCGTGCAGCGCTTCCACCTCCATGCATCGGCGGTGATCGGCCTGCCGATGCGCTTCGGCCTGTACCTGCCGCCGCAGGCGCTGGCCGGCGCCTCGGTGCCACTGCTGGTCTACCTGGCCGGCCTCACCTGCACCGAAGAGACCTTTGCGATGAAGGCGGGCGCCCAGCGCCTGGCGGCCCAGCTGGGCCTGGCCCTGCTGACCCCCGACACCAGCCCGCGTGGTGCCAACGCGCCGGGCGAGGCCGATGGCTGGGACTTCGGCGTGGGGGCCGGCTTCTACCTGGACGCCACTCAGGCACCCTGGGCCAGGCACTGGCGCATGGAGAGCTACCTGCTGCAGGACCTGCTGCCCCAGGTCTGGGCCGGCGCGCCGGTGCGGCCAGGTGCCACCGGCCTGTTCGGCCATTCCATGGGCGGCCATGGTGCGCTGACGCTGGCGCTGCGCCACCCCGGCGTGTTCACCAGCCTGTCGGCCCTGGCGCCGATCTGCGCGCCCATGTTGTGCCCCTGGGGTGTGAAGGCCTTCAGCGGCTACCTGGGGGATGACCGCAGCAACTGGGCCGCCCACGACGCCAGCGCACTGATGGCAGCGCAGACTGCCGCACCGTATCCGCAGGGCATCCTCATCGACCAGGGCCTGGCCGACAAATTCCTGGCCGAGCAGCTGCACCCCGAAGCCTACGAGGCCGCCTGCGCTGCGGTGGGCCAGCCGCTCACGCTGCGCCGCCATGCGAGCCACGACCATGGCTATTACTTCATTGCCAGCGTGATCGACGAGCACCTGCGCCACCACGCACGCCAGCTCGGCGCCTGAACAGGGCAGGGCGGCGACAATGCCGCCATGGCCCTGCTCTCCCTCTCGAATGCCCACCTCGCTTTTGGCCATGTGGCCCTGCTCGACGCCACCGGCCTCGCCCTGGAACCGGGTGAACGCCTGGGCCTGATCGGCCGCAACGGCGCCGGCAAATCCTCGCTGCTGAAGGTGGTGGCCGGGCTGGAGAAGCTCGACGACGGCCTGCTGCAGATGACCCAGGGCCTGCGCATCTGCTACGTGCCGCAGGAGCCGGTGTTCGAGCCCGGCCACACCGTGTTCGAGGCGGTGAGCGAGGGTGTGGCCGAGGCCCGTGCCGTGCGCCAGGCCTATGAAGAACACGCCGACGGTGTGGACCTGGACGCACTGCAGACCCGCATCGAGGCCCTGGACGCCTGGAACTGGGAGCAGCGCGTGGACACCACCCTGGCCCAGCTGCACCTGGACGGCAGCCGCGAGATCGGCCAGCTGTCGGGTGGCATGAAGAAGCGTGTCGCCCTGGCGCAAGCCCTGGTGGCCGTGCCCGACGTGCTGCTGCTGGACGAACCCACCAACCACCTGGACCTGGACTCCATCGACTGGCTGCAGGGCCTGCTGTGCGGCTTCTCTGGGGCCGTGATGCTGATCACCCACGACCGGGCGTTCCTGGACGGCGTGGCCACCCGCATCGTGGAGCTGGACCGCGGCATCCTGCGCAGCTACCCCGGCAACTTCAGCGCCTACGACCGGATGAAGGAGGAGCAGCTGGCCTCGGATGCCCTGGCCAACGCCCGTGCCGACAAGCTGCTGGCGCAGGAAGAGGTGTGGATCCGCAAGGGCGTGGAGGCCCGCCGCACCCGCAGCGTGGCCCGCATCCAGCGGCTGGAGGTGCTGCGCGGCCAGCGCCAGGCGCGGCGTGATTCACTCGGCCAGGTGCGGCTGGAGATCGACGCCGGCGCGCCCAGCGGCAAGATCGTGGCCGAGCTGACTGACGTGGGCATGAAGTTCGGTGACAAGCTCATCGCCCAGGGCTTCAACGCCACCATCCTGCGTGGCGACAAGATCGGCCTGGTCGGCCCCAACGGTGCCGGCAAGACCACCCTGCTCAAGCTGATCCTGGGCGAACTGCAGCCCACCAGCGGCAAGGTGCGCCAGGGCAGCAAGCTGGAGGTGGCGTATTTCGACCAGATGCGTGCCGGACTGGACCTGGACGCCACCCTGGCCGACACCATCAGCCCCGGCAGCGAGTGGGTGGAGTTCAACGGCCAGCGCAAGCATGTGATGAGCTACCTGAACGACTTCCTGTTCTCGCCCGAGCGTGCCAACAGCCCGGTGCGCACCTTGTCGGGTGGCGAGCGCAACCGCGTGCTGCTGGCGCGGCTGTTCGCCCTGCCGGCCAATGTGCTGGTGCTGGACGAGCCGACCAACGATCTGGACATCGACACCCTGGAACTGCTGGAAGAGCTGCTGCAGAGCTACCCCGGCACGGTGTTCCTGGTCAGCCACGACCGGCGCTTCCTGGACAACGTGGTCACCAGCCTGATCTGCTGGGAAGGTGACCTGAGCCCCGGCCGCTGGCGTGAGTACGAGGGCGGCATCGCCGACTGGCAGGCCCAGCGGGCGCGCATGCTGGCGGCGCAGGCGGCGGCCAATGCCACGCCCAAGGCCGTCGTGCCGGCACCCGCCGCGGCGGCTGCGCCCGCTGCAGCCCCTGCCGCGGCCAGGCGCAAGCTCAGCTACAAGGAGCAGCGTGAGCGCGACGAACTGCCGGCGCGCATCGCCGCGCTGGAAGCCGAGCAGGCCGCCGTCGCCGCCAAACTGGCCGACGGCACGCTGTACGCCAAGGCCCCCGCAGAGGCCACCGCGCTCAGCCAGCGCCACGCCGCCATCGACGATCTGCTGCTGGCCGCGCTGGAGCGGCAGGAAGAACTCGGCGCAGCCTGAGCGGGCTCAGTAACCGGTCCAGCCGTCGTTGGTGGCGGCCGGGTGCGTGCGGCTGACGATCAGTCCCGATTGCAGGTACAGCGCGTTCAGCAGGCGCATCGCGCGCCCCGGGCCCACACCGGGCCAGCTGGACATGTCGCGCAGATTGCAGGTGTGGCGGCGCAGGCGGGTGATGCAGGCGGCCATGGCGCCCGGCACCTCCAGCCCGCTCAGGCTGATGCCGGGTGAGACGCGGTAGGCCGCCTGGCCCGCCAGTTCGGGCAGCAGGGCCTCACGGGCGCCGCGCAGGGCCACGGCCCACAGCAGCGGGCCCAGCGGGGTGTAGCACTCGGGCCGGTCGATGCGGTGGGCGTCGGTGCTGCCGGGTGCGCGCCAGCGGGCGGGCTGCACCTCCAGCACCTGCACGGCTGCCAGGTCCCCGGCCAGCAGCTCGGCCAGCGGCACGGGGCAGTGCACCTGCCGGTCCAGCGGAAACACGCTGACCACCAGCACCGAGCGGCCGGGGGCGGCCAGGGTGATGGCCAGCGGCTGGGTGTGACGCACGCAGGCCGCCAGCACCTCCAGCAGTTCCCGCTGCGGGCCGGCGCTGGCTTCGAAGCGCAGCAGGTCCTGCAGCAGCGACGGGCTGAGCGAGCTCAGGGCGGTGTGGGCCGGGTGCAGGGGGCGGCTGTCGGCCGCATCCATCGGCTGGGTGCTGGGAAACATGCAGGAAGAGGTGTTGCGCAGCCGGGGTTATCGCACAGCCTGGCCGCCCAGCGCCTGGCGGGCCGCCACGAAGGCCCGCCAGAAGCGGGCATCCTGGGCAGAAGCGAAGTTCACCCGCATCAGCGTGGTGGGCCTGGGGGCCGCCATGAACAGCCGGCCCGGCGCCACCAGCCAGCCTTCTGCCGCCAGGCGCGCCGCCAGCGGCTCGGTGTCCACGCCGGTGTCCAGCCAGCCGAACAGGCCCTGCGGCGGGGTGACGAAGCGGCAGCCGCTGTCCAGCGCCAGCCGCACCACGCGGTGGCGCGCGGCGTCCAGCTGCTGCACCACACGCTCGGCATGGCGGCGCAGCAGGCCCTGGTCCAGGCACCAGGCCACGGCGCGCTCCAGCAGGGCGGGGGTGGTCAGCATGCCCAGCAGCTTGCTGTCGACCAGGCGCTCGGCCAGCGCCGGCGCGGCCGCCACCACGCCCACGCGCCAGGCCGGCGCCAGGATCTTGGAGAAGCCGGTGATGTAGAGCGTGCGCTGCAGCCCGTCCAGCGCCGCCAGGCGCGGCGCATGGGCCGGGGCCAGCCAGGCGTAGGTGTCGTCCTCGACGATGGTGAGGTCGTGCAACTCGGCCAGCTTCAGGATCTGGTGCGCCGCGGCCAGGCTCAGCGATTGGCCGGTGGGGTTGTGCAGCACCGAGACGGTGACGTAGAGCCGTGGCTTGTGCTGTTCCAGCAGGCTGGCCATCACCGCCAGGTCGGGCCCGTCGGGGCCCCGCGGCACCGGCAGCAGGCGCATGCCCAGGCGGGTGAGGCGGGCAAACTCCACCGCCCAGCCGGGCTCGTCGACCAGCACCGCATCCCCCGGCTGCAGCAGGGTGCGGGCCACCACGTCCAGCGCATGGGTGGCGCCGATGGTGGTGACGATCTGGCTGGCCTGGGCGCTGATGCCCAGCTCGCCGCCCAGGCGGCGCGCCATGGCCTGGCGCAGGGCCTCGTCACCGGCCGGGTTGCCGTAGCGCAGCGATTCACCGGCGGCGCTGCCACTACGCTGGGTGGGCCGGCCCAGGGTGCGGCGCAGGGCGCGGTCGAGCAGGGGCTGGTCCAGCCAGGCCTCGGGCAGGGTGCCCATGCCCGGCCCGCTGGGCGCCGAGCCCTGCTGGAACATGCCGCGGATCAGGGCCGTGGCATCCAGGGGTGGCGCCAGCTGCGCCGCCGGGCGGCTGGCAGCGGCGGCACTGCTGCGCGCGGCGGCCAGCGGCTCGCGCACGAAGAAGCCACGCTGGCGCCGCGCTTCCACCAGGCCCTGGGCCTGCAGCTGGTCGTAGGCCGAGACCACGGTGCTGGGGCTCACGCCGTGCAGGCGGGCGCCTTCGCGCACCGAGGGCAGGCGTGCGCCGGGTGTCAGCGCACCGCCGCGGATGCGCTCGGCCACGCGGGCCGCCAGCTGCTGGCCCAGGGTGCCGGCGGCGCTGACGGGGATGGGGCTGGGGGCGCTGCTGGGCAGCTCGGGCAAGGCGGACATGGGCTGTATCGTGGTGACCATCAATACAGATGATCGAACTGTATTGCCGAGTGTACTGCTGCTGTGTTGATGCCCCACCTAGACTGGCCCGATGACAAATGCACTGCACCCTGCCCTGGTTCCCGCGCCCCGCCTGTCGCCACAGGCCCTGGGCTGGTGGCTGGCGGCGCTGGGCGTGCTGGTGTTTGCGCTCACCATCCCGATGACCCGCCTCGCCTCGGGCAGCCTGGCCGCGCCGCAGCTGCCGGCCGTGTTCGTGGCCATCGGCCGGGCGGCGCTGGCCGGGCTGCTGGCGGCGGCCTGGTTGCTGGCCACCCGCGCGCCCTGGCCACGCGCCGCGCAGTGGCGGCAGCTGGCGCTGACGGCGCTGGGCGTGGTGTTCGGCTTTCCGCTGTTCCTGGGGCTGGCGGTGCAGCGGGTGGATGCCGCGCATGCGGCCGTGGTCTCGGGCCTGCTGCCCATCGCCACCGCCGTGGTGGGCGCCATCGTGATGCGCCAGCGCCCGTCGGCCGGCTTCTGGGCCTGCGCGCTGGCCGGCACCGCCCTGGTGCTGGGGTTTGCGGCCTGGCAGGGCGGGGCCCGGCTGCAGGCGGCCGATGGCCTGCTGCTGCTGGCGGTGGCCTGGGGTGGCTTCGGCTATGTGATGGGCGCTCGCCTGTCGGCGCCGCAGGGCGACGGCAGCGCCCCCATGGCGCCGCAGCAGGTGATCAGCTGGGTGCTGGTGCTGTGCCTGCCGCTCACCGTGCCGGTGGCGCTGCTGCACTGGCCGACAGCACCGGTCAGCACCGCGGCCTGGGGTGGATTTTTGTACGTCAGCGTGTTTTCGGTGTGGCTGGGTTTCTTCGCCTGGTACCGCGGCCTGCAACTGGGTGGCATGCTGCGGGTCAGCCAGATCCAGCTGCTGCAGCCGTTCCTGTCGATGCTGCTGGCGGTGCCGCTGCTGGGCGAGCCGCTGCAGCCCATGACGGTGGCCTTTGCGCTGGCCGTGATGGCCACGGTGTTCCTGTCGCGGCGCATGGCCGTGGCCACACCCGTTCCCCGTTGACGCATTCCCTGGAGACCCCCATGAGCCTTTGGAAACAAGCCCGCCGCAGCGCACGGCTGAACCCATCCATCATCCGCGAGATCCTCAAGGTGACCGAGCAGCCCGGCATCCTGTCGATGGCCGGTGGCCTGCCCTCGGCCGACACCTTCCCAGTGCAGGCCATCCGCGAGGCCTGCGAGCGGGTGCTGACCCAGGCCCCGCGCGAGGCGCTGCAATACGCCGCCAGCGAAGGCTTTGCGCCGCTGCGGGAGTGGGTGGCCCAGCACCTGGGCGGCATGGGCATGCGGGTGGACCCCGGCCAGGTGCTGATCACCACCGGCTCGCAGCAGGGGCTGGACCTGGTGGGCAAGGTGATGGTGGATGCCGGCGCGCCGGTGGCGGTGGAAACGCCCACCTACCTGGGCGCGCTGCAGGCCTTCAACCCCTACGAGCCGATCTACACCAGCCTGGCCGGTGATGCCGACGGCCCGCTGCCCGATGCCTTGCGCGCCCTGCCGCACGACGCACCCGGCACCCGCTTCGCCTACCTGCTGCCGAATTTCCAGAACCCCACCGGCCGGGTGCTGCCCCAGGCGCGCCGCCTGGCCCTGCTGGACGCGGCCCAGGCCGTGGGCGTGCCGCTGGTGGAAGACAACCCCTATGGTGACCTGTGGTTCGATGCACCGCCGCCGGCGCCCATGGCGTCGCACTGGCCCGAGGGTGTGCTCTATCTGGGCAGCTTCAGCAAGGTGCTGACACCCGGCTTCCGCCTGGGCTACCTGGTGGCGCCGACCGTGCTGTACCCCAAGCTGCTGCAGGCCAAGCAGGCGGCCGACCTGCACACGCCCGGCATCAACCAGCGCGTGGTGCACGAGGTCATCAAGAACGGCTTCCTGGACCAGCATGTGCCCACCATCCGCGCACGTTATGCCCGGCAGTGCGCCGCCATGGCCGAGGCACTGCAGCGCCACATGCCCGAGGGCACGGAGTGGCAGCGGCCGCAGGGCGGCATGTTCTTCTGGCTGCGCCTGCCGGCCGGCTGCGATGCCCTGGCACTGCTGCCCAAGGCGGTGGAGGCGGGCATCGCCTACGTGCCTGGCGCGGCGTTCTACGCCCACACCGCCAACAACCCGGCCGACCCCCGCACGCTGCGGCTGAGCTTCGTCACCCTGTCGCCCGAGGACATCGCCACCGGCGTGGCCACGCTGGGCAAGGTGCTGCGCACCCACCTGGACGGCAGCCGCGAGGAAGCGCCGTGAGTGCACCGGGCCGGCCGTTGCAGCGCCTGCAGGGCAGCTGCCACTGCGGCGCGGTGCGCTTCGCCATCACCAGCGACTTTCCCGAGCTGACCACCTGCGACTGCTCGATCTGCAAGCGCAAGAACGCGCTGATGGTCAAGGTGCATGAGACGGCGTTTGAACTGCTGGCCGGCGCCGAGCAGCTGGCCCGCTACCAGTTCCACACCCACACCGCGGTGCACCACTTCTGCAAGCTGTGTGGCATCTACCCCTTCCACCGCAAGCGGGTGACGCCGGACTTCTATGGCATCAACGTGCACTGCCTGGAGGGCTTCGACCCCACCGGCATCCCGGTGCGCGCCACCATCGGCGCCGGGATGGCCTGATGCCCTACACCCTGCCCACGCTGCAGGCTGCCGCGCGCACCGTGCATGCGGTGATGCCACCCACGCCGCAGTACCGCTGGCCGCTGCTGGAAGCCGGCTTTGCCGGGCGTTCCGGGGATGGCACCCAGGTCTGGATCAAGCACGAGAACCACACGCCGGTGGGGGCGTTCAAGCTGCGTGGCGGCCTGGTGTACGTCGACCGTCTGCTGCGGGACGGCCCACGCCCGGCCGGTGTGGTCAGCGCCACGCGTGGCAACCACGGCCAGTCCATCGCCCTGGCGGCCGCGCGCCACGGCGTGCCGGCGCTGATCGTGGTGCCGCATGGCAACAGCCGCGAGAAGAACGCCGCCATGCGTGCCCTGGGTGCCGAGCTGGTGGAGGCGGGCGACGACTTCCAGGCCGCGCGTGGCCACGCCCAGGCGCTGGCGGCTGAGCGTGGCTGGCTGATGGTGCCGTCCTTCCACCCCGACCTGGTGGCCGGCGTGGCCAGCTACGCGCTGGAGCTGTTCGGCGCCGCGCCCGATCTGCACACCGTCTACGTGCCCATTGGCCTGGGCTCGGGCGCCTGCGGCCTGGTGGCAGCGCGTGATGCGCTGGGGCTGGACACACGCATCGTCGGCGTGGTGTCCACTGGCGCACCGGCCTATGCCTTGTCCATCGCCGCCGGGCGGCCGGTGTCGCACCCGGTCAGCACCCAGTTGGCCGATGGCATGGCCTGCAGCACGCCCGAACCGGCCGCCCTGGCCATGCTGCAGGCCGGCCTGCAGGGTGTGCTGCAGGTCACAGATGCGCAGGTCGCCGCCGCCATGCGCCAGCTGTTCGAAACCACCCACCAGGTGGCCGAAGGTGCCGGCGCTGCCGCGCTGGCCGCCGCCTGGCAGCAGCGTGCGCAGCTCGCTGGCCGCCGCTGCGCGCTGATCCTGAGCGGCGGCAACGTCGACCGCGACGTCTACGCCGCGGCCTTGTCTTCACCCGACCCTGCCTGAACCCATGACCGAACGCCGTTTCTCCCAGCTCGATGTCTTCACCAGCGTGCCCCTGCGTGGCAACCCGCTGGCCGTGGTGCACGACGCGCAAGGCCTCAGCGACGCCCAGATGGCCGACATGGCACGCTGGACCAATCTGTCGGAGACCAGCTTCCTGCTGCCGCCCGACGACCCCGAGGCCGACTACCGGGTGCGCATCTTCACCCCAGGTGGTGAACTGCCGTTTGCCGGCCACCCCACGCTGGGCAGCTGCCACGCCTGGCTGGCCGCCGGTGGTGTGCCGCGCCGGCCGGACGTGGTGGTGCAGCAGTGTGGTGTGGGCCGGGTGCGGGTGCGCCGTGACGCAGAGCGCCTGGCCTTTGCCGCCCCGGCGCTGCGCCGCACCGGCGTGGTGGAGCCCACGCTGCGTGCCCAGGCGCTGAAGTCGCTGGGGCTGGCCGACGATCCGGCGCTGCGGCTGGAGTGGATCGACAACGGCCCGGGCTGGATGGCTGCGCTGCTGCCGGATGCGGCCGCCGTGCTGGCGCTGCGGCCGGATTTCGTGGCCATGGGTGACCTGAAGCTGGGTGTGGTCGGGGCCCATCCGAGCGGCGCCGAATGCCAGTTCGAGGTGCGGGCCTTCGTGCCCGGCAAGGGTGTGCCCGAAGACCCGGTCACCGGCAGCCTGAACGCCGGCCTGGCGCAGTGGCTGATCGGCGCCGGCCTGGCGCCCGATGCCTATGTGGCGGCCCAGGGCGCGGCGCTGGGCCGCGCCGGGCGGGTGTTCGTGCAGCGCGAGGGTGCGGACGTGTGGATCGGCGGTGCGGTCTGCCCGGTGGTCAGCGGCACGGTGCGGCTGTGAGCATGGCCGACGAGCTGTTCCGCGACGACGCCGGCCTGCTGCAGTGCAGCGCCACCCTCAGCGCCGTGGGCGCCCAGGGCCTGGAACTCGACCGCACGGTGTTCTATCCCCAGGGTGGTGGCCAGGCGGGTGATGCCGGCACGCTGGTCCGCGCCGATGGTGCATGCCTGGCCATCGTCGACACCCGCAAGGGCACCGAGCCGGGCAGCATCCTGCACCTGGTGGCGTCCGGCACCGATCTTGGCGGCTGGGCCGCAGGCCAGCATGTCACGGCCCGCATCGACGCGGCCCGCCGCATGGCACACCGGCGCTTCCACACCGCCACCCATCTGCTGTGTGCCCTGGTGCCGCACCCGGTGGACGGTTGCAGCATCACCGCGGGTTATGCCCGGCTGGATTTCCACATGACCGAGCCGCTGGACAAGGACCAGCTCACAGCCGGCATCGCCCGCCTGGTGGCCGAAGCGCACCCGGTGCGCACCCGCTGGATCAGTGACGAAGAACTGGACGCCAACCCCGGCCTGGTGCGCAGCATGAGCGTGTTGCCGCCGCGTGGCAGCGGCCGGGTGCGCCTGGTGGAAGTGCAAGGCGTGGACCTGCAGCCCTGCGGTGGCACGCATGTGGACAACACCGCCGACATCGGCGCGGTGGTGGTCACCAAGATCGAGAAGAAGAGCGCCAGGACACGGCGTGTGGTGCTGGGTTTTGCCGATCAGCCGTAGGTAGTCCTGAAACAACAAACCCGCCGAAGCGGGGTCTGAACCATACGGGCGCCGCGGAGCCGGCTCTGCCGGGCCGCCGGGGCCGCCCCCCCTGGGGGGGAGCGCCGCAGGCGCTTCGGGGGGGGTTATTGATACTTTTCGGCCCGGAAATCGTCGTGGCAGGCCTTGCAGCTGCTGCCCACCGCGCCCATCGCCGCCTTGATGGCGTCCAGGCTGCCGCTCTTGGCGGCGGTGTCCAGCTTGGCGACCTCGGCCACCATCTTGTCGCTGGCGGCCTTGAACTTGGCGGCGTCGCTCCAGATCTCGGGCTTGGCGCGGTTGGGCAGGCCCTTGTCGGTGCCCGGGCCGAAGGCGGACCAGGGCAGGGTGGACAGGGTGGCCACGATATTGGCACTCTCGGCGGCGGCCTTGGCGTCGAAGGGGGCCCGGCCGGCCGCCATCGCGCCGATGCGACCCACATGGTTCCCCATCACCGTGAGCGCCGACTGGCTGTACTTGATGGCGTCCTCGGGTTTCTGGAACTGGGCTGCGGCGGGCAGGGCGGCCATGGCGCCAATCGCGGCCACGGTGGCCAAGAGCAGTCGTTTCATGCAGATCCTCCAACAGGGGTGTGACGTGGGCGCCCGCCTAGGGCTGCGGGCGGTGCCCAGTCTACGGGTGGCCCGGCGGTTTATTCCCGGTGGGCCCTTGTGCGCGCGGCGCGGCCGCTGCCGCATGGACTTGGGCTATCGTTGGTGGCCTGTGTGTACGCCGAGGTCATGCCGATGACGATCCCCGTCGACCACCCGCCGCTGCGGGTCTGGGACCTGCCCACCCGCGCCTTCCACTGGCTGCTGGCGGCCGCCGTCATCGGCCTGGTGGTCACCGCCAAGGTGGGCGGCAATGCCATGGTGTGGCACATGCGCCTGGGGCTGCTGGTGCTGGCGCTGCTGGTCTTTCGTGTGGTGTGGGGGCTGATCGGCGGGCGCTGGTCGCGTTTTGCCAGCTTCCTCTACGCCCCCGGCACGGTGCTGCGCTACCTGCGGGGCGCGCAGCGCCCGGGCGAGCACCTCGATGTCGGCCACAGCCCGCTGGGCGCGTTCTCGGTGTTTGCCTTGCTCGGCCTGCTGCTGGTGCAGGTGGGCACCGGCCTGGTGGCCGACGACGAGATCGCCACCACCGGGCCGCTCAACCGCTACGTGGCCAGCGCCACCGGCCTGGCCGCCACCGCCTGGCACAAGGGCTATGGCCAGTGGCTGGTGCTGGGACTGATCGCGCTGCACATCGTCGCCATCGTGGTCTACAAGCTGCGGGGCAAGAACCTCGTCACGCCGATGATCACCGGCGACAAGCCGCTGCCGCCCGGCGTGCCCGCCTCCCGCGACAACTTGACCACCCGCGGCCTCGCCGCCGTGCTGCTGGCGGCCTGCGGCGCGCTGGCGCTGTGGATCGCGCGCCAGGGCGCCTGAGCACGCTGCGGCATGGCCACATCCGACATCCGCCTGCAGCCGCCCGATTCAGCCGAGGCGCTGGACGCCACACGGGTGCTGTTCCGCGAGTACGCCCAGGGCCTGGGTGTGGACCTGTGCTTCCAGGGCTTCGACGCCGAACTGGCCGCGCTGCCTGGCGATTACGCCGCGCCCCAGGGGCTGCTGTTGCTGGCCTGGGTGGATGGTGAGCTGGCGGGTTGCGGCGCCTTCCGCCCCTTGCCCGATGCCGACTACGCCAACGCCTGCGAGATGAAGCGCCTGTACGTCCGCCGCGCCTTCCGCCGCTTCGGCCTGGGCCGGCTGCTGGCCCAGGCCTTGATCGACGGCGCGGTGCAGGCGGGCTATTCGGCCATGCTGCTCGACACGCTGGACGACATGGAGTCTGCGCGTGGCCTGTATGCCACGCTGGGGTTCGAGGAGGTGCCACCGTACTACTACAACCCGATCCCGGGTGCGCACTACCTGAAGGTCGACCTGGGTTGAGGCCGGGCATGGGCCCGGCCGCCGACAATGCGCCACATGACCGAGATCACCGCCCTGCCCGTGGCGCCGTCGCTGCTGGGTGAATCGCCGCTGTGGCACCCCGACGAGCAACTGCTGTACTGGGTCGACATCCCAGGCCTGCAGCTCAACCGCTACGACCCACGCAGCGGCCGGCACGACGAATGGCACTTCCCCAGCGAGCCCGCCTGCATCGCGCCCCTGCTGGGTGGCGGCCTGCTGATGGCCATGCGCGACGGCCTGTGGCGCTTCGACCCCGCCAGCGGCCTGCGCACGCGTGTGGCCAAGCCGCCCTACGACCCCGGCGCCCAGCGCTTCAACGACGGCAAGGCCGATGCGCAGGGCCGCTTCTGGGTGGGCACGCTGGACGACAGGCGGGAGCCCCAGGCTGCGCTGTACTGCCTGGACGGCGGTGACCTGCAGCGCATGGCCGATGGCATCACCGTCAGCAACGGCCTGGCCTTCAGCCCTGACGGCGCCACCCTGCTATGGGCCGACACCAAGGCGCACCGCATCCAGGCCTTCGACCTGGATGCCAGCGATGGCAGCCTGTCGCGCCAGCGGCTGTTCGCGCAGTTTCCGGCGCGCGACCCGGCCGCGCCGCTCAGCAGTTATGGCGGCCGGCCCGATGGCGCGGCCATGGACAGCGAAGGCGCCTGCTGGGTGGCCATGTTCGAGGGCCAGCGCCTGCTGCGCCTGGCGCCCGACGGCCGCCAGATCGGCGAGCTGCCGCTGCCGGTGCGCTGCCCCACCATGCCCTGCTTCGGCGGGCCGGATCTGAGGACGCTGTACATCACCACGGCGCGCGAGAAGCGCCCGGCCGAGGAACTGGCCGCCCAGCCGCTGGCCGGTTGTGTGCTGCAATGCCGGGTGGATGTGCCGGGCCTGCCAGCCCATGTGGCACGGCTGTAGGCAGCGGGCCAAAGCCCTCGCCCCAAATCGGGGAGGGTGGTCGCCAACGGGTTTCCACGTATACTCCCGCGGTTTGCCGCAACCAAGCGCGTCTTAGCACACATGACAAGTCGGCCATTGCAAGAGAAAGGCCGTCAAGCTGTGTGGAACAACGCAGAAGATGGGGAAGCAAACACAAGCTTCAAGAGGCTGAGTCGAGACGAGGCAGCCGCCTTGAGGGCCCAGGAGCCGCCGGTGTCACCCTGGCGGGTCATTGCCGTGCAAGCGGTGGTGGGCGTGGTGGCTGCCCTGATCGGGTGGCTGGTCACCGGGAGGACAGAGGTTGGGTGGTCGCTGCTTTACGGTGCGGCCACCGTGGTGGTGCCGGGTGCCTTGATGGCGCGTGGCATGACCAGCAAGCTCAGCAGCATGGCGCCCGGCGCATCGGCCGTCAGCTTCATGTTGTGGGAGATGGTGAAAATCGGTGTTTCGCTCGCGATGCTGGTGGTCGCGGGCAAAGTCGTGCAGCCACTGGTGTGGCCGGCCTTGCTGGTCGGCCTGGTGGTGTGCATGAAGGTTTACTGGGTGGCGCTGCTCTGGCGGCGGCGCCCGATCTGAGACAAGACGGGACTGGACAACACGCATGGCAGCCGCAGAACACGCCGCAGGGAGCGGACCGACCGCCGGTGAATACATCATTCACCACCTGACCCATCTGCAGAACCACAAGCAGACGGCCATCGTCGACTTTTCGGTCTTCAACCTCGACAGCATCTTCTTCGCGGTGCTGATGGGCCTGATCGGCAGCTTCGTGCTGTGGCGTGCTGCCAAGTCGGCCACCTCGGGTGTGCCGGGCCGCTTCCAGGCGGCGGTGGAGATGCTGGTCGAGATGGTCGACAGCCAGGCCAAGGGCATCGTGCACAACGCCAAGAGCCGCAAGCTGGTCTCGCCGCTGGCGCTGTGTGTGTTCGTCTGGATCATCCTGATGAACGCGATGGACTTCCTGCCGGTGGATCTGCTGCCCAAGATCGGCGAGCTGTTCGGCATCCACTACCTGCGTGTGGTGCCCACCGCCGACCTGTCGGTGACCATGGGCCTGTCGCTGTCGGTGCTGCTGATCTGCCTGTTCTACAACGTCAAGATCAAGGGCTTCGGCGGCTGGGTGCATGAGCTGTTCTCGGCGCCGTTCGGCGACAAGGTCTTCCTGTATCCGGTCAATTTCCTGATGCAGATCATCGAGTTCGTGGCCAAGACCGTGTCGCACGGCATGCGGCTGTTCGGCAACATGTATGCCGGCGAACTGATCTTCATGCTGATCGCCCTGATGGGTGGCGCCTTCGCGCTGTCCGGCACCGGCATTGCCCTGTTCCTGGGGCACATCATCGCCGGCACGGTGTGGGCCATCTTCCACATCCTGATCGTGGTCTTGCAGGCCTTCGTTTTCATGATGCTGACCCTGGTGTACCTGGGTCAAGCACACGACGCTCACTGAGCCGGCTGGCTCTTTGTGGAGGGGGGCTTCGCGGCCCCCTGTCATTCCCCAGGCCGGCAGGCTTTGGTCTTTTCCCGCTTCACTCTCTCAACTCAACTCACTCATTAGGAGTCATCATGGAAGTCATCAGCTTTGTCGCCCTGGCCGCCGGTCTCATCATTGGTCTGGGTGCCGTCGGCGCCTGTATCGGCATCGGCATCATGGGCAGCAAGTACCTGGAATCGGCTGCCCGCCAGCCTGAACTGATGGGCGAACTGCAGACCAAGATGTTCCTGCTGGCCGGCCTGATCGACGCGGCCTTCATCATCGGCACCGGTATCGCGCTGTGGTTCGCCACCGCCAACCCGTTCCTGGCCCAGATCGCCAACCTGCCCAAGTGATGTCGACCACCCCCGAAGCGGCTTCGCCGCTCCCCCTCTAGGGGGCAACGCCAGTGGCCCGGCAAAGCCGGTTCCACGGCGTTCGCTTGGGGGGACTGACGCTGCGGCAGGCCCTTGGGTCGGCCGCACCACTCCATCACTTTTGACAGAGGTACAAACGTGAGCATCAACGGTACCCTCATCGCCCAGATGATCGTCTTCGCGATCCTCGTCTGGTTCACGATGTCATTCGTCTGGCCGCCGATCGCCACGGCTTTGGACGAGCGCGCCAAGAAGATCGCCGAAGGTCTGTCGGCCGCCGACAAGGCCAAGAGCGATCTGGCTGCCGCCAACCAGCGTGTGGAGCAGCAACTGGCCGCTGCCCGCACCGACGCTGCCAAGCGCCTGGCCGATGCCGAGCGCCTGGGCCAGCAGCTGATCGAAGAAGCCAAGTCGCGTGCGACCGAAGAAGGCGCCAAGATCGTTGCCGCGGCCAAGGCCGAAGCCGAGCAGGAAGCCGTCAAGGCCCGCGAAGCCCTGCGTGAGCAGGTGGCTGGTCTGGCCGTCAAGGGTGCGGAAGCCATCCTGCGCCGTGAGGTCAACGCTGCAGTGCACACCGAGCTGCTGGGCCGCCTGAAGGCGGAACTCTGACCATGGCCGAGCTTGCAACCATCGCGCGTCCCTACGCCGAGGCGCTGTTCAAGACGGCTGCTGGTGTGGATGCCACGCCCTGGATGGGCCAGCTGAACAGCCTGGCGCAGCTGGCGTCCGACGCCGACCTGCGGCAGTTTGCCGACAGCCCCAAGACTGGGTCCCTGCAGGTGTTCGACCTGATTGCCGGCATTGCCCTGCAAAAGGGCCTGAACCTGGACAAGCGTGTCGCCAACCTGCTGCAGGCCGTGATCGAAAACGGCCGCCTGGCCGCCCTGCCCGAGATCGCCACGCAGTTCTCTGCGCTGGTGAACGCGCAGTCGGGCTCGTCGGACGCCGTGGTCTACAGCGCCTTCCCCATCGACGATGCGGCCCTGGCCGACGTGTTGGTGGCGCTGGAGAAGCGCTTCGGTCGCAAGCTCAAGGCCCGGGTCGAGATCGATGCCGGCTTGATCGGTGGCATCCGCGTGGTGGTGGGCGACGAAGTGCTCGACACCTCGGTGAAAGCACGCCTCGAACAAATGAAAGTCGCCCTGACGGCCTGATGGCCCCGGGCCGCACCCACCGTCCGGCCCGCCGCTGTTGTGTTGTCGCAAGGAGAACCCTATGCAACTGAATCCCGCAGAAATTTCCGAACTCATCAAGTCCCGCATCGAGGGCCTGGGTGCATCGGCTGACATCAAGAACCAGGGCACCGTCGTGTCCGTCACCGACGGCATCGTGCGTGTGCACGGCCTGTCGGACGTGATGGCCGGCGAAATGCTGGAGTTCCCCGTCACCGCCAGCGGCCAGCCCACCTACGGCCTGGCCCTGAACCTCGAGCGTGACTCTGTCGGCGCCGTGATCCTGGGCGAGTACGAGCACATCTCCGAAGGCGACACCGTGAAATGCACGGGCCGCATCCTGGAAGTGCCCGTCGGCCCCGAGCTGATCGGCCGCGTGGTCAACGCGCTGGGCCAGCCCATCGACGGCAAGGGCCCGATCAACGCCAAGATGACCGACGTGATCGAGAAGGTCGCGCCGGGCGTGATCGCGCGCAAATCGGTGGACCAGCCGGTGCAGACCGGCCTGAAGTCCATCGACTCGATGGTGCCCGTCGGCCGTGGCCAGCGCGAGCTGATCATCGGCGACCGCCAGACCGGCAAGACCGCGGTGGCGATCGACGCGATCATCAACCAGAAGGGTCAGAACATGACCTGCGTCTACGTCGCGATCGGCCAGAAGGCCTCGTCGGTGAAGAACGTGGTGCGTGCGCTGGAAGCCAATGGCGCGATGGACTACACCATCGTCGTCGCGGCCACCGCGTCTGAGTCCGCTGCCATGCAGTACGTGTCGGCCTACTCGGGCTGCACCATGGGCGAGTACTTCCGCGACCGTGGCCAAGACGCGCTGATCGTCTATGACGACCTGTCCAAGCAAGCCGTGGCCTACCGCCAGGTCTCGCTGCTGCTGCGCCGCCCGCCGGGTCGTGAGGCTTTCCCTGGCGACGTGTTTTATCTCCACAGCCGCCTGCTGGAGCGCGCCGCCCGCGTCAACGCCGACTATGTCGAAGCCTTCACCAAGGGTGAAGTCAAGGGCAAGACCGGCTCGCTGACCGCGCTGCCCATCATCGAGACCCAAGCCGGTGACGTGTCGGCCTTCGTGCCCACCAACGTGATCTCGATCACCGACGGTCAGATCTTCCTGGAAACCAGCCTGTTCAACAGCGGCATCCGCCCCGCCATCAACGCCGGCATCTCGGTGTCGCGGGTGGGTGGTGCGGCCCAGACCAAGCTGATCAAGAGCCTGTCGGGCGGCATCCGGACCGACCTGGCCCAGTACCGGGAACTGGCGGCGTTTGCACAGTTCGCCTCCGACCTGGACGACGCCACCCGCAAGCAGCTGGACCGCGGTGCCCGCGTGACCGAGCTGCTCAAGCAGGCCCAGTACAGCCCGCTGCCCATCAGCCTGATGGGCGCCACGCTGTTCGCGGTGAACAAGGGCTTCATGGACACGGTCGAGGTCAAGAAGATCCTGGCCTTCGAACACGGCCTGCACCAGCACCTGAAGAGCAGCCACGCTGCCCTGCTGGCCAAGCTGGAGAACGACAAGGCCATGGACAAGGCGGCTGAAGAAGAACTGACTGCTGCCTGCACGGCATTCAAGAAGTCCTTCGCCTGATCACCGACAGCCACAAGGAGCACTGCCATGGCAGTCGGTAAAGAGATACGCGGCAAGATCAAGAGCTTCGAGAACACCAAGAAGATCACCAAGGCCATGGAAATGGTCTCGGCCTCGAAGATGCGCAAGGCGCAGGACCGCATGCGTGCGGCCCGGCCTTATGCCGACAAGATCCGCAACATCACGGCCAACCTGTCGCAGGCCAATCCCGAGTACCGCAGTGCCTACATGCGCACCGGCGGCACGTCCAAGGTGACCGGCTTCATCGTCGTCACCGCCGACAAGGGCCTGTGTGGTGGCCTGAACACCAATGTGCTGCGCGCTGTCACCAACGAACTGCGCGACGTGCAGGCCGCGGGTGGCTCGGCGCAGGCAGTGGCCATCGGCAACAAGGGCTTCACCTTCATGAACCGCATCGGCGCCAAGGTGGTGAGCCACGCCACCCAGCTGGGTGACGCGCCGCTGCTGGAGAAGCTGATCGGCCCGGTCAAGGTGATGCTGGACCTGTTCGTCGAAGGCAAGGTCGACAAGGTGGTGCTCTGCTACACCCGCTTCATCAACACCATGAAGCAGGAAGCCGTGATCGAGCAGCTGCTGCCGCTGTCGGCCAGCCGCCTGGAGCAGACGGCCGCCGAGAAGGCGCAGTACGGCTGGGACTACATCTACGAGCCCGACGCCGCCACGGTGATCGACGACCTGCTCACCCGCTACATCGAGGCGCTGGTGTTCCAGGCCGTGGCCGAGAACATGGCCTCGGAGCAGTCGGCACGCATGGTGGCCATGAAGGCCGCCACCGAGAACGCCGGCAGCCTGATCGGTGAGCTCAAGCTGGTCTACAACAAGACCCGCCAGGCCGCGATCACCACCGAGCTCTCCGAGATCGTCAGCGGCGCCGCCGCCATCAGCGGCTGATTGCCGCACAGAACACTGTTTGAAGGATTATCAAAATGGCCAATACACAAGCACAGGGCAAGATCGTTCAGTGCATCGGCGCCGTGGTGGACGTGGAGTTCCCGCGTGATGCCATGCCCCGCGTCTACGACGCGCTGAAGCTCGACGGCTCCGCGCTGACGCTGGAAGTGCAGCAGCAGCTGGGTGACGGCGTGGTGCGCACCATTGCGCTGGGCTCGTCCGACGGCCTGCGCCGCGGCCTGATGGTCAGCAACACCGGCGCGGCCATCACCGTGCCGGTGGGTAAGGCCACGCTGGGCCGCATCATGGACGTGCTGGGCAACCCCATCGACGAGCGTGGCCCGGTCAGCATGGAGCTGAGCGCGTCCATCCACCGCAAGGCCCCCACCTATGACGAGCTGAGCCCCTCGCAAGAGCTGCTCGAGACCGGCATCAAGGTGATCGACCTGATCTGCCCGTTTGCCAAGGGCGGCAAGGTGGGCCTATTCGGTGGTGCCGGCGTGGGCAAGACCGTGAACATGATGGAGCTGATCAACAACATCGCCAAGGCGCACAGCGGCTTGTCGGTGTTTGCCGGCGTGGGTGAGCGCACCCGTGAAGGCAACGACTTCTACCATGAGATGGCCGAGTCGGGCGTGGTCAACCTGGAGAACCTGGGCGAGTCCAAGGTGTCCATGGTCTACGGCCAGATGAACGAGCCTCCGGGCAACCGTCTGCGTGTGGCCCTGACCGGCCTGACCATTGCCGAGTCGTTCCGCGACGAAGGCAAGGACGTGCTGTTCTTCGTCGACAACATCTACCGCTACACCCTGGCCGGTACCGAGGTGTCGGCACTGCTGGGCCGCATGCCTTCCGCCGTGGGCTACCAGCCGACGCTGGCCGAGGAGATGGGCCGCCTGCAGGAGCGCATCACCTCCACCAAGGTCGGCTCCATCACCTCGATCCAGGCCGTGTACGTGCCTGCGGACGACCTGACCGACCCGTCGCCTGCCACCACCTTCGCCCACCTGGACGCCACCGTCGTGCTGTCTCGTGACATCGCCTCGCTGGGCATCTACCCCGCCGTGGACCCGCTGGACAGCAACAGCCGCCAGGTCGACCCGAACGTGGTGGGTGAGGAGCACTACAGCACCACCCGTGCCGTGCAGTCCACCCTGCAGCGCTACAAGGAACTGCGCGACATCATCGCCATCCTGGGCATGGACGAGCTGAGTCCGGAAGACAAGCTGGCCGTGGCCCGCGCCCGCAAGATCCAGCGCTTCCTGAGCCAGCCCTTCCACGTGGCCGAGGTGTTCACCGGCTCGCCCGGCAAGTATGTGCCGCTGAAGGAAACCATCCGCGGCTTCAAGATGATCGTGGCCGGCGAGTGCGACCACCTGCCCGAGCAGGCCTTCTACATGGTCGGCACCATCGACGAGGCCTTCGAGAAGGCCAAGAAGATCAACTAAGGAGCCGGCATGGCCACTCTCCACGTCGACGTTGTGTCGGCCGAGTCCAGCATCTTCTCGGGCGAGGCGAAGTTTGTTGCCCTGCCGGGCGAAAACGGCGAGCTGGGCATCCTGCCCCGCCACACGCCGCTGATCACCCGCATCAAGCCCGGCGCCGTGCGCATCCAGCCGGCCGACGGTGGCGAAGAGGTGTTCGTCTTCGTGGCCGGCGGCATCCTGGAAGTGCAGCCGGGCACGGTCACCGTGCTGGCCGACACCGCCATCCGCGGCCATGACCTGGACGAGGCCAAGGCGCTGGATGCGAAGAAGCATGCGGAAGAGGCGATGAAAAACGCCAAGACCGAGATCGACTTCGCCAAGGCCCAGGGCGAGTTCGCCACCATGGCGGCCCAGATCGCCGCCATCTCCAAGCTGCGCAAGAAGCGGTAAGTGGTGTGCGGCATCGCGCCGCCTGCTGCCAACAAGCCTGCCGGGTTCACGCCCGGCAGGCTTTTTTCATGCATGGCGCTAAGCTGGCCCCACAACCACGTGGAGCGGCCATGGCCAAGGACAAGGGCAAGACGGACAAAAGCGGCAAGAAGAAGGCCGACCGGGCTGACAAGCCTGCGGGCGGCACCCTGTCCAAAGCCGACTACCTGGCGGCGATGGAGCCGCTGGAACTGGAACTGAACAACCTGGCGCGTTGGCTGCAGCACACTGGCAAGCGCCTGGCCGTGGTGTTCGAGGGGCGCGACACCGCCGGCAAGGGCGGCGCCATCGCAGCCATCGCCGACACCCTGAGCCCGCGCCAATGCCACGTGGTGGCCTTGTCCAAGCCCAGCGAGCGTGAACAGTCGCAGTGGTACTTCCAGCGCTATGTGCCGCACCTGCCCGCGGCCGGCGAGATCACGCTGTTCGACCGCAGCTGGTACAACCGCGCCGGTGTCGAGCGGGTGATGGGCTACTGCAGCGAAGACCAGGCCCTGGCCTTCCTGCAGCAGGCGCCGGTGTTCGAGAAGATGCTGGTCGATGACGGCGTGCTGCTGCTGAAATACTGGCTGACGGTGGACCAGGCCGAGCAGGAGCAGCGCTTTGCCGAACGCCTGGACGACCCGCTCAAGCGCTGGAAGCTGTCGCCCATCGACCTGCAATCACGCGACAAGTACGCGGCCTACGGCCAGGCGCGGGATGCGATGCTGAAGGCCACGCACACGGACCATGCGCCCTGGACCCTGGTGGATTTCAACGACCAGCGGCGTGGCCGGTTGGCGCTGATCCGCCACCTGCTGGCCCAGGTGCCCGACACCCATGTGCCGCCTGAACCGCTGGACCTGCCGCCGCTGCCGGCCGCGCCGCTGGCCGAGCGCCTGCCCCGCGGCTTCAAGGCCATCTGACCAACGCGTTGATCAGCGCATCAGCGGCCGGTTGGGCAATTCGTTGGGGTTGGCCTGGCCATCACCCAGCGGGTGGTGGCTGCGCAACAGCACATCGATGGCGGTCACCGCTTCGGCCAGCCCGGCCTCGAACCGGCCCTGCCGGAAGGCTTCACGCATCGGTGTGATCAGGGCCTGCCACTGTGCGGCATCCACATGCTGGTTCAGCCCGCGGTCGGCCACGATCTCGATCGCATGTTCGGCCAGCAGCAGGTAGACCAGCACACCGTTGTTGGCCTCGGTGTCCCACACCCGCAGCTTGCCGAACAGGGTGATGGCGCGGTCGCGCGCCGTCAGGTCCTGCCACAGGTAGGACAGCGGCAGCCCGGCCTCCACCACCACGCGGATCTCGCCGCTGTGGCCATGTTCGCTGGCCGCCACCTGGGCCTCGATGCGCTGCAGCGCCGCCTCGGGCAGGGCGCGCGCGGCGTCGCGCTCGTCCCACCAGCGGTGGCGCAGGATGCGGGTGATGCGTTGCCAGAGGGTGCGCATCACCAGTCTCCCGAGGCGCCACCGCCGCCGAAATCACCACCACCGCCGGAGCTGAAGCTGCCGCCTCCCCCGCCGCCAAAGCCACCACCACCGCCGCCCCAGATGATGGGCGGCCCGCCGCCCCGGCCACCACGCCCACCTCGCACCGCGCCCAGGCCCATCACGCCCACCAGCACCAGGGCCAGCACGCCGGCCACACCACCGATCAGCAGGCTGGTGCTCAGCCACCATGCCAGGGTGCCGGCGCCACCGGCGGTCACCACCGAGCCCAGCTTGCGGCCCAGCACGCTGGTCAGCACACCGCCCAGCACCGGCACGCCGATGAAGAAGAACATCGCCAGCTCTTCCCAGCCCAGGCCCAGGCCACCCAGGCCGCCGTCTTGGGCCTGCTCGTCCGGTGCAGGCAGGTTCTCGCCCTTGATGCGGGCGATCAGCGCGTCCACACCCGCGTCCAGCCCGGCGGCGTAGTCGCCACGCTTGAAGGCCGGGCTGATCCGGTTGGCGATGATCTGGCGTGCCGCCAGATCGGGCACCGCGCCTTCCAGCGCCTTGGCCACCTGGATGCGCAGCTTGCGGTCGTCGCGCGCAACCACCAGCAGCAGGCCGTCGCCCACCTCGCGGCGGCCGATCTTCCAGGCATCGCCCACCCGCTGGGCGAAGTCGGCGATGTCCTCGATGCCGGTGCTGGCCACCGTCAGCACCACGATCTGCGGGCCGGCCTGGGCCTCGAAGGCGGCCAGCTTGTCCTCCAGCGCCTGGCGCTGGGCCGGCTGCAGCACGCCGGCCTGGTCCATCACCCGGGCGGTCAGCGCGGGGATGGCCTGCAGGTCCTGCGCGGCAGCGGGGCCGGCCAGCAGCATGGCCCACAGCGCCAGCCAGCAGGCCAGGGCCTGCCGCAGGCCGGATGCTGATCTGGAGCCCGGGCGCGGCGGCGGCGCCCGCAGGCGCGCGGCGTGCATGCTCAGCTCACTTGCTCGCAGGCTTGTCGAAGTTCACCGCCGGCGGCGCGCTGATGGCCGCCTCGTTGGCCACGGTGAAGCTGGGTTTGACGCTGTAGCTGAAGATCATCGCCGTCAGATTGGTGGGGAAGCTGCGCGCCAGCACGTTGTAGTCCTGCACCGTCTTGATGTAGCGGTTGCGGGCCACGGTGATGCGGTTCTCCGTGCCTTCGAGCTGCACCCGCAAGTCCTGGAAGGCCTGGTTGGCCTTCAGGTTGGGGTATTGCTCGGCCACCACCATCAGCCGGCTCAGTGCACCGGTCAGCTGGCCCTGGGCCTCCTGGAATTTCTGGAAGGCGGCCGGGTCGTTCACCAGCTCGGGCGTGGCCTGGATGGAGGTGGCGCGTGAACGGGCCTCGATCACCTTGGTCAGCGTCTCCTGCTCGAAGTTGGCCTCGCCCTTGACGGTGGCCACGATGTTGGGGATGAGATCGCTGCGGCGCTGGTACTGGTTCAGCACCTCGGCCCAGCCGCCCTTGACCTGTTCGTCCAGGCGCTGGAAGTCGTTGTAGCCGCAGCCGCTCAACAGCAGGGCCAGGCCCAGGGCCGGCAACAGCCGGCGAAACGTGGACATCAGCATGGGGAGCTCCTCGGGGTCTTGGTGTGGGCCGCACATGGTGCGCATTGGCCAGGGTTCAAGCGGGCCAGCTTAGCATCGGGCCATGTTGGATCCCGCGCAGGCCCTGGCCGCTGCATCCCGGCCGCCAGACGCCCTGGCCGGCCGCCTGCCGCGTGTGCTGGTGCTGGGTGGCGGTGGTGCCCTGGGTGCCCGGGTGGTGGAACGGCTGCTGGCCGGCCGGCGCTTCCAGGCCGTGGGTGTGTGGACCGTGCAGCCGCTGCGGGCTGCGCTGCGTGGCCTGGTGCCGCTGGCGGATGCGGCCTGGGCCGGCTTCCAGCCCGACACCGCCATGATCGTGTTCGACCGCGCCCGCCATGCCAACGGCCGCGAGGCCGCCTTCGGCCGGCCCGCGCCCGCGGAGTTGCCGGCGCTGGCCGCCCGCCTGCGCCAGCTGGGCGTGACCGCCCTGGTGGTGGTGGTGCCGCATGCGCCCGGGCTGCTGCCCCAGGCGCTGAAGGCCGGCCTGGCCTCGCTGGACGAAGGCGCGGTGGCGGCCCTGGGTTTCCGGCAGCTGGTGTTCATGCGCCCGGCCCAGGCGGGTGTGGCCGGCGATGTTGCGGCCAGCCTGCCAGCGCGCCTGGCGCGCTGGTTGCTGGGCCAGCTGCACTGGATGGTGCCGCAGGGTGACCAGCCGGTGCGCAGCGACACGGTGGCGCGTGTGGCCGCCCGCCTGGCGCTGGGCCTGCCGCACGCGGCGCCCGGCACCCGGGTGCTGCCGCCCGAGCTGCTGTGGGCCGCGGCGCAGACACCGGCCTCCGACAGCGTGGTCGACGACTGGCTGGCTGGGGTGGTGCCGGTGGCACAGTTGCCGCGCCAGCGCTGGTAGTTGCCCTGGGGTGCCAGGCCGGCCCAGGCCCGGTGCGCCGCCCATAATCCGGGCATGAACGCACTGCTGCAAAACGACACCTTTCTGCGGGCCTGCCTGCGCCAGCCCACCACGCACACACCCATCTGGCTGATGCGCCAGGCCGGGCGCTACCTGCCCGAGTACAAGGCCACGCGGGTGGCGGCGGGCAACAGCTTCATGGGCCTGGCCACCAACCCGCACTACGCCACCGAGGTGACGCTGCAGCCGCTCGAGCGCTACCAGCTGGACGCCGCCATCCTGTTCTCCGACATCCTCACCGTGCCGGATGCGATGGGCCTGGGCCTGAGCTTCGGCGCCGGCGAAGGCCCCAAGTTCGCCCACCCGCTGCGCGACGAGGCCGATGTCGCCAAGCTGGCCGTGCCCGACCTGGACAAGCTGCGCTATGTGTTCGACGCCGTCGCCTCGATCCGCAAAGCACTGGAAACCACCGACGCCCAAGGTCGCCGGGTGGGCCGGGTGCCGCTGATCGGCTTCTCCGGCAGCCCCTGGACCCTGGCCTGCTACATGGTGGAAGGCGGCGGCTCGGACGACTACCGGCTGGTCAAGACCATGCTCTACAGCCGGCCCGACCTGCTGCACCGCATCCTGGCCATCAATGCCGACGCGGTGGCGGCCTACCTCAATGCCCAGATCGAGGCCGGCGCCCAGGCGGTGATGGTGTTCGACTCCTGGGGCGGCGTGCTGGAGCACCGGGCCTTCCACCAGTTCAGCCTGGCCTACACCCAGCGCGTGATGAACCAGCTCAAGCGGGTGCACGACGGCCAGACCATCCCCGCCATCGTCTTCACCAAGGGCGGTGGCCTGTGGCTGGAGCAGATCGCCGGCACCGGCGCCGACGTGGTGGGCCTGGACTGGACCTGCGATCTGGGCGCCGCGCGCCGCCGGGTGGACGACCAGGTGGCGCTGCAGGGCAACTTCGACCCGATGGCGCTGTTTGCCACGCCCGAGGCGGTGGCCGCCGAGGCGCGTGCCGTGCTGGACAGCTTCGGGCCCCCGCAGCGGCCCGACGGGCGCTGGGGTGGCCACATCTTCAACCTGGGCCACGGCATCAACCAGCACACGCCGCTGGAGCATGTGCAGGCCCTGGTGGAGGCCGTGCATGCCCATTCGCCCAGCCTGCGCCTTGGTGCGGCCGGCCGCTAGCCCTGGCGCCTGCTCAGGGCATGTCCGGACAGGGTGAGTGAGCGCTCAGGGCTTGACTTATCCCCAAAAACCGGCGCGCGACAAATCACCGGTCAAGAATGTGCAGCGCAGCATCAGATTTGCTGGAAATTCGTGCTAAGTGATTGATGTAGAACGCGTTTTTCGAACTGCCAAAAACTTGGGCAATCCAGGCTGAAGCCCGTGATATCAAGCACTTAGCGCGGCCATGGTCAGCTTTCCCACAAAGTTATCCACAGAAGCAGGGGATAGTTGAAAAACCTGTTTTCAATCATCGACTTAACGCTGGTTCTTGATGTGAAGAGGGAAAAAACGCCTGCAATCCACGGTGTGTCCCATTGAGCAGCTTTACCTTGGCCGTGGCGGTGGAGGCTCCGCAACACAGCGGATTGGCCGGCGCCTTGCACTACAGCAGCAGCCAGCACTGGCCACCCGGCACCCTGCTGCGGGTGCCCTTGGGGCGGCGTGATCTGCTGGGCATCGTCTGGCATGCCGCGGCCCCGGCGGACCCTGCGGGCGCACCGCCGCCCGTGCTGCGCCCGGTGGGCGAAGTGTTCGACAGCCTGCCCCCCATGGCGCCGGCCTGGCTGGCCCTGGTCGACTTTGCCGCCAGCTACTACCAGCGCAGCGTGGGTGAGCTGGCCCTGGCCGTGCTGCCACCCGAGTTGCGCAAGCTGGACGCCCCCGGCCTGGCCAAGCGCCTGGCCCGCTTGCTGAAGAAGCTCGATGCCGCGCCGCCGCCGGCGGCCACCGCGGTCGAGCGGCCCCAGTTGGGGGCAGAGCAACTGGCTGCGCTGGCCGCGTTCGACACCGCCTTCACCCAGGCCGGTGCCACGCCGCGCCCGGCACCGCTGCTGCTGCATGGTGTCACCGGCAGCGGCAAGACCGAGGTCTACCTGCACGCCGCCGAGCAGGTGCTGGCAGCCGGCCGCCAGGCCCTGGTGCTGGTGCCCGAGATCAACCTCACGCCCCAGCTGGAGGCACGCTTTGCCGCGCGCTTTCCGCAGCACCGGCTGGTCAGCCTGCACAGCGGCCTGACGCCGGTGCAGCGCCTGAGGAACTGGCTGCTGGCCCACCTGGGCCGGGCCGACATTGTGCTGGGCACCCGCATGGGCGTGTTCGCCCCGCTGCCGCGGCTGGGGCTGATCGTGGTCGACGAGGAGCACGACCCGTCCTACAAGCAGCAGGAGGGGGCCCGCTATTCGGCGCGTGACCTGGCTGTCTACCGCGGCCACCTGGAGCGGGTGCCGGTGATCCTGGGCTCGGCCACGCCCTCGCTGGAGACCTGGCAGCATGCCTTGCCCGGGCCACGCCAGCGTTACCAGCGCCTGGCGCTCGATGCCCGGGTGGGTGGTGGTGCGCTGCCCCGCGTGCGGCTGTTCGACATGGGCGTGCTGCCGCGCATCAACGGCCAAAGCCCGGTGCTGGCGCCGATGGTGGTGGACAGCCTGCGCCAGCGCATCGCGGCGGGTGAGCAGAGCCTGGTGTTCCTGAACCGGCGGGGCTACGCCCCGGTGCTGCACTGCGCCGACTGCGGCTGGAAGAGCGGCTGCCCGCACTGCAGCGCCTGGCGTGTGTTCCACAAGGGTGAGCGCACGCTGCGCTGCCACCACTGCGGCTTCACCGAGCGTGTGCCACGCGCCTGCCCCGACTGCGGCAACCTGGACATCGCGCCCATCGGCCGTGGCACCGAGAAGCTGGAAGAGCAACTGGCCGAGCTGCTGCCCGGCGCCCGCATCGCACGGCTGGACGCCGACACCGCGCGTGGCAAGGGCCAGCTCGAGGCCCGGCTGGCCGAGGTGCATGCCGGTGAGGTGGACGTGCTGGTGGGCACGCAGATGGTGACCAAGGGCCATGACTTCCGCCGCATCACCCTGGTGGTGGCCGTCAACCCCGACAGTGCGCTGTTCGCCAGCGATTTCCGCGCGCCCGAGCGCCTGTTTGCGCTGCTGATGCAGGCCGGCGGCCGGGCCGGGCGCGACGCCGGCCAGGCCGGCGGCAGCGAGATGTGGGTGCAGACCTGGCATCCCCGGCATCCGCTGTATGCGGCCCTGAAGCAGCACGACTTCGCCGCCTTCGCCGCCAGCCAGCTGGCCGACCGCGAGGCCGCCGGCCTGCCGCCCTACAGCCACCTGGCCCTGCTGCGTGCCGAATCACGCGACGCCGCCGTCGCCCTGGCCTGGCTGCAGGAGGCCGCGGCGCTGGCCCGGCAGCTGGCCACGGGCGACGCGGTCACCGTCTACCCCGCGGTGCCGCCGGCCGTCAGCAAGGTGGCCGGCATCGAGCGCCTGCAGATGCTGCTGGAGTGCGCCTCCCGCGCCCGGCTGCAGCAGTTGCTGGCGGCCTGGGTGCCGGAACTGCATGCGCTGCGCAGCCGGCACAAGGGCCTGGCGCGCTGGGCCATCGACGTCGACCCGCTGGCGATCTGAGCCCGCTGCGGCGCTGCTATCCTGCCCGCCAACCTTCCAGGGAGATAGCATGCAGGACAACCGCACCCGGGCGCCGAACCGCCGCGCCGCACTGGTCACCACCGGGGCCCTGGGCCTGGGGCTGGGCATGTCGCTGGCCGGCTGCGGCGGTGGCAACACCGAGGCGGATGAAGACCCGCCGGTGGCACCCACGCTGACCATCAGCAGCGACACGCCGGGCGTGGCCGCGGCGGCCTTCACCGTCAACTTCAGGTTCAGCGCCGGCGCTTCGGGCTTCGGCACTGACAAGCTGGTTGTCAGCGGCGGCAGCATCGTCGGCGGCAGCTTCACCACGTCGAGCAGCAGCGAATACACCATGACGGTGCAACCCACGGCCAACCGCGTGGGTCTGGTGGAGATCAGCGTGGCTGCAGGCGGCTTCCGCGACAGCACCGGCGCGACGGCCAGCACCCGCGCCTACAGCTTCGTGCAGGCCTGCAACACCGTGCTGCCGGCCAACGAGCCCGTGCTCACCATCACCGACAACGTGGCCGGTGGCGCACGCGCCACCGGTGCGGTGGTGTTCGCACTGACATTCAGCCTGGCCATCCGCGACACGTTCAGCCTGGCCAACATCATGGTGGCGGGGGGCACGGCGAGCGGCTTCATCCGCGTGTCGGGCTTGGTCTACAACGTCACCCTCACGCCGCCGGCCGGCACCACCGGCAGCATGCTGCTGCGGGTGCCGGTGGGCGCCTACACCGGCGAAGCCAGCAACCTCGCCAACACCGTGGAGACGCTGGCCGGCGTGGCCTTCCAGACCGCCTGATCAGCCCGCGGGCTGCACGCCGAACAGCCAGGCCAGCGCGCTGAAGCTGGCGAACGCGCCCACCGTGCTGGCCAGGATGATGCGTGCCACGCGGCCCGAATCGGCGCCGTAGCGCTCGGTCAGCAGCGACACATTGCTGGCGCTGGGCAGGGCCGCCGCCAGGGTCAGCACCATCAGCTGGAAGGCCGACAAGGGCGCACCCAGCCGCTGTGCCAGCGCACCCACCCCCAGCACCAGTGCCGGGTGCACCAGCAGCTTGATCGCCGCCACCGGCAGGTAGTGCGCCAATGGCGTGCGGGTGTGGGCATGCTGGCCGGCACGCCACAGCACCGCGCCGATGGTGAACAGCGCCACCGGCGTGGCGCTGTCGGCCAGCATGCGCACCACCGTGTCCGCCGGGCCCAGCAGGCGCCACTGCCCGGCCGACATCAGCACGCCCAGGACAATGGCCCAGGGCAGGGGGTTGACCAGCACGCCGCGCAGGGCGCGCATGGCCGCGGCCCGCGCCCCGGCGGCCCCGGCCTGCGCGCCCTGCAGCTGCGACAGCGCAATGCACAGCGTGCTGGTGACCACCATGTCGGCCAGCACGGTGCAGATCACCGGCCCGGCCGCCGCCGGCCCCAGCAGGGCCACCAGCAGGGGCACGCCCATGAAGCCCGAGTTGGGAAAGGCCGCCACCAGGGCGCCGAAGCTGGCGTCCTTCAGCCCCACGCGGGCGTTCAGCGTCACCGCGATGGTGAAGCCCACCACCACCAGGGCGCACAGCAGGTAGACCGCCAGCACCACCGGGTTGAGCAGTTCCAGCACCGGCGTGTTCATGCCGAAGCGCATCAGCATGCAGGGCAGGGCGAAATACAGCACATAGGCGTTCAGCCCCGGGATGGCCGATTCCGGCAGCAGACCACGCCGCGCCGCCAGCCAGCCTGCCAACACCAGGGCGAAAAACGGAACGGTGACGGCGAGGATGGCCTGCATGCTTGGGGGCGGAGTATCCCGCCCGCGCCGGCGCAGTGCCGCCGCAGCGGGTTGCAGGCCTGCAGCACCCCCCCGCTATGATCCGCCGCCCCCTTCGCCCCTGCCATGGCCCAACCCCCGGACTCCCTGAACCCCGCCCAGCTGGACGCCGTGCACCACCTGGGCGGCCCCTGCCTGGTGCTGGCCGGCGCCGGCTCGGGCAAGACCCGGGTGATCACCCACAAGATCGCCCGCCTGCTTCAGGCCGGCCTGGCGCCCAAGGAGATCGCCGCCATCACCTTCACCAACAAGGCGGCGCAGGAGATGCGCGAGCGCAGCAAGGCCCTGGTGGGTGGGCGTGCGGCCAAGGACCTGGTGGTGGCCACCTTCCACAGCCTGGGCGTGCGCATCCTGCGCAGCGACGGCAGCAAGGTGGGCCTGAAGGAACAGTTCAGCATCCTGGATGCCGACGACGTGATGGGTGTGCTGCGCGACGCCGGTGGCGCCACCGACAACAAGCTGGCGCGAAGCTGGCAATGGACCATCAGCCTGTGGAAGAACATGGGCCACGACAGCGCCAGCGCCGCCGGGGTGGCCAAGGACGCCGACGAGCGGGTGGCCGCGCGGGTGATGAAGCTCTACGAAGAGCGCCTGGCGGCCTACCAGGCGGTGGATTTCGACGACCTGATCGGCCTGCCGCTGAAGCTGCTGCAGCAGGATGAAGAAGCCCGCCAGAAGTGGCAGGCGATGTTCGGCCATGTGCTGGTGGACGAATACCAGGACACCAATGCCGTGCAGTACGAGCTGCTGAAGATGCTGGTCAGCGGCGACGACCCACGCCGGCGTGGCCTGTTCACGGCCGTGGGCGACGACGACCAGAGCATCTACGGCTGGCGTGGCGCCACCATCGAGAACCTGCGCCGCCTGCCGCAGGACTGGCCGGATCTGAAGGTGATCCCGCTGGAGCAGAACTACCGCTCCACCGGCCACATCCTGCGTGCGGCCAACAACGTCATCGCCGCCAACCCCAAGCTGTTCGAGAAGAAGCTGTGGAGCGCCCTGGGCGACGGCGACCCGGTGCGCCTGGTGGAATGCGACGGCGAGGAGCACGAGGCCGAGCGCGCCGTGACCTTCATCCAGAGCCTGCGCGCCCAGGGTGGGGCGATCGCCGACGAACGTGGCAGCGGCCAGACCAAATTCGGCGACTTCGCCATCCTCTACCGCGCCAACCACCAGGCACGGGTGTTCGAGCAGAAGCTGCGTGCCGCGCAGATCCCGTACAAGGTGTCGGGCGGGCAGAGCTTCTTCGACCGTGCCGAGATCAAGGACCTGTGCGCCTGGCTGCGCCTGCTGGTCAACCAGGACGACGACCCCGCCTTTCTGCGCGCCGTCACCACGCCCAAGCGGGGCATCGGCCATGCCACCCTTGGCAAGCTGGGCGAGTTCTCGGGCAAGTGGAAGAGCAGCTTGTTCGAGGCCCTGTTCTCGCAGAGCCTGGCCGCGCAGCTGGGCGCCAAGGCCATCGGCAGCCTGCACGAGTTCGGCCGCTACATCAACGAGCTGCAGCACCGTGCCGCCCACACCCAGGGCGCAGAGGATTCCAAGGCCATGCTGCTGGAATGGGTCAAGACCATCGGCTACGAGCAGCACCTGTACGACAGCGAAGACAGCGAGAAGCTGGCCGCCAGCCGCTGGACCAATGTGCTGGACTTCATCGACTGGATCAGCCGGCGCTGCGGTGGTGAGCTGCGCAACGAGGGTGGCACCTTCGAATCCGAGAAGCAGACCGTGCTGCAGGTGGCGCAAACCATCAGCGTGATCATCAGCCTGGCCGAGCGCGGTGACGATGCCGACGTGGTGACCCTGTCCACCCTGCATGCCAGCAAGGGCCTGGAATGGCCGCATGTGTGGCTGGCCGGCATCAACGAAGGCCTGCTGCCCTTCAAGAGCGACGCCGAGGACATGACACCGCAGCGGCTGGAGGAAGAGCGCCGCCTGATGTACGTGGGCATCACCCGCGCCCGCACCACGCTGGCGGTGAGCACGCTGCGCCGGCGCAAGAAGGGCCGCGACACCATCCAGGGCATCCCCAGCCGCTTCATCGCCGAGATGAAGCTGGGCGAGGGCGGCGGGGCCAAGGAAGACCCGCGGGAGCGGCTGAAGCGCCTGCGGGCCCAGTTGTCGGCCAAGGTCGACGCCGCACCGCCGCCGGGGCGCGACTGATCCGCCTGCCGCCATGCTGCTGACGGCCTACCTCGTCTCGGCCACACTGGCCATCGGCTGCCAGCTGTTGTGGCCCGGTGCCTGGCTGGCCTATGCGCTGCTGAAGCCGCTGACCACGCTGCTGGTGATCGCCCATGCCTGGCGCCTGGGCCCGCCGCGCCACCACATGCGTGCGCCGCTGCTGGCCGGCCTGCTGCTGTCGCTGCTGGGCGATGTGGCCCTGCTGTGGCCGCAGCAGGGCTTTCTGCCGGGGCTGGTGGCCTTTCTGCTGGCGCATCTGGCCTATTTGTTCGCCTTCGCCCGCGGTGTGCGCCTGGCGGCCTGGCCACTGGCGTTTGCGGGTTATGCGCTGCTGGCGGCGGCCGTGCTGTCGGTGCTGTGGCCCGGTGTGCCCGGGCCGCTGCAGTGGCCGGTGCTGGCCTATGTGCTGTGCCTGGCGGCGATGGCAGCGCAGACCGCCAGCGCCTGGCATGCGGCCCGCGCCCGGGGCGATGCCGCCGACCCAGCCCGGCTGCGCCGCCTGGGTGGCGCCGCGCTGGGTGGTGCGCTGTTCCTCACCAGCGATGCCCTGCTGGCCTTCAACCGCTTCCACAGCCCGCTGCCGCTGGCCACGCTGTGGATCCTGTCCACTTACTGGGCGGCGCAGTGGCTGATTGCGAGTGCGCTGCCACCGCGGCGCTGAGCCCGCCCCCAGGCCCGGCTACATGCCCTTGAACAGGTGGGTGTAGCTGCGGCTCACCTCCAGCTTCTCGCCATGGCCGCGCACGCTGACGATCTGGCGGCCGCGGAAATCCCGGGTGATGCCGGCGATGGCCTTGACGTTGACCAGGGTGCTACGGTGGATCTGCCAGAACACGGCCGGGTCCAGCTCGTCGATCAGCTCCTTGATGGGCTTGCGGATCAGGGCCTCGGTGGTGGGCGTCTGCACGCGGGTGTATTTCTCGTCGCTGATGAAGAACAGCACCTCGGCCACCGGGATCATCTGGATGCCGGGGCCCACGCTGGCCTGGATCCAGTCCAGGTAGCGCGGCGCGGCACCCGGGTTGAGCTGTGCCGCCAGCTTGTGCAGCACCTGCTGCAGCGGCGGCGTGGGGCTGCCACCCGGCTCGGGCGCATCACGCTGGGCCAGCCGGGCACGGATGCGCTGGGCGGTGACCTGCAGCCGCTCACGCTCGGCGGGCTTGAGCACGTAGTCGCACACGCCCTGCTCGAAGGCCTCCACCGCGTACTGGTCATAGGCGGTGATGAACACGATCTCCGGCAGGTACTCGTCATCGTCCACCGCCATCTGGGCGATCTGGCGTGCCGCGTCCACGCCGGTCAGGCCGGGCATGCGGATGTCGAGAAAGACGATCTCGGGCCGGTGCTGGGCCACCAGTTCCACCGCTTCCAGGCCATTGCGTGCCTCGGCCACGATCTCCAGCTCGGGCCAGGCCTCAGCCAGGCGGGCGCGCAGCTGTTCGCGCATCAGGCGCTCGTCGTCGGCGATGACGGCGCGCACCGAGGGGTTGGGGGATTCGGCAGTGGTGGACATGGAGGCGGCTCCGCAGCGGCGGGTTCAGGGCAGGGTGGCGGACGGCAGCGGCCGCGCCAGCACACGATTCTCGTGGCGCTCGGCCTCGAATTCGAACCAGGTCAGGCCGAGGTCGGCATAACCTTCGCGGGCGTAGAAGTGCAGGGCGCGGTGGTTGTGCACCCACGGGGTGAGCCACATCAGGCCGGCGCCCCGGGCCGCCGCCCCATGCTCGGCCGCCCGCAGCAGCGCCCGGCCCAGGCCTTGGCCGGTGAAGGGCTCCTGCACGTACAGCCGGTCCAGCTCGGCCGGTGCACTGGCCTGCACCAGCGCATGGCCGGTGCCCAGCGTGACCTGGGCCAGGCCCAGCAAATGGCCTTGCTGCTCGGCCACCAGGATGAAGGTGTGCGGTGCCTGCAGCAGACGCAGGTAGACCTCGGGCGTGTAGCTGGCCAGCACCTCGCGGGCGATGGCCGGGCGGATGCCCTGGGTGGCATAGGTGTCCAGGAACACCTGCATCGCCAGCACGCCCAGGCAGAGTGCGTCGTCGGCCGTGGCCGGGCGGATGGTGGGCACGGTGGTGGGAGCTCTCGTGGGACTTGTGGTGGGCGTGCTCATGGCAGCGGTGACTCCGGGCAGTCGCGTGGCACCAGGTGCCGGTAGTCGGCCAGTGTGCCGCCCGTCAGTGGCTTGACCAGCACCCGCAGGGTGTTGTGCCGCCCGCCGGTGTGCACGCCATGGCGCAGCCGGCTTTCCACAAAGCCCTGGCGCTGCCAGAAGCGTTCGGCGCGCTGGTTGCCAGCCACCACACCCAGGCGCAGCCATTGCGCACCACCGGCGTGTGCCCAGGCCTGCAGCGCAGTCATCACCGCGGCGGCCAGGCCACTGCCCTGCCGGACCTGGTCGATCAGCAACAGGGCCAGGTGCCACACGCCGGGTGCGCCCAGGTCGGCCACCAGCACCACCACGCCCTGCAGCTGCTGCGCCGGGCCGAACACGCCGGCCACCCAGCGCTGGCGGAAGGGCAGGTGCGGCGGCGGCAGTTCGTCGAACTCGGCCTGGGCCTCGTCGGGCCCGGCGGGGCGGCCGTTGATGGCCTTGAAGTAGCCCGGGTTGGCATCGAACAGGGCTTGCAGCCGTGGCACCTGGTCGGCCGTCAACGGCCGGGCTTGGAAGCCGGGGCCCTGGAACAGCGTCCTGGTGTCGGTCATATGCGACGTGCGGAGCTCAGCGCAACAACCAGCGCAGCACGGCAACCACCAGCACCAGCAGCGTTGCACCCCGCATCGCCGGCAGCTGTGCGCCCAGGGGCCGGCGGATCAGCAGGGCACGCATGCTCAGGCTCCTTCCAGCGGCTTGTAGGGCACGGCCAGCGTCACGCGGGTGCCGCCGCCGGGGTTCTCGGTGATGGTCAGGCCGGCCTTGGGGCCGTAGAGCAGTTGCAGCCGCTCGCGGATGTTGGCCAGGCCCACGCCAGTGCCTGCGGTGGCCGCGCGGCCGAAGCCCAGGCCGGTGTCGGCCACGGTGACCGTGAGCTTGCCATGCACCACCTCGGCCTTCAACGAGAGCTTGCCGCCCTCGGGCTTGGGCTCCAGGCCGTGCTTGATGGCGTTCTCCACCAGGGTCTGAACCATCATGGCCGGGAACTCGGCCGACAACAGGCCCTCGGGCACGTCGATCTCGGTGGCCAGGCGCTCTTCCATGCGCACCTTCAGGATCTCCAGGTAGGGCCGGATCACCGCCAGCTCGCGCCCCAGGTCGCGCGGGCGGCTGCCCTCGCTGCCGGTCTCGCGCATGGTGGGCATGCTGGCACGCAGCAGGGCGATCAGGTTCTTCTGCATCTGGCTGGCGCGCCGCGGGTCCACCTCGATCAAATGGTCGATGCTGGCCAGGGTGTTGAACAGGAAGTGCGGCTCCACCTGGGCCTGCATGGCGGCCATGCGCGCCTCCACCACCTGGCGCTTCAGCGATTCGGCCTCGGCCGTCTCCACCGCCTGGGCGGCCTGGGCCTCGGCCTGGATCTGCTTGCGGTAGGTGATCTTGATGATCAGCGAGGCCACGATCCAGAAGAACGCCAGCTGCGGCAGGCCCTCGCCGAGCTGCACCTCTTCGCGGTGCACCTGGCGGCGGGATTCCTGCGCAGCGCGCCGGGCTTCCCGCCCGGCCTCCTTGGCCACCTGGGCCTCGGCCTGCGCCTCGCGGCGGGCAGCCTCGGCCTCTTGCCTCGCCTCCTCGACAGCCTGGCGCGCGTCTTCGACCGCTTCGCGCACCGTCGCGGAGGCATCGGGTGGCAGCTTGATCTCGATCACCGGCTGGCTGCTGCCGGCCGCTGCCGATGCCGCCGACCCCGGCATGCCCGGTTGCGACGCAGCCGGCTTGGGCGTGATGCGCACGCCGCGCTCATCGATGCTGATGTCGATGCCGCGGTCGGTGGTGGGCTTTTGCGGCTTGGCGGCGGGTGCCGGGGGCAGTGGCGGGGTTGGCGGCTCCAGCGGAAGGTCCACCTCGGGCAGGTGCACGATGCGGGTGTAGCTCCAGCTGAACGGCGGGATGTTCTGCAGCACGCCCGACAGCAGCAACAGCAGCAGCGACAGCACGGCGAAGCGCTTCCAGCTGATGCCCACCAGCCAGTTGGCATAGCTGTGGAAGCCCCGCACGCTGGCAGTCTTGAAGCGTTGCCAGCCGCTGGGTTGGCTGGCCACGTTGGCCGGGGTGGGGTTCATGGTGCGGCTGGCTTCGGAGGATGGGTTGCGCTGCAATGTACCCAGCGCCAACGTTGCCAGCACAGGCTGTGCGACCGCCCGCCCCGGGCTGCCGACAGCCTGCACACGCGGCCGACAGGCCGCGCCACTCCATCCGACCTCAGCGGCTGTACAGCACCTGCGGCAGCCACAGGCCGATGGCCGGGAACTGGTAGAGCAGGATGATGGCCACCACCTGGATGCCCATGAAGGGCAGCATGCCGGCGAAGATCTGGTTCAGCGTCACATGCGGCGGGCTCACGCCCTTGAGGTAGAAGGCTGCCATGGCCACTGGCGGGCTGAGGAAGGCGGTCTGCAGGTTCAGCGCCACCAGCAGGCCGAAGAACAGTGGATCGACGCCGAAGTTGTCCAGCAGCGGGATGAAGATAGGCATGAAGATCACGATGATCTCGGTCCACTCCAGCGGCCAGCCCAGCACGAAGATCAGCACCTGGCTCAGCACCAGGAACTCGGTCTTGCTGAGGTTCATCGACATCACCCAGCGCTCGACCAGCTCCTGCCCGCCCAGCAGCGCAAACGCGGCCGAGAAGATGGCGCTGCCCACGAACAGCCAGCACACCATGGCGCTGGTCTTGGCGGTGAGGAACACGCTCTCCTTCAACACCGTCATGTTGAACTGCCGGTAGGCGATGGCCAGCAGGAAGCCGCCCAGCGCACCCACTGCTGCGGCCTCGGTGGGCGTGGCCAGGCCCATCACGATGCTGCCCAGCACCGCCAGGATCAGCACCAGCAGTGGGAAGAAGCTGGACAGCAGCATCTTGAAGATCTCCAGCCGCTGGAAGCTGAGCAGGGCGTAGAAGGCCAGCAAGGCCGCCACGCCCACGCCGGTGCCGATCCACCAGCCGCGGGTGGGCGGTGTGCGCTCGGTGGCCGCCGGGCTGCCTGCCGCGGCCGTGGTCGGCGGTTCCTGCACGCCGCTGGTGGCGGCGGGCGCCCCCGCCTCGCTGGCGCCGGGTGGCGCCTGCAGGTCGGGCGTGCCCGGGGGCTCCTTGGCATCGCCGTCACCCGGGGGCTCCTTCACGCCCTCGTCTTCCGCCGGTGGCTCGGCCAGGCCTTCGGTGTCAGGCTTGGGCTCGGCCAGGCCACCGCTGTCGGCCGGGCTGTCCTGGCTGCTGCCGGGTGGTGCCTGCAGGCCACCACCGCTGGCATCGGCCTGCGCCGTGGCCGAGGCGCGCGCCATGTCGGCCCGTGCGTCGGCATCGGGCGGCGCGGTGTTGCTGCGCCAGCTGAACAGCAGCACCAGGGCGAAGAACAGGGCCGGCAGCAGCGCCACGCCCAGCTGGCGCAGGATGTGGCTGGTGGGCACGCCCAGGTTGCGGCTGCCCTTGAGCGCACGCAGCAGCGCCGGCAGCGCGGTGTTGGAGATGGTCTCGGCGATCGGCGTGGTGTGCGCCGGCAACGGCACGAAGCGCTCGGCCGCCGACAGCGGCGGCATCAGGTGCGGCTTGAGCTTGGCCAGGATGACCACGTAGACCACGTACAGGCCGGCCAGCATGAGGCCGGGGAAGAAGGCCCCGGCGTAGAGCTGCACCACCGACACGCCGGCGGTGGCGCCGTAGACGATCAGCATCACCGAGGGCGGGATCAGGATGCCCAGGCAGCCGCCGGCGGTGATGGCGCCGGCCGAGACCCGCACGTCGTAGCCGCCGCGCAGCATCTGCGGCAGCGCCAGCAAGCCCATCAGCGTGACCACCGCGCCGACGATGCCAGTGGCCGTGGCGAACACCGCGCAGGTGAACAGCGTGGCCACCGCCAGGCTGCCCGGCACCCGCGCCATGGCCAGGTGCAGGCTCCTGAACAGCTTCTCGATCAGGTTGGCGCGCTCCACCAGGTAGCCCATGAAGACGAACAGCGGGATGCTGATCAGCACGTCGTTGCCCATCACCTTGAAGGCGCTCTGCACCATCAGCGTGAGGGTCTTGGCCGTGTCTTCCTCGTAGGCGATCCAGGTGAAGATCATGCCCATGCCCATCAGCGTGAAGGCCGTGGGAAAGCCCAGCATGATGGCCACCACCACCAGGGCCAGCATCATCAGGCCCAGGTGGCCGTTGGTGATGGTGGGCGCCATCAGCAGCATCGTCGCCGTGCCGGCGATGATGATCGCCATCAGGCTGAAGCCGAACCACAGCTCCTTGCGGATCTTCATTTCTGCGCTCCGTGCGGTGCCACGAACTGGTCGAGTGCGGCGATGTCCTCGTCCTTCACATGCACCATGGCCTTGAGCTTGTCGACGTCGACCTCCTCCACGTCCTGCTCACGCGAGGGCCATTGCCCGTCACGGATGCACTGGATGCAGCGCACGATCTCCACGATGCCCTGCAGCAGCAGCATGCCGCCGGCCAGCGGGATGCCGAACTTGAACGGGTACACCGGCAGCGGCGTGGCGCTGAAGGTGCTTTCCTTGATCGCGGCCGACTCGTTGGCGAAGGTCCAGCCGGCCCAGGTCAGGGCCACGATGCCGGGCAGGAAGAAGATGAAGTACAGGATCAGGTCCAGCGTGGCCTGGGTGCGCGGCATGAAGAAGCCGTAGAGCACGTCGCCGCGCACATGGCCGTTCTTGGCCAGGGTGTAGGCGCCGGCCATCATGAACAGCGTGCCGTACATCATGATCTGCGCGTCCAGGGCCCAGTCGTGCGGGTTGTTCAGCGCATAACGGGAGAACACCTCCCAGCTGATCATCAGGGTCAGCAGCACGATCAGCCAGGCGAACAACTGCCCCAGCCAGGTCGACAGGCGGTCCACGCCCAGCAGCAGGGTCTGCATGGTGGTGTCCTTGTGGTGGTGTGTCGGGTGTCAAAAAAAAGGGCCACCAGCCCGGTGAGGCGGTGGCCCGTTCGGCAGCGGTGGCTCAGGCCTTCTTGCCGCCGCGGAAGTAGTGGTTCCAGGCCATCTTGAAGTCGACCGTGTAGTCGTTCTGCCACTGGCCGGCTCGCTGGGCAAAGGCCTTCTGCGAGTCCAGCACCTTCTTGAACAGCGGGTTCTCGCCGGCCTTGGCGTTGATCACCTTGTCCCAGGCCGCCAGCTGCGCACGCAGGATGGCGTCGGGCGTCTTGTAGAAGTTGATCTTGGCCTTCTTCAGCTCGATGTAGTCCTGGCTGTTGCGCTGGATCGCCTTCCAGCTCATGTCGGCGCTGGAGGCCTGCACGGCGTAGTCGATGATGGCCTTCAGCTCGGCCGGCAGGGCGTCGTACTTGCCCTTGTTGAACAGGATCTCGAACTGCTCGCCGCTCTGGTGGAAGCTCTGCAGCATGCAGTTCTTCACCACGTCGGGGAAGCCCAGCAGGCGGTCGGAGCTGGCGTTGTTGAACTCGGCTGCGTCGATCAGGCCGCGGTCCAGCGCCGGCACGATCTCGCCACCGGGCAGCGGGTTCACCGCCGTGCCCATCTCCTTAAACACGTCCACCGCCAGGCCCACGGTGCGGAACTTCAGGCCCTTCATGTCCTCGACCTTGGCCACCGGCTTCTTGAACCAGCCCAGCGGCTGGGTGGGCATGGGGCCATACAGGTAGGACACGACGTCCATGTTCAGGCTCTTGTAGATCTCGTCGAGCAGGGCCTTGCCGCCGCCGTAGTAGTGCCAGCTCAGCAGCATGTTCGGGTCCATGCCGTAGGCCGGGCCCGAGCCCCACAGCGCCAGCGCGGTGTTCTTGCCGTAGTGGTAGGCCACCACGCCATGGCCACCATCGAGCGTGCCCTTGTTGACAGCGTCCAGCAGCTGGAAGGCCGGCACCACCGAGCCCGAGGGCAGCACCTCAATCTTGAGCCGGCCGCCGGCCATGTCGTTCACCTTCTTGGCGAAGTCGCTGGCGTACTCGTGGAAGATGTCCTTGGCTGGCCAGGTGCTCTGGAAGCGCAGGCTCACGGTCTGCGCCTTGGAGACCATCGGCGCCGTCAGGCCGCCGGTGGCCACGGCGCCGACCGCCGCTTTCTGCAGGAACGAGCGGCGCGGTGCGCCGGTGGGCTTGGGCTTGGCCATGGAATGTCTCCGAGATGGTGGAATGGGAATGCGTTGACGGCAACGAGCGAACGGCCGCGAGTGTTCGGCCACAGCTCCTTCGGCGCAATCGGGGCGTTCCCTGCGCTGCCAGGCGATCCGCGCGACAGCTTGACGCGACCTGCCCCACAAACAGCGACGCCCCAGCGGCCGCGGGGCTGTGGGGCGTCGTGCTGCCGCGCCAGCGCGCGGCGGTGGTGCGTGGGGCTCAGGGCTGCTTCACGCCTTCCACCTGGATCACCAGGCGCACGTTGTCGGAAATGCCGAAGTTCAGGCCCCAGCCCATGCCGTACTGGCTGCGCACGATGGTGGTCTCGAAGTCGCCGCCACAGACTTCCACCTTCAGCATCGGGTTCATGTAGCAGCCGAAGTTGGTCGCCTTCAGCGTCACCGGGTTGGTCTTGCCCAGCAGCGTCAGCGTGCCGGCCACTTCGCTCACCTTGTCGCCGTTGAAGCTGAACTTGTCGGCCACGAAGCGGGCGGTGGGGAATTCGGCGCTGTTGAAGAAGTCCTTGCTCTGCAGATGCTTGTCGAAGGCGGCGGTGCCGGTGTTGATCGAGCCGGTCTCGATGGTCAGGTCGACCTTGCCGCTCTTGCCGGCCTTGTCCAGCTGCACCGAACCGGCCTTCTTGTCGAAGCGGCCGCGGTTGGTGGTGACACCGTAGTGCGGCACCTCGAAGGTGACGAAGGTGTGCGTGGGGTCGAGGGCGTAGGTGGCGGTCTGGGCCTGGGCGGTGAAGGCGGTGGCGGCCAGGGCGGCGGCGATCAGGGTGCTGCGGAACATGGGTGGAACTCCTGCGGGGTGGGTGGGTTTGGAAAGGATGCGGATCACAGCGGCGCCATGCCGCTGAGCGCCAGCTTGAATTTCACGGTCACGTCGTTGGCCACCATCGAGGTGTCGGTCCACTCGCCTTCGCCGATCTTGAAATCGAGGCGCTTGATGGTGAAGCTGCCGCTGGCGGTGCTGGTGCCACCGGCCTGGGTCACGCTGACAGGCACCACCACCGGCTGGCTGCTGCCCTTGATGGACAGCGTGCCGGCCACCTCGAAGCGCCCGCCGCCCAGCGGCTTGATGGCGCTGCTGGCAAAGCTGGCGGTGGGGAACTTGGCCACGTTGAACCAGGGGGCCTTGGGCACCTCGGCGTCGGTCTCGGGGGAGCCGAAGCTGGCACTGCCGGTCTGGATGGTGAAGCCCACCTTGCCGGCGGCGGCCTGCTTCGGGTCGAAGGCGATCTGGGCGGTCCACTGCTTGAACCTGCCCTCCACCGGCACACCCATCTGGCGGCTGACGAAGCTGATCTCGCTCTGGGCAGGGATCAGCTGCTGGGCGGCGGCGGGGGCGGCCAGGGTGGCAGCGGCGAGGGCGAAGAGCAAGGGGTTCATGGTGGGCATCGGGTGAAGTGGGCAGGGCGGTGTCAGTCAGCCACGCCCGGGTCGCATGCGGTCGAGCAGGCCGTCGCGGTCGATGAAGTGGTGCTTGAGGGCGCCTGCCACGTGCAGCAGCACCAGGGCCGCCATCAGCATGGCCGCGCGGCCGTGCCAGGGCTTGATGGCCTCGGCCAGGGCCTTGTCCACCGGCACGAAGTCGGGCAGCTGCAGCAGGCCGAACCAGACGACGGGGAAGCCCGCGGCCGAGCTGTAGGCCCAGCCCAGCAGCGGCACGATGAAGAACAGCGCATACAGCAGGTGGTGGGTGGCGTGTGCGGCCGTCGCCTGCCAGGCGGGCATGGCCAGGTCGGCCGGCGGGCGGTGGGTGAGACGCCAGGCCAGGCGCAGCATGGACAGCAGCAGGATGCTGACGCCGGCCCACTTGTGCCAGCTGTAGTACTTCAGCCGGCTGGGCGAAAACGGCAGATCGGACATGTACACGCCCAGGCTGAAGGTGCCGACGATCAGCAGCGCCAGCAGCCAGTGCAGGCCCATGGCGGTGCCGGTGTAGCGCTGTGCCGGTGCCAGGCGCGGCAGCGGGGCGGAAGCAATGGAAGACGACATGGCCCGCAGTCTGCCGGCCGGATCCCCCTGCAGCGTTCAGTGGCTTTGAGCCGGCGCTTCAGTCGAACTGAACGGCCGAGTTCCGTTCATTCACCGGGGATCAATGGTCCAGGCTGGATGGGCCCAGCCACAGGTGGGCGGCGCGGGCCGCCAGTGCGCTGGCCTCGGGCGCTGGCAACAGCCCATGGCGCAGGGCGAAATCCAGGGTCACCAGGCTGGCGTCCACCGTCATCGCACCCGCCGCTGCGCATGCCAAGGCCTCGGTCATGGGCATCAGGCTGATGCTCTGGACCTCGCCGTCCTGGTTCTGCGGCACCAGGCCGGCTGGCAGGGCCAGGTCGTAGGCGCTCACCTCCTCCAGCTGGAAGCCCTCGGGCACATCGCGCGCCACCCGCAGCCGCCGGCCGGGCCGCAGCCCGGCCATCTGCGCCGGCTTCAGACCGGCTTCCTCCCAGCCTTCACGCCGCACGCAGGCGGCCGGGCCCTGGCCGTGGGGCACGCCGCCGCCCACCAGGTTGTCCAGCAGGCCGGGGTCGGTGGGCTTGGTGTCGGCGCGTCTGGCGATCCACAGCTGGCTGGGCCGGCCGTCATCACCCGCCACATAGCCGTTGCAGTGCGCACCGAAGGTGGTGCTGCCCCAGAAGCGCGACGCCGCGCGCTCGAAGGTGGCCAGCAGCGCGCCGTCGTCCAGCGCCGGCACGCCGTAGGTCTCGTCGCGCCAGCCGCGGATCAGGCCGTCGGCGTGCAGGCGGCGGTTGGCGTGGCTGAAGAAGTCCACCCGCTCGGCCGCGGGGCAGCGCAGGGTCATGCCTCCGGCGTCGACCCGCAGGGCGTCTGGCCAGCGTGCCAGTGCTGCCAGGTGCTGGCGGGCCACCGAGCCCACCGGCCGCGCCTGCCCGCCGTCGAGGATGTGGAAAGCCACGCGTGCGCCTGCATCCGCCTGCCGTGCGGCGGCGATCGCCGGCCAGCCGCCGACACCCGTCATGCCCAGGCCTGGTCGAGCAGCGCCTCCAGCTGCGCCGCCTCGCTGATCTTGCGCGGGTTGCTGTGCACCCAGGGGTTGGCCATGCCCTTGCCGGCGATGATGGCCAGGCGCTCATGGCCGATGCCCAGCTGCGACAGCCGTGTGGGCAGGCCCAGGGCGGCGATGAGTTCCTCCACCTGGTCGGCCGCCGGCCGCTGCGGGTCGCCCAGCGCGGCGGCGATCTCGGCCATCTGCGGCGCGCAGACGGCGGCGTTGTAGCGCATCACCGTGGGCAGCAGCACACAGCTGGTGATGCCGTGCGGCACGCCGGCGTCGGCGCCCAGGGCATGGCCCAGGCCGTGGCTGGCGCCGTAGTCGGTGCGGCGGATGCTGGTGGCCGCCAGCCAGGCGCCCATCTGGCCATCGAGCCGCGCCGCCAGGTCGTCGGGTGCGGCCACGTGGCGCCGCAGCGAGCGGCCCAGCAGCGCCAGCGCACGCACGCTGGTGGCGTCGACCAGCGGCTGGGCGTTGATGCTGCACAGCGCCTCCACCGCATGGTCCAGCGCCCGCACGCCGGTGGACAGCCACAGCCGATCTGGTGTGTGCACGGTGATGCGGGGGTCCAGGATCACCGCCGCCGGGCCGATGAAGGCGCCGGTGTAGCCCTGCTTGGTGCCGTGGCGGGTGTCGGTGCTGCCGCCCAGATCACTGAACTCGGCGCCCGACAGGGTGGTGGGCACGGCGATCTGCCGGCAGGGCGGTGTGCGTGGCTGCGGCGTGACGCGGCTGCCGTCGGCGGCCACCCGCATGTGCCAGTCGTCCAGCTGCTCGATGCGGGTGAGGTTCTCGGCCAGCGCCACCAGGGCCACCTTCACCGTGTCGATCACCGTGCCGCCGCCGATGCTGACGATCAGGTCGGCCTGTGTCGCACGCACCAGGTCGGCCAGCGCGATCACCGATGGGCGTGGTGTGTGCTCCACGCAGTCGTCGAACAGGCCCACCACCCTGGGCTGGATGCGCGCCAGCGCCGCCGTCACCGCATCGGTCTTGCGGTGCAGCGATTTGCTGGTGACCACCACGATGCGCTGCGCGCCACGTTGGCTGGTCTCGGTCTGCAGCGCATCGGCGACCGGCGTGCCGAAGTGCACACGGTCGAGTTCCAGATAGTTGAAGACGCCGGTGGACAGCGGGTTGCTCATGTGCGCAGGGTCCTGGTGGGTGGGTTGCCAGGCATTGGCGCACAGGCCCGCGCATCGGGGCATCGTGGTTGCTACCGAGCCGGGGTCAGTCCTTCGCCGCGCGCCCGGTCAGGCTCTGGCGCACCTCGTCGATGGCATCGAACAAGCCGTCCACCAGGCGTGACTGTTGCTTGAAGCGGTAGTCCAGCTCGGCCGCACCTTCGCCCACCCATTGCTCCACCCGCGAGGCCAGCGTGTCCTGCGGCAGCTTCAGAAAGGCTTCCGACTCGCTGCCGTCACGCTGCACCACCGCGCCGGCGCGTCGGGCGATGTGCAGCATGGTGGTGTTCTCGCTCAGGGCGTGGATGAACATGGTGTCCAGGCCACGGTTGCGTGCATGCAGCATGGCGTGCTCGAACAGCCGCGCGCCGTAGCCACGCCCACGTGCGGCGGGCAGCACCGAGCCGCCGAACTCGGCGGCACGTGGGCCGGCGGCCTGGTCGGCCCGGGGGTAGGCCAGGTGCGCCAGGGCAATCAGCACCAGACGGCGGTTGAACACGCCGAACACCTCGTCGCGGTCGAAGTCCAGACCGTCCACGTAGCGCTGGATCTGGGCGTCACCCGCGGCATAGCCGAAGCGCAGGTAGCGGTCGCGCTCGGGCAGGGCCAGCAGGTGGGCAGCGATGCGCTCGCGGTGGCGCGGTGCCAGCGAGCGGATCGGAATCCAGGGCGCATAGCGCGGTTCACCACCGGCCGGCGCAGGGCCCGGCGCCGGCAGCGCGGCCGTCTCCACCGCAGGGCTGCGGTGCAGATCGGAGGACGCAGATGCTGAGGGCATGGTCAAGTCCAGATTGGTGTAAACCCTGATGCTACGGCAAGCGCCGGCGCCGCGCTGGTGGGGGCAGCGGGGCGCCGGCGCTGCATTTGTGCCAGCCAACGATGGCATCCGGCCATTCTCTGGCTATAATGTTCGGCTGTCCCCAAGATGGCGGGATGGTGTGTGGGCAATCCACTGCGAAGCAAAGCTTCGCCAGTGTGCGCCCATCACCGGCAACATGCGAAAAATGCCGAGAGGCCGCCTTGATAAGCGGTTCCGAGGCGGCGGAGCCGGCAGCACCGAAGAGCCATCCACGGCACGGCACCCATGGTGGGTGGCGGCCAACCCGAAAGACCCTCATGAAGACCTTCAGCGCCAAGCCGGCCGAGGTGACGCACGAGTGGTTTGTGCTTGATGCCACCGACAAGGTGCTCGGACGTGTTGCCAGCGAAGTGGCACTCCGTTTGCGCGGCAAGCACAAGGCCATTTACACGCCTCACGTCGATACCGGTGATTTCATCATCGTCGTCAATGCCGACAAGATCCGTGTCACCGGCGCCAAAGCCGAAGACAAGATGTACTACCGGCATTCCGGCCACCCGGGTGGCATCCACGCCACCAGCTTCAAAGAGATGCAGGCCAAGCACCCCGGCCGCGCGATCGAGAAGGCTGTGAAGGGCATGCTGCCCAAGGGCCCGCTGGGCTACGCGATGATCAAGAAGCTGAAGGTGTATGCCGGTGCGACGCATCCGCACACCGCCCAGCAACCGAAGGTGCTGGACATTCCGGCGCTCGGAAACTAAGGAGCGGTGATGATCGGCAATTGGAACTATGGCACCGGCCGCCGCAAGTCTTCGGTGGCGCGCGTGTTCATCAAGCGTGGCGAAGGCCAGATCGTCGTCAACGGCAAGCCCGTGAGCGACTATTTCGGCCGCCAGACCTCGATCATGATCGTCAAGCAGCCCCTGCTGCTGACGAACAACGAGACGGCGTTCGACATCAAGGTCAACGTGCGCGGCGGCGGTGAGTCCGGCCAGGCCGGTGCGGTGCGCCACGGCATCACCCGCGCTCTGATCGACTACGACGCGACGCTCAAGCCCGAACTCAGCCACGCCGGCTTCGTCACGCGTGATGCGCGTGAAGTCGAGCGGAAGAAGGTCGGCCTGCACGGCGCCCGCCGTCGCAAGCAGTTCAGCAAGCGCTGATCGGCACACCGACGAAACAAAGGCCGCCTGCGGGCGGCCTTTTTCATGGCTGTGGCGGGTGCGAGGCCAACGTGGGGCTTGGAATAACCACCACCGCCCTGATTTCCCGATGACCGTAGTAGGATTTAGCCTTGACCGGGCGCTCTGGTGAGCGCCGCCCATCCAGCTGGAGTGACCATGAACGCCGTCGTTGAACACCTTGCCCCCGAAACCGGTGACATGCCTGCCCCGCTGATCTTCACCGACAGCGCCGCGGCCAAGGTCGCCGACCTGGTTGCCGAAGAAGGCAACCCCGAACTGAAACTGCGTGTCTTCGTGCAGGGTGGTGGCTGCTCGGGCTTCCAGTACGGCTTCACCTTCGACGAGGTGGTGAACGAGGACGACACCGAGATGAAGAAGAACGGCGTCACCCTGCTGATCGATGCGATGAGCCTGCAGTACCTGGTGGGCGCCGAGATCGACTACAAGGAAGACCTGCAGGGCGCGCAGTTCGTGATCAAGAACCCGAACGCCACCACCACCTGCGGCTGCGGGTCCAGCTTCTCGGCCTGACGCACCGCCTGCCGGCAGCACAAAGGCACCCGCGGGTGCCTTTGTTCATGGTGCTGCCCGCGCCTCAGACCAGGCCGGGGATGGTGGCATGGTCGGGGTCGTACAGGCTCTGGATGGCAGGCGCCTCCATGCCGTCGGGTTGGCTCAGGCCGTCGTCATCGGCCAGATCGGTGAGCAGGGCTGCGGCACTGTTGACCAACGGCCAGGACAGGCAGGCACCAGTGCCGTCCAGCGTGTCCAGCCCCAGTTCCAGCAGGGCGCTGGCCTCGAACACGCCCAGGGCACGGTTCAGCCCCTGGTGCGCCTGGCTGCGGCAGAACACACAGTAGTCCGTCACCGATTCGGCGATGCGCGAGGCCACCAGCAAGGCGGCGCAGGCGGCGATGCCGTCGACCATGATCAGGTGGCGCTTGCTGGCGGCCACCAGCATGGCGCCCACCATCACCCCGGTCTCGAAACCGCCGAAGGCAGCCAGCACCTCGACAGCGTCGCTCACGTCGCGGTGGCGGCCTTGGGCGCCCTGCACCACGATCATCAGGTGCGCCAGCAGTTCCGGATTCATCTGCGGGCCGCTGAGCATCAGCTCGCGCAGCGGGATGTCGGCCAGGCGCGACAACACCAGGGCCGCACTCTCATGGCTGCCCACACCCAGGCCGGCGCAGGCCAGCAGGTTGCCCCGCAGGCTGTCGCCGATCTCCATGCCGGCACGGATGGCTGCATGCGCCTGCTCCAGGCTCATGGCGTTGCCGACGCGGGCATTGCGCGTGCCGTGGGCGATCTTGCGCGGCATCAGATGTTCGTGCGGCGGCAGCTGCGCAGACACACCGCAATCGACCACCGACAGCTGCAAGCCGTGCTGGCGGGCGAACACCGACACCGGTTGCCGGCCCGTCAGCACCTGCACCACCATCTCGTCGGTCTGCCGGCCGGGGGCGGCGTGGATGCCGTCGACGGCCAGGCCGTGGTCGGCCGCGAAGATCACCAGTTGCGGATCGTGAAAGCGCGGCCGCAGCGAATGCTGCAGCAGCCCCAGCCGCACCGCCACCGGTTCCAGTTCACCCAGCGCACCCTGGGCCTGCTCACGCCGTTGCAGCTTACCCAGCAGGGTTTGTTCGAGCAACGGGTTGGCGGTGGGCGCAATCAACGACATGCGGGCCAGTGTATGCAGCGTGATTCAGCGCAGGAACAACTGATACACCGGGTTGCTTGATTCTTCGATGCAGGGGTAGGCCAGGGCGTCAAGAAATGCCTGGAACGCCTTGCGATCGGCAGCGGTCTTGCTCGGCACCTGCATGCCCACCAGGATGCGGCCATGGTCGGCGCCCTGGTTGCGGTAGTGGAACAGGCTGATGTTCCAGTCGGGGTGCAGGCTGGAGAGAAAGCGCATCAGCGCGCCCGGCCGTTCGGGGAAGATGAAGCGGAACAAGCGTTCGTCGGCCGCCAGCGCGGAGCGCCCGCCCACCATGTGGCGCACATGCTCCTTGGCCAGTTCGTCGTCGGTCAGGTCGACGGTGGCAAACCCATGCTTGACGAAGCTGCGTGCGATCCGGTCGGCCTCGTCGCGCTTGTGGATGGCCAGGCCCACGAACACATGCGCCACCTGGGCATCGGAGATGCGGTAGTTGAACTCGGTCACCGCGCGTGGGCCGATCAGTTCGCAGAAGCGCTTGAACGAGCCACGTTCCTCGGGGATGGTGACGGCGAACAGGGCTTCGCGCTGCTCGCCGAACTCGGCCCGCTCGGCCACGAAGCGCAGGCGGTCGAAGTTCATGTTGGCGCCGCAGGTGATGGCCACCAGGGTCTTGCCCTTGAGCTTGTGCTGCGCGGCGTACTTCTTGATCGCCGCCACGCCCATGGCACCCGAGGGCTCCAGGATGCTGCGGGTGTCCAGGAACACGTCCTTGATCGCGGCGCAGACCTCGTCGGTGTCGACCACCACGTAGTCGTCGACCAGTTCCCGCGTGATGCGGAAGGTTTCCTCGCCCACCAGCTTGACGGCCGTGCCGTCGGCAAACAGGCCCACGTCGGCCAGGGTCACCCGCTTGCCGGCCCGCACCGAGCGCAGCATGGCATCGGAGTCGGTGGTCTGCACACCGATCACCTGGATCTCGGGCCGCACCGCCTTGATGTAGCTGGCCACGCCTGAGATCAGGCCGCCACCGCCAATGGCCACGAAGATGGCGTCGATGGGCCCTTCATGCTGGCGCAGGATCTCCATCGCGATCGTGCCCTGGCCGGCGATCACGTCGGGGT
>JAZKFQ010000053.1:0-12378 GCA_040386375.1 Pseudomonadota bacterium
CTCGCTCGTTGCAAGTGCCTGAAGTGTGGACACTCAGGACGGCAGCAACGAGCCCAAACGCGACAACTGGCCGCGCCGGTCAAGCGCTCAGGCCAGATCCTTCTGCCGCTCGATCACGCGCGAGGCAATGCCATAGGCGATCGCATCGTCCGCGCTCATCCAGAAGTCACGCTCCATGTCGAGGGTGACACGCTCCAGCGGCTGGCCGGTCTCGCGGGCGATGATGCGCGCCAGGCGTTCACGCGTGCGCACGATCTCGCGTGCCTGGATCGCGATGTCCGTGGCCTGGCCACCCGCGCCGCCGGCGGGCTGGTGGATCATGAAGCGGGTGTTGGGCAGGCACAGCCGCCGCTCCTTGGGTGCTGCCAGGAAGATGTGCACGCCCGCGCTGGCCACCCAGCCCGTGCCGACGGTGGTGACCGGCGCCCGCACGAAGCGGATGATGTCGTGGATGGCGTCGCCCGATTCCACATGGCCACCCGGCGAGGAGATCAGCACCGTGATCGGCGCATCCGAGGCCTCGGACATGGCCAGCAGGCGCCGGCAGGTGGTCTGCGCCAGCTTGTCGTCGATCTCGCCAAAGACCAGCACGTAGCGTGACTTGAACGACAGCTGCTCCTCGAGCTTGCCATCGTCCTTCTCGGGGGTGACCGCCGCGGGCTTGTCGTCCTTGGCAGCTTGCAGGGGGTGCAGAAGAGGGGTCATGCGCGCGCTCCGATGGGGTGGTTGCACGCATGCTATGCCAAAGAACGAGCGGCCTCAGCGCGGGTTGTCCGGCGGCAGGGGCAGGGCGTGCCAGCGCCAGCCCAGCAGCTCGGCCAGGCGCGTCACCACCCAGGCCGCCTCGGCCGCACTGAAGCCCGCGCCCTCGGCGGCCAGGCCGGCCTCGGTGCGTTCCAGCACGATGTCCTCGCTCAGGCCCTGGTCGTGCAGCCGGGCCTGGCAAGGGTCCACCAGCATCTGCGCCATGTCCTCGCACAGCTCGTAGCGGGCGCGGAAATCATCACGCGGCAGCTGCAGCCGGCCGCGTGCGTCACGGTGCACCGCCTCGAAGGACGGCGGGATCAGGATCTGGTTCTCGTCGGGGGCTTGGGTCATGGTGCCCGGTTGTACCCCAGGCACCACCACCTCAGGCGGCGAGGATGGTCAGCTTGGGCAGCCGGGAGCTGCGCAGCAGGGCCTCGAACTCGTCGGGCACCACCGCCTTGCTGGACAGAAAGCCCTGGTATTCGTCGCAATGCCGGCTCTGCAGAAAGGCCAGCTGCGAGCGTGTCTCCACGCCTTCGGCCACCACCCGCAGTTTCAGGCTGTGGGCCAGCGCGATGATGGCGCTGACGATGGCCTCGTCGTCGGGGTCGGTGTCCAGGTCCCGCACGAAGCTGCGGTCGATCTTCAGCGCGGCAATCGGCAGGCGCTTCAGATAGCTCAGCGACGAGTAGCCGGTGCCGAAGTCGTCGATGGACAGCTGCACCCCCAGGGCGCACAGCTGGCTGGCGATCGCGATGCTGACCTCGGGGTCGGCCAGCAGGATGGACTCGGTCACCTCGATGCCCAGCAGCTGGGCCGGCACGTCGTGCAGGGCCAGGGCGTCGCGCACCAGGCCGGGCAGGGCCGGCTCGCGCAGATGGGTGGAGGCCAGGTTCACCGCCACCGGCACCGGTGCCATGCCGGCGCTGCGCCAGGCCGCGATCTGCCGGCACACCTCGCCGATGGCCCATTCGCCCATGGGGATCACCAGGCCCGAGTCTTCGACCATGGGGATGAAGTCGTTGGGCGGCACCAGGCCACGCTCGGCATGCTGCCAGCGGATCAGCGCCTCGGCACCCACGATGCGCCCGCTCAGCACGTCCACCCGCGGCTGGTAGTGCAGCACGAATTCACGCCGCTCCAGCGCGCGGCGCAGCTGGGTCTCCAGGTGCAGCCGGTCCAGCGCACGCGCGTTCATCGACGCGTCGTAGAGCTGGAAGCCGCCGCGCCCGCTGGCCTTGGCGCGGTACATCGCGGTGTCGGCATGCATCAGCAGGGTGTCGACGTCGGTGCCGTCGTTGGGGTACATGGCCACGCCCAGGCTGCCACCCACGAACACCTCGGTGCCCTGCACCACCACCGGCTGGGCCAGGGCCGCCACCAGGCGCTGCGCCACCAGGGCCGCGTCCTCGGGGCGCTGCAGGCCGTTGAGCAGCACGGTGAACTCGTCACCGCCCAGCCGGGCGATGGTGTGGCCGCTGTGGTCGCTGTGGCGCGACATGGTGTCGTGCCCACGCAGCACGCCCGACAGCCTGGCGCTGGCATTGCGCAGCAGCTCGTCGCCGGCCTTGTGGCCCAGGGTGTCGTTGACCCGCTTGAAGTTGTCCAGGTCGATGAAGATCACCGCCAGTTGCTGCGCGTGGCGCCCGGCATGGGCGATGGCGCGTGACAGCTGCTCGGAGAACAGCAGCCGGTTGGGCAGGCCGGTGAGCGGGTCGTAGTAGGCCAGGCGGCGGATCTGCTCCTCGGCGTCCTTGCGGCGGGTGATGTCGTGCACCGCACCGGCCATGTGGCGGGCGCGGCCGTCGGCATCGTGGCTGATCACCTCCACCTGCTGCTGCACATGGCGCACGGCACCGCCGGCCAGCTCGATGCGGTGGTCGATGGAGAAGCCCTCGCCGCTGGCGCTGGCGCGCTCGAAGGCGGCCAGCACCCGCTGGGCGTCGTCGTGCGGCACTGCCTGCAGAAAGCTGGCCAGCGTGGGCCTGCCCGGGTTGTCGGCATGGCCGCACAGCAGCCAGCTCTGCTCCGACGGCGTCAGCCGGTCGCTGGCCACGTCCCATTCCCAGTCCCCCATCTCGCCGATGCGCTGGGCGTTGGAGAGCCGACGCTGGTGCTGCTCCAGCGTGTTGATGGCGGTGCTGGCGCGCAGCATGTAGCGCACCCGGTGCGGCAGCACGCTCCAGTTGATGGGCTTGGTGATGAAGTCGGTGGCGCCCACCTCGAAGGCGCGCTCGATGGACTGGGTGTCGTCCAGGCCGGTGATCATGGTCACCGGCACCCGCTCGCCGCCGGGCAGGGCACGCAGCGCGGCACAGGCGTCGAAGCCGTCCATCACCGGCATGCTCACGTCCATCAGCACCAGGTCGGGCAGCGACAGGCGCAGCGCCTCCAGCGCCAGCGCGCCGTTGGCCGCCTCGATGACCTCGAAGCCGGCCTTGTTCAGGGTGGCGCGTGTCAGCCGGCGTGCGCCGGCGTCGTCGTCCACCATCAGGATGCGGGGTCTGTTTGGCATGGTGGCCCTCAGTGGGTGGCGGTGGCTTCGGCGCGCATCTCGGCGCGCAGCAGCGGCCGCACGCTGCCGAACATGCTGTCGATGGCGCTGACCAGGTCGATCAGGCCCTGGCTCTCGCCGGCCTTGGCCTGCTTCTCCAGCCGCTTGCACAGCTCGCCCAGGGCCTTGGCGCCGACGTTGAAGCAGGCCGATTTCATGGCGTGCGCCGTGCTGGCCAGCGTGGACAGGTCGTTGCCGGCGGCCGCGGCCTGCAGCGCCGCCAGCTGCTGCGGCGCCTCGTCCAGGTACATCTGCAGCACCTCGTCCAGCACCGAACCGTCGTCGTCGATGGCGCGGATGTTGTCCAGCGCGGCCTGGTCCAGCAGGGTGCTGCGGCCGTCGGTGCGCTGGCCGTTGCCGGCCTCGCCGGCCCCCTCGCCACTGCTCTCCACCAGGTCCGGTGGCAGCCAGCGCACCAGGATGTTGCGCAGCTGCAGCCGGGTGTAGGGCTTGGCCAGGTGGTCGTCCATGCCGCTGTCCAGGCAGTTCTGGGCGTCACCCACCAGGGCGTTGGCGGTCAGCGCCACGATGGGCAGGCGGCCGCCGGCGCCGCAATCGGCCTCCCACTGGCGGATGGCCCGGGTGGCGGCAAAACCGTCCATCACCGGCATCTGGCAGTCCATCAGCACCATGTCGTAGCCGCCCTGCTGCACCGCCTCCAGTGCCTCGGCGCCGTTCTTCACGATGACATGGTCGCAGCCCAGGGCCTTGAGCATGTTGCGCGCCACCACCTGGTTCACGCCGTTGTCCTCGGCCAGCAGCACACGGGCATGGATGGTCACGCGCTGGCCGCGCTCGGCCGTGGCCTGCGGTGCCTCGGGCAGGGTCTCGCCCACCGTCTGCGCCAGTGCGCGGAACAGCTCCTGCCGCTTCACCGGCTTGGACAGGTAGGCGTCGATGCCGGCGCCACGGGCCCGCGCCAGCTCGTCGGTGGAATGCAGCGAGGTCACCAGCACCAGGCGCATGCCGCGCAGCTTGGCATCGGCGCGCACCGCTGCAGCCAGCTCGATGCCGTCCATGCGCGGCATCTTCATGTCGATGACACCGATGTCGAAGGGGTCACCGTCGCGCTCGGCCTGGTACATCAGCTCCAGCGCCTCGAAGCCGTCGGCGGCCATCGCGCAGCGCATGCCGCCGGCGCTGAGGTGGTGCTCCATGATCTCGCGGTTGGTGGCGTTGTCGTCCACCACCAGCACATGGCGTGCACCCAGGTTGCTCAGCACCGGCACGGCCGGCAGGTGGTCGGCCTGCACGATGGGCAGGGTGAACCAGAAGGTCGAGCCGTCGCCCTCGGTGCTGTCCACGCCGATGGCACCGCCCATCAGCTCCACCAGGCTCTTGCAGATGGCCAGGCCCAGGCCGGTGCCGCCGTAGCGCCGGGTGGTGGAGCCGTCGGCCTGCTCGAAGGCCTGGAACAGCCGCTCGCACACCGCCGGGGTGATGCCGATGCCGGTGTCGTGCACCGAGAAGCGCAGGGTCTGCGCGTCCTGCATCAGCACGTCCACCAGCACCTCGCCGCTGTCGGTGAACTTCAGCGCATTGCCCACCAGGTTGGTCAGCACCTGGCGCACGCGGTACGGGTCGCCACGCAGGGCCTTGGGCAGGCGCTCGTCGATGCGGCAGGCCAGCTCCAGGTTCTTGGCGTGGGCGCGGGTGGCCAGCAGCTGCACCACGTCCTCCACCGTCTGGTAGAGGTCGAAGTCCAGCTGCTCGGTCTCCAGCTTGCCGGCCTCGATCTTCGAGAAATCGAGGATGTCGTTGATGATCTGCAGCAGCGATTCACCCGAGCTGCGCACCGTCTCCACGAAGGGGCGCTGCTGGGCGTCCAGCGGCGTCTCCAGCAGCAGCTCGGTCAGGCCCAGCACGCCGTTCATCGGCGTGCGGATCTCGTGGCTCATGTTGGCCAGGAACTCGCTCTTGGCGCGGCTGGCGTTCTCGGCCGATTCCTTGGCCTGGCGCAGTTCGCTCTCGCGCTGCAGCAGCTCCTGCTCACGCTGGCGCAGGCGCTGCTCGGCCAGCGCACGCTGGCTGACGTCGAAGAACACGGTGTACACGCCCACGGCCTGGCCCTGGTCGTCGACGTCGGGCACATGCCGGCCGCTGTGCCAGACCTGGTGGCCGAAGCGGTCGGTGCGCTGGCGCTCCAGCGGGATCTCGTGGCCGGCCAGGGCCTCGCGCAGGCGCGGCGCGATGTCGGCAAACACCGCGTCGCCCACCACCTCCTGCACCAGGTGGTCCACCACCTCGGCTTCGTCCTTGCCCAGCCAATGGCGCTGGGCGCGGTTGATGTAGCGGTAGCGCAGGTCGGCGTCGATGTAGGACACCGTCACCGGGATCTGGTCCATGATGATGCGCAGCCGCCGCTCGCCGTTGCGGGCCGCCACCAGGGCGGTCTGCAGCTCGGTCACGTCGGCGGCCAGCAGGCTGCAGCCGGGCGCGGGGGCGCCGGCGGGTGCCGGCAGCGGCGCCAGGTCCAGCTGCAGCCAGCGCTCGGCGCCGCCCTGGCAGGTGCAGGGCAGGCGCAGGCGCTGCGGCGTGCCCTGCGTGGCGGCCTGCAGGGCCGCACGCAGCGCATCGCGGTGCAGCGGGCCGAACACCACCTCCACCGGCTGGCCGGGCAGGGATGCGGGCTCCAGGCCCAGCCAGTGCGCCACCTCGTCGCCGGCAGCGGTGCACAGGCCCTGTGCATCGGCAGTGGCCCACAGGCCGGCGGGGTGGGGGCGGGCGTCGGACGTGTCCAGCATCGCGGTGCCGGTCTCTGCCGCATCGGTGGCGCCTGCGGACCGGCGGCGCCGGGTCTGGGTCAGCAGCAGCAGCAGGGCGAACACGGTGCAGGGCACGGCGAAGGCCGGCAGGCCGGCCATGCCGGCCAGGTCCAGCGCCAGCGCGGCCAGTGTGACCGTGGCCAGCGCCACCCGCCACAGCATGGACGGCGCGGCGGACGGTTTGGTGGTGTCGGTGGAGGACGTCATGTGGTTTGCAGCTCGGCCTGTTCGTGGAAGCGTGGGCCCATCTCGAAGTGGCAGAGCACACCGTTGTCCAGCGCCACGCGGCCGGGCATGCCGCTCAGCTCGCCCAGCACCCGGGCCACGCCCTTGCTGCCGACCACCAGCACCGATGCGCCCATCAGCGGGCGGATGCGGTCGAGCGCGTCGACGATGCGGTCGTGGAATTCGTCATTGGATTCACCGCCGGGCGGCACCAGGCCGGCACGCATCGCCGCCTCGGTGTCGGCGGTGGGGGTCAGGTTCCAGTCGCCCAGGCGGCGCTCGCCGAAGCTGGGCTCCACCACCAGGGTGGGCAGTGGGTGGGTGCTGCCGATCACGCCGGCGATCAGGGTGGCGGTCTCGCGGGTGCGCTGCAGGTCGCTGGTGACGATGTGGCTCAGCGGCTGGCGGCCGGCCAGCAGCGCGCGGCCCACCTGCTGGGCCTGGCGCCGGCCCTGGTCGGTCAGCGGCAGGTCCAGGTCACCGCCGCAGCGCAGGCCCACCAGGTTGGCCGCGGTGGCGCCATGCCGCACGAAGTGCAGCACGGTGCCACGCGCATAGGGCTTGAACTTCTTCATGCGCCAGGCCCTCAGCGCAGCGCGCTGGCGGGCGCAAACGCGATGGGGTTGCCCGGGTAGGCCTCCCGCTGCGGTGCGTGCAGCACGGAGAACTCGCCCTCGGGCATGGCCTCGCCCAGCAGCCACTGGCGGATGTAGCCGATGTGGTGGCGGTCGGCCAGCAGCGGCGCGTGGCCGGTGTCGGGGATGTGCATCAGCTGCACCTGCTTGCCCCGCATCATGCGGCGGATGGTGGGGTCGAACAGCGCGTCCGACTGCATGCCGTGGATCAGCAGCATCGGGCAGTTCACATGCTGCCACTCGTCCCACTGCAGCAGGCTCTTCTGGGCGTCGCGGCGGTAGGCCTGCATGGCCCGCACGTCGTGGCGGTAGATGCGCCCGCCCTCCTCGTCGCACCAGCGTGTCTGGTGGAAGGTGAGGTTGAAGCGGATGTCGTCACCCACCGGGCCATCGTTCTTCTGCGACGCGCCGATCTTGCGCAGCAGATCACCCGGCTCGCGGAACACATAGTGGCGGGCGATGGTGTCGGCGCGGCGCTTGCGGCGGCGCGAGGGGATGTGCGGCCCCACGTCGTTGAGGATCAGCCGGCTGATCAGTCTGGGCTGGCGCGCCATCAGCGCAATCGCCGCACTGCCGCCCATGGACGAGCCCAGCACCGTGACCGGCCCGGCGTTCAGGTGCAGGATCATCTGGCGCAGCTGCTCGGCATAGGTGGGCAGCGAGTAGTCGCCCTCGGCCGCCATCCAGCCTGAGCGGCCGCGGCCCAGCCAGTCCATGCACACCACGCGGAAGCGGTCGCTGAGGTCGCTGGCCAGGAAGCTGAAGCGCATCGCCACATTGGCCACGCCGCCGCAGCAGATCAGCACCGGCGCGTCGGCCGGGCCCCACTCGGTGTAGGCCACGCTGACGTTGTAGGGCTTCTTCAGGCGCAGCGGTGTGCCCGGTTGCAGGCGCACCGGGTGCACGTAGTCGAAGCGCTGCAGGTCGAACTGGCCGTGGAAGCGGCCCACCACCCGGCTGGCCTGGGCCATGTAGTCGCGCCAGGTGGCCAGCGGGCGGCGCGGGCCGCGCACCGGGGGCTCCCAGGCGATGTCCACCAGCTCGCCGGGCACGGTGTCGCCGGCAAAGTCGTCCCGCGGGACGATGGCCAGGTTCTGCTTCATGGCCGGCTCCCGGTCGGGTGGGCTGCAGGCTGCGCTGGCGCGGCCACGGCGGTGCGGGCCGGGCTGGCGGGCTGGATCGACATGGTGGATCTACTCCTTGGACATCGGGCCGCACTCCACCCGGTGTGAGTGCGTGCCATGGCCTTGGGTATCGACCGATCTCGACGGGCGTTGAGGGAATAGTGCGCAGATCGGGGGTTCCGATGGCCCCTCAAGCTGCCCCGGCCGGCTCCGATAACAAGTCCAGGACCGGGCCTGTCGCCGGGTTCGGGAGTTGTCCGATGGATTCCACCAAGCGCCGCATGGTCGGTGTGGCCGTGCTCGTGTGCGGCTTTGCAGTCGGCATGGCCGGCCTGCTGAACTACTTCAAGTACCGCAGCACGGCCACCAGCATCGTCAAGGAACGGTTGCTGGTGACCGGCCGCTCGATCGACAACAGCATCCAGTCGTCGCTGGCCCTGGGCCTGCAGTTCGCCGACATCGGCACCCTGCCCGGCACCATGCAGCGCGAGCGCGCCACCGACGACCTGATCCTCAGCATCGACATCTTCGACAACGAGGGGCGCATGCTCTACAGCACCGACAGCCTGCGCATGGACCGCCCGGTGCCCAGGCACTGGGTGGATGCGGCGCACAAGGCCACCGACGGCGGCTGGTTCACCGAGCACCAGGACGAATCGGCCGCGGGCATGAAGATCGAGAACAACTTCGGCCTGACCATGGGCCACCTGGTGCTGCGCTACTCCAACGAGAAGGTGGAGGAATCCATCCACGCCGTGGGGCGCCAGCTGGCGCTGGGTTCGCTGCTGATGTTCCTGGTGTCGGCCGGCCTGTCGTCGCTGGCGCTGCTGCGGGTGATGAGCAAGCTGGACCGCGACATCGACGCCGCCGAGCAGGCGCTGCGCACCGGCGGTGTCACCGGCAATCTCGGTGCCAGCATCCGCGGCCCCTTCGGGCCGGCGCTGCGCCAGTTCGTCGACACGGTGCGCCTGGCCGACAGCCAGGTGACCGAGCTGCGTGCCCAGTTGCACCGCGGGAGCTCCACATGAACCAAGGGTATCTGCGCGGGGTCTACCTGCGCCTGGCCGGCGTGCTGACGCTGGTGGTGCTGCTGGCCCTGCTGGCCAATGCGGCGGTGTCGCACCGTGCCTTCGAGGCAGCGCTGGCGCCCGAGATGGCCAAGAAGGTGACCAGCTCCGGTGCCTCGGTGCGGGCCCTGGTGATCCGCGCCCATGACAGCGGCGTGGCCTTCGGCGAGCTGAACGGCGTGGAGCAGCGCTTCGACGAAGTGCGCAGCGAGATGCCCGAGGTCAGCTACGTGGCGCTGACCGATGTGCACGGGGTGACCCTGCACCAGCGCTTCAAGGCGCCGGCGGGGGCCGCGGCCTACCTGCGCAGCCCCGATGTGCTGGCCCTGCTGAAGACACCCGACGCGGTGCCACCGGCCGCGCGTGTGGGCAACCAGTATGTGGTGACCCTGCCCATCGTGGCCGGTGGCAACACGCCGCTGGGCCTGCTGCACATCGGCATCGACGTGAGCTTCGTCGACGCCATCGTGCTGGACATGCTGTACGACGTGCTGGTGGTGCTGGTGGTGTCGCTGTTCTTCACGCTGGAGCTGCTGCACTTCATGGCCGGCGCCAAGCTGGACGCCGGCTTGCGTGCGCTGGGCGATGTGTTCGACCGCGGCGCACGCGGTGATTTCAGCCCCCGCAACCCACCCGGTGGCGAGGTGGCCTTCTCCGGCCTGGCGCGCCAGCTGGAGGCGGTACTGGCCCGGGTGAACAGCCATTTCGAGGGCCTGGTGGCGCTGGTGGAGCAGGGCCGGCGCCTGCCCTCGCACGAGCGCCCGCCGGGCCAGGGCATCGTGCAGGCCGGCCTGCTGCGCCTGGGCGAACGCTTCCACTTCGGCCCGGCGCCGGCGGCTGCCCGCGGCAACGAGACCGAGCTGGCCAAGGTGCGCACGCCGCTGTTCATCTTCATCCTGGCCGAGGAGCTGACCCGCTCCTTCCTGCCCGGTTATGTGAAGGAGCTGCTGGTGCCGCTGCCCTGGCTCACCACCGAGCTGCTGGTGGGCCTGCCGATCGCGCTGTTCATGTTCATCGTGGCCCTGGGCCAGCCCATCATCGGCGTGTGGTGCGAGCGGGTGGGCCACCGCCGCACCATGCTCACTGGCGCGGCCGTGGCCAGCGTGGGCTTCATCGCCACCGCGCTTGCGCACAACGTGCTGGACCTGCTGCTGTGGCGCTCGCTCTGCGCCGTGGGCTATGCCATGGTGTTCGTCGCCGGCCAGGCCTATGTGCTGGACCACGCCACGCCGGCCACCCGGGCCCGCAGCTTTGCGCTGTTCGTCGGCGCCATCATGGCGGCCACGGTGTGCGGCCCGTCCATCGGCGGCATCCTGGCCGACAACATCGGCGTGCGCTTCACCTTCGGCATCGCCGCATTGCTGGCGGCCGGCTCGATGCTGGCCATCCGCGGGTTGCCGGACATGCGCCCGGCCGTGGGCCGCGCCACGGCGCGCCTGCCCAAGCTGCCGGAGATCGCGGCCCTGGTCGGCAATGCGCGCTTCATGGCCGTCACCGGCCTGGCCGCCATGCCCGCCAAGATCCTGCTGACCGGCATGTGCTTCTACCTGGTGCCGCTGTACGTGGTGTCCATCGGCGACAGCCAGTCCATGGCCGGCCGGGTGCTGATGACCTATGCCGTGGCCATGGTGGTGCTGGCACCGCTGACGGCCGGCTGGGCCACCAACCGTGAGCGCATGCACTGGCTGGTGGGCGGCGGCCTGGTCATCTCCGGCCTGGGCGGCGTGCTGATGCTCTCAGGCGCCGGCGTGGGCTGGGTGTTCCTGGCCGTGCTGCTGGTGGGCCTGGGCCAGTCGATGTCGATCTCGGCGCAGAGCGCCCTGGTCAGCGAGCACTGCCAGCCAGAGATCGAGCGCCTGGGCGAGGGCACGGTCTACGGCGTGTACCGCCTGCTTGAGCGCCTGGGCAATGCCACCGGCCCGCTGCTGGCGGCCGTGCTGCTGCGCTGGCTGGACTACCGCTTCAGCTTTGCCGCCCTGGGCGCCGGTGTGGCGGCCTGCGGCATCGTTTTCCTGCTGGCCACCCGCCGCAGCGCCCAGCCGGCGCTGGCGCACGCCTGAATCCCCGACCTCTCTGCAGAAAGCAAGACCACCATGACCACAGGATTCACCCGCCGCCAGCTGCTGGCCGCCGCTGCCGCCAGCACCGCCACCCTGCCCCTGGTGGGCCAGGCCGCGCCGGCCAAGCGCCACCGCATCTTCGCCGTCACCTTCCGCGGCATGACCGAGGTGGAACGGGGCTTCGAGGAATACTTCAGCAGCCGCAAGCTGCCGGTGGACATCACCTACCGTGATCTCAACCGCGACGACACCCGCATGCCGGCCATCCTGGACGAGATCCGCGCCGCCAAGCCCGACCTGATCTACACCTGGGGCACCTCGGTCACGCTGGGCGTGGTGGGCCCGCACGACGGCGTGGTCAAGGGCAAGCACATCACCGACATCCCCACCGTGTTCACCCTGGTGGCCGCGCCGGTGCAGGCCAAGATCGTGCCCGACCTGGCCAGCCACAGCCGCAACCTCACCGGTGTCACCCATGTGGTGCCCACCGAGTCGCAGATCCGCGCCATCGCCGCCTACCGGCCCTTCGACACCCTGGGTGTGCTGTACACGCCCACGGAGCGCAATTCGGTGGTGGTGCTGGAGGAGATCCGCCGCCTGGGCCGCGAGCGTGGCTTCCACACGGTGGAGCGCACCTTCCGGCTGGACAGCAGCCGCAAGCCCACGGCCGATGGTGCGGCCGACCTGGTGCGTGAGCTCAAGGATGCCGGTGCGCAGTGGCTGTACCTGCCGCCCGACAGCTTTCTGGGCACGCTGGCCGAGGGCATCATCATCCCGGCGGCGATGGCACTGGGCCTGCCCACCTTCGCCTCGACCGAGCAGCTGATGCAGGCCGGCGCACTGTCGGGCCTGGTCAGCCGCTACTACAACGTGGGCCAGTTCACCGCCCACAAGGCCGAGCGCATCCTGGTGGCCAAGCAGGCCGCCTCCACCGTGCCGGTGGAAGCGCTCAAGCGTTTCAGCTACCAGATCCGCATGCCCGCCGCGCGTGAACTGAAGCTGCCGCCGCCGCTGCCGATGATGGGGTATGCCGAGCTGATCGGCACGGGCACCACAACGCAGTGATGCGTTGGGCGGTGTTGGGCTCTTGGCTGCCGTTTGCTGCGCTTGCTGAAAGCGGGCGGTCTACAGTCTGAGCGATCGCGTCGGGCCGGGCGGGCGTGTTCTGCTCCATGTCATTCCGGGCCTCCGGCCCTCCCTT
>JAZKFQ010000054.1:0-100846 GCA_040386375.1 Pseudomonadota bacterium
TCATGATGGCGCAGGACTTCCACGACCTCACCGGCCAGGTGGTGGCCAAGGTGGTGACCCTGGCCAACGAGCTGGAAGACAGCCTGGTCAAGCTGCTGGTGCAGGTGGTGCCGCCCGAACTGTGCGAGAAGGTCGACCCCAGCGTGCTGGCCGGCCCCGTGGTCAACCCCGAGGGCCGCACCGACGTGGTGACCAACCAGGGCGAGGTCGACGACCTGCTGGCCAGCCTGGGTTTCTAGGCGCCCGCCACGGGTCGCCACGGGCAGCCCACCGGCTGCCGTTCCTGTTTCTGCGCACGAGGACAACTCCATGCCTTTCCGATCCCTCACACTCGCCGCCCGCCTGGGGTTGAGCTTTGCCGCCCTGGTGCTGCTGTCGCTGCTGGGCAGCGGCCTGGCGCTCTACAAGATGGGCCAGATCCAGTCCGCGCTGGACGACGTGGTGCTGGTCAACAACCACAAGCTGGCCCTGATCCAGCGCATGTCGGAATCGGTGCACATCGTCGCCCGGGTCACCCGCAGCCTGGCGCTGATGTCCGACCCGGCGGCCATGGCCGTCGAGCGCCAGAAGATCACCGACGCCCGCAGCCGCTACGACGAGGCCGATGCCTCGCTGGGCAAGATCCCCGCCACCCCCGAGGCCCAGGCCAAGCGTGACGCCATCGCCGCTGCACGCACGGCCGCCCGGGCCCTCAGCGACCAGGCCATCAAGGCCGGCATCGACGGTGATTTCGAGCTGGCCACCGCCCTGGTGCTGAAGAAGGCCGGCCCGGCCACCGAGGCCTGGCAGACCGCGCTGAACGCCAACATCGGCTACCAGGAACAACGCAACAAGCAGGACTACGAGCGTGCCCAGCGCCAGTACGCCGCCGCACGTCTTCTGGTGCTGGGCTTCGGCCTGCTGTCGGTGCTGCTGGCCGCCGGCCTGGCCACGGTGGTGGTGCGCAGCGTGGTGGCCGAGTTGGGCGGCGAGCCCGCCGAGGCCAAGCGGGTGGCCACGGCGATCGCCGAGGGCGACCTGTCGGTGACCGTGTCGGTGCGCCCCGGCGACCGCAGCAGCGTGATGGCGGCCATGCACCACATGCGTGAACGCCTGGCCGAACTGGTGGGCGAGGTGCGCCGCAGCAGCGACAGCATCGCCACCGGCTCGGCGCAGATCGCCACCGGCAATGCCGACCTGAGCCAGCGCACCGAGGAGCAGGCCAGCAACCTGCAGCAGACGGCCGCCTCGATGGAGGAGCTGACCAGCACCGTCAAGCACAACGCCGAGACCGCGCAGCAGGCCAACCAGCTGGCCGGTGGCGCCTCGGCCGCCGCGGCCCGGGGTGGCGAGGTGGTGGGCCAGGTGGTGGCCACCATGCAGGACATCGCCGCCTCGTCGCGCAAGATCGCCGACATCATCGGCACCATCGACGGCATCGCCTTCCAGACCAACATCCTGGCGCTGAACGCGGCGGTGGAAGCCGCCCGCGCCGGTGAGCAGGGCCGTGGCTTCGCGGTGGTGGCCAGCGAGGTGCGCAGCCTGGCCCAGCGCTCGGCCAACGCCGCCCGCGAGATCAAGAGCCTGATCGGCAGCAGCAGCGAGAAGGTGGAGCTGGGTGCACGCCAGGTGCACGACGCCGGCACCTCGATGGACGACATCGTGCGCCAGGTGCAGCAGGTCAGCCAGCTGATCAGCGAGATCTCCAACGCCACTGCCGAACAGTCGCGTGGCATCAGCCAGGTGGGCGACGCCGTGGGCCAGCTCGACCAGGTGACGCAGCAGAACGCGGCCCTGGTGGAGGAGAGCGCCGCCGCCGCCGAGAGCCTGCGCCACCAGGCCGGCAAGCTGGTGGACGTGGTGGGCGGCTTCCGCTTGAACTGAGCGCCACACCTCGACGGACGAAGCCGGGCAGTGCCCGGCTTTTGCCATTCCGGGGCCCGATAAGCCGGGCTGCAGCGGGCCTTTTCGGGGCGCTTGCCGAGGGCCCCCGCTCCTACGATGAAGGCCACTTGTGCCGTGCCTGGAGCCCGCATGCCCGACGCTGTCCTGACTGTTTCCGCCCCGCCGCTGTCGCTGCCCGAACTCGTCAACGAGGCCCAGCGCCTGCAGGGCGCCGGCCGCACCGACGCCGCCGTGGCCCTGTACCAGCGCTGGCTGGTCGACGGGCCGGTGGCCATGCGCCATGTCGCCTGCTTCAACCTGGGCACGCTGCTGGGGGCGCTGCAGCGCAGCGCCGAGGCCGAGGCCGCCTACCGCCAGGCCATCGCCCTGCAACCCGATTTCCCGCATGCCCGGCTCAACCTGGGCCACCTGCTGGAGCGCGGTGGCCAGCATGAGGCGGCCCTGGCCGAGTGGCAGGCAGTGATCAGCGCCCGGCCGGCGGCCGACCTGCAGGTGCACGCCTGGAACAACATCGGCCGCCTGCTGGAGCAGCTGCGCCGCTACCCCGAATCCGAGGCCGCGCTGCGCGAGAGCCTGCAGCTGGACCCGGCCCAGCCCAGCGTCATCCAGCACTATGTGCACCTGCGCCAGAAGCAGTGCGCCTGGCCGGTGTATGCCCCGGTGGGTGATGTCGGCCCCAACCGGCTGCTGCAGGGCACCTCGCTGCTGGCGATGATGGGCCTGAGCGACGACCCCGCGCTGCAGCTGCTGTCGGCCACCCGCTTTGCCCTGGAGCGTGTGCCCAAGGCCGCGCCGCAGCCCCTGCACAAGAGCATGCCGCCGCGCACCGGCAAGATCCGCATCGGCTACCTGTCGGGCGACCTGCACATGCATGCCGTGGGCCTGCTGTCGCCCGAGCTGTTCGAGCTGCACGACCGCAGCAAGTTTGAAGTGTGGGGCTTCTGCTGGACGCCCGAGAGCGACCAGCCGCAGCGCCAGCGCATCGTGCGTGCCATGGACCACCTGGTGCGCCTGGGCGGGGTGGACGACAGCACCGCCGCGCGCCTGATCGCCGAGGCCGGCATCGACGTGCTGGTGGACCTGCAGGCCCTGACCAACGGCGCGCGCCCGGCGATCCTGGGCCACCGCGCCGCGCCGGTGCAGGTGAGCTACCTGGGCCTGCCCGGCACCTCGGGCCTGCCCGGGGTGGACTGGATCCTGGCCGACCACTACGTGCTGCCGCCCGAGGCCGAGCCCTACTACACCGAGCGCGCGCTGCGCCTGCCGCATTGCTACCAGGTGAGCGACCGCCAGCGCGCCGTGGCGCCGCGCCCCACGCGCAGCAGCTATGGCCTGCCCGAGGACCAGGTGGTGTACTGCTCGTTCAACAACAACCACAAGTTCACGCCCGAGGTCTTCGGCGCCTGGATGCGTATCCTGCAGCAGGTGCCGGACAGCGTGCTCTGGCTGCTGGCCGACAACGACACCGCGCGCGAGAACATGCTGCGCCAGGCCGACAGCCACGGCGTGGCGCGGGCGCGGCTGGTGTTTGCGCCGCGGGTGTCGCCGCCCGAGTACCTGGCCCGCTTCCAGTGTGCCGACCTGGTGCTGGACACCTTCCCCTTCAACGCCGGCACCACGGCCAGCGACGCGCTGTGGATGGGCACGCCCATCGTCACCCTGAGCGGGCGCAGCTACATCTCGCGCATGGCCGGCAGCCTGCTCAACGCGGTGGGCCTGCCCGAGCTGGCCACCAGCACGCTGGCCGACTACGAGAAGCTGGCCGTGCTGCTGGGCCGCCAGCCGGCGCGCATCGCCTCCTACAAGCGCTACCTGGCCGAGCATGGCCGCAGCTCGCCGCTGTTCGACCTGCCCCAGGTGGTGCGCGACATCGAGGCGCACTTCGAGCGCCTGGCGCTGCAGCACCGCGCCAACCCTTGAGCCGGCCGGCCTGAACCTGCCCGGCTGAACCCGCCCACCCGAGCCTGCGCGTTTCGTGTCCGCCCGCGACGACCCCTTCCTGGACCAGGCTGCCGAGCCCCAGCCCGAACCGCCCCCGCCCGCCGGGCTGGCGCAGGACGCGCTGGCCCAGGCCCTGGTGTGGCTGACGCGTTACCACGGCCACGAGCGCTCCATCGCCTCGCTGCTGGAGGGCCAGCAGGTCGATGGCCAGCTGGGCCCCGACCAGGCGGTGCGCGCGCTGCGCGACGCACAGTGGAACGCCGCCCTGGTGCAGCGCCCCATCGGCGAGTTCAGCGACCTGCTGCTGCCGGTGGTGCTGCTGCTGAAGACCGGCGACGCGGTGATCCTGCTGGCGCGCCGCGCCCAGGCCGGCGGCCCGGCGCTGTGCACCGTGCTGATGCCCGGCGAGGACGGCCTGGACAGCGCCCAGGAGCTGACGGCCACCGAGCCCGAACTGGCCGCCGAATACGCCGGCATCGCCCTGCTGGCCACGCCCCGGCCGGCCGTGGCCGGCCGCACCGGCGTGGCCAGCGCCGACGCCGCAGCCGCGCTGCGCGACCCCGGCAGCCACTGGCTGTGGGGCACGGTGCGGCGCTTCATCCCGTACTACCGCTCGGCCCTGCTGGCCGCGCTGCTGAGCAACACCCTGATGCTGGTGACCGGCACCGTCACCTCGGTCATCTACGACAAGGTGATCCCGCACAAGGCCTTCGTCACGCTGTGGGCGCTGGCCATCGCCGGCGGCCTGGCCCTGGTGTTCGACCTGGCCGCGCGCCAGCTGCGCGCCTACCTGATCGACCTGGCCGGCAAGAAGACCGACCTGCTGGTGGGCACCCAGCTGTTCCGCCAGAGCCTGGGCGTGCGCATGGAGCACCGGCCCGAATCGGCCGGGGCCTACAGCCACATCGTGGGCCAGATCGAGCTGGTGCGCGAGTTCTTCAGCTCGGCCACGCTGTCGGCGATCAGCGATCTGCCCTTCATCTTCATCTTCATCGCCATGGCCTTCCTGATCGGCGGGCCGCTGGGCTGGGTGCTGGTGCTGGGCGTGCCGGTGATCCTGGGGGTGGCCGCGCTGATCCAGGGCGCGATGCGCCGCGCCACCTCGGCCAACATGCAGCAGCAGGCCGACCTGCACGGCCTGCTGGTGGAGGCGGTGGAGGGCATCGAGGACATCAAGGCCACCGGTGCCCAGGGCCGCTTCCTGCACCAGTACGCGCAGAGCTCGGCCGCGGCGGTGCAGAGCCAGATCCGCTCGCGCCGGCTCACCAGCCTGACCATGAACCTGTCGATGATCAGCCAGCAGGCCATCACCCTGGTGATGCTGGTCTGGGGCGTGTACCTGATCGACCAGAAGGTGATCACCGGTGGTGCGCTGATGGGCGCGGTGATGTTCGGCATGCGGGCGATTGCGCCGCTGTCGTCCATCGTGATGCTGGCCACACGCTGGCAGGGCGCGCGTGCGGCCATGCTGGCGCTGGACAAGGTGATGGCCCAGCCCACCGAGCGTGAGCCCGGGCGCGACTACATCCCCGTGCGCAGCATGAGCGGGCGCATCGCGCTCAACGACGTGGGCTTCGCCTACCCGGCCAAGGACGGCCAGGAGGCGCCCAAGGTGCTCAAGGGCGTGACGCTGCGCTTCGAGCCGGGTGAGCGTGTGGCCATCCTGGGCCGCATCGGCAGTGGCAAGAGCACCATCCTGCGTGTGATCGGCGGCCTGTACCGCCCCAGTGATGGCCTGGTGGACGTGGACGGTGTCGACCTGCGCCAGCTCGACCCCGGCGATTTCCGCCTCAACGTGGGCTATGTGCCGCAGGATTCGCGCCTGTTCAACGGCACGCTGCGCGACAACGTGCTGCTGGGCCGGCCCGGCGCCGACCCCACCCGCCTGGCCGCGGTGGCGCGGCTCACCGGCCTGGCCCGGGTGGCCGAAAGCCACCCGCTGGGCTGGGACCTGCCGGTGGGTGAATCGGGCTCGCTGCTGTCGGGGGGCCAGCGCCAGCTGGTGGCGCTGACCCGCAGCCTGATCACCGAGCCCAAGATCCTGCTGATGGACGAGCCCACCAGCTCGATGGACGCGCAGAGTGAGCTGGCCTTCCTGCGCCAGCTGCATGAATCGGCGCGGGGCTGCACCCTGATCATGGTGACGCACCGGCCGGCCGTGCTGGAGCTGGTGCAGCGCATCGTGGTGGTGGACGCCGGCAAGGTGGTGATGGACGGCCCCAAGGCCCAGGTGCTGGCCGCCTTGTCGGGCGCCAAGCCGGTGCCGCAGGCGGCGGCCCAGCCAGGGCAGGGCGCGCCGCAGCTGCCCACCAACGTGCACCGCCACCCCAGCACCCAGCCAGCGGAGCGCAAAGCCGCGGTATGAGCGTCCACCATGGCTGAGACCAGGCCGCTGCACCGCGGCGACATCGATTTCCTGAGCCCGCTGCAGCAGGCCGAGCAGCACGAGCCGGCCAACGTGGCCACCTGGGCCGTGTACCTGATGCTGCTCGCCCTGGTGGTGGCGGTGGTGTGGGCCGCGCTGGCCCAGGTGGACATGGTCACCCGCGCCGAGAGCCGGGTGATTCCGGTGGGGCGTGAACAGGTGATCGCCAGCCTGGAGGGCGGCATCCTGCATGAGCTGAAGGTGCGCGAGGGCGAGGCGGTGAGCGCCGGCCAGGCCCTGGCCCTGCTGGACCCGACCCGGGTGGAGGCGCAGCAGAACGAGGGCCGGCTCAAGCGCCTCGCCCTGGTGGCCACGGTGGTGCGGCTGCAGGCCGAGGCCGGTGGCAAGGCCCTGGTGTGGCCGCGGGAACTGGACGAGGTGCCGCAGGTGGTGCAGGGGGAGAGCGCCTCCTTCGACGCCCGCAAGCGGGCGCTGAACGAGGCCGTGGCCAGCAACCAGCGCAACCAGGCCCTGCTGGAACGCGAGATGGGCATGGCGCAGGCCATGTCCGCCAAGGGCCTGATGAGCGAGGTGGAGGTGATGCGCCTGCGCCGCCAGGTGAACGACCTGGCCCTGGTGACCCAGGAGCGCATCAACCGCTTCCGCCAGGACGCCAGCGCCGAGCTGGTGAAGGCGCAGACCGAGCTCACCATGCTGGGCGAGCAGCAGGTGGTGCGCGACGACATCCTGCGCCGCACCACGCTCACCTCGCCGGTGCGTGGCCTGGTCAAGAACATCCGCATGAACACCGTGGGCGGCGTGGTGACGGCCGGCGCACCGGTGATGGAGATCGTGCCCATCGACGAGCAGGTGCTGGTGGAGCTGCGCATCAAGCCGGCCGACATCGGCTTCGTGCGGGTGGGCCACCCGGTGGAGATCAAGCTCTCGGCCTACGACTTCACCGTCTACGGCAGCCTGCATGGCACGGTGGACACCCTTAGCCCCGACGCCATCGGCGATGGCGACCGCAACCAGGCCGGTGGCACCGAGGCCGGCTGGTACCGCGCCCTGGTGCGCGCCGACGCCAGCACGCTGAAGGCCGGCGGCAAGCCGCTGACGGTGCTGCCCGGCATGGTGGGCACGGCCGAGATCCGCACCGGCCGGCGCTCGGTGCTGAGCTTCCTGCTGCGGCCGATGATGAAGGCCACCGAGGCCTTCACCGAGCGCTGAGGTCTACCACGCCCCGGCGGCGCGGCGAATTGACGGCCAAAGCCGGCGGCATTTGAGCGATCGGCCAGCGGCCTGCCAGCGTCTACTTGGCGCTGAACTGCCTGTCCATCCCGGTGCCCGCCTTGACCTTCTCCACCCCCCCCCTGGCCCGGCCGCTGCTGGCCGGTCTTGCCGCGCTGCTGCTGGCCGGCGCTGCCCACGCCAACTGCCTGGACGAGGGCAAGCTGGACGCCTTGCCGGCGGCTGGCGCAGCCGCCGCGGCGGTGCCGGCCGAGCCACGCAGCCTGCTGCAGCAGCTGGTGGCCGATGCGCTGGCGCGCAACCACGGCATCGGCGCCGCCCGGCTGCTGGCCGAGGCTGCCGAGCAGGACGTGGGCGAGGCCGAGGCCAGCAAGAAGCCCCAGGTCATGCTGACCGGCAGCGTCAACCCGTCGCTGGAGGCCGCCAAGGGTGGCAACTCCACCAGCCTGCAGGCCCGCGCCGGCATCACGCTGAACCAGATGCTCTACGACGGCGGCCGCAGCGACCGGCTGATCGACTGGCGGCGCGAGCAGGCCGACGCCGCGCGCCTGGGCATGCTGTCCACCCAGGAGCAGATCGCCCTGGCCACCACCTCGATGGCCTTCGAGCGCAGCCGCTACCGCATGCAGGCGGTGATCTACGGCCAGAACGTGCGCAAGATGGGCTGCCTGGTGCAGGCGCTGGAGGCCATCGTGGCGGCCGACAAGGGCCGCACCAGCGAGCTGGTGCAGGCGCGCAAGCAGCTGCAGCAGGCCGAGCTGCAGCAGGTGCAGGCCCAGAGCCAGGCGCGCCAGGTGGAGGCGCGCATGCGCCGCGTGGTGGGTGACGGCCTGCCCGGCACCGACGGCATGGCCACGCTGATGCTGACCGTGCCCGAGCTGCCGCAGGTGCTGAGCGCGGCCGAGCGCTCGGTCGACATCAGCCAGCTGGCGGCCAACGCCAATGCGCTGCGGCAGATCGCCCGTGTGGTGGAGGCCGGCAACAAGCCGCAGGTGAGCTGGAACGTGGGTGGCAGCGCCCTGCTGTCGTCCGGCGGTGGGGTGACGCTGAGCAGCCCGCGCAGCGGCACGCTGAGCGCCGGCGTGACGCTGAGCGTGCCCATCCTGAACCCGGCCATCGAATACAGCAGCCAGGCCGCGCGCAAGCGCGCCGCCGCCGCCGACCTGCAGCGCGCCGATGCGCTGGAGCAGCGCCGCCAGCGCATCGTCGACGTGCACGAGCAGGCCGGCAACGCCTTCGAGCGCCTGAAGCGGGTGGGCCTGGTGCTGCGCGACAGCGACCGCCTGCGCAACTTCACCCTGCAGCAGTGGCAGCAGATGGGCCGCCGCTCGCTGTTCGACGTGATCGCCGCCGAGAGCGACCACTACAACCTGCGTGTGCAGTACGTCAACGCCCTGCACGACGGCCAGCAGATGAACGCGATGCTGACCTCGCTCGGCACCGGCCTCTCCGATTGGCTGAAATGAAAGTTTCCGGATGAACACCCTGTGCATCGAAGGCTGGCGTGGTGTGAGCCACTCCATCGCCCTGGTCAACCAGTACCAGATGCTGGTGCTGCTGCGTGATGCCGCCTGGCGCGCCGACTGGCAGCTCTACCACCACGATCTGCCGTTCTTCCTGAAGCACTGGAACAGCAAGCAGATGCCGGCCGGCTTCACGCCCGACGAGCAGGCCGCCATCGACGCCGTGCCCGCGCCGCCCGCCGGCCTGCTGCCCGATTGCACGCTGCGCATCAGCTCACCCTTCAAGTCGGCCATCACGCCCGGCCAGCGCACGCTGACCTTCATGGTCACCGAATGTGGCCTGGTGGATGAGTGCTTCGACGCACCGCCGGCCGATGCGCTGGCCTTCACCCGCGACCAGAACCGCATCATCACGCCCTCGGCCTGGTCACGCGACCGGCTGGTGGACGGCGGCATGGACCCCGAGGGCATCGTGGTGGTGCCGCACGGCGTCAAGACCGACACCTTCACCCCGCTGCTGCCGGCCGACCGCTTGGCCGGCCGTGCCGCGCTGGGCATCGCCGACGACGAGGTGCTGTTCCTCAACGTGGGCGTGGCCACCTGGAACAAGGGCCTGGACCTGCTGATCAAGGCCTTTGCCCAGGTGCGCAAGCAGCACCCGCGCACCCGTTTGCTGCTGAAGGACCACAAGGCGCTGTACGGCATCGGCGCCGACCGCACCCTGGCCCAGGTCAGCCGCGACAACCCCGGCCTGATCGACAACCAGGTGCTGGCCGGCATCTCGGTGGTGTCGGGCAGCCTGGACCAGGGCCAGCTGCGTGCGCTGTACGGCGTGGCCGATGCCTATGTCTCGCCCTACCGGGCCGAGGGCTTCAACATGCCGGTGCTGGAGGCCATGGCCTGCGGCACGCCGGTGATCGTGACCGGTGGTGGCGCCACCGATGATTTCTGCCCACCGGCGCTGTCGGTGAAGCTGCCCTCGCGGGAAGGCAGCAAGGCCGACGAGCCGTCGATGTTCGGCCGCTTCCTGGTGCCCGAGCACGACGCCCTGGTGCAGGCCATGGTCGACGTGGCCGAGGGCCGCCTGGACCGCCACGCCCCCGAGCGCCTGGCCGCGCGTGAGCGCCTGGTGCGCCAGTACAGCTGGGCGGCCGTCACCCGCGGCCTGCAGGACCTGGTGGCTCAGCAGGCGGTGGAGGCCTGAACCCGCCATGCGCCACCGCCTCCACAACGACAGCCACGCCTTTGTGCGGGCGATCCACCTGCGCACACCGGGTGTGCCCATCCGCGACGTGCGCATTGGCTGCGCCCGTGTGCTGCAGCCCCTGGCCTGGGACACACCGGCCTGCCGGCTGAAGATCGACGGCGACAGCGCCGAACTGGTGTTCCAGCGGCCCGACAACTGGGCGCGTTTTGCGCTGGACATCGTGCCGGCGGTGGACGGTGCGCCCGAGGTGGCGCCACTGGGCCGCATCGAGGCGGTGGCCGAGCCGGGGCCCGATCAGATCCGCCAACTGCTGCGTGGCAAGCGCATCGCCTTCCTGGGCACGGCGCGCAGCTGCGCCGCGGCGCTGCCGGCGTCCATCAGCAAGCTGCGTGAACTGGGAGGGCTGTTTGCCGAGCACCAGATCCACGTCTACGAAAACGACTCCAGCGATGCCACCGGCGCCCTGCTGGACCACTATGCCCGCGACGGCCTGCTGCATGCCATGCGCGAGCAGGGCGTGGCGGCGGCCATGCCGCTGCGCACCGAGCGCCTGGCCTATGGCCGCAACAAGCTGCTGGACCATGTGCTGGGCCTGGGCACCGACCGCTTCGACTACATCTGCTGGGCCGACCTGGACGGCCTGGTGGGCGAGCGCTTCAGCACCGAAGGCTTCTTGTCGAACTTCCGCTTCGAGGACAGCTGGGACGCGGTGTTTCCGCTCAGCTGGCCGCTGTACTACGACCTGTGGGCCCTGCGCGAGCCCACCATCTGCCCCGACGACTATGTGTGGAGCGGCCAGCACACGCTGAACGCCGCGCTGGCGGCCGGGCGTGAGATCCATGCCGCCACCCAGCAGCTGGCGCCGGGCCGGGTGGCTGGCTGGGTGCCGGTGTTGTCGGCCTTTGGCGGCTTCGGCCTGTACAAGGCGGCGGTGGTGGGCCACGGCCGCTACACCGGCCTGGTGGACGGGCGCGAGGTGTGTGAGCACGTGCCCTACCACGACCTGCTGGTCAAGGCCGGCGCCCGCCTGTACCTGAACCCGCAATGCATCACCCACATCGCCTAGAGGTGCCAGCATGGCCGACCTGACCCTGATCACCCATGTGTACAACGCCCAGCAGCCGGTGGACCGGCAGCTGGCGCTGTGGCAGCAGTTCAGCCCGGCGCTGCAGGCGCGGCTGAAGTTCCTGGTCATCGACGACCACAGCGATGTGCCGCTGCAGGTGGACAAGGGCGCGCTCGACCTGCGCCTGGTGCGGGTGGACGACGACATCGACTGGAACATGCCCGGCTGCCGCAACCTGGCCGCCACCCTGGCCCAGACCGAGTGGATGCTGTTCTTCGACGTGGACAACGTGGCCAGCGAAGCCAGTCTCCTGAAGATCGTCGACAACCTGCCGCGGCTGGATGCCAACCGCCTGCATGTGTTCCGCCGCACCGAGAACGGGGTGGACGTGGAACCGCACATCAACAGCTTTCTGATCACCCGCCAGGGCTTCTTCAAGGCCGGGGGTTATGACGAGGACTTCAGCGGCCACTACGGCTACGAGGACGTGGCCTTCCGCATGATGTGGCGCAAGCATGTGGGCACCGAGGTGCTGCTGACCGACATCGCCTTCGAGCAGATCGCCTTCCGCACCAGCGGGCTGGACCGCGACCTGCAGCGCAACCAGGCCCTGATCCAGCAACGGGCGGCCAGCGGCATGCCCAAGCCCAGGGGCATGCTGCGGTTTGCCTGGGGAGAAGTGGCGGTTTGAGCTGGCACGCCCGCCTGGGGCGTCAGCCGTGTGCCGCGGCCGCCGGCCTGCGGCGGCCCGCCCACGCGGCGAGGAATGCAGCGCCACCCAGCAGCAGCGCCCAGGTTTGGGGTTCGGGCACCACCTGCGCCATGCTTGCATAGGCAGGGATGCGGTCGGTGTCGGCCTGGAAGCGGATGGTGTCGGCGTCGTCCAGCCCGCCGTTGGTGAATTGGATGACCAGGTCGGTGTACAGATCACCCACGACCGGGTTGCCGCCCACGCGCACCTGGTTGCGGTAGACGACATTGGTGTCCAGGCCGGCTTGCGTGGAGCTCGTCAATTCGTAGGTCGTGCCCTGGCCCGAACCCGGCGTGCCGAATGCGTCCGGTGCCGTCTTCCGGTCGAACACCACGCCGCCAGGTGCGCCGTGGAAGCTGATCTGCGTGATGTTCTGCTTGAAACGGCCGTTCACCACGGTCCAGTTGCGGCAGGTCAGGATCGGGCACCAGGTGTCGGCGTCGGCGTAGATGAAGTAGTCGTAGTTGACAAAGTCGGTCAGCACATTGCCGCCCCGGGTGAAGCCGCCGAAGTCGTCGGGCAGCACCGACCAGGTGAACTGGCTGGTGACACCGCCCTGCACCACGCTGACCAGCATGCCTGCCATGTCGGCACCCAGCGTCGAAAGGTCTTCCATCGCCGGGTTCACGTTGTAGGTGGTGCCGGGGTCGAAGCTGACTGTGCCGGCCTGCGCCAGGTGCAGCAGGGCGCCTGCGAGGATCACGCCCCGCGCGAGGTGTTTCGCGATGTTCATGCCGGTCTCCAGTGCACTGTCGAATCCGAACGCCTGGGAATTATGGTCGCCGGGTCCCGGCCATGCGATGAATTTCAGGCGCCCGGGCCGGTGCCGGATCGGTTCAACGGTTGAAGAACCGCAGCGCGCCATCGAACCGCACCAGAACAGCCCGCCGAAGCCCTCTTTTCGCCCCATCGCCCCGCGCCAGGCCACGCACACTGCTCCCCAAACCGGAAGGAGCCTCATGTCTGACAAGCTGTTCGTGGCCTATTGCACCAGCGGCCTGGGCAACCGCCTGCGCCCGCTGGCCGCCGCCATCGCCTATTGCGAACTGACCGGGCGCCAGCTGCGTGTCTACTGGGACTGCATCACCCCCAACGGCTGCCTCACGCCGCTGGAGCGCCTGTACGACGACCAGTTCACGCCCATCACGCTGGAACAGATCGCCGCGCTGCAGGGCCGCAGCATAGGCCTGTTCACCGAGAAGGGCCCCGGCCACGGCGTGCAGCGCGAGGCCGAGCGCTTCGGCCGCGGCCAGCTGCTGCAGCTAGCCCAGGGCAGTGCGCCGCAGCCTGCGCAGGCGCTGGGGCTGGACGACCCGAACGACGTGGTCATCGTCTACGACAACGACTACCTGCCCTGCGTGCCGCGTGAGCGCGCCATCGCCGCACTGCGCGCGCTGCGCCCGCGTGCCGACATCCGCCGCAAGGTGCGGGACCAGGCCAGCGCGCTGGGCCTCACGCCGGACATGGCGGGTGTGCATGCCCGCGGCACCGATTTCGGCCTGAAGGATGCCCTGGCCATGTACGGCAACCTGGTGCGTGAGCGGGTGGGCAGCCAGCCCTTCTTCCTGTCCACCGAGGATGCCGAGCTGGAGCAGGGCCTGCGCGCCATGTTCCCCGGCCAGCTGCGCAGCCGCAGCGACCGCCTGCACCTCACGCTGAACCAGGGCAAGACCGGCTGGGGCGACCCCGACAGCTACACCATCAGCGCCGACCACGGCGTGGACGCGCTGGTCGACATCTACCTGCTGTCGTCCATCACGCTGCAGGTCTACCACCCGGGCAGCACCTTCGCCGAGATCTCGCGCCACCTGCACGGCGTGCTGCAGGCCGGCCAGCCCGGTGCCTTCGAGCAGGCGCGTGCGCGCTTCGTGGCCCGTGCCAGCCAGCTGCTGCCCCGCGTGGCGGCCGGTGGTGCCGCGGCCTTCCCGCTGGAGATCGAGACCGGCCCGCATGGCCCCATGCCGCCCGAGCACACCTCGCCGGCCTTCCTGTACTGGGAGACCCTGGGCTACCGCATCCCGCTGATGGAACGGCTGTTCATGGGCAGCAATTCCACGCCGCACCTGGCCTGGGACGCCAGCCTGTTCTCGCAGCTGGCGCGCTGGCATTTCGACGAGTTTCCGATGGTGGACTTCCGCAAGTTCTGCCCCTACCCCGAGGCCCATGCCCAGATCCGCAAGATGCGCGGCTACATCGCCGGGCGCAAGGTGCTGATCATCGGCTCCGAGAGCTTCTGGCTGGAGCTGCTGTGCGCCCAGGCCGGCGCCAGCGAGGTGACCACGGTGGAGTACCGCAAGATCCAGTGGAGCGGCACGCTGGACTGCAAGACCGCCATCCGCACCCTGACCTGGGACGACTACATCGAGGAGCTGGACGCGCACGAGGGCCGTTACGACCTGATCCTGTCGTACAGCTCCATCGAGCATTCCGGCCTTGGCCGCTACGGCGACCGGCTCACGCCGCTGGGGGATTTGTTCACCTTCATGCTGATGGCCCAGGCCATGAAGCCCACCGGCATGTGCACCGCCGCCGTGCCCACCGGGCAGGACCTGACGCACTTCAACGCCCACCGCATCTACGGCGAGACCCGCATCCGCGCCCTGGCCCATGCGGGCGGCCTGCAGTACCTGGGCAATGTCTACCCGGATGAGGCCTACCTGGCCACCGACCCCGCCGAGCACCTGCGTGCCGGCTGGACGCTGGCCGAGCTGGCCAAGCTGCCGCTGGGCACCTACCGCCAGCCGGTGCTGTGCTTCGGCGCGCCCGACCACGATCCCAAGCGCTACGGACAGTGACAGCGGTGGCGGCTGCGGCCGCCACCGGCTTGCCGCCGGACCGGCGGCCACAAAAAAGGCATCCCGCGGGATGCCTTTTTGCTGCCCGGGCCGCTGGCGGCCCGGTGGGTGACTGTTGGATCAGGCCGCCTTCTTGTGCACCAGCAGGGTCCAGTAGGTGGGCCAGTTCGGCTGGCCCAGCAGCTTGTCTTCCACCACGGTGTAGCCGGCGCCGAACAGGTCGATCACCGCCTGCGACGAGCGCAGCGTGTTGGCGGCCCACAGGTCGTTGTCGGGATGGGGCTGGCCCTCGGGCGCCACCGACAGGTGCAGCAGGCAGTAGCGGCGCGGCTTGAGCACACGCTTGATCTCGGCGATGAACTTCTCGGGGTACAGCACATGGTCGAAGATGTTGCTGAACACGAAGTCTTGGCTGTTGTCGGCGAACTGCAGGTTGTGCACATCGCCCTCCAGCACCAGCGGCGGGGTCGACACCAGGTCGATGCCGATGGCCTCGTCCAGGCCCATCTCGCGCAGCACATGCACCTCCTGGCCGGTGCGGGCACCCAGGCACAGGGCGCTGCTGCACTGGGCCAGCAGCTGGCTGTAGGGGCGGAAGTTCTCGCGGAAGCCGGCGCAATCGGGTTCCCACAGGTCGCCCAGCAGGCGCTGGTACAGCGGGCTGCCGTGGTTGGCCTTGGACTTCTGGTGCTGGATGTAGTCGTCGTAGCTGGCGTAGGGGCGGGTCTCGATGGCCATGGGCTCTCCTGGGGCGGATCAGAACGGTGTGGACAGTGTGCCGGCGCCGGCTCAGCGTGAAGCGCGGTAAAAGCCGGCGATCTCGCTGCAGATCCGGTCGATCTGCGCATCCGTCAGCTGCACCATCGACGGCAGCCACAGGCCGTCGCGGCCGATGGCCTCGGCCACCGGGTGGTGGCCGGGCAGGGCATAGGCCTGCTGCTGATGGATGGGCGGGTACATGGTGCGGGTGCCGATGCCCTGGGCCTTGAGATGGGCGGCCAGCTCGTCGCGCCGCATGGCGCGGCAGTCGATGAACCAGGGTGTGCACAGCGCCAGGTCGTGGCCGAAGAGCTCGATGCCGTCCACACCCGCCAGGCCGGTGGCATAACGCTGCCAGATCTGCTTCTTGCGCTGGATGCGGTCTGGCAGCTGGCCCATCTGGGCCAGGCCCACGCAGGCCTGCAGCTCGGTGAACTTGAAGTTGTAGCCAATGCTGTCGTGCACGTCGGTGCCACCGGCGGCGCGGCCGAAATCCTTGAGCCGGCGCAGCCGGGTGGCCAGCGCGTCGTCGTCGGTCACCAGGGCGCCGCCTTGGCCGGTGGAGATGATCTTGGGTGCCGAGAACGAGAAGCTGCCGATGGCGCCGGCGCGCCCCACATGCCGGCCGTCGGCGTAGAACGAGCCCAGGGATTGCGCCGCATCCTCGATCAGCGGGATGCCGGTCTCGCGTGACAAGGCCTCGAAGGCAGCGATGCCGGCGCGCGGCGCGCGGCCGTTGGCCGACACCAGCATGATGGCCTTGGTGCGTGGCGTGATGGCCTGGCGCGCCAGGGCGATGTCCATCACCAGGGTGCCGGGCTCCACGTCCACGAACACCGGCCGGGCGCCCAGCATGGCCACCGAGTTCGGCGTGGCGATCATGGTGTAGTCGGGCACGACCACCTCGTCACCGGGGCCAATGCCCAGGGCCATGGCGGCCAGGGTCAGCGACACCGTGCCGTTGTTGACCACGATGCAGTGGCGTGCACCGGTGAAGCCGCCGATGGCACGTTCGAAGGCCTCGGTCTTCCTGAACTCGGTGTAGAAGCCGTCCTCGTCCAGGTAGGCCATCAGCTCGGCCTTTTCCGCGGCGCCGAACAGCGGGCGCATCTGGGGGATGAAGTCTGTGGGGCTCATGGTGGCTCAGGGTTTGGTGGCCTGCAGGTTCAGCGACACCAGGATGCCGCTGTCCTTCTGCATGTGCGGGAAATAGGCCTGGGAGTGGTCGTCCACGGCCGCGTGCTCGGTGCTGCGCCAGTCCCAGCGCTGCGGTGCGGCGAAGCCGCACTCGGTCAGCAGCGTGGCCAGCGAAGCCTCGTCGTAGGTGGTCTTGTGGAACAGGGTGCGTGGGCCGCCTGCCGTGGTGATGGCCATGCGGCCATACAGCGGGCCCAGCACACGGGCCAGCTCGCCGGTCTGCTGGTAGACCTGGACCAGGGCGGCGAAATCGGGCACGGCCAGGCGCAGCACACCGCCCGGGGCCAGCACGCGGTGCCATTCGGCCAGCACGCGGCGCGCCTCGTCGCGGTCGAAGTACTCCAGCGCGTGGCTGCAATAGACCAGGCTGGCCGCACCGTCGGCGATGAAGGGCAGGGCATCGATGCCGCTCTGGTGGTCGATGTGCGGCATGTCGCACAGGTCCACATGCACGAAGCCCGGGATCACCCGGTGCCAGCAGCCCAGGTGCAGTTTGATGAGGGGCTGTCCGCTCACAGCCGCCGCCTGTCGGCGTCGGCGCCCACGTAGGGGCCGTTCTTGATCTCCAGCACCTGGGTGCCGTCTTCCAGGATCTGGTAGCCGTGGCCACCACGCAGCAGCACCAGCAGATCACCGGCGCCGGCTTCCAGCGTGGCCACCTGCTGGTCGGCGGTGTCGAAGATCTCGGCGCGCACCCGGCCGGCGCGCACGTACAGCACCTCCTGGGTCCACAGCACGGCGCGGCTCACCTCGTTGTGGCTGTGCGCCAGCAGGGTCTTGCCGGCGCCGTAGCCCCAGGTGCCCACCTGCTGGTAGTCGCCGTCGGGCGAGAAGAACTTCAGGCCGTCGCCCCAGGCGTCGGCGGCGGGGATGTGGCGGGCCAGCACCAGGTCGCCCTGCTTGATCTCAGTGGTGGCCATGGGTGGTCTCCGTCGGTTGCTGGCTGTGGGCGCGGTACCAATCGATGGTCTCCTGCACACCTTGTTCAAAGTCGCGTGATGGCCGCCAGCCCAGCAAGGCCGCACCGCGGCTGCCGTCCACCGTCTTGTAGGGCGCGCCCTCGGGCTTGCTGGTGTCGGTCACCAGGCGGCCGCTGTAGCCGGCCAGGCGCTGGATCAGCTGGGCCGTCTCCAGGATGGACACGCCATGCCCCACGCCGATGTTCACCGGCGCCACCGTGGGCGGCGCATCCAGGCCACGCACCAGGGCCTCGGCGCCGTCGTCCACATGCAGCCATTCACGCACCGGCTTGCCACTGCCCCACACCACCACCTCGGGTTGGCCCAGCTGCTGGGCGCGCACGATTTTCATCACCAGGGCGCCCAGGGCATGGCTGCGCTCTTCCTCGAAATGGTCTTCGGGGCCGTACATGTTGCTCAGCACCAGGTTGAGCACGTCCAGCCCATGCTGCTGGTGGTAGGCCCAGGCGCCCATCCACGAGGCCTTGCGCGCAAAGCCGTAGACCATCACCGATTCATGCAGCGGGCCGTCCCAGAAGCCGTCTTCCTGGAAGAAGGTGGCCGCCGCCGGGTAGGCGCAGTTGGAGATGGGGTTCACCGTGCGCTGCACGCCGTGGGCCTGCGCGGCCTGCAGCAGGTTCAGCGTCATCAGCAGGTTGTGGTGGAACAGCTCGGCCGGCCGCTTCAGGCCGAACTGGATGCCGCCCACGAAGGCAGCGCAGTTGATCAGCTGGCGCGGCTTCACCCGCGCAAACAGCGCATCGGTGGCCGCGGGGTCGCGCAGGTCGGTGCCCATGCTCAGCGAGCTGGGCGTGTAGGCCAGGCCCCGTGCGTCCAGCAGCCTGCACACCCGCTTGCCCAGGAAGCCGGTGGCGCCGGTGACCAGGATCGCCCCGGTCATTGGTCGCTCCCGCCGTAGCCTTCGTGCTTGAGGTCGTACTCCACCATGATGCGCACCAGCTCCTTGATCGGCGTGGTGGCCTTCCAGCCCAGCTTGGCGGCGGCCTTGCTGGCATCGCCCCACAGCAGGTTGACCTCGGCCGGGCGGAAATAGCGCGGGTCCACCGTCACCCGGGTCTTGCCGGTGACGCGGCACACACCACGTTCCTCCACACCCTGGCCCACCCAGTCCAGCGCCACACCGGTCACGGCGAAGGCCATCTCCACGAACTGGCGCACGCTGTAGGTCTCGCCCGAGGCGATGACGAAGTCGTCGGGCTGGTCCTGCTGCAGCATCAGCCACATGGCTTCCACATAGTCCTTGGCATAACCCCAGTCGCGCTTGGCGTCCAGGTTGCCCAGGCTCACCGATTGCTGGCGGCCCTGGGCGATGCGGGCCACGGCCTTGGTGACCTTCTTGGTCACGAAGGTCTCGCCGCGGCGCGGCGACTCGTGGTTGAACAGGATGCCGTTGCTGCCGAACAGGCCGTAGGACTCGCGGTAGTTCACCGTGGCCCAGTAGGCATAGAGCTTGGCCGCGCCATAGGGCGATTTGGGGTAGAAGGGCGTGCGCTCGCTCTGCGGCGCGGTCTCGGGGATGCCACCGAACATCTCCGAGGTGCTGGCCTGGTAGAAGCGCGGCTTCTGGCCCAGGTCCTTGATGGCGTTGAGCAACCGGATGGTGCCCAGCGCATCCACCTCGGCGGTGTATTCCGGCACCTCGAACGAGACCGCAACGTGGGATTGCGCCCCCAGGTTGTAGACCTCGTCGGGCACCACCCGCGACAGCAGGGTGTGCAGGTTGCTGGAGTCGGTGAGGTCGCCGTGGTAGGACTTGAAGTGCTCGTGCTCCAGGATGTGGTCGATGCGGGTGCTGGTGAACACCGAGCTGCGGCGCAGGATGGCATGCACCTCGTAGCCCTTGTCCAGCAGGCTCTCGGCCAGGTAGGACCCGTCCTGCCCGGTGACACCTGTGATGAACGCTTTTTTCATGGCTTCTGCCGCTCCCGGCTTGTGTTGGCAACCAGCGTGCGGGCACAGGCAAGCTGGGCCCCCGTGCAGCGATTGGAGTGCATTTCCACACACCCGGAGCGATGGATTCACCCTGGATTTCAGGTCTTGTTTGCCGATGGGGGTGGCCGCTGCCCGCCCAGAATCGGCATTCCAGCCTCTTTCAGCGACCGACTGCCGGATGAACCACGCTTTGCACCCCGCACTGGCCGCGTCGCCTGGCAGCCAGGCAGCACGCACCCGCCTGGTGGTCTACACCGCCCTGGTGGGGCCGAAGGAGTCGCTGAACAACCCGCTGGACGGGTTGCCGGCCGGTGCCAGCACCGACCTGGAGCTGGACTTCGTCTGCATCACCGACAACCCGGCGCTGCAGTCGCCGGTGTGGCGCTTCCTGCAGCTGCCCACCGGCCACCTGCCGCCCGAGAAGCTGTCGCGCCGGCCCAAGGCCCTGCCGCACGACTACTTTCCCGATGCGGCCTACAGCCTCTACATCGACAACACGGTCACCTTCAAGCGCCTGCCGCAGGCCAGTGACCTGGTCACCGCCCGGCCCTACCTGTTCCGGGCCTTCCGGCATGCCCGCCACACCCAGCTCGACCAGGAGGCCTTTGCCGTGGCGGCGCTGGGTTACGAGGAGCCCGACACCATCTGCCAGCAGCTGGCCTTCTACGCCGGCAAGGGCCCGCTGGAGGCCATCACCCCGCTGACCACCGCCACGGTGCTGCTGCGCAGCCACCACCACGAGACGGTGCGCCGCTTCGGCACGGTGTGGTGGGAGAACGTGCTGGCCTTCGCCAAGCGTGACCAGCTGAGCTTCGACTTCGCGCTGCGCCAGGCCGGTGCGGCGGTGGACTACTTCCCCGGCATCACCCGCGACAACCCCTTCATCCTGTGGCAGGGCTCGCTCTCGCCCGAGCGGCTGCGCGCCAGCTTCGACGCCCGGCGCTATGCCTGGCTGCACCGCGGCGACGCCGCGGCCGTGGCCGACCCCAAGGCCCATGCGCTGGCGCATGGCCGGGGTGGTGAACCGCAGTACCAGCGCACGCTGGGCCTGCTGGAGCTGCTGGCCTACCAGCAGGGCAGCAGCCTGGGCCGCCAGGTGGCGCCGCGGCGCCACCTGGCCGAGGCCATGGAGCCGCTGCTGGCGCCTTGCCGGCGCCAGCCCGGCCAGGGCCAGGGCCGCTTCGTCATCGTGCGGGTGCAGGGCAGCGCCTTGCCACGTGCCTTCAGTGCCGACGAGATGGAGCGTGCCGGCCAGGCCCTGGCCACCTACCTGGGCACGGGCATGGTGGGCACGGTGCTGGACCTGCCGGTGGGCGACCTGGCCCACACCAGCCGGGTGTTCACCGCACCACCCGCCGAGCAGTTCGACCTGGTGCTGGTGCTGGGCCTGCCCGGCGAGGTGCTGCTGGCCGCCGTGCAGAAGCTGGCGCGCCTGGCCAGGCCGGCCGCCGGCCGTCTGCTGCTGGCCCTGACCAGCCCCACCAGCCTGGGCAGCGCGCTGGAGACCGAGGCCCTGCTGGCCCAGGTCAGCGGCCAGGCCGTGACGGCCTCGCTGCAGAGCGCCCGCCACGACGACCTGCCCTCGCCGCTGCCCAACAGCCTGGCCTGCTTCACCTGGCCACGCGACGCCGGCACCGCACCCGGCGCGCCCAGCGCCGCCCACTGAGCGGCACCGGCGCGCTGCGGCGCGCCTCCCGAGCCTCCCGACCCTGCTGTTCCCCCGGCCGCTGCCCGCGCCGGTGGCAGCGCCACGCCCGCCCTCCACCCCCAGAAAGACCGATGCCCGGCTGCTGCGTTTGCAGCAGGCCGGGCACCGGTGCCTGCCCGCCCCGGTGTGCCGGGGCGGTTGGCGTGGGGCATCAGACCAGCGGATTGCCCTGGCGCAGCAGGTCCTCTTCCATGGTGTTGCGCATCGCTGCGGTCACCACCACCGGCTCGGACTTGCTGGCCGCGGTGTTGCTGGCCGCGGCCTGGCCGGCGATCAGGTCGGCCGCCGGGTCGATCAGCAGATCGGTGATCTGCGGCGGCTCCTCGGCGCGGGCCTTGGCAAACCAGACGTCGGCCATCTCGTGGCTCTGGCCGTCCACCGTGTCGTAGCTGGAGACCATGGCCACGGCGTTGCCGTTGTCCATGCGGTCGGACAGGCTGTAGTTCAGGTCCAGCGAGGCCACACCCATCTCCACCAGGCCCTTCAGCTCGCCGATGTCGGTGATGCCGTCCTGGTCGGCGTCCACCCACAGCTTGAGCTCGCTGAACTTGTCGTCGCCGGCGTTGACGCTGCCGTCGTTGTTGCTGTCCAGCTGGGCCAGGGCCGCGTAGCCGTTGCCGGCGTCCTGGCCGTTGTCCAGCTTGGTGGCACTGCCGAACAGCTCGCGGCCGTCGTTGATGCTGCCGTCGCCGTTGATGTCGCGCACCAGCAGGGCGTCGCTGGCATTCACCCAGCCGTAGCGGCCCACGCTGCCCACGGCCGCCAGGTCGAAGTCCACCCCGTTCTCGGCCGACGTGGTGCCGACACCATCGCCGTCCAGGTCCAGGATGATGGGCGACAGCGCGGTCAGTGCGGCCTTCTGCGACGCACTCATCAGGTTGTAGTCCGAGGTGGAGAACGCGGCCGCCTGGGTCATGGACATGGCCGAGATGTCCTGCACCGTCAGCGATTCCACCTGGCCGTCGGTCAGCGCCACGATCTGGGCCGTGGTCAGCGCCGCAGCCTGGGCCGTGGTCAGCGCGGCGATCTGGTCGTTGCCCAGGGCCACGATGTCGCCGGTGTCCATCCAGCGGATCTGCTGGGTGGTCAGGCTGGCGAACTGGGTGGGCGTGAAGGCCTGCCAGTCGGCATTGTCCAGCGCGTTGATCTGCGCCGAGTTCAGGGCCCGCAGCTGCGCGGCGCTGAACTCCTGCAGGTCACCGGCGTCCAGGGCACCCACGTCGGCGGCGTCGATGGCGCGGATCTGGTTGGTGCTCAGCACCGACCACTGGTCGGCATTGAGGCCTCGCAGGTCGTCCGCACCCATGGCCTGGATGTGGGCGGTGCTCAGGGCGCGCAGCTGGGCATTGCTCATCAGTGCGAAGTCCGACACCTCCAGGCTGGCCACCTGGGTGACGGTGAGGCCGGCGATCTGGGCCGTGGTCAGGGCCTGCATCTGCGCGTCGCTCAGGCTGTTCAGGTCCTCGGTCGACAGCGAGGCCACCTGGGCGGTGGTCAGGCCGGCGATCTGTGCGTCCGACAGCGCCTGCAGCTGGTCGCTGGTGAGTGCGGCCAGTTGCTGCGTGGTCAGCACCGCCATCTGGGTGGCCGACAGGCCGCCCAGGGCTTCGAGGCCGATGCCGGCGATGTCGCTGGTCTCGATGGCGCGCAGCTGCAGGCTGCCCATCGCCGCCAGCTGGTTGTTGCTGAACGCGGCCAGGTCGGCCGAGTCCATCGCCGCGATGCCGGCGGTGGACAGCGCCCGCACCTGGTTGTCCCACAGCGCGCTGATGTCCGACGCTTCCAGGCCGGCCACCTGGCTGGCACCCAGCGCCGCGATCTGCGCCGTGGACAGCAGTTGCACCTGCGATTCGGTCAGTGCATTCAGGTTGGCGTTGGACAGCGAGGCCATCTGTGCCGTGCTCAGGCCGGCCAGCTGCACGTCGTTCAGGGCCTGCATCTGGTCCGTGCCCAGGCCACGCAGCTGGCTGGTGCTGAGCTGGCTGATCTGCAGCGCGCTCAGGCTGCCCAGGGCGGCGGCGGTGATGGCGCCGATGTCGGCCGTCTCGATGGCACGCAGCTGGGCGCTGTTGAGCACGGCCAGCTGCTCACCGGTGAGGGCGGCGATGTCGGCGCTGTCCATGCCGGCCAGCTGGGCGGTGCGCCAGGCCGTGGCCTGCGACGCGCTCAGCGCCGAGATGTCGGCGGCCTGCAGGCTGCTCACCTGGGTCACCGTCAGCCCGGCGATCTGGGCATTGCTCAGGGCCTGGAACTGCGATTCGGTCAGCGCATTCAGGCTGTCGGTGGCCAGGCTGGCCAGCTGGGCCGTGCTCAGGCCCGGCAGCTGCTCGTTGCCCAGGGCCTGCAGCTGGTCGCTGCCCAGGGCGGCGAGCTGGGCATTGCTGAATGCCGCCAGCTGCACCGATGTCAGGCCCGACAAGGCGTTGACCGAGATCGCCGCGATGTCGGCGCTGTCGATGGCGCGCAGCTGGGCCGTGCCCAGGGCCGCCAGCTGGCTGGCACCCAGCACGCCGATGTCGGCCGAGTCCAGCGCCTTGATCTGCGTGGTGCGCAGGGCCGCCACCTGGGTCTCGGTCAGCGCCGCCAGGTCCTGGCTCTCCAGGCTGCGCACCTGGTCGGTGCCCAGGCCGGCGATCTGGGCCGTGCTCAGGGCCTGGAACTGCGCATCGGTCAGGGTGTTCAGGTCGTCGCTGGCCAGGTTGGCCAGCTGCGCCGTGCCCAGGCCCTGCAGCTGCTCGTTGTTCAGGGCCTGCAGCTGGTCGGAGCTGAGCGAGGCCAGCTGGGCGTCGCCGAGGGCGCCGATCTGCTGCGCATTCAGGCTGCCCAGGGCCGCCAGGCTCAGGGCGCCGATGTCGGACGACTCGATCGCCCGGATCTGCGCCGTGCTCCAGCCGGCGATCTGCTCACCGCTGAGCACCGCGATGTCGGCCGAATCCAGCGCCTTGATCTGCTCGGTCTTCAGCGCCCGCACCTGCTCGGCGCCCAGGCCGGCCAGGTCGGTGCTCTCCAGGTTGCGCACCTGGTCGGTGGCCAGGCCGGCGATCTGGGCCGTGCCCAGGCTCTGGAACTGGGCCTGGGTGAAGCTGTTCAGGTCTTCGGTGGACAGGCCACGCAGCTGGGCCGTGGTCAGGCCTTGCAGCTGCACGTCGCTCAGCGCCACCAGCTGGTCGGTGCTGAGAGCGGCCAGCTGGTCGCTGCCCAGGGCGGCGATCTGGTTGGCCCGCAGGCCGCCCAGGGCCGCCACGCCGATGCCACCCAGGTCGGCGGCCTCGATGGCCCGCACCTGGGCCGTGGTCAGGCTGCCCAGCTGGTCGGCGGTGAGGGTGCCGAGGTCGTCGCTGGCCAGGGTGGCGATCTGCGCGGTGGTCAGGGCCGCCACCTGGGTGGCGGTCAGGGCCTGCAGGTCGTCGCTGGCCAGGCTGTTGAGCTGGTCGCTGCGCAGGGCGGCGATCTGGCGGGTGGTCAGGGCCTGGAACTGCGCGGCGGTGAAGGTGTTCAGGTCCTCGGTGCCCAGCGCGGCCAGCTGGGCCGTGCTCAGGCCCGCCACCTGGCTGTCGCTCAGGCCTTGCAGCTGGTCGCTGGTCAGGGCGGCGAGCTGGGCGTCGGCCAGGCCGGCCACCTGGGCGGCGGTGAGGCCACCCAGGGCGCCCACGCTGATGCCACCGATGTCGTCGGTCTGGATGGCGCGCAGCTGCAGGGTGCTCAGGGCGCCCAGCTGCTCACCGCTGAGCAGGCCCAGGTCGGCGCTGTCCAGCCAGGTGATCTGCTCGGTGCCCAGCGCGCCCACCTGGGCCGCGCCCAGGCTGGCGATGGTGTCGCTGGCCAGGGCGTTGACCTGGGCCTGGCTGAGCGCGCGGATCTGCGCCACCCCCAGCTCGTTGAGGTCGCCCGCAGGCAGGGCGTTGAGGTCGTCGCTCTGGATGGCCTGCACCTGGGCGGCGCTGAGCGCCCCCATCTGCTCGGCCGTCAGGGCCACCAGGTCGGCACTGTCCATGGCCACCAGGTCGTCGGTGCCCAGGGCGCGGATCTGCGCCGTGGTCAGGGCGGCCAGGTCGGCGCTGTCCAGGTTGGCCACCTGCTCGCTGCTCAGGCCGGCGATCTGGGTGGTGCTGAAGGCCTGGAACTGCGCACCGGTCAGGGTGTTCAGGTCGTCGCTGGCGATGGCGGCCAGCTGGGCGGCGGTGAGGCCACGCAGCTGCGGGTCGGTCAGTGACTGCAGCTGCTCGGAGCTGAGCGCACCCACCTGGTCGGAGCTCAGCGCGCCGATCTGCGACGAGGTCAGGCCGCTCAGCGATGCCACCCGGATGGCGCCGATGTCGGCGGTGTCGATGGCGCCCAGCTGGGCCGAGCTCAGGCCCGACAGCTGCTCGGCGGACAGCACCGCGATGTCGGCGGAATCCAGCGCCGCGATGTTGGCCACGCCCAGGGCGCGGATCTGGGCCGTGCCCAGCGCGGCCAGGTCGGTGCTCTCCAGGCTGACCACCTGCTCGGTGCCCAGCGCGGCGATCTGGCGGGTGGCCAGGGCCTGGAACTGGCTGGCCGTCAGGGCATTCAGGTCGTCGGTGGCCAGGCTGCGGATCTGGGCCGTGCTCAGGCCCACCAGCTGGTCGGCGCTGAGGCGGGTCAGCTGGTCGGTGCTCAGGGCGGCCAGCTGGTCGGTGCCCATGCCGGCGATCTGGGCCGAGGTCAGGCCGGCGAAGGCGCTGTTGCCGATGGCGGCCAGGTCGGCGGTCTCGATGGCCCGCACCTGGGCTGCCGTCATGGCGCCGACCTGGTCGGCGCTGAGGATGGCGATGTCGTCGCTGCCCATCGCCACGATGTTGGCGGTGGTGATGGCGGCGATCTGGGCATTGCCCAGGGCGCGCAGGTCGGCGCTCTCCAGGTTGGCGATCTGCTCGCTGCCCAGGCCGGCGATCTGGGCCGTGGACAGCAGGCTGAACTGGCTGGACCGCAGGCTGTTCAGGTCCTCGGTCGACAGGCTGGCCAGCTGGGCCGTGCTCAGGCCACGCAGCTGGTCCTCGCTCAGGGCCTGCAGCTGGTCGCTGCTCAGGGCCGCGAGCTGGGCATTGCTCAGCGCACGGATCTGGGCCGAGCTGAAGGCGCCGAAGGCACCGGCGGTGAGCGCGGTGATGTCGCTGGTCTCGATGGCGCGGATCTGGGCCGTGCCCAGGTTCTGCACGAAGCCGGCCGTCAGGGTGGCGAAGTCGGCACTGTCCAGCGCGACGATGCTGCGGGTCTGCAGCGCGCCGATCTGCGTGGCGCTCAGCGCCAGCAGGTCGTCGCTGGCCATGGCCGCCACCTGCTCGGTGGTGAGCGCGGCGATCTGGGCCGTGCTCAGATGGCCGAACTGCGGCGAGGCGCTGAGGGCGTTGAGGTCGTCGGTGCCCAGCGAGGCCAGCTGGGCGGTGCTCAGCCCGGCGATCTGCTCCTGGTTCAGCGCCCGCAGCTGGTCGCTGCTCAGGTTGGCCAGCTGCAGGGTGCTGAGTGCCGCCACCTGGGTGGAGGACAGGCCGCCCAGTGCGCTGATGCTGATGCCGCCGATGTCACCGGACTCGATGGCGCGCAGCTGGCTGGTGCTCAGCGCGGCCACCTGGCCGGCGTTGAGCACCGCGATGTCGGCGCTGTCCATGCCGGCGATGGCGCGGGTCTCGATGGCGCGGATCTGGGCCGTGCTGAAGCCGGCCAGGTCGGTCGACTCCAGGTTGGCGATCTGCAGCGATGTCAACCCGGCGATCTGGGCCGTGCTCAGGGCCTGGAACTGGGTGGCGGTGAAGGTGTTCAGGTCATCGGTGGCCAGGCTGGCCAGCTGGGCCGTGCTCAGGCCGGCCAGCTGGGTGGCGCTGAGCGCCACCAGCTGGTCGCTGCCCAGGGCACCGAGCTGGGCCGAGCTGAGCGCAGCGATCTGGGTCGAGGTCAGGCTGGACAGCACATTGGCGCTGATGGCACTGATGTCGGCCGAGTCGATGGCCCGCACCTGGGCCGTGCCCAGGGCGGCGAGCTGCTCGCCGCTGAGGGCGCGCAGGTCGGCGGAATCCAGCGCGGCGATGGCGCGGGTGTCCACCGCACGCAGCTGGCTGCTGCCCAGGCCGGCCAGGTCGGTGCTCTCCAGGCTGGAGAACTGGGCCGTGGTCAGGCCGGCGATCTGCGCCGTCGACAGCGACTGGAACTGCGAGGCCGTCAGCTGGTTGAGATCGTCGGTGCCCAGGCCGGCCAGCTGCTGGGTGGACAGGCCGGCCAGCTGCTGGGTGGACAGGGCCTGCATCTGGGCGGAATCCAGCGCCGCCAGCTGGGCGGTGCTGAAGGCGCCCATCTGCAGGCTGCTCAGGCCGGCCAGGGCCTCGGTCTTGAGGGCGGTGATGTCGGCGGTTTCCAGCGCACGCAGCTGGGCCGTGCTCATCGCGGCCAGCTGCTCGGCAGCCAGCCCGCCGATGTCGGCGCTGTCGATGGCGGCCATGGCGCGGGTGGCCAGCGCGGCGATCTGCGCCGTGCTCAGCGACGCCAGGTCGGCGCTGTCCATCGCGTTGATCTGCACCGTGGACAGGGCGGCGATCTGGGCGGTGGACAGCTGCGGGAACTGCTCGCTGGTGAGGGCGGCGAAGTCCTCGGTGGTGAGGTTGGCGATCTGGTTGGTGGTCAGGCCACGCAACTGCTCGCTGGTGAGGGCGCGGAACTGGTCGCTGCCCAGCGCCGCCAGCTGGGCGGTGCTGAAGGCAGCCATCTGGGCCGAGCTCAGCGCCGTCAGGGCGGCGGTCTTGAGCGCGCCCATGTCGGCGGTCTCGATGGCGCGCAGCTGGGCCGTGGCCAGCGCGGCCAGCTGCAGCGAGCTGAGCGCACCCAGGTCGTCGGAATCCAGCGCGGCGATGTCGCGGGTCTCCATCGCCCGCAGCTGCTCGGTGGTGAGGGCGGCCACGTCGGCACTGCCCAGCGAGGCCACCTGCAGCGTGCTGAGCGCGGTGATCTGCTCGCTGCTCAGTGCGGCCAGCTGGGCGGTGCGCAGGGCGTCCAGGTCGTCGGTGCCCAGGCTGGCCACCTGGGCGGTGGTCAGCGAGCGCAGCTGGTCGGAGGTCAGCGCCTGCAGCTGGTCGCTGGCCAGGGCCGCCAGCTGGGCCGTGCCCAGCGCAGCCAGGTGCGACGAGGTGATGGCCACCAGGCTGGCGGTGGTGACGGCGGCGATGTCACCGGTCTCGATGGCGCGCAGCTGGGCGGTGCTGAGCGCGGCCACCTGCAGCGAGCCCAGGGCGGCCAGGTCGGCCGAGTCCAGCGCGGCGATGGCGCGGGTGTCCAGCGCCTGCAGCTGGCCGGGGGTCAGGGCAGCCACGTCGGCACTGCCCAGCGAGGCCACCTGCAGCGTGCTCAGCGCAGCGATCTGGCTGTCGGCCAGGGCCGCCAGCTGGCTGGTGCTCAGGGCATCCAGGTCGTCGGTGGCCAGGCTGTTGATCTGCGCCGTGCTGAAGGCCCGCAGCTGGTCATTGGTCAATGCCCGCAGCTGGTCGCTGCCGAGTGCACCCAGCTGCTGGGTGGACAGGGCGGAGATCACGCTGGCGCCGATGGCGGCGATGGCCTGGGTGCTGAGGCCGGTGATGTCGCTGGTCTCGATGGCACGCAGCTGGTCGGCGGTCAGCGCATTCACCTGGGCCGTGCCCAGGGCCTGGAAGTCGGCGCTCTCCAGCGCCGCGATGTCGCGGGTCTCCATCGCCCGCAGCTGGTCGGTGCCCAGGGCGGCGATGTCGTCCGAGGCCAGGGCCTTGAACTGGGCCGTGCTCAGGGCCACGATCTGTTCGTTGCTGAGCGCGGCGATCTGGCGGGTGCTCAGCGCTGCCAGGTCCTCGGTGGCCAGGTCGGCGATCTGGGCGGTGCTCAGGCCACGCAGCTGGCCGGTGCTCAGGGCTGCCCACTGGTCGCTGGTCAGGGCGGCCAGCTGCTGGGTGCTCAGGCCGGCGATGGCGTCGCTGGCGATGGTGACCAGGGCGCTGGTGCTCATGGCCGCCAGGTCGGCGGTCTCGATGGCGCGGATCTGGGTGGCGTTCAGCGCGGCCACCTGGGCTGAGCTGAGGGCGGCGAAGTCAGCACTGTCCAGCGCCGCGATGGCGGCGGTGCCCAGGGCGCTGATCTGGCGGGTGCTCAGGGCCACCAGGTCGTCGCTGGCCATGGCCTGGATCTGGTTGGTGCCCAGGCTGACCAGCTGGTCGGTGCTCAGCGCCGCGACCTGGTTGCTGGTGAGCGCCACGATGTCGTCGGTGGACAGGCCGGCCAGCTGCTGCGTGCCCAGGGCGCGCAGCTGCACGCTGCTCAGGGCCTGCAGCTGGTCGCTGGTGAGCGCGCCGATCTGCTGCGAGCTCAGCACCGCCAGGCTGGCGGTGGCCAGGCCGGCCAGGGCGGCCGTGCTGATGCCCACGATGTCGTTGCTCTCCAGCGCGGCCAGCTGCTGGGTGTTCAGCGCGGCCAGCTGGCTGCTGCTGAAGGCGGCGAAGTCGGTCGAATCCAGGGCCACCAGGTCACGTGTTTCCAGCGCCCGGATCTGGGCGGTGGTCAGCGCGGCGGTATCGGCGCTGTCGAAGGAGGCGAGCTGGCTGGAGCTCAGGGCCGCGATCTGGGCCGTGCCCAGCGTGGCCAGCTGGGCCGTGCCCAGCGCATTCAGGTCCTCGGTGGTCAGGTTGGCGATCTGCTCGCTGCCCAGGCCACGCAGCTGGCTGCTGGACAGGGCGCGCCACTGGTCGGAGCCCAGGGCAGCCAGCTGGGCCGTGCTGAAGCCGGCCAGCTGGCCGCTGCTGAGGCCGGCCAGGGCGTCGGTGCTGAAGCCCACCAGGTCGGCGGTGTCGAAGGCACCGATCTGCACCGAGCTCAGGCCGCTGAGCTGCTGCGAGCTGAGGGCACGCAGGTCGGCGCTGTCCAGCGCCGCCAGGTTGCGGGTGTCGATGGCGCGCATCTGGGCCGAGCCCAGCGCGGCCAGGTCGTCACTGGCCAGGCCGGCCAGCTGGTTGCTGGTCAGCGCGGCGATCTGGGCCGTGGTGAGCTGGGCGAACTGGCTGCTGCTGAGCTGGTTCAGGTCGTCCGAGGCCAGGCCGCTGATCTGGCTGCTGCTCAGGGCACGCAGCTGGCTGCTGCTGAGCGACTGCATCTGGCCGGCGCTCAGGGCATTCAGCTGGGCCGTGCCCAGGGCGCCGATGCTGGCGGCCGCCAGGCCTTGCAGCGCGCTGGTGCTGAGGCCGGCGATGTCGTCGCTGCCGATGGCGCGCAGCTGGTCGGTGGTGAAGGCGGCAAGCTGGCCCGACGACAGGGCGGCCAGGTCGGCGCTGTCGAAGCCGGCGAAGTCACGCGTCTCGATGGCGCGCACCTGGGCGCTGGTCAGCGCGGCCAGGTCCTCGCTCTGCAGGGCGCCGAGCTGGTCGGAGCCGAAGGCGGCCACCTGGCTGGTGCTGAGGGCGGCGAACTGGGCGCTGCTCAGCGCATTCAGGTCGTCGCTGGACAGGTTGCTGATCTGGGCGGTGCTCAGGCCCGGCAGCTGCTGGGTGCCCATGGCACGCAGCTGGTCGGTGCCCAGCGCGCCCAGCTGGGCGTTGCTGAAGCCGGCCAGCGCACCGGCCTGCAGGCCGCGGATGCCGTCGGCGCTGAGGCCGGCCACGTCGGCGCTGTCCAGCGCGGCCAGCTGGGCCGAGCTGAAGGCGGCGGTCTGGGCCGAGCCCAGCACACCCAGGTCGGCGCTGTCCAGCGCGCCCAGGATGCGGCTGTCCAGGGCGCGGATCTGGGCGCTGGTCAGCGCGGCCAGGTCGTCCGAGGTCATGGCGCGCAGCTGGTCGGAGCTGAAGGCCGCCACCTGGCTGGTGCCGAGCGCGGCCACCTGGGCGGTGCTCAGGGCGTTGAAGTCGTCCGAGCCCAGGCTGTTGATCTGGGCGGTGGTCAGGCCACGCAGCTGGGCCGTGCCCAGGGCCCGCAGCTGGTCGCTGGCCAGGGCGCCCAGCTGGGCGCTGCCGAGCATGGCCAGCTGGCTGCTGCTGAAGCCGGCGATGGCGGACACACCCAGGCCCGGCAGGTCGTCGCTGCCGAGGGCGCGCACCTGGTCGTTGCCGAGTGCAGCCACCTGGGCCGAGCCCAGGGCGGCCAGGTCGGCGCTGTCGAAGCCGGCGAAGTCGCGGGTCTCGATGGCGCGGATCTGGGCGGTGCCCAGGGCGGCCAGGTCGTCGCTGGTCATCGCGCCCAGCTGCTCGCTGGTCAGCGCGGCGATCTGGGCGGTGGTCAGCAGCGCCACCTGGGTGCTGCTGAGGGCGTTGAGGTCGTCGCTGGCCAGTCCGGCGATCTGGGCGCTGCTCAGGCCGCGCAGCTGGCTGCTGCTCAGGCCACGCAGCTGGTCGCTGCCCAGGGCGCCCAGCTGGGCGCCGGTGAGGCCGGCCAGCTGCGCGGCGCTGAGGCCGGCGATGGCGGCGGTGCCCAGGCCCACGATGTCGCTGCTCTCGATGCCGGCGATCTGGGTCGAGGTCAGGGCGGCCAGCTGGGCCGAGTTCAGGGCGGCCAGGTCGGCGCTGTCGAAGGCGGCGATGGCGGTGCTGCTGATGGCGCGGAACTGCGCGCCGGTCAGCGCGGCCAGGTCGTCGCTGGCCAGGGCGGCGATCTGCACATTGGTCAGCGCGCCGATCTGGCTGCTGCTCAGGCTGGCGATCTGCAGGGTGCTCAGGGCCACCAGGTCGTCGGTGGCCAGGGCGGCGATCTGGGCCGTGCCCAGGCCACGCAGCTGGGCCGTGCCCAGCGCCTGGATCTGGTCGGTGGACAGGGCCACCAGGTGGGCGGTGGACAGGCCGGCGATCTGCGCGCTGGTGAGGCCGGCCAGGGCGCTGACGCCCAGGCCGACGAGGTCGCTGCTGTCGATGCCCGCCAGCTGGCTGGTGGTCAGGGCCGTCAGCTGGGCTGCGCTGAAGCTGCCCAGGTCGGCGCTGTCGAAGCTGGCGAAATCGCGGCTCTCGATGGCGCGCACCTGGCTGGTGGTGAGACCGGCCAGGTCGTCGCTGGTCATGGCACCCAGCTGGGCGCCGGTCAGGGCCTGGATCTGCACCGTCGTCAGCGTGGCGATCTGGGTGCTGGTGAGGGTGTTCAGGTCATCGGTGCCCAGGCCGGCGATCTGGCTGCTGGTCAGGCCACGCAGCTGGGCGCTGTTCAGCGACTGCAGCTGTTCGGAATTGAGCGCGGCGAGCTGGCTGTCGGTGAGGGCGGCCAGCTGGCGGCTGCTGAGGCTGAGCATGGTGCTGGTGCTCAGGCCGGTGATGTCGTCGGTGCCCAGGGCGGCGATCTGCGCGGTGGTCAGGCCGGCCACCTGGGCCGAGCTCAGCACGCGCAGGTCGGCGCTGTCCAGGGCAGCCAGGTCGGCGGTCTGGATGGCGGCGATCTGGCCGCTGGTCAGCGCACCCAGGTCGTCGCTGGTGAGGCTGCCCACCTGGTCGCTGGTCAGCGCCTGGATCTGGGTGCTGGACAGGGCGCGGAACTGGTCGGTGGTGAAGGTGGCCAGGTCGTCGCTGGCCAGGGCGGCGATCTGCGCCGTGGTGAGGCCGCGGATCTGCAGCGAGGTCAGGGCCTGCAGCTGGTCGCTGCCCAGGGCGCCCAGCTGGGCGCTGTCCAGCGCTGCCAGGCGGGTGGTGCTCAGCGACTGCAGCTGGGTGGTGGTCAGGGCACGCAGGTCGTCACTGGCCATCTGCGCCAGCTGGGTCGTGCCCAGGCCGGCCAGCTGGCGGGTGCTCAGGGCGGCTTGCTGGGCGTTGCTCAGCGCACCCAGCTGGGCGCTGGTCAGCAGGCCCAGCTGGGCCGAGCTGAGCGTGGTGATGACTTCGGTGCTCAGGCCGGCGATGTCGTCGGTCTGGATGGCACGCAGCTGGGACGATGTCAGCGCGGCCAGCTGGGCCGAGCTGAGCACGGCCAGGTCGCTGGAGTCCAGCGCCACGATGTGGCTGGTGCCCAGCGCGCGGATCTGCGCGCTGCCCAGCGCGGCCAGGTCGGCCGTCTCCAGGCTGGCGATCTGGTCGGTGCCCAGCGCCGCCAGCTGGCGGGTGGTCAGGGCCTGGAACTGGGCCGTGGTCAGGGTGTTGAGGTCGTCGCTGCCCAGGGCGGCCAGCTGGGCCGTGCCCAGGCCACGCACCTGGGACGTGCTCAGGGCCTGCAGCTGGTCGCTGCTCAGCGCGGCCAGCTGGGCGCTGCTCAGGCCGGCCAGCTGGGCGGTGCTCAGGCCGGCGATGGCGGCCACACGCAGGCCGGCCAGGTCGTCGGTGCCCAGGCCGGCGATCTGTGCGCTGGTCAGCGCGGCGAGCTGGGTCGAGGTGAAGGCAGCCAGGTCGGCGCTGTCGAAGCCCGACACGTCGCGGGCGTCGAGTGCACGCAGCTGGGCGCTGGTCAGCACGCCCAGGTCGGCCGATTCCAGGCCGGCGATCTGGTCGCTGCGCAGCGCACCCAGCTGGGCCGTGCTCAGGCCCTGGAACTGCGCGGTGGTGAAGGCATTCAGGTCGTCGGTGCCCAGGGCGGCCAGCTGGGTGCTGGTGAGGCCACGCAGCTGGGTGGTGCTGAGGGCGGCGAGCTGGTCGCTGCCCAGAGCGGCCAGCTGGGCGGTGGTGAGCTGGCCGATCTGGCTGCTGCTCAGCGCCGCCAGGCGGGTCAGGCCCAGGCCGGCCAGGTCGGCCGTGTCCAGGGCGCGCAGCTGGGCCGAGCCCATGGCGGCGAACTGCAGCGAGCCCATGGCCGCCAGGTCGGCGCTGTCGAGCAGGCTGATGCCCAGCGTGCTCAGGCCGCGGATCTGGTTGGTGCTGAGCGCGGCCAGGTCGGCCGATTCCAGCGTGCCGATCTGGCTGCTGGTGAGGGCGGCGATCTGGGTGCTGCTGAGGGTGGCGATCTGGGCCGTGGTCAGGGTGTTCAGGTCGTCGCTGGACAGGCTGGCCAGCTGCTGCGTGGTCAGGCCGCGCACCTGGGTGGTGCTCAGCGATTGCAGCTGCTCGGAGCTGAGGGCGCCGAGCTGGGCGCTGGTCAGCAGGGCGATCTGGGCCGAGCTCAGCAGCGACAGGGCGCGTGTGCCGATGCCGGCGATGTCGCCGGTCTCGATGGCACGCAGCTGGGTCGAGGTCAGCGCGCCCAGCTGGGCCGAGCTGAGCACGGCGATGTCGGCGCTGTCGAAGGCGGCGATGTCACGCGCTTCCAGGCCGCGGATCTGGGCCGTGCCCAGCACCGCCAGGTCGGCCGATTCGAGGTTGGCCACCTGCTCGGTGGTGAGGGCGGCGATCTGCGCGCTGCTGAGCGCGGCGAACTGGGCCGTGGTCAGGGTGCGCAGGTCGTCGGTGCCCAGGCCGGCCAGCTGGGCGGTGGTCAGGCCGCGGACCTGCGCGGTGCTCAGCGCCTGCAGGTAGTCGGTGGACAGGGCGGCCAGCTGGCCGTCGGTCAGCGCCGCCAGGCGGGCGGTGGACAGCGAGGCCAGCTGGGCCGCGCTGAGGGTGTTGAGGTCGTCGGTGGACAGTGAGGCGAGCTGGTTGCCACTCAGTGCAGCGAGCTGGCTGGTGGTGAGTGCACGCAGCTGGTCGCTGGCCAGCGCACCGATCTGGGCCGAGCTGAGCGTGGCCACCTGGCCCACGGCCAGCTGGGCCAGCACCGCCGGGCGGATGCCCACGATGTCGCCGGTCTCGATGGCCAGCAGCTGGGCCGTGGTCATGGCATTGAGCTGGGTGGAGCTCAGCACCGCATAGTCGGCGCTGTCCAGGGCCACCAGGTCACGCGTCTCGATGGCGCGGATCTGGGCCGTGCCCAGGGCGGCCAGGTCGGCCGATTCCAGGTTGGCCAGCTGATCGCTGCTCAGCGCGGCGATCTGGCGCGTGCCGAAGGCGGCGAACTGCGCCGTGCTGAAGGTGTTCAGGTCATCGGTGGACAGGCCGGCGATCTGCGCGCTGCTGAGGGCGGCCACCTGGTGCGTGCCCAGGGCCAGCAGCTGGTCGGAGCTCAGCGCGGCGAGCTGGGCCGTGCCCAGCGAGGCCAGCTGGGCCGAGCTGAGGCCGGCCAGCGCGGCGGGCGCCAGGCCGGCCAGGTCGGCGGTGTCCAGGGCGGCCAGCTGGGCGGTGCCCAGGGCGGCCAGCTGGACCGAGCCCAGCAGCGCCAGGTCGGCGGAATTCAGCGCCGCGATGTTGTCGGCATGGATGCCACGCAGCTGGGCCGTGGACAGCACGGCCAGGTCGGCCGATTCCAGTGCCGACACCTGGGCGCTGGTGAGCGCACCCACCTGGGTGCTGCTGAGGGCGGCGAACTGGTCGGTGCCCAGGGCGTTGAGGTTGTCGGTGGACAGCGCGGCCAGCTGGGCCGAGCCCAGGGCGCGCACCTGTGCGGTGGTCAGCGCCTGCAGCTGGGCGGCGCTGAGCGCGGCCAGCTGGTGCGTGCCCAGCAGGGCGACGGCCTGGGTGCCCATGGCCGCCAGGGTCTCGGCGGCGATGCCGGCCAGGTCGGCCGTCTCGATGGCGCGCAGCTGGGCGCTGGTCAGGCCGGCCAGCTGGGCGGCGCCCAGCATGGCGATGTCGCTGCTGTCGAAGGCGGCGATGTCGGCCGGGCGGATGGCGCGCAGCTGGCTGCTGCTCAGGGCGGCCAGGTCTTCGGCCTCCAGCTGGGTGAGCTGGGTGCTGCTCAGGGCGGCGATCTGCTGCGTGCCCAGGACACGGAACTGGTCGGCGCTCAGCGCGTTGAGGTCTTCGGTGTCCAGCGCGGCCAGCTGGGCGGTGGACAGGCCCCGCAGCTGGGTCGGGCTCAGGGCCTGCAGCTGGGTGGCGCTCAGGGCGCCCAGCTGGGTGGAGCTGAGGCCGGCGATCTGCAGGCTGCTCAGCCCGGCCAGGGCCGACACGCTCAGGCCGCTCAGGTCGGCGGCCTCGATGGCGCGCAGCTGCAGCGTGCTCAGGCCGGCCAGCTGGCTGGCCGACAGCACGGCGAAGTCGTTGGCGTCCATGGCCGCCAGCGCGGCCGTGCTCAGCCCACGCAGCTGGGCGGCGCTCAGCGTGGCCAGGTCCTCGGTCTCGAGGTTGGCGATCTGGGCATTGGACAGCGCGCCGATCTGGCTGCTGCTCAGGGCCTGGAACTGGGCGGTGGTCAGGCTGTTCAGGTCGTCGGTGCCCAGGGCATTGAGCTGGGCGGTGCGCAGTGCGCGCAGCTGGGCCGCGCCCAGGGCCTGCAGCTGGGTGGTGCTCAGGCTGTCGATCTGGGCCGTGCCCAGGGCGGCCAGCTGGGCCGTGCCCAGCATGCCCACGGTGTCCACCGACAGGGCGCTGATCACGGTGGTGCTGATGGCGCCGATCTGGGCGCTGGTCAGCGCGGCCAGCTGGTCGCTGGCCAGGGCGGCCAGGTCGGCGGCTTCCAGGCCCGACACACCGGCCGTGCCCAGGCTGCGCAGCTGCTGGGTGTTCAGCGCGGCCAGGTCGGCGGCGTCCAGCGCAGCCACCTGGCTGGCGCTCAGCGTGGCCAGCTGGCGGGTGACGAAGCTGGCGAACTGCTCCTGGGTCAGTGTCGTCAGATCCTCGGTGGACATGGCGGCGATCTGGGCCGTGTTCAGGGCCCGCACCTGGTTGCTGGTCAGCGACTGCAGCTGGCCGGCGTTCAGCGCCTCCATCTGCGTGGTGCTGAGTGCGGCCACCTGCATGGTGCTGAGGTCGGCCACGGTCTGGGCCGACAGGCCGGCGATCTCGCTGGTGGCGATCGCCCGCACCTGGGCGGTGGTCAGCGAGGCCAGCTGGTTGGTGGAGAGCGCGTCGAAGTCGCTGCTGACCATGGCCGCCACACCGGCGGTGCTGATCGAGCGCAGCTGGGTCGAACTCAGCGCGGCGAAGTCCGATGGATCCAGGGCCGCCACCTGCACACCCGACAGGGCGCTCACCCGCTGGGCGGGAATCACGGGCAGTTGCTCCGCCGTGAGGGCGCCCATCTGGTCCACGCTGAACGCCTCCCAATCGGCGGCAGTGAGCGCGGCAATCTGGGCCGTGGTCATCGCGGCGATTTCGGCAGGGGTCAGGTTGGTGATGTTCGAGGCCATGGTCTCAGATCCTTCGGCGCAGGTGTTTGCAGCAATCTTTGAAGCGTTTCACCGGAGTGGCGGCCCGCCCTGGGCAGGGCAGGGGCAGCACCTTCGGCGCGTTCCTCGTCGGCTTATCGGGCCCCCCGGGGGGCAACTTGAGCCAAAAACCGATCAGCCAGACGAAGTTCCGGTTCATTCACGTTGCCTGCCAGCTTGAGGCTTCAGCTTTGGCGCGAGGCGCCGATAACGCCCTGTTTGGCGATGCTTATCTGGTCTCCCGCGCGGCGACCCCCCGGCACCATGGCTGGGCGCTGACGGATCTCCCGTCGGTGCTCCCATTCGTGCCCGCACCGCCATGGCCGACGCCCAGGACCGCAACCTCCCAGCTTCAGAAAAGAAGATCCGCAAGGCCCGCAGCGAGGGCCAGGTGGCGCGCTCGCGTGACCTGGGCCATCTGCTGGCGGTGGGCGGCGGTGGTGCCCTGCTGGTGCTGGCGCTGCCGCGCCTGGGCGACTGGGCCGGCCGGCTGCTGGCTTCGGGCCTGCGCTTCGACCTGCAGGCGCTGTCGCAGGCCGACGCGATGACACGCCACCTGGGTGCGCTGACCTGGGCCTGGATGGTGGTGCTGCTGCCCATCGGCGCGGTGGGCATCACCCTGGCCGTGGGCGCGGCCCTGGCCTCGGGCGGCTGGAACTTCACGCTCAAGCCGCTGGCGCCCAACTTCGGCAAGCTCAATCCCCTGGCCGGCCTGGGCCGCATGGTCTCCGGCCAGCACCTGGGCGACCTGGCCAAGGCCTGCACCCTGGCCCTGATCCTGGGCGTGGTGGGCGGCTTCTGGCTGTACTGGCACCTGGGCCGCTTCCACGATGCCCTGGCCATGCCGCTGCCCGCGGCCCTGGCCCACACCGGCGGCGCCCTGCTCGACGGCCTGATCGGCCTGGTGGTGGTGCTGGCGCTGTTTGCCGGCATCGACGTGCCGCTGCAGCGCCGCCTGCTGGCCAACCGCCTGAAGATGAGCCACCAGGAGGCCAAGCAGGAGCACAAGGAGGCCGAGGGCAACATGGAGATGAAGGGCCGCATCAAGGCCCGCATGCGCGAGATGGCCAAGAAGCGCATGCTGGCCGCCGTGCCCAAGGCCGACCTGGTGGTGATGAACCCCACCCACTATGCGGTGGCGCTGAAGTACGACGAGGCCCGCATGGCCGCGCCGCGGGTGGTGGCCAAGGGCGCCGACCTGATGGCGCTGAAGATCCGCGACCTGGCACGCGAGCACAAGGTGCCGGTGCTGCAGGCCGCGCCGCTGGCGCGTGCGCTCTACACCCACAGCGAGGTCGACCGCGAGATCCCCGCGCGGCTGTTTGCCGCCGTGGCCCAGGTGCTGGCCTATGTCTACCAGCTGCGCGCCGCCATGGCCGGGCACGGCGCCATGCCGCACGACCTGCCGCCCATCACCGTGCCGCCCGATCTTGATCCGCACACCGCCGAGGCCGCTCCCACATGAAGCCCATGAAGAACCTCGACACCCCAACGAAGCGGCGGGCCGAGCGCCGGGCCGCCCCAAGCCGGCCCGCAGTCCCTCGGGGGATCGACCGGCGTACCCGCCGGGCGAGGGGCTGACATGAATCCTCTGATTGCACAGTTCAAGGGCTTGTTCGACAGCCTGGCCGGCACGCCGGCGGCGCAGAAGACGGCGCACACGCTGGGCCTGAGCCTGCCGCTGCTGCGCAGCCTGGGCGCGCCCATCTTCATCGTGCTGGTGCTGGCGATGATGGTGCTGCCGCTGCCGGCCTGGATGCTGGACCTGCTGTTCACCTTCAACATCGCGATGGCGCTGATGGTGATGATGGTGGCCTCGCAGATGGTGCGGCCGCTGGACTTCGCCGCCTTCCCGGCGGTGCTGCTGGTCACCACCCTGCTGCGGCTGAGCCTGAACGTGGCCTCCACCCGGGTGGTGCTGCTGGAGGGCCACACCGGCGCGGGCGCGGCCGGCAAGGTGATCGAGAGCTTCGGCCACTTCCTGGTGGGTGGCAACTTCGCGGTCGGCCTGATCGTGTTCGCGGTGCTGGTGGTGATCAACTTCATCGTCGTCACCAAGGGTGCGGAGCGCATCGCCGAGGTGGGCGCGCGCTTCACCCTGGACGCCATGCCCGGCAAGCAGATGGCCATCGACGCCGACCTGAACGCCGGCCTGATCGACGAGAAGGAGGCCAAGCGCCGCCGGCTGGAAGTGGGCGAGGAGGCGGATTTCTTCGGCTCCATGGACGGTGCCAGCAAGTTCGTGCGCGGCGACGCCATCGCCGGCATGCTGATCCTGGTGATCAACATCGTCGGCGGCTTCCTGATCGGCGTGATCAGCCACGGCCTGAGTGCTGGCGACGCCGCCGACCGCTATGTGCTGCTGGCCGTGGGCGACGCCCTGGTGGCGCAGATCCCGGGCCTGCTGATCTCGGTGGCCGCGGCCATGGTGGTCTCGCGCGTGGGCAAGGAGCAGAACATCGGCAGCCAGATCGGCGCCCAGGTGTTCGGCAGCAGCAAGGCCCTGGGCATCACCGCCGGCATCATCGGCACGCTGGGGCTGATCCCCGGCATGCCCAACCTGGTGTTCCTGCTGATCGCCGCCGCCCTGGGCGGCCTGGCCTGGAGCCTGCAGCGGCGCGACAAACTGGCCGCCGAGGCCCCGCCCGCACCTCCCCCCGACGCCCAGCCCGCCAATGCCGAGGCCAGCTGGGACGACCTGCAGCCGGTGGACACCCTGGGCCTGGAGGTGGGCTACCGCCTGATCGCCCTGGTGGACAAGACACGCCAGGGCGACCTGCTCAGCCGCATCAAGGGCGTGCGCAAGAAGTTCGCCGCCGAGGTGGGCTTCCTGCCGCCGGCGGTGCACATCCGCGACAACCTGGAACTGAAACCCAGCGCCTACCGGGTGCTGCTGCGCGGCGCCGTGGTGGGCGAGGGCGAGGCCTTCCCCGGCATGCTGCTGGCCATCAACCCCGGCGGCGCCACCATCAAGCTGCCCGGCACCACCACCACCGACCCCGCCTTCGGCCTGCCTGCCACCTGGATCGAGGAGCGCCAGCGGGAAATGGCCCAGATGAATGGGTTTACGGTGGTTGATTGCGCGACCGTGGTGGCGACCCATCTTTCACACTTGATGCAAGTGAACGCAGCACGCCTGCTGGGCCGGGTGGAAACCCAGCAGCTCGTGGAGCACGTCACCAAGCAGGCCCCCAAGCTCATCGAGGACGTGATTCCCAAAATGGTCGGCATCGCCACATTGCAGAAGGTCTTGCAGCTGCTGCTGGACGAAGGCGTGCACATCCGCGACATGCGCTCCATCGTGGAGTGCGTGGCCGAGAACGCCGCCCAGGCCAGCGAGCCCAACGAGCTGGCCCGCCGCATCCGCGTGCACCTGGCACCGGTGATCGTGCAGCAGATCTACGGCCCGGTGAAGGAGCTGGACGTGATCGCGCTGGAGCCCGACCTGGAGCGCCTGATCACCCAGGCCCTGACCAGCCCGCATGGCGCCGCACTCGACCCCGGCGTGGCCGACACCCTCAGCCGCGAGGCCGCCAGCACCGCCAAGAAGCAGGAAGACCTGGGCCAGCCCGCCTGCCTGCTGGTGCCCGACGTGATCCGCGTGCCCATGTCGCGCCTGCTCAAGCGCGCCGCACCCCGGCTCAAGGTGCTGGGCCACAGCGAGATTCCTGAGACCCATTCCATCCGCATCGGCAACATCATCGGGAGCGCGGCATGAACGTGAAGCGATTCACTGCAAGAACGGCCCGCGAGGCCCTGGCGCAGGTGCGCGAAGCGCTGGGCGAGGACGCGGTGGTGCTGTCCACCAAGCCCTCGGCCGACGGCGTGGAAGTGCTGGCCCTGGCCCCCGAGGGCATGGCCCGCATCGCCCAGGCCGCGGCCCAGGCGCCGGCACCGCGCCAGCAGCCGCTGCCGGTGCTGCAGGCGGCCGTGCCCATGCCCGCACCATCGGCACCGGCCGGCGCCGCACCGCGCGCGATGAGCCTGTCCGAGCGCATCGCCGCCCGTGGCGAGCGCCTGGATGCCCGCAGCGCCGAACGCATCGAGCCCGGCCTGTTCAGCGACGGTGCACCCGACCCGGGGCTGGACGGCGCAGTGGCGCGGGATGTCGAGACCCTGGGCATGAGCACGCTGACCTTCCAGGACTATGTGCGCGAACGCATGCTCAAGCGCCGCCAGGCCGAACTGGCCCAGCAGCCCGCCACGCTGCAGCAGCGCCTGGCGCCCCAGCAGCCTGCCACCAGCGCGGCCGCGCCGGTGGCGCCGGCCGAGCCCGCCGCCAGCGCGCCGCTGCGCGTGGTGCCGCGCAGCGAGCGGCGCACCGAGGCCGCCGTGCCCGAACGCCATGCCGCGCTGCGCGAGCGCATCCACACCGCCGCCGGCCCGCGCCGCGAGCCGCCGGTGCTGCGCGACGAAATCCGCCTGGCCGGCCCCGGCCGGCACGATCTGCTGGGCGCCGCTGGCGCCCAGCAAGGCACCAACCCGCTGGCCGACGTGGCCCGCGGTGCCAGCGAAGACGCCCTGGGCGGCCTGCGCGACGAGCTGCAATCGGTGCGGGCGCTGATCGACGAGCGCTTCGGCATGCTGGCCTTCATGGAGCGGCTGCAGCGTGACCCGCGCCAGGCCACGCTGTCGCAATCGCTGTTCGACGCCGGCCTGTCGCCGGCCCTGGTGCGCAAGCTGGTGCAGGGCCTGCCGGCCGGCGCCAGCGACCCGCTGGCCTGGGCCACCGGCGTGCTGGAACGCAATGTGCACACCGACGAGGCCGACGCCCCGCTGGAAGACCACGACGGCGTGCTGGCCCTGATCGGCCCCACCGGCGTGGGCAAGACCACCAGCACCGCCAAGCTGGCCGCAGCCTTCGCCGCCCGGCACGGCGCGGCCAACCTGGGCCTGATCACGCTGGACGCCTACCGCGTGGCCGCCCACGAACAGCTGCGCGCCTACGGCCGCATCCTGGGTGTGCCGGTGCACACCGCCCACGACCGCGCCTCGCTGGAAGACCTGCTGGAGCTGCTGTCGGGCAAGAAGCTGGTGCTGATCGACACCGCCGGCATGGCCCAGCGGGACGCCCGCACCCGCGAGCTGCTGGAGATGCTGCAGCACCCCGCCATCAGCAAGCTGCTGGTGATCAACGCCGCCGCCCAGGGCGAGACGGTGGAAGACGTGATGGTGGCCTACGGCGTGCAGCAGTGCCTGGGCGTCATCGTCAGCAAGCTTGACGAGGCGGTGAAGCTGGGCCCGGCGCTGGACGCGCTGATCCGCCACCGTGCCCGCGTGGTGGGCGTGGCCAACGGCCAGCGTGTGCCCGAGGACTGGCACCGTTTGTCGGCCCAGGCCCTGGTGCAGCGGGCCCTGCGCGGTGGTGGCAACGCCGCCTGGAAGCTGGACGCGGCCGAGGTCAACCTGGTGTTTGCAGCCATCCATGGCGCCGGCTACCCCGCCGCCACGGCAGCCGGGCAGGGCGCCCCGCTGCCCGCCTGATCCACCCCGCTGTCGCCATCCCCGAACCGAACCGAGCCGAGCCGACCCCGCCCATGTCCACCCGCCGTCCCAACACCCCGCGTGACCAGGCCCATGGCCTGCGACAGCTGTTTGCCGGCCAGGCGCTGCGCTTCGTGCCCCTGGTGCACAACCCGCAGGTGCCCGGTGCCGGCGCCGTGATGGAACGCCTGTGCAGCGCGCTGGCCGAGCATGGCCTGCACACCCTGGTGGTGGACGCGGCCGACTCGGCCTCGCCCGCGCACCAGCTGGCCACGGTGGACCTGGCGGCCTGCGTGGAGCGGCTGTCGCCCCGGGTCAGCTACCTCGCCGCCGGTGGGCTGGCGATGCACTTCCTCGACAGCCGGGCCACGCTGGGCGCCTTCATCGAGGCGCTGCGCGCGGCGGCCGCCGCACCGGCGGTGATGGCCGACGTGGTGCTGCTGCATGCCGGCGCGCTGGACCTGCGCCGCATGTTCGCCGGCCAGGCGCCGCGCCCGCTGCTGCTGGCCGGCAGCCGGGCCGACAGCCTGACCCATGCCTACACCTCGATGAAGCTGCTGTCTCAGCGCCTGGGTGCGCTGGCCTACGACCTGGTGGTGGCCGGCGATGTCAGCCACCGCCGCGCCCGCCGCATGGGCGAGCGCCTGGCCGACTGTGCCGACCACTTCCTGGGCGCGGCGCTGCGCCAGGTGGCGGTGGTCGACCCGCTGCTGCCCGCGCAGGCGCCGTTGAGCGCCGACCTGCGTGGCCTGGTGGCCGATCTGCTGTCCCCGACCGTCCGAGGCCCAGCGGCCAACCCGCTGGCCGCGCTGCCGATTCCTTCACCTGTGCGCGCGTCCGCACGCCGGCCCGCGCCCGCCGGCCACTTGAATTGAAATGACCGGAGCATGATGACCATGTACACCGCCAAGGGCCGCCTCGATGCCAACGCGCTGCTCAAGCAATACAGCCCGTTGGTGCGCCGCCTGGCCCACCAGATGATCGCCAAGCTGCCGGCCAACGTGGAGCTGGACGACCTGATCCAGGTCGGCATGATCGGCCTGTCGGATGCGCTGACACGCTTCGATTCGGCCCACGGCGTGCAGTTCGAGACCTTCGCCACCCAGCGCATCCGCGGTGCCATGCTGGACGAGCTGCGCGGCAACGACTGGATGAGCCGCGGCGACCGGCGCCAGCAGCGCAGCATCGAATCGGCGGTGCACAAGCTCGAGCAGAAGCTGGGCCGGGCGCCGCACGAGAGCGAGATCGCCGCCGAGATGGGCCTGGGGCTGGTCGAGTACCAGGAACTGCTGGGCAAGGTGCGCGGCACCCAGCTGGTGCACCTGGAGGACATGACCGGCGACGAAGGCGACGACGACTACCTGGACCGCCACGTGGCCGACGACGAGGCCAACCCGCTGGCCATGCTGCAGGACCGCCGCATGCGCGAGGCCCTGGTGGAGGCCATCAAGAACCTGCCCGAGCGTGAGCAGTACGTGATGAGCATGTACTACGAGCACGACATGAATCTCAAGGAGATCGCGGCGGTGCTGAAGGTGACCGAGAGCCGGGTCTGCCAGCTGCACAGCCAGAGCATCGCGCGGCTGCGCAGTAAGCTGCGCGCCTGGTAGGCCGGCGCTGGCGCCGCATGCTGCGCGCCGGCTGATCCGGCACCTGTAACCGGCTGTGCCACGCGTGACCTGCGTCACGCCGGCCGGCCTCAAGTTCGATCCAGCCCGTCCGAGGGCCGCTGAACAGGTCTTGCAGCGTGATGTTTTCACGCGCAGAAAAACACGTTCGGTTTTTTCAGTTCCCCCCGCGCAGGCGCTTTCTCTCCATCATCCGCCCCACTCGATCGAGGGGGCGTGCGCTCCTTCGGCCAAACCGCCAAAGGACTCCATGATGGGATTGATCACGCCGTTCATCGTGCTCATCGAGCGCAGGTTGCTGCGCCCGGTGTGGCTCATGCTGCTGGCCACGGTGGTGCTGGTCACCGGCCTGGGCGCGCACGCTGGCAGCGCAAGTGCGCCACGCAAAGTGGCGCGCGATCTGGAGGTGGCGATCAACTCGCCTTTGATGCCCAACGAGCGCTGGGTGCGCGACGTCGGTGGCCGTCGCTCCGTGGATGCCATCGTCGTCAGCAACGCGGCCGACCGCCAGATGACCGACCTGCGCGCCCATGTGCTGCGCCTGGGCGGCACGGTCAAGGCCAGCTTCTCGTCGGTGCAGGCGCTGTCGATCACGTTGGCCGCCAAGTCGGTGGCCGAGCTGGACGCGCGCAGCGACGTGGTCTCGATCTCACCCAACCGCACCACGCGCCACACCTTCAGCAATCTGGAGACCACCACCGGCGCCACCACGGCCGGTGTGCGCCCCTACAGCAACGCCACCGACTACAGCGGCCTGGACGGCAAGGGCATCGGCATCGCGGTGCTGGACTCGGGCGTGATGCGCTCGCACAAGCACTTGGAATCCAGCGTGGCCGCGGGCAGCCGGGTGGTGCGCCAGGTCAGCATGGTGGACCAGGGCGCCAACATGGACTACGCCAATTCGCTGGCCCCCGGCAGCACGGCGCGCGACAGCTATGAGAGCTCGGTCACCAACAACCTGTCCACCTTTCCGGATGCCTATGGCCATGGCACGCACGTGGCGGCCATTGCCGCCGGCAGAGGCAGCTACCGCACGATGGACACCACCGGCATCGCCCCCGGCGCGTCGATCATCGACGTCAAGGTGCTGCGCAATGACGGCACCGGCAGCATGGCCGACGTCATCGCCGGCCTGGACTGGGTGCTCTACAACGCCAAGACGCACAACATCCGAATCGTCAACCTGAGTCTGTCGGCCGGGTCCACCAGTTCCTGGGTGGACGACCCGCTGGCCCAGGCCGCACGCTCGGTGGTGGCCTCGGGCCTGGTGGTGGTCACGGCGGCCGGCAATTACGGCATGGCCACCGGCAAGGTCACCTACGGCACCATCGGCTCACCGGGCAACGACCCGTCGGTGATCACTGTGGGCTCGTCTCACATGAAGGCCACCACCGCGCGCGGTGACGACGTGGTGAACTTCTTCAGCTCGCGTGGCCCCACCCGTGGTGGCCAGGTGCTGAGCAATGGCCAGCGTGTGGTCGATAACCTGCTCAAGCCCGACCTGGTGGCTCCGGGCAATGCGCTGGTCAGTGCCGGATCCACGTCCACACTGGGCCAGTGGAACCTGCTGGCAGCGCAGAACACCACGCTGCTGTCCGGCCTCACTGGCCAGGTGCTGAACCAGACGCTGATGCAGCTGAGCGGCACCTCGGTGTCGGCGCCGGTGGTCAGCGGCGCGGTGGCGCTGATGCTGCAGGCCAACCCCGGCCTGACGCCGCCCCTGGTCAAGGCCATCCTGCAGTACAGCGCCCAGCCGCTGCCCAACGCCAATCTGGCCGAGCAGGGCGCGGGCATGCTCAACATCGACGGCGCCGTGCGTTTGGCCAAGGCCATGCGCACCGACATTGCCAGCCGTGTGGCAGCCGGCACCTTCAGCGCTGGCCAGACGCTCAATGCCACGTCTCTGCCCACGCCCACGTCCAGCATCGGCGGCACCAGCTTCAACTGGTCGCGCACCGTGTTTGTCGGCGGTCGCCACATCGCCACCGGCGACGACCTGTTCAAGAAGTTCCAACCGATCTACAACCCGCGCCTGAACTGGGTGGGCAATCAGGCACGTCTGATGGGCCTCAACTACTGGCCTGCCAGCGCCACCGTCACCGCCAACACCGTGGCGCAGTCGTTCAACGAGGCGCCGGCATCGGCGGGCTCGCTGCTGACAGCCGGCGTGCGCATGGGCACGGCCCTGGTGGGCAGCAGTTCGCTGCTGGGCAAGACCGGGGTGTTCCTGCCCACGGCCACACTGTCGCAGTGGCTGATCAGCGGCAGCGGCCAGGCCCTGTCCAGCGGCATCGTGCTGAGCGAGGGCGTGGTGCTGAGCGAAGGCATCGTGCTGAGCGAAGGCGTGGTGCTGAGCGAAGGCGTGGTGCTCAGCGAGGGCATCGTGCTCAGCGAGGGCGTGGTGCTGAGTGAAGGCGTGGTGCTCAGCGAGAGCACCAGCGGCAACACCAAGGCCGTGGTGCCGGTGGCGCCCACTGGCGAGCGCTGAACCGCGCGCCCAGCCAGACGCAGCGCGGCGGCCTGGTGCCGCCGTTTGCGCTCAAGTCGCTGCGGTGCGGGCCGACAACATGGCAACAACCCCTTGCATGGCGGTGGTCCTCGGTCCAGCCGGTCCGCACCCCGCCGGGTCTTCCCGATGCCGACCAAACCCCAGACGCCCTCGGTCGCCAACCGCCCGGCCAACAGCCTGCAACGGCTGCACGCGTCGCTGATGCCCGACTACAACGCCGGCGCCACCGTGTACTGGTGGGCGCTGGTGGTGGTGGGTGCCGCGCTGCTGCTGCGTGCCGTGGGCCAGCTGGCGGGCTTGCCGCTGGGCCTGCTGCTGCAGGTGCTGTTCGGCTGTGCGGTGGCCATGCTGGCCGGCCTGTTCCCGGTGCGCATCCCGGGCTCCAAGAATTCATTCGCCGCCGGCGAGGTGTTCATCCTGCTGCTGCTGCTGATGCAGGGCCCGGCTGCCGCCGCGGTGGCCGCGGCGGGAGAGGCCTTCATCGGCTCGGCGCGCTCCTCCAAGCGCTGGACCAGTCGGCTGGTCAGCCCCGCGGCCGCGGCGATCTCGATGACGGCCGTGGGCGCGCTGCTGCACAGCCTGATCGCCAGGCTGCACGACGGTAGCGCCTTCGGCGAGGCCATCGTGCTGCTGCTGGCCATGGCCGCCGCCATCGGCCATTTCGTGTTGAACACCTTGCTGATCACCGCCGTGATGCACTTCAAGCGCAAGGAGCCGCTGCGCCCGGGGCCCCTCCTGTCCAGCTTCGGCTGGGTAGGCACCACCTATGCCGCCAGCGCCTTCATCGCCGGTCTGCTTTACCTGGCCTTCAAGACCAGCGGCGTGGGCGTGATGGCCGGCGCCGTGCCCATCATCGTGCTGCTGCTGGTGATGCTGCACTACCACTTCCGCCAGCGTGAATCGGACGACCAGGCGCAGTCGGTGCGCATCGAGGCCGCCGAGCGCGAGGCGCAGCAGTCGGCGCGCCACCTGCGCGAACTGCGCGAGAGCGAACAGCGCTTCCACAGCGCGTTTTCGCATGCGGCCATCGGCATGGCCCTGGTGGACGCCGAGGGCCGGGTGCTTCAGGCCAATGCGGCCATGGGCAAGCTGCTGGGCTGCGCCGAGGCACAGCTGACGGGCAGCAACTTCAAGGCCCATGTGCATGCCGACGACGTGGACCTGCTGACCCGCATCTGGCGCAACCTGCAGCAGGGCGACGGCCAGGACACGATGATGGAGCTGCGCTGCCAGCGCGTCGACAACAGCGTGGTGCATGTGGCCATGCACAGCGGTTACTTCAGCGACCGCCATGCCAGCGCGCCGCGCCTGATCCTGCAGCTGCAGGACATCACCGCCCGCCGCGAGGCCGAGACCCAGCTGCAGCACATCGCCTACCACGACAGCCTCACCTCGCTGGCCAACCGCATCCGTTTCGGCACCTGCCTGGCCCTGGCCATCGAGCGCTGCAGGGTGGACCAGCGCCAGCGCTTTGCGGTGATGTACCTGGACTTCGACCGCTTCAAGCTGATCAACGACACCCTGGGCCACACGGCGGGCGACCGTTTCCTGACCATGGTGGCGCAGCGCATCCGTGAGCATGTGCGGCCCATCGACACCGTGGGCCGGCTGGGCGGCGACGAGTTCGCCATCCTGGTGGAGCAGTTGGCCCGTGACGAAGACGTGATGCCCATGGCCGAGCGGCTGCAGAAGTCGCTGGCCCAGCCCTACCAGTTGGACGGCACCGAGGTCACCAGCAGCGCCAGCATCGGCATCACCTTCAGCAGCATCGGCTACACCACGCCGGGCGACGTGCTGCGTGACGCCGACATCGCCATGTACCGCGCCAAGGCGGCGGGGCGGGCGCGCATCGCGCTGTTCGACGCCAGCCTGCGCGCTCAGCTGGCGGCCCAGGTGAACCTGGAGCGCGACCTGCGCCGGGCCATCGCCAACCAGCAGCTGAGCCTGGCCTTCCAGCCGATCTACAAGCTGTCCACCGGCCGCATCGACAGCTTCGAGGCCCTGGTGCGCTGGAACCACCCCGAGCTGGGCCCGGTGCCACCGTCCACCTTCATCCCCATCGCCGAGGAATCGGCGCAGATCAGCGCGCTCACCGCCTGGGTGCTGAGCACCTCCTGTGCGCAGATGAAGGCCTTCCAGCAGATGGGCATGGAATCCTGCAAGCCGCGGGTGCATGTCAACGTCTCGGGCACCGACATGTGCCGCGACAGCTTCGTGCAGCAGGTGGCCGCTGCGCTGCTGGCCAACGGGCTGGAGCCGCGCCAGCTGACGCTGGAGATCACCGAGAGCACGCTGATGCACCGGCTCGACAGCGCCCTGGCGGTGATGGCCCAGCTGCGTGAGCTGGGTGTGGGCCTGAGCGTGGACGACTTCGGCACCGGCTATTCGTCGCTGGCCTACTTGTCCACGCTGCCGATCACCAGCCTGAAGATCGACCGCAGCTTCGTGCAGCGCCTGCAGGCCGGTGCGGCCGACAGCAAGGACACCGAGGTGGTGCGCGCCGTCATCACCCTGGGCCAGGCGCTGGGCAAATCGGTCATCGCCGAGGGCATCGAAACCCCCGAGCAACTGGCCCAGCTGCGCAACCTGGGCTGCGAGTTCGGCCAGGGCTACCTGCTGGCGCGCCCGCTCACACCCGAGATGGCCGCCGCCACCGCCCTGGTCGACCTGCGCCGCGCCGATGCCGGTGCGCCGCCGCTGCCCGTGCCGGCACCGGCGATGGCGCAGCCGCCGCTGCAGCCCTGGTCGCAGACGGCGCCCTCGCCGCTGGCGCTGCACTGATGGCGCCGCCCGCCACCGCTCGCCATGCATGAGCCCGATACCGGCGCTGCCTGGCCGCTGGCCGGCGCGGCCCAGGCGGCGTTGCAGCCGCAGCGCCGCTGCGCGCTGTGCCAGCACCCGGTGGTGCTGACCGGCCGGCCCGACGCACGCTGCCCCGCCTGCCACAGCCCGCTGGCGGCCCTGCCCGGGCACGACAGCGGTGCCCACGAGCTGCTGGGCCGGCGCGGCGCGGTGCGGCGCGACCAGAGCCATGTGGCCCTGATCCACGTGGGCTGGCCATCGCCCGCGCTGGCGGTGCGCTGGCGCGACCTCTCGCTCACCGGCCTGAGCCTGTATGTGCCGCAGGCCCTGCCCGCGGGCCAGCGCCTGCGCCTGGTCGACAGCGCCATCGACGGCGTGGCCGAGGTGGTGCGCTGCCGTCCGCAGGGCCGCATGCAGGTGCTGCATGCACGGCTGTTAACGGCCGCACTGCTGCAGGCCACCGGTGTGTTCATTCGCACCTCGGCCTAGGCTCCAGGCCTGTGTGGCATCATCCGCGGCCCTGCCCAGCAGGCCGCATTGGCGGCCAGAGTGACCCCCGATGGACCTGAAACTGCCGATCACCATCCACGATGAACTGAGCGACGAGGTGATCGAATCCACCGGCGTGCTCGACCTCGCCAGCGGCGAGATCCGCGATGTCAAGTACATCGATTTCGACCTGGAGGCCGATGGCTTCCCGGCCGAGAGCGAGGATTACGACTTCACCTGCGGCACGCTGAGCAATGGCAGCAAGGAGGTGGAGTTCCGCATCGAGGTGGACGTGGTCGGCCGCAAGTACAGCATCACGCCCAGCGAGCTGCTGGAACTGAAGGGCCGCGCCGCCAAGCTGTTCTCGGCACCGCCCGGCGGCCACCCGCCGCCCGAACCGCCGCGCCGCGGCCGCAGATAAGGCCGCCCCACTGTCACAGCTTTGTCGTCATGCCTTCATAAACTGGGTGCATGACTTCTGTGACAGCCCCTGCGGGTGCTCTGCCAAGCCTGCTCAACCGCGAGCGGGCCATTCTGGCGTTCAACCACCGCGTGCTGGCCCAGGCCTGCCGGGCCGACGTGCCGCTGCTGGAGCGGCTGCGCTACATCACCATCGTCTCGTCCAACATGGACGAGTTCTTCGAGGTGCGCTTCGCCGACGCCATCGGCGCCATGCGCCAGGCGATGAAGGCCGAGGCCGACCCGCAGCGCGACGACCTGCGCGCCGTGGCCCAGGAAGCGCATGCGCTGATCGACCGCAAGTACGCGGTGTTCAACGACGAGGTGATGCCCGCGCTGCAGCAGCAGGGCATCGTCATCATCAACCACGCCGAGCGCACACCGGTGCAGCGGGCCTGGGTGGAGCGCTTCTTCCAGCGTGAGGTGCAGCCGCTGCTGCTGCCGGTGGGGCTGGACCCGGCCCACCCCTTTCCGATGGTGGCCAACAAGAGCCTGAACTTCATCGTCAAGCTGGGCGGGCAGGATGCCTTCGGCCGCGAGAACTCGATCGCCATCGTCAAGGTGCCACGCGCCCTGCCGCGCGTGATCAGGCTGCCGGCCGAGGTGTGTGCGCCCGGCACCCAGGGCTTCGTGCTGCTGACCAGCGTGGTGCGTGCCCATCTGCAGGACCTGTTCGGCGGCCGGCCGGTGGAGAGCTTCTCGCAGTTCCGCGTCACCCGCGACAGCGACCTGGAGGTGGACGAGGACGACGTGGCCAACCTGCGCCAGGCGCTGCGCCGTGGCCTGACCACGCGCCACTTCGGCGAGGCCATCCGGCTGGAGGTGGTGGCCAGCTGCCCCGAGCCGCTGTGGCAGTTCCTGCTGCAGCAGTTCGACCTGCCGCCGGCGGCGCTGTACCTGGTCAACGGCCCGGTGAACCTGGTGCGGCTGAACCAGCTGATCGACCAGGCCGATGCGCCTGCGCTGCGCTTCCCGCCGCTGGCGCCCAGCTGGCCCGAGGCCGACCTGCCGCATGGCAGCGACGTGTTCAAACGCCTGCAGCGTGGTGACATGCTGCTGCACCACCCGTTCCAGAGCTTCGACGTGGTGGTGGAGTTCCTGCGCCAGGCGGTGCACGACCCGGCGGTGCTGGCCATCAAGCAGACCATCTACCGCACCGGCAGCCGCTCGGTGCTGATGGAACTGCTGATCGAGGCGGCGCGGCGCGGCAAGGACGTGTGCGTGGTGGTGGAGCTCAAGGCCCGCTTCGACGAGGAGGCCAACATCAACTGGGCCGAGCGGCTGGAGGCGGTGGGCGCCCAGGTGGTCTACGGCATCGTGGGCTTCAAGACCCATGCCAAGCTGCTGCTGGTGACACGCCGCGAAAGCACGTCGCGCGGCCAGCAGGTGCTGCGCCGCTATGCCCACCTGTCCACCGGCAACTACAACCCCAACACCGCACGCCTGTACACCGACCTGGGCATGCTGACCGCCGATGCCCACCTCACCGCCGATGCCGATGCGGTGTTCCACCAGCTCGCCAGCCTGACCAAGGTGCGCAGTCCGCGCCACCTGCTGACCGCGCCGTTTGCGCTGCACCGCCGGCTGGTGGCCCACATCGACCAGGTGGCCGAGGCCGCGCGCGCCGGCAAGCCGGCCCGCATCGCCGCCAAGTTCAATGCGCTGACCGAGCCGGCCATGATTGCGGCCCTGGTGGGCGCCGCCCAGGCCGGCGCCGAGGTCGACCTGGTCATCCGCGGTGCCTGCATGCTGCCACCGGGCATCCCGGGCGTGACCGAGCGCATCCGCGTGCGCTCGGTGGTGGGCCGCTTCCTGGAGCACACCCGGGTGCTGTACTTCCGCTGGGGCGAGACCGACGACGACGAGGTGCTGTACCTGTCGTCGGCCGACTGGATGGGGCGCAACATGTTCCGCCGCATCGAGGTGGCCTGGCCGGTGCGCGATGCGGCGCTGCGCCAGCGGGTGATCGACGAGTGCCTGGTGCCCTATCTGCATGACGGCTGCGATGCCTGGCTGCAGGCGGCCGACGGCAGCTACCAGCGCCCGGCCACCCAGGGCCCCAGCGCCCAGGCGGCGCTGGCGGCGCGCTACATGACCGCCTCCGCTTGAAAGCCCCGGTGATGGACCTGATCCTGTGGCGCCATGCCGAGGCGCGTGACCTGCCCGAAGACGCCCCCTTCGACGCCGCGGCCGACCTGGCCCGCCCGCTCACCGCGCGTGGCGACAAGCAGGCCCAGCGCATGGCCGAGTGGCTGAACCGCTTCCTGCCCGAGACCACCCGGGTGCTGGTGAGCCCGGCGCTGCGCTGCCAGCAGACGGCCGAAGCCCTGGGCCGCAAGCTGCGCACCGTGGAGTCGCTGGCGCCTGGCGCCAGCACGGCGCAGGCGCTGTCCGCCGCACGCTGGCCCGACAGCCGCGAGCCGGTGCTGCTGGTGGGCCACCAGCCCACGCTGGGCCACCTGGCGGCCTATCTGATGGGCGGCCCGGCCACGCTGGACGGCCCACCCTGGGCGGTGCGCAAGGGCGCGGTGTGGTGGCTGCGCCACCGCCAGCGCGAGGGGGTGGCCGAGGTGGTGCTGGTGTCGGTGCGCACGCCCGACAAGCTGTAGTCAGGCCGGGTCCAGCACCAGCCGCGGCTGCTCCTGCCGGGCCCAGGCATCGGCTTCTTCGCGCAGCAGGTGCAGGGTGCGCGGGTGGCGCTCGGCCCAGGCGCTGCGAAAGGCCAGCCGCGCCAGCTTGCCGTCGCGCTTGAGCCGCAGCGCCTTGTGGTCGACCAGGCCCCGCGCATGGCACTTGATCGCGGCCAGGCGCAGCGCCAGCACCTGCCAGGCAAAGCGTTCGCTGCAGAGCTGGGCCTCGATCTTGCGCAGGCCACCACGCTGGCCCAGCACCAGATCGGCCATGCGGCGCTGCTGGCTCTGCGAGAAGCCGGGTGCGTCCACATGGCCCAGCAGGTAGGCGCTGTGGCGGTGGTGGTCGTGGTGCGACACCATCAGGCCGATCTCGTGCAGATCACAGGCCCAGCCCAGCTCACGCAGGGCTTCGCCTTCGTCGGCGTCGTTGGCGCCGCCCAGGCCGGGCAGGGCGCTGCGCAGCAGGGCCAGCGCCACGCTGCGCACCCGGCCCGCCTGCTCGGTGTCGACGCCGAAGCGGGCCTGCAGCGTGGCCACCGACTGGTCCCGCACATCGCCACCATGGGCCTGGCGGCGCGCCGCATGGCGCTCGTGCAGGTCGATCACCACGCCCTGGCGCAGCGCGCCCTTGGCCGGCTTGAGCGCGGTGATGCCGAAGTGGGTGGCCAGGGTGTACAGCAGGGCCAGGCCACCGCCGATGATGGCCTTGCGGTCCTCGCGCAGCGAGGGCAGGGCCAGCGCGTCGGCATGGCCGGCGGCCAGGCACTGGCCGATGCACCAGCGCAGGCCCTCGGGCGTGATGGTGCCGTCGCTGATGCCGGCGGCCTGCAGGATCTGCGAGACCGCACCAGCGGTGCCCGATGAGCCCAGCGCCTCCTGCCACAGGTGCGGGGCGAACAGCGTGAGTGCCTCCTCCAGCTCGGCCCCGGCGGCCACCTGGGCGTCGCGGAAGCGCTGCTCGGTGAACACGCCGTCGGGAAACCAGCGCATCGACAGGCTGACGCTGCCGACCTTGAACGATTCCACCACCCGCGCATGGCGGCCCTGGCCCAGGATCATCTCGGTGCTGCGCCCGCCGATGTCGATCACCAGCCGCTCGGCGGCGCCGGGCTGCAGAAAGGACACGCCGGCGTAGATCAGCCGTGCTTCCTCACGCCCCGAGACCACCTCCACCGGGTGGCCCAGCGCCGCCTCGGCGCGCACCAGGAAGGCGTCGCGGTTGCGCGCCTCGCGCAGCGTCTGCGTGGCCACGGCGCGCACCTGGCTGGATTCATAACCCTGCAGCCGAGCGGCAAACTGGCGCAGGCAGTCCAGCCCGCGCTGGGCGGCGGCCTCGGTCAGGTAGCCGTTGGCGTCCAGCCCGCCACCCAGGCGCACCGTCTCCTTCAGGTAGGCAATGCGGCGGTAGCGGCCTTGCTGCAGGTGCGCCAGTTCCAGCCGGAAGCTGTTGGAACCGATGTCGATGGCCGCCAGGGGGGCCGAGGCAGGGGGTGTGCCGCTGTGGGGGCGCTGGGACATGATGGCCGGCATGCTAACGGGGAATGTGGCGGCGCCCGGCACACGGCGGGCGCCACGGCCAGAATGCGGGGCGCCGACTGCGGCCCATCAACCCCCAGGAGATCCATCCATGTTGCGTGAAGACCTCGACAGCCTGACCCCCAGCCGCGACTTCAGCCGGCGCGATTTTGTGCGCACCTCGGTGGGGTCGGGCTTTGCGGCAGCGGTGCTGCCGGTGACGGCGCAGACCGTGGTCAAGACCGACACCAGCGGCCTGGTGGCCGGCGAGGTCACGATCCCGGTCGGCGATTTCAAGCTGCCGGCCTACCGCGCGGCGCCGGCCGGCGTGGCCAATGCGCCGGTGGTGCTGGTGGTCAGCGAGATCTTCGGCGTGCACGAGCACATCGCCGATGTGGCGCGGCGCTTTGCCAAGGCGGGCTACTTCGCCATCGCGCCCGAGATGTTCGTGCGCCAGGGCGATGCCGGCAGCTATGGCGAGATCGCCAAGCTGATCGCCGAGGTCATCTCCAAGGTGCCCGATGCCCAGGTGATGGCCGACCTGGACGCCTGCCTGGCCTGGGCCAAGGGGCAGGGCGCCGACACCGGCCGCACGGCGGTGACCGGCTTCTGCTGGGGTGGCCGCATCACCTGGCTGTACAGCGCCCACAACCCGGCGGTGAAGGCCGGTGTGGCCTGGTATGGCCGCCTGGTGGGCGCACCGTCGGCGCTGACGCCTGCACACCCGGTCGACCTGGCCGGCAAGCTCAACGGCCCGGTGCTGGGGCTCTACGGTGGCCAGGACACCGGCATCCCGCTGGACACGGTGGAGAAGATGAAGGTGGCGCTGGCCGCCGGCTCAGCGGCGGCGAAGAAGTCGGAGTTCGTGGTCTACCCCGAAGCGCCGCACGCTTTCCATGCCGACTACCGCCCCAGCTACCGCAAGGACGCGGCCGACGATGGCTGGAAGCGCTGCCTGGCCTGGTTCAAGGCCCAGGGCGTCTGAGGGCGCGCCGACGCCTCACCTCACTTGACCACCAGCACCGGCAGCGGGCTGTGGGTCAGCACGCGGCTGGTCTCGCTGCCGATCAGCAGCGCGGCCATGCCGCGCCGGCCGTGCGAGGCCATCACGATCAGGTCGCAGCCCTGGGCCTTGGCGAGGTCGAGGATGGCCTCCCAGGGGTGCAGCGCTTCCACGGTGGAGCCCTTGCAGGCCACGCCAGCGGCGGCGGCAGCGCCCATCACCGCCTTCACGCGGTCGGCGGCGATGCGTTCCTGCGCGTCGTAGAACTCCTGCGGCGGCACCGGCTGCATCTCGGAGATGGCGCTGTAGGGGAAGGGTTCCTTCACGCACAGCGTGGTCAGCGTGGCACCCGACAGCTTGGCCAGGGCGACCGCGGTGTCGACCGCCTTGGCGGTGATGTCCGAGCCATCGGTGGGAACAAGAATGTGCTGGTACATGGTGGGCTCCTGGTCATGGGCGGCCGGCCGGTTGGCAGGCTCCGAATCCAGTGTGCGCCATGCGCTGCGGCATGTCTTGTCCGGCATCAAGGCCGGTGGCTGCAGACCGCCCCGCGCAAGCGCCGCCGCACCGCCTGAAAGTCCCGCGGCCTGCTTGCCAGCTCCAAATTTCTGGTGCTATACTGCTAGCTGTTCTGCAGTGCAGCTGCATTGCGGAAATGGAGTGGTAGTTCAGTTGGTTAGAATACCGGCCTGTCACGCCGGGGGTCGCGGGTTCGAGTCCCGTCCACTCCGCCAAACATGAAACCCTAAGCGATTGATTCGCTTAGGGTTTTTCTGTTTCTGGCAGTCGCTCCTGCGCTCAACCCATATCTCTACCACTCTTCAAGTGGCAGACTGTTCTAGACGCTGCGGCGCTCGGCACCTAGACGCCACTGGACGCCGAGCGCGGCGCAAGTTCGGTTTCCGAGACCAACCTGGTTGTCGTGCAGGTTTGGCATGCTGGCGCTGATCTGGCGAACGACGATCCGAGGTGGCCAGCAGGTCGGGTTGGCTGGCAGGTTCAGTCTTCTCCGATCAATGGCTTGGGCTATACATCGGCTGGTGGAGCCGGCCACCCTGTAGGCACCATCCGCGCTTCCTTTCACGACGGCTACGGGCAATCGCTTGGCATACATTGGCGGCAACCCAAACCTGCTAGGTGCCACATGCCGATTGGCCGCAAGCCGCCGACGCCGAAGACCGCCGCTGCCAAGAAGGCACCAAACCGACCAGGCAGATCGCCAGCACGAGGTTCCGCTCAACAGACCCATAGGCCCAATTGGCAGGAGTGGCGGGCGCGTCCGTCAGCCACCTTGAAGCAGCTATGTCAGTTGACCTTGAACATCTCTACGAGCAAAAACAGCGTTGAGACTCTCCAGGGAAAGGACGATCCCCGCGTCAGGGCGTTCCAGACAAAGTTGAACACGCTGACAAAGCTCGCGAAGGCCCAGTTCGCGCTTGCAACGGAGACCGGTAAGAAGGGCGAGGGTTTCGTGCCCGTAGTTGCGGGACAAGCGCCGACGCCGAGAACGGAGTACTGGCTATCGCTGTACGTCGAGTGGTTGCGGTCTGGCGGGCGACTGCCTGGCGTGGAGCCGCCAGAAGAGCTTCTCGAACTGTTCCCTCGCAGGGAGCCCGAAGCTATCAGTGACGATGGTCGTGAGACCGTGTCAGGGGTGGGTACCGACGGCGTCGGCAGTACCGCCAACACCTTAGTCGCCGCTGCTGCCGGCTCGCCTTTGCAGCCAGCGACTGGAGAACTGATTGCACCTCCGGCCCCAGCAGTCGATGACGATCCCGCAAGCACGCCCGCGACCTTGGCCCTTGTTCCGTTCGATGTTGTCGCGGGCGCCGCTGATCAAGCCCCGACCTCGGCAAAGCCTATGGAACCGCAGCCAGAAGCGGTGGTTGCCGCTGCCAGTGGTTCCGCGTCCTTCTCGGAGCCGATGGACTTTTTGCCACCGATGACGACACGCGGCGCCATAACCATTGGTTTGCTGCTCATGTACATCCGTGACTTGGCATTGGGCGCCGAGGTGCTGCCCCCGAAGGACCTGCTGATCGGCCCTTACTCAAGGATGAACTCATCTGCGTTCGCCGAAGTCCTACAGACGTACCTGTCGCAACGCACGGACTTGACGCCCAAGGCCTTGCGAACTGCTAGTGCCTCTCCAGACACGTTGCGTAAGTCGCTCAGTGAGGGAGCCAGGGCGTTCGACGGCCCGCTGAATGCCGAGTTCTAGGGCTCACGGATTGCGAATTCCGGCCGGCGGCCAAAATTCTGGCCAGTGGCCAAGACCCGGACGAGATCGAGGTTCACAGTGAGGCCATGTTCATTGGCGACCGAAGAGGTCCAAGCATGGTGCTCAAGATTGAACCGAGGAACGTGTCGATCCAGTCCACTGGGTCGCACAGCAAGATTGCCGCAGGCACAGCGACGACGCGCGACCTTGCTGTGCCTAAGGACCTGGCCGTGCGCGCCGTCTCAGGCTTCAAGCTCAAGATGGTCCAGGCGCGCGTCACCACCGCGACCGTGGTTGCAGCAGCTTCGGCCCGCACGACCTGCGAAGACGCCGCCAGGGTGCCGACTGCAGCAGTCTCGCTGGCGTCCCGGCCGACTTCGCAGGCTGCGCCGGCGTCGGAAGTCATCGAGCCTTCGGTGGCCGTTGTGTCGCTGCCGAAAACCGACATTGGCGGCGCCCAACCTATACCAGCCGCTCCGAAGAACCGTCGCACTCGCAGGGAGGCCGTTCGCCAGCGCATCGACCTCGACCAGCAGGGATTCCTGCGACTTGAAGACGTGCTGACGCTGATTCCTGTGTCCCGCGCCACCTGGTACGCCGGCGTCAAGGACGGTGACTACCCTGCGTCGGTCCAAATCGGCAAGCGCGCTGTCGCCTGGAGGACGCAGGACATCAAGGCACTCATTGACCGGTTGTCTGGAGCGGGTGCGCCAGCGGCGGCAATCAACACGCTGAAAGGAGTGCCCACCCCATAAACCCTCTTCGGTTCGGCCGACCTGGGTGGGGGTGGCGTTAACGCGCTCGCAGAGCGCGGTGGGCGAACTCACGCCTGTGTTTCCAAAGCACCCACTCAGATCGGCAGTTCCTCTTGCATTCGCATGTGCCTGGTGAAGCACACGCTGGATGCTTTGCAATCTTGGAGGATAAATATCTGCTTCTGATACTTGATTTCCATAGAACCGTAGTCCCCGTGTAAACGGACGTTCACAGGCGACTGAAAGATCGACTTTTGAGGCTACGTGCCTCGATGAAAGAGAATGGTATGAATTCAATCGAGTTCAAGTCAACTGAGGTCTGTAAGACGAAGCTTTTTGCGTTAATGCAAGATGCGAGGCGTCCGAAAGTCCTCGGTGTCGTGAAAAACCACCAGGAGTTAAAGATTCCTCCTTCATATATTATTTGCAACCCATGCGATGTCGGTGGTGCCTCTCAGCTTGTTGCTGTCGATAGCATTGACCGGCCTAATCGTTGTGCCGTCGAATTCAAGGGGCTTAGCATTGACGACTTACTGCAAAAGTACGGCCACACGGTGCTCTGCCACTATTTCAATCAGTACAAGGGATTGAGCTGCCAGTTTCTCAAAGCGAACGGATTCCATCGCTTCGATCAAGATGGCGCTCCGCAGTTGGCGTTGGTTGCAGAAGGAATTGTCTTTACGCGGCCACAGGTCCGTGCCGCCTCTGGGCTCCGCACTAGCGGGAAACTTCTCTTTAACCGTGGAGAAAAGTTCCGGTTGGATTCACGTATCCGCCTCTCTGCCGCGCCGTTTCTCATGTTGGCAGCTTGCCAAGCCTTAGCGCAGCCCTTAGCAAGCTTGCACTCCTTTCCCATATTCGATCTTCAGATTTTGGGGCTGACGGATGCGCAGAATGAATATCTTGAAGATTGGATTCCTGCGATGTTTGGAGGATCAAGTCTGTCTTTTGATCCGGAAACCGTAGAGGAGGAGGATATTCAACGTGCGGCTTCAAGGATGCCATTTTTGCCGCTTGTTTTCGGAGGCCATCTGGTTAATCCAATTAGGCAGGAACTCGAACTGTCGCTGAAGCGAAGTGCTTGCCTCTTCGTTGGCGGAGCGCGATATACGAGGACCTATCTGCCTCATTGTGCGTCTTCTGATCAGGCTCATTCGGTTCCCATGGTCGCCATTGCGGTCAACGACGCCTATGGCCTGTTCTCGCTTGATGCGGTTACTGATCCGAGTAGATTGGTCAAACGTATTGGCAAAAACATGGCGTACCCGGAGAGGTCAATGGTCCGCGACTTTGCTGCTCATGCTATGGGCTATGAAACCGAAATCTGGGATCAACTCCGGAGCTCAAAAGATGGCTTTTGGGATGTCGCTGGAGTATGTCAAAGCCTCACGGCCCGCTTGTCCTCCGGGTACGGATCGGAGATATGGGTATACATCGATCGCTTGCTTGAAGATGGATGTGACAGGGACGCACTTGAGCGGCGAGTGGAAGAGATCAAAGACAGCCTATTTGATCAGCCGGGGATTCTGCCGCTGGGTGTACATCCGAGCGCGTGTATTGACCAGGTCCAGACTGCGTTAGCCGTAGCTGCGCTGGCTGGCGAACTCGCAATTCAGTACGGAGTGATAGCTGGCGTCCAAGGTGATCCAACGGCTGCCATCAAGTACTGCCTAGGTCTGAGAGCGTCCCAGAGCGGGGGTGCTACACCGTAGCGCCTGGCCAGCTTGCAACCTGAGCACTGGCAACTGCCGGCGCTCGGGGTCGCAAGTGACGCGTTGCTGAGGGACGTACTGCTGTTTTACGTGTTCCGGCGCTTCACGCTAGTTTCATAGCTGAGCACTGGCAACTGCCGGATTCGTGGCTCTTGAACGGGACAAAACAGCGGTTCTACGAGGGCCGTGTGCACGAAACCCATGAAAAACATGGGTTCCGAGAATTAGGGGCAGTGCGGTGGTCGCGACTATAACCACGTAGTGTCACCTACACCTACCTACACCCATCTGCATAGCTGTAGACGTGTAGAGACAGCAGCTAGACCCTACACCTACCTGCAGCTACACCCCAGCAGGCTAGACCCCTGCATACCCCAACCACTGTTACTCCAGATGCAGCAGCAAGCTCAACTAGGCTCAAGCCTACACCAGCTTCATGCTGCACAGACACCCTACAGGTTTCTGACCCTACGCCAGACTCCCAGATGTCAAGCGGTAAATACCTGACATCAGATCAATCTCTAACCTCTATTGGAACTCCGAATATGAAACTCATTCCCTACGAAAAGGCTGTCATCGACAAGCTGAAGATCGTGTTTCACGCACATGATGTGGATCGCGGAACCGCGAAGTCCATCACCTCCGTGCTCAACGATATGGTTGAGGAAAAGAAGGCTCGCCGCTTGTCTTCTCAAGGTAAAGGGTATATCGATCGCTTTAGTATCTTGTTGAACAAGAAGGATGGGCTACTCGTCGAAATTAACCCCAACCGTCCGGATAACACTCCCTGGGCGATGACGTGGGAGTACACCCCGTCGCATCTTCGGAAGACCGATAGGGCCAAGCTGCTGGCGCTTGCTCGTCAAATTCTGGGGGCGTCGGCTCGGGAACTGCTGATGGGCGTCGCCGTGTACGAAATCCACTTGGCCGTGGATTTCCTTCAGGACATCGCGAACGTCATGATCGAGTCTAGGAATAAGACCTCATGCGGCGCCTGGGGTAAGACCTTCGGCACCGCTGCTCGTCTTCAATCCCAGTACTTCGGGTCCTCAAAAAGTGACCATCACCAGATCGCGTACGACAAGCGCGCGGAAGTCCTCGCGGCTTACGCCAAGCGCCCCGAAACCAAGGTCAGCCAGGTGCGTGCGCGCCGAGACGACCTGGAACCCCGGCTTCGCGTGGAAGACCGCCAGCGGCTCTCCCGTTGCCCTGTACCCCTGCACAAGCTTCAAGACCTCAGAGAGCCCTTCGCTGGCTTCCACATTTACTCGCTGGCGGTGGCCGAGGCCTTTCTTAAGGATCAGGTGGGGCGGCTGGTGCTGGCACTGGCTCAAGCGTCGGGATTGCAGTTGGCCCTTCACCAGCTCGACAAGGCCAGCCGGGAGCGCGTGCGCCAGCAGCTGGCGGCAGCGCACGTGGACTGGTGGGACGCCCGGGTCTATCAGCACGCAGTGACGGCGGCGTTGAAAGCCACCCAGTTGTTCGACAGTCAGGCGTTTACAGCGGAAGGCGGCGCCGGCTCTGCCGTTGACCACTGGTACGCCGGTTCGCGTGAACGGCAGAACCAGAGAAGCACAGGCCTCAATGGCGCCACCGGACGTACCGCTGACAACGACTACCTGGACGAAGTCTTTGGCGCTGACGATGAGGAGGACGGCGACGGAGATGAAGGTGACGAGTAAGGGCTGACGCGTTAGCAGTGGGGCCTGGGAGGGTAGGGGAGGGGAGGGGAGGGGGCCGGCCCTGGTTGTGCTCGTCAGCCGCGGTCCCTCCCGTGTTCGCCGCCATGTGATCGAGATGAGAGTGCCGACGCCGACTTCCCGGTCCCTCGACATCGCCGGCAGGTGTTGGCGCGGCGGCTGCTCGCCAATATTAGAGTGGCCAGTTCTTGGTAACCAGACCGTGCGTCTAGAGCGTGCGAGCGGGTGAGGTGCGCATGGGGCTCGTGTAGTCGTCGTGGCGGCCAGCCGCTGAGTGGGCAAGGGACTGCGTCTCCTACTCCACGGGAACGTCAGCGTTGACTATGGGCGGGTGCGCGGTACAGGCTGTACCGGACCACGAACTTTGGCCACACCTCGGCAGCCCAGAGTTCGCGAAGGAACGGCCGCAGTCGAGGACTGCTGTTGCCGGTCCACAGCCCCGCCCAGTCCCTGGCGAGCATGCCCGTGTCCAGAGCTTCAGCGACCACCAACGAGAACGGGGTGATCGGCAACGCTAGTTCACCGAAGTCGATGTACCGGCCATGGCGGCCGTGCATGATCTGGTCGAGCACGTCCATTGCCGGCGCTTCAGGCCGGCGCCGCCGCAGCACCAGGGTTTCGGCCACGATCTCAACGGCGGGAGACATGCGTGCCTGGCGCATTGGACTCTGATGTACTGACTGTCTAGACCCTGGAATCGGCCCGCCAAGTGCCCCGTAGCCCGACACCCGCGGCCGGATCATCAGATCAAAATGCACTGGCATGTTTGTCGACGCGTTTTGCAGAGCGTCCCTAGGCGACCCGGGCCCGCTTGGCAAAGCGCAACGTTGGCGCCAGAATGACCTGCATCTGCACCTGCACCTGCCGCCAAGAAGCGGTTGCGGTTGCCTCAATGATCATCGAGGGAGCACGTCATGTCCGATCGACCCGGTGGAGCCCTGGCCAAACGGCCTCTGCAGTTTTTCTACGTTGTCGACACGTCTGGTTCGATGATGGGAAGGAAGATCGAGACCGTGAACGCAGCGATCCGAGAATCGATCTTGCCAATGCAGGAGGTCGCGAACGATAACCCCAACGCGGACGTTCTCGTGCGTGTTATGAGTTTTTCCGACGCCGTTCGGTGGCACGGCAGCGAGCCAGTCAGCATCCACAACTTCCGCTGGGACGAACTTGATGCGAACGGCGGCGCCACCGAGATGGGCGCGGCCATGCAGGAACTGGCCGAGACGCTCAAGACCGAGAATATGCCACTTCGCGGCTTGCCCCCTGTGGTGGTGCTTATCACCGACGGGCAACCGACCGACGACTGGGAAGCCGGCCTGAAGCGGCTGCTGAACGAACCCTGGGGGCGCAAGGCAGTGCGAATCGGCGTCGCGATCGGCGATGACGTCGAGCTGGAAGTCATAGAGCGCTTCATCGGGAATCCAGAAGTGCAGCCGCTGCGCGCCGACAACGCGACGGATCTGGCAAAGATGATCAAGTGGGCCTCCACCGTGCCGCTGAAGGTGGCGTCCCGTCCTCAGACCAGTGGCTCTAGCGACGGCGTAGTGCCGGTTCCCGCCGGCCCGACGCCCACCGCGGCTGCGTCGGCCAACGACGTCTTCTGACTTGTCTTGACCACCGTGGAAACGCCGCCGGAAGCGGCCGATCCGGCAGAGCAGCCGAACCGCGCTGGGCCAGTGCCGCGCACCATCTGGTCGCTCGCCAAGGCCTCGGTCCGTGGCGCTCAGCATGAAAAGGATGGGCGGGTCAACCAGGACAGCGCGAACTTCGATTTGCTGCTGGGGCTGAATGCGGCCATCGTCGTGGTGTCCGACGGACATGGCAGTGCCAAGTGCTTTCGCAGCGACATCGGCTCGCAGTTGGCTGTGTCCGTCGCGCTGCGCGTCACGTCGATGATGCTGGGTGGCGCATCCGACGGCATCGAAGCCGCTGTGCCGAAGCTTCCACGGATATTGGTCAGGCGCTGGCGCGAAGCGATCGCGCAGCATCTGGCCGAACACCCCTTCAGTGAGGAAGAAGCCGCCCAGCTTCAACCAATCGGCAATGAACCGTTGCACGACGACGGCCTGCCGGAACGCCATCTGACCTTGCCGTACGGGGCCACGGTGGCTGTTGCAGCCGTAACGCCCAACCACGTCATCCTGGCGCAATTGGGTGACGGCAAGATAATGGTTCTCTACGACGGTGACGAAACACCTGTGGTCCCGCTGGCCGACGACGGCAATGTGAGCTCGCTGGACACGTTCTCGCTGTGCATGCCGGACGCAGCCGACAGGTTTCGGTGCCTCGCGACACCGCACCGCGGCAGCTTACCGCGCCTCATCCTGGCCACGACCGATGGCTACCCCGACTCGTTCCGGACTGAGCAGGACTTTCTGCAGGTCGGCGCCGACCTTCACCAGGCGATCCGCCAACGTGGACTCGATGCGGTCGCTCTGGACCTGCCCCGCTGGCTCCAGGAATCGTCACGGGAAGGCAGCGGCGACGATTGCTCGTTGGCGATGATCTGGCGAGACGACGGGGAAGTGCTGCGATGAGTGGGCAGTTGCTGGAAGCCGGACAATTGGTCCGCACGAGCGGCGGTCAGGACTGCGTCGTGGGCCGTTTGCTGGGCAGCGGCGGCCAGGGCGAGGTCTACAGTTGCCGCTGGGGAAGCCAGGAGGTGGCCCTGAAATGGTACTTCTCCCACACAGCGACTTCGGAGCAGCGAGAGTGCCTGGAACGCCTGGTACGGGAGCGCAGCCCGCGTCCCAGTTTCCTGTGGCCGGAAGAACTGGTCACCGCACCCGGGTCGCCAGGATTCGGCTACCTGATGCAGTTGCGTCCGGCGCACTTCCGCAGCCTCAACGACTTCATGAGCGGCGCCGTGTCAATCAGCGCCATCCCGCTGATCGATGCCACGCTGGAACTCACCCGTTCGATGCGTGCCCTTCACTTGAACGGCTTGTGTTATCGGGATATCAGCTTCGGCAACGCCTTCATCGATCCCAAAGACGGGCACGTGCTGATCTGCGACAACGACAACGTCACCGTGAATCGCACCGCGTGGTCCGGCGTCCGTGGAACGATGCAGTTCATGGCCCCGGAAGTCCTCGGCGGCAAGCCGCCCACGACCCTGAGCGACCAGCACTCGCTCGCGGTGCTGCTGTTCTTCATGTTCTGCGTTGGCCATCCCTTGATGGGTCGTCGCATGCTCAACATCCGGATATGGGATGTGGCCGCCCAGGAACACATGTTCTGGAAAGACCCGATCTTCATCTTCGATCCGGCCAATCGGGTGAATGAAGCGGTTGAAAAGGCGTATGACCCCTCCGGTGAAGCCGGGGGCACTGCGCTCGCGTTCTGGCGCACCTACCCCAAGTCGCTGAGGGACACCTTCACGAAGGCATTCACGGCAGGCCTTCGCGACCCGCAGGCCAGGCCCACGGAACTGGAGTGGATGAGCACGCTTTCGGCACTGCGCGATGCCGTGCTTCGCTGCCAGTGCGGCAGCGCCAACTACTACGATCCCGTGGTCAAGAACGGCGTGCTTCAGCCGCTGGCGGCCTGTTGGTCATGCGGCCATTCGCCTCGCATCCCGCCGCGCATTCGCATCGACAAGAAGGTCGTGATGCTGAATCATGACTCCAGCCTGTACGCCCACCACATCGACGGCAAAGGCGACAACTTTGACTTTTCCAAGGCCCTTGCCAGCGTGGTGCGCCATCCCACCATTCCGGACGTCTGGGGCTTGAAGAACACGGGGCAGACCCCCTGGACCGTCACGCTCAGTACCGGCACGGTGAAGAACGTGGATCCCGGGCAAAGCGCACCGCTGGTGGATGGCACGCGGGTCTCCTTCGGGCGCATGGAAGGCGTGATCCGCACATGACGGAAGTCGCGCCATTCGCATTGGCACGGGCCTGATCGCACGATGGACAACCAGGCCCGCGACATCCTTGCCACCACGATCGGGCGCTTCGGGACGTCCGCGCTGGCGGACCCACGCCGTTTGCAGGGGCTGCTGCGCGACGGTTTCCAGAACCGCTATCCACGCGAGCTGGCCGTGCTGATGACCGGTCTGCGCGAGGGCATCCCGAAGGAACTCTCGACCGCCAGCGGCAGGGCCGACGATCACCTGCTGGGCCGGCTCGCACAGCGGCTGCATGCTCAGCAAGGCCTCGAGTTGGCCGCCGCCCGCTGGAGCGTGGAAAGCTGGGCCGTCGCACTGGGCGCGGCCCACCGCGACGACCTGCTCTTCGATGTCCGCTGCGTTGCGTGCGGGGCCCAGTTCGAGCAGGCCACCTGGCAGATCGGCAAGGCGTTCAATTGCCAGAAGTGCGGCGTCAGCCTGGCCGTGTCGGCCGATCGGCAGAAGGTCTGGCAGGTCGACGCCGACGGGGTGACGCCCCTTCACTCCCCAGGGGCCGGCAAGCCCCCTCCTCCCAGCCCACAGCTCTCAACGCCGCCCCGTGCCACCCCGCCGGCACCCCGTCCGTCGCCCCCGCCCCCGCCGGTTCACGTTCCGGCGCCGACGGCCGCGGCCCGCCCTGCCTTCGGCAAGTCCTGGTGGCTGATCGGCGCGGGCATCGCTAGCGCTGTCTTTGCGCTCTCCCGGAATGGCGGTCAGGAAGAAGCGCCGGCACCTACACCTGCCCCGGTCGTCCCTGCCCCGGCAGCCCAGCCGGTGTGGATCCCCAAGGCTCCAGTGGCGTCGCCTGCCCCACCCTTGGCGGCACCCCTCGAGGGCTCTGCGGGTGAAGCCGTGGTTTTGGCGGCGGCCGCAGCGGCCGGAGCGGCCGCCGCGGCCGCAGCGGCCGCAGCCGTGCCGTCGGCCGATGCGGCGGCATCGGCGGCGGCGGCCGCCGCAGCGGCCGCAGCCGTGCCGTCGGCCGATGCGGCGCAAGCCGGCATCACCGTCTCTCCAGCCAAGGTTGCGGCATCGAACGAAGCCTCGTTCCTTCGTGTGCTGGACGCGGCCCGCGAAGGCGATCCGGGCAAGGTCGATGAAGCAGCACGGGCTGCAGGACGTGACGCCGAGCTGGAAAACCAGAAGACGGCGTGGGGTGCGGAGGTGTCCGCGATCATCGAAGGCAAGCGCATCAATGAAGAGAACCTGGCGGAATTGCGGTCCGCCGGCGGCGACCTCACGCCCGATCTGGCGCAGCGCCTCATCCCCGCGCAGTTTCGCGCCATCCGATTGAACCCCTTCGACATCGAGATCGCCAGCAACCTGTCGATGTACCTCCTGCGCGCCGGTCGGGCGGACGAGGCGTACGGCATGGTCCTGTACACGATGTCACTGCCCCGCCCCGCGGCCCTGGCGCAGGGGCGAACAGCCGACTGGAGCACCCTGGCGGCCGCATGGGCCGCGCGAGGCAACGAGGCCCGCGCGGAAGAAGCGCTGTGGGTCACCCTGGCGCTGACCAAGGACGTGCAGGTGCGTTGCCGGGTCGCCGTGGACATCACGCGCCGGACCTACGGCGCCAGCTTGCGGCGGGCGACCGAGGCCATGCTCAGGCGGGTGCAGGAACGGCAATTGAGCAGCGCCCCCGAGTGTGCCGTGCCTGTCAAGTGGTAGCAGCGCCGCACGCACCCGGCGCAGGCGCAACTGATTCAGCAGCAGAGAAGACCCGATGCTCGACTGGAACTGGCGAGTCCTGAAGAACCTGGTGGTCTATGCGCTCGTCGTCGCGGCGATGTGCACCTTTGCGGTGTTCACGGCGACGGTCGAGCATGCGGTCGCCGGGGCGCTGGTGGCGCTGCTGGTCCAGGTGGCCCTCTACGCCATTGGTACGTCGCGTCAGGTGGGCCAGAGTTTTGAGCTCATGGAGCCGCTCCACCGCATGGTGCGCTGGGACAATACCTTCTTCCGGATGATGAAAGGCTTGACGGAGTTCCTACTCATCGCAGGCATGGGCTACGTGGCCTACGCCCATCTGCAGGGCTGGCAGATCGTTTCCTTCGTCGCCTTCGGCATTTTCTTCACCGGCGCGCCCACGCCTCTGCTGGCCTGGGCGTACTACCGAAAGGTGCTCCGACATTCCCGCGCCACGATGAACCGTCCCCGGCACGCGGCAACGGCGGCATCCAAGGTGTCCAAGGTGTCCAAGGTCGCGGTGGTTACGGTTCCTGCGCAGCTCAGCAGGACCACGCCTGCGAAACAATTGCCATCGCCATCCGGATCGCAATCGCGCATCGGAAGCCGGCCGCAGCAGACGCCCCTGGGCGATGACAGCGTGTTCTGAGGCATCGCGCCGCCGACGCTCGAGCCAACACCGTGTCCCGGCCCCGCTCGCCCCGACCACCGACCGGCCCCGAACCGCAGGCGTATGTCGCGGACGTCGAGCACCGGGTGGACCGTGCACACGGTCCCGCCGGCTCGCTCAACAACAAGCCCCTCTACGCCTGGCCGGCCTCCGACCTGCCCATGGAGGCGCGCCGCACCCTCGCGCGATGGGCGCATGGTGGACGCATGCCCTTTCCGAAAGACGGCAAGCGCTTCGACAACCGCGACCGGGACCTCCCCGTGGGTCGGAGCTACTTCGAGTTCACCGTGGCTTCGCCGGACAGCCCGCGCAGCGGCGGAAACCGGCGCAAGGACCGCGGGTGCAATCGATTCGTGATCGACAACAAAGGCATCGTCTACTTCACGCCGGCGCACTACGATCGTGCACCCAAGGGCGTGCGGGACCCGGAAGCGAAGCGGCGCCTCGTCGACCAGTTGCCCAGGGAACTGCAGCACGGCTTCTACGTAGTCACCATGCCGCCCACCCTGCGGCGAAAGGTCGCGGGGCGCATGACGACATTGGCGATTCCAGCAGACAGGCAGCCTGCACCAAGGAAGCAGCTTACGCCACCGACACGACCGCCCGGGGCAGAAGCACCGCACGCACCCGGCTCAGTGCACGCCACTACCGCCCCACCCCTCACCCCCAGCGAGAAAGCCATGGCCACTTCAAAGACCTCGGTGTCCCAGAATTTCAACGCCGCTGCGGCGCCGAAGAAACCCGCTCCGGTGACCCCCAAATTCAACGCGGCAGCAGCACCGCAGAAGCCCGCCCAGTTCTCTAGTCCCCAGCCGCAACCCAAACCCCCGGGCGGTCCGAACGGCCCCGCGCCGGGTACACCGATCCGGCAGGCAGCGCCGCCCGTACGCAGCCAGCCCGTCGCCAAGAAGCCTGAAGCACCGAAGCAGGGCCTGACGCCGAAGTTCAACGCCGCGTCCAAGGGGCCCAAGCGTTGACGGCTGCTGGTTCCCGCGTCGTCGGCTACTTCGAGTGCGCTGCGCCGGACGGTTCCATCGAATTGCTGAAGGTCGCGCTCGAACCTAGTCTCTGGCGAACCTTGTTCGAGGTCGTCAGTGTCGACCCCGACCCGTCATCGATCACCCGGATGATCATCGACGCACTGCAGAACGTGCCGGCCAGCGACTTCGATGATGCACTGGCCAACTACATCGACAACCATTTCCGGCCCATGCCGCCGGACCTGGGCGCCTTCAGTTGACGAGCTGGCGCCAGTAGGCCTGCGCACCCTTTCCCAGGCGGTGGTGCTCCACGCGCTTCAGCCGCGCAGGCTGCATGCCGGCAAACACGACCAACTGGTTTAGGCTTTCCCGGCTGAACAGGCGTGCCACTTCGTCGGGCGTCAGCAACGGTGTCTTCGTGGTCTGGCTCGAGGACCCGCTCGTCGTTCCGGACTGCGTTGAACGCGACTCGAAGAACGCGTCATCGTCGATCGCCCCGGAGGCATTCTGCGAGTGAAGCACGCGCGCGCGCTCTGCTTCCGAAGGGCCTCCGACCGTCTCCGTGTGGCTCTCTGTCGCCGTGCTGGTGGGCACCTCGACTTCAGTCTCGCCCAGACGCTTGCTGACGTAGGTGAGCGTGGTCTCATCCGTGTTGCCGAAAAACTGGAGCAAGCCGGCATTGCCCAGAAAGGTCTCCCACGACTGGGGATAGTGGCGCTTGAGCTGGCTCAGGTCCTGGACGATCGACCAGATCTTGAGCCCGAAACCTGCCATGTAGCCGACGGCGGACTCGACGAGTCTCATGTAGCCGAGCACGGGAAATTCATCGAGGATGGCCAGCACCGACGGTTCGCCCTGGCGCGCCGTCTTAGTCTTCTCGACCGCGATGAACATGCAATTGACGAGCAGGCGCACCCAACGCGAATGCGTGGCCATGTAGCGCGCAGGCAGCACGATGTAGACCGTGGCACCGCGCGCGCCGGACTTCAACTGCGCGAAGTCGAAAGACCGCTTGCCGGTTGACAGCGAACGACCCATGGCCACGCCGTCGATGAACTTCGTGTTTCGTCGAGCGGTGCTCAACACGCCCCCGCGCTCTTCCGGGCCCATCGAAAGCAGGGAATTGGCCTGTCCGCGGATCACGCCACCGAAGCGGGGGTGCGCGTTCGAGGCCATCGTCGTCAGCAGCGCGTCGAAGCCGGCGAGCGCGGAATCAGGAATCGCCTGAGGAGGAAACCAGATGCGCGACTGCCTGGCCACGCTGAGGATCAAGGTCTCGCGCGCAGCGCGGAGGTCGCCGGTCAACAGGAGCAAGCGCATGGTGACGAGCGACTTGTCCTTGATCCGCGGTTCGACCAAGGTGAACAGGATCAGGGCTTCGATCAGCGAACGCGCAGATTCGTCCCAATGCGCGTCCTTCTCGTTGGCTTGAACGACAAGGCTGTCGGCAATGAGGGCAACGTGCTCGATGGCATCGTCGGCCTTCAAGTCGACGGAGTCCAATGGATTGAACGTGGCCCAGTGCGAGGCCTGTGACCTCACCACCTCGAACGGATCCAGCACATGGACATCCTGTCGATGCCAACCCGCACGAACTGATGCCGTGGCTTCCGCGTTCTCCCCTTTCGGGTCAATGCAGACGACGGAGCCTGCGTAGAGATGCAGGTTGGGAATGATGGCCGATTGCCCCTTGCCCGCCCGGCTGCCGGCCACCGTCACGATATGCCGGTTGTCGGACCAGCCGATCGGGCATCCCTGCGATTGGTCGCTCTTCGGGGGAGCGCCCAGTGTGCCCAGGAAGACCGCCGAGGAGTCGCGGTGGAGACGCCCGAAATAGAACGGCCGATCGGGCGACTGTGCCGCAGCCACCAGTTTGTCCGCGTCGATCCAGCGGGCGCTGGCCACCACCGACTGCGTCTCGATCTTGGCGGCGCGTCCGAACAGATGATCCTCAACCTGTTCCCTCGAGAGTCCGGGCGGAACAAGTTTGACCAAGGATCTCTTCATCGACTCACGATGCCTGACTTCGCGGGTCGCGTCAATGCCGCGCGCCCGCGGCCCAGCGCTGGCTGCTCAGGACGCCGTGGCCTTGGCGTCAGCCTGGGCTTGCTGGGCTGCCTGCTGCTTCGCCTGCTCCTGCGCGTATGCGGTTGCGCAAGGGCATCACGCAGATGGCCATGGCAGACGCTGCCGACATCGACCGGACCTATGCGTCCGGCATAGAGCGCGCCCTGCGTAACGTGAGCCTGCGCAACGTCCAGCGGATCGCCGATGCCCTGGACGTGGATGTCCGGGTGCTGTTCGACCCGGCGCTGGCCGCGCACCCCCTTTGGGGTGGCGACCTACCCCCAAAAGTGGGGGTCTGATTGGCCAATCTACGGCTCAGAACGGCCAATCAGAGGGTCTGATTGACCCAACTTTTGCCGACCCTAGTACCGACTAGGGTCGGCCGGTTTCACCCGTTGTGGTGAGTTGTGGTCGCGGAAACACCGGCTTTCGGGGATCCGACCTTTGGCCCCCCACTTCTGGGTTCCCCCTCACCCCCCAACGGTGGGGCCCTGGCAACAAGTGCGCGCAACCGTCGATGGACCGCCAGCGCGAACGGCTCGCCCTCGTTGTCCTCCCAACCCGGCTGTGCGTCGAACACGAACGTTGGGCTGGTACCGGCCATCCGGGTGATCTTCGCCAGCGACACCGATCTTGACCGAACAAGTGGCTGGGGTGCCGAGTAACCGCCATCGGGGTACTGCCGGCACCCCCACAGTTCAGCTTGCACACAGCCAGCGACAAGCAGCCATCGAACACTGGCTTCCAGGCATCGGTCCAGCGCGGTGCCCGCCACCGTGTCCCAGTACAGCGGGGAGCCCCTGTGCGTGAAGCTGGCCGGCGCCGTGAGATGCAGGTCATCCACCCTGGTGAACTGGCGAGCGGTCTGGCATCGGTCCATGTCGGCAGTTCGTCGGTGGACATCGGCACCAGGGTGCTGGCCCAGAACATCCGCACCCTGCAAGCGCGGCACGTCAACCGTGGCTTCTCCACCATGGTGGCCGTCGACGCGCAGGGCCAGAAGCTGCGTGTGGCGCCCTGCGTGCCGGCCACGCGCCGCCGCGGCGGCCAGGTGCCACGCCGCACACCGGCCGGCAAGGCCTTCCATGCATGCCCATCACGGCGCGCGCATCCCCTCCAGCACGCCGACGGCCTGCGCCTGGTGGCCCCAAGCCTGGCGGATGTAGGTCGTCACATCGGCCAGCTCCTGGTGGCTCAGCCCGGCCGGGGGCATGCCGAAGGGCCTGGGGTTGGCCCGCGTGGCTGGTGCAAATCCACCATGGCGGATGACCTGCATCGCATTGCCCGCGTGCGCCTGGGTCACGCTGGGGTTGCCCGCCAAGGGTGGGTAGATGCCTGGTGCCCCCTCGCCCTGCGTGCCATGGCATTGCGCACACTGCTGGGTGTACAGGGCCAGCCCCCGCGCAGCCTGCGCGGCGCTGGCCGTGTCGGACGGCCCGGCTTGGGCCAGGGCTGGCTGCCGGGCCGGCAGGCTGGTCAGGTAGACCGCCGCTGCACGCAGGTCCGGCGCGGTCCAGTGCTGGGTGCTGCCGACCACCACCTCCGCCATGGGGCCGCTGGCTGTGCCATGGGCAGCCATGCCGGTGCGCAGCAGGTCCACCAGGCTCTGCTGTTGCCGCTCCAGTGGCACACCGGCCAGCGGCGCCAGGTCAGGCGCGGCCCAGGGCTGCAGCGGCAGCACGCCGCCCGCCAGCCGGTCGGCTTGCTGCGTGGCACCCATGCCGTTGCGTGGTGCATGGCAGGCGGCGCAGTGGCCCAGCCCGCGCACCAGGTAGGCGCCGCGCTGCCATTCGGCGGAGCGGCCCGGCGCGCTGGGCGCTTCCAGCGCCGCCGGCCTGAAGTACAGCGCCCGCCACACGGCCAGGGCGGCCTGCGTGTTGAACGGGAAGCGCAGGCCGCTGGCGGTGGGCGCCTGCCGCACAGGCGCCAGGCTGCGCAGGTAGACATACAGCGCATCGCTGTTGTCGCGGCTGACCTGCGTGAATGCGGTGTACGGGAAGGCCGGTGTCAGCCGGCGGCCGTCTCGGGAGCGGCCATGGTGCAGCGCCCGCCAGAAGTCGTCGGCGCTCCACCGGCCCAGGCCTGTGTCCGGGTCTGGCGTCAGGTTGCCGGCGTACACCGTGCCGAAGGGTGTGGGCAGCCCGCGCCCCCCGGCGTAGGCTTGGCCGCCACGCACGGTGTGGCAGGCGGCGCAGTTGCCCAGGCGGGCCAGGTAGGCACCCCGTGCCACCGTGGTGGCATCGGAGCGCGGTGCTGGCGATGGCGGGCTCTGTGGTGTGTGGTCGAGCCAGGCCACGGCCAGCGTCGCCGCCGTCAGGATGCCCAGCAGCGCCAGCACCAGCAGGCGCCCGGGTGCCCTCATGGCGCGGTGCTGCCGCAGGGCAGGGGCCAGGTGGACGGTGGCCGTGCTGGTGCGGCGCTGGTGGCTGCAGGCAGCGGCTGCGCAGCCAGCCAGTCGGCCACGGCCGTGATGTCCTGCGGCTGCAGCCGCTGCGCCAGCACTGCCATGCAATCGGGCTGGCGGGCGATGCGCGACCCGGTGCGCCAGGCGCCCAGCTGGGCCACCAGGTAGTCGCGCGGCAGACCCAGCAGCCCCGGAACAGCGGGTTCGACACCGGTCATCGCCGTGCCATGGCAGGCGGTGCAGGCGGGCAGGCGCCGCGCCGCGTCGCCCTGCTGCACCAGCTGCCGGCCCAGCGTGCGGGACGCCGGCGTGCCCCCGGCGGGCGCGGGTGCGGCATAGGGCACCTGCAAGGCGGCGAAGTGGCCGGCCAGCTCGGCCAGGTAGTCGTCACCCAGATGGGCGAGCAGCCGGGCCATGCCGTCGTGCTGGCGCTGGCCATCGCGGAAGGCCCGCAGCTGCGCCGCCAGGTAGCCGGCTGGCTTGCCCGCAATGCGCGGCACATAGCCCAGCGGCGTGGAACGGCCCTGCGGGCCGTGGCAGCCGGTGCAAGCCAGCGCACGCTGGCCCAAGGTGTCGGGCACGGTCTCTGCCGCCGTGGCGCCGGAGGCCAGCGCCGCCAGCAGCAATGCCAACACCAGGGGCCCGAATGCCAGCCAAGGCAGCCAGGGTGGGAAGGGCAGCAAGGGCAGAAAACGCGGGTGGTTGGCCACGGCGCTCAATCCGCGAAGGGCAGCAAGGCAGACATGGCCGCATCGTCGCCAGTCCTGGGCTGCTCTGTAAGATCCAGTTTCCGTCGACTTCGACCAGATCAGATGCCCGACCACGGTGCCACCCGCTACGAGCAGCTGGCCGACGAGATGGCGCAGGCCATGCGGGATGGCCTGTTGCAGCCCGGCGAGCGCCTGCCGTCGGTGCGCCAGACCTGCCAGCGCCGCGGCATCAGCCCGTCCACCGTGTTCCAGGCCTACGGGCTGCTGGAGACGCGGGGCCTGATCGAGACCCGGCCACGTTCGGGCTTTTATGTGCGTGCGCACAAACGCCCTGCGCGCGCCCTGCCGCAGGCCGCCGTGCCCCGGGCCGAAGCCACGGCGGTGGCGGTCAGCGCGCTGGCCTTCGGCCTGCTGGAGTCCACCCGCGATCCGGCCGTGGTGCCCCTGGGGTCGGCGTTTCCGGCGGCGCACCTGTTCCCGTTCGAGGCGCTGGCGCGCAGCGGTGCGCGGGCCATGCGGCGGCTGAAGCCGGCGCAGATCACCAGTGCGCTGACGGCCGGCGACCCGGCCCTTCGGCAGGCCCTGCGCCGCCGCTATGCGCTGCAGGGCGTGCCGTTGGCCGAGGACGAACTGGTGGTCACCAACGGCGCGATGGAGGCGCTCAACCTGTGCCTGCAGGCCGTCACCCAGCCGGGTGATGTGGTGGTGGTGGAAAGCCCCACCTTCTATGCCGCCCTGCAGGCGCTGGAGCGGCTGAACCTGAAGGCGGTGGAGGTGGCCACCGATCCGCAGACGGGCGTGGATCTGTCAGCCTTGGCACAGTTGTTGGCAAGCCAGAAGGTGGCGGCCTGCTGGTTCATGCCCAGCCTGCAGAACCCGCTGGGCGCGCTGATGCCGCCGGCGCGCAAGCAGGCGCTGGTGGCGCTGCTGGCCCAGCACGGCGTGCCGCTGATCGAGGACGATGTCTATGGCGAGCTGTATGCCGACGTGCGCCGGCCGCCGCCGGCCAAGGCCTTCGACCAGGCCGGCGGTGTGCTGCACTGCGCGTCGTTCAGCAAGTGCCTGGCGCCGGGCTACCGCGTCGGCTGGGCGGCCGCCGGCCGTTTTGCACCGGCGGTGCAGCGGCTGAAGATGATGAGCTCGCTGGCCACCGCACTGCCGCCGCAGCTGGCGATTGCCGACTACCTGGCCCAGGGTGGCTACGACCGCCACCTGCGCCAGCTGCGCGCCGCGCTGGCGGCGGAGCAGCAGCGCGCAAGGCGCCTGATCGAGCGGCACTTCCCGGCCGGCACGCGTGTCACGCGGCCGGCGGGCGGCTACTTCCTGTGGCTGGAGCTGCCGACCGCTGTCGACGCGCTGGCCCTGCACCACCAGGCGATGGCGCTGGGCATCAGCACGGCGCCCGGCGTGCTGTTCTCGGCCGACCGTCGCTTCGTGCACCACCTGCGGTTGAACGTGGGCCATCCCGGCGATCCGCGCGTGGACGACGCGCTGCGCCGCGTGGGGGAACTGGCCAGCCAGGCGGCAAGCGCGGGGCGCTGAGCCCGGGCTGGGCCATGGGCGCATCCCTGGTGCGCCTGACTCTGACGTTGAGCGGACTGGCGGCGGGCCGCGGACACGGCCGAACCCGACGATGTTCGTGCAGAACGGTGCCTAGGATTTCGACGCTTCACCGTGCAGCCACGACAGAAATGCCTCCACCGGCGGTCGTTTTCCGTGCCTGGCTGGATACACCGCGAAATGCGCCTTCACCTTGACGGCTTTGTCGAGCCCGAAGACCGGCCGCAGCTTGCGTTCGGCAATGTGCCGGCCGGCGATCGTCGCACTTTCAAGCGCCACACCCAGCCCTTGCGTGGCCGCATCCAGTGACATCTGTGCCCGGTCGAACCGCACCGCGAACCGATCCGGCGCGCGCAGATCAGTGAACGCGCCGAACCAGTCGGACCACTGGACGACGCTGACATTGCTCTGGATGAGCTTGACCCCGAGCAACTGCTCGGGCCGCTTCAGGCGGTGCTGCTGGATGAAGGCCGGGCTCGCGAGCGGCACGATGTGCTCCTCGAACAAGGGTTCGACCACCAGGCCTGGCCAGTTCGGCACACCATAGCGGATGTCGATGTCGGATTGTCCGAGTTCGAAGTCGCTCGGGGTGTGGGCCGCCGACAGGTTCAACGCGATGTCGGGGTAGGTCTGCGCAAACCCTTGCAGCCGAGACATCAGCCACAGGCTCGCGATGCTGGGTGCCGAATGCACGTACAGACTGTTGCTGACGCCTTGCCGCAGGTCCTCTGTCGCCATCGCAATGGCTGACAGCGCACCACCCACCCGCGACAGGTAGGCTTCACCCGCCATGCTGATGCGCACCCCGTGTGCGCTGCGCTCGAACAGGCGCACGCCCAGGTGCGATTCGAGCCGCGCCACCTGGTGGCTGACTGCCGATGCCGTGAGGTGCAGTTCCGCTGCGGCGAGCGCAAAGCTGCGCCGGCGGGCAACCGCCTCGAAGGCCTGAAGGTTGATGACGGGTGGAAGCGAAGCCATGGGGTCAACCCTGCCGTTGACTGATCAAACGTCATCTTAGGCTGAAGATACTTCGCTTGTCGTCATGCAGCCCAGCGCCGAGTATTCGTTCCAAGCACACGGGAGACAAGCCAGGGCACTCCAGCCCAGGCACTCACAGCGGGCCACAGACCCCTGGCTCCGGCCGCGCCGGCCTTGTCTCCAGTGTTCGCCCCGAACCCTCACTTCACTGGAGTCGACAGACATGCTGCTCAAGGACAAAGTTGCCGTCATCACCGGCGGTGCCGGCCTCAACGGCCTCGGTTTTGCCACCGCGCGCTTGATGGCATCACACGGTGCCCGCGTTGTCGTGCTCGACCTCGCCCGTGCCGAACCGGCCGCCGCTGCAGCGCAGCTCGGCAGCGGTCAGCCCGGCCCGCACCTGGGACTTGTGGCCGACGTGACCGACAAGGCCTCGTGCGACGCCGCCGTGGCGGCCGTGCTGAAGGCCTTTGGCCGCATCGACGTGCTGGTCAACAACGCCGGCATCACGCAGCCGGCCAAGACCTGCGACATCACCGGCGCCGACTACGACCGCATCCTCGACGTGAGCCTGCGCGGCACGCTGTACATGTCGCAGGCCGTGCTTCCCACCATGCAGGCGCAGCAGGGCGGTTCGATCGTCTGCATCTCGTCGGTCTCGGCACAGCGTGGCGGCGGCATCCTCGGCGGCCCGCACTACTCGGCAGCCAAGGCCGGCGTGCTCGGCCTGGCCCGCGCGATGGCCCGCGAGTTCGGCCCGGACGGCATCCGCGTCAACTGCATCACCCCGGGCCTGATCGGCACCGACATCATCAAGGGCAAGCTCACCGAAGAGAAGAAGGCCGAGATCGCCGAGACGATCCCGCTGGCCCGCCTGGGCCGCGCCGACGACATCGGTGGCGCCTGCGTCTTCCTCGCCAGCGACCTCTCGCTGTACTGCACCGGCATCACGCTCGACGTGAACGGCGGCATGTTGATCCACTGATACGCGACCAAGGCAACACACCGCGACACACCGCGACACAACACACCCGGAGACACCAGACCATGCAACGCAAGACATTCACCCACACCCTGCTGGCCCTGGCGGCCGGCAGCCTGGTCTTCCCGCTTGCCGCACAGGCACAGGCCGTCAAGCTGGCGCTCGGCCATGGCGCCGCCCCGGGCAACCCACGCCACGAAGCGGCGCTGAAGTTCGCCGAGGTGGTCAAGGCCAGGTCTGGCGGGCGCATCGACGTGCAGGTCGCGCCGTCGGCGCAGCTCGGCGACGATGCAGCCATGGTGACGGCCATGCGCACCGGCGCGCTGGACATGTCGGCCAACTCGCAAGGTGCGGTTGCGAACGCGGTGCCCGAGTACGCCGCGTTCGGCATGCCGTTCCTGTTCTCCAGCGCCGCCCAGGCCTTCAAGCTGCTGGACGGCCCGCTCGGCAAGGAGCTTGCCGACAAGTCCGCCGAGAAGGGCCTGGTCGTGCTCGGCTACTGGGACAACGGCATCCGCCACATGAGCAACAGCAAGCGCGCCATCACCAGGGTCGAGGACATGAAGGGCCTGAAGATGCGCACGCCGCCCGACACGGTGTTGGTCGACATCATGCAGTCGCTCGGTGCCGAGGCCCAGCAGATCAAGTTCGCCGAGCTCTATGTGGCCCTGCAGCAAGGCGTGGTCGACGGCCAGGAGAACCCGCTGGTGAACATCCACGCCAGCAAGCTGTACGCGGTGCAGAAGCACCTGGCGCTGACCAGCCACATGTTCCAGATGACGCCTTTCCTGATGGGCAAGCGCAGCTGGGACCGGCTGTCGGAGGCCGACCGAAAGGCCGTCACCGACGCAGCGGCAGAAGCCACGGCGCTGCAACGCAAGCTGTCGCAAGAGTCGGACGACAAGTTGCTGGCCGAACTCAAGGCCAAGGGCGTGCAGGTCACCACGGTCGACAACGCCGCCTTCGAGAAGGCCACCGCTGCGGTCGACGACAAGTGGCTGGCCACGCCCATCGGCCCGTACCTGAAGAAGGTCATCGCCGCCGCGCGGTCGAAGTGATCCTGGTTGGAGCGGCCTGTGGGGCGCCGGTGGCGACCCCGGCTGCCGCATTGAGGAGACATCCATGAATGTTGTGAAACGCAACGCCGTCGAACGCGGCGTGGTGGGCCTGTGCGAGGCCATCCCCGCCGCGGCGCGGCGCGTGGTCAGCGTGCTGGGCTGGCTGGTTGTCGCCGGGCTGTACAGCACCCTGGCCGGGGCAACGTTTCGCATGCTCGACGTCGTGCACGACGAAAAGTCTCCGATCCTGCAAGTTCCCGGGTCGCTGACCTACAGCTGCGTGATGGTGGGCATGGCCTTGCTCGCACTGCTGGCGCTGCAGTCTGCCTGGCAGGCCTTGCGCACCCAGCCTGGGCCCGCACACCAGGTCGAACACCCAGTGCCAACGGCGCACTGGTAGCCCCGAATCCACTGGAGAACACCATGAGTGCACTCATCCTGCTTGTCTTTCTCGGTGCGGCCGTGGCCGCCATGCCGATCGCCCATGCGCTGCTGCTGGCGGCGATGGCCGCCGCTGCCAGTTCAGACCGCGTGCCCCTGGATCTGCTGGTGCAGCAGATGGTGGCCCAGGTGCAGAGCTTCCCCTTGATCGCGATCCCGTTCTTCATGCTGACCGGCTCCTTGATGATGGGCGGCAAGCTCGGCCAGGCGCTGGTGGGTGTGTTGTCGGCGCTGATCGGCCGTTTCCATGGCGGCCCCGCCCAGGTCGGCGTGCTGTCGTCGACCTTGTTCGGCGGCGTCTCCGGTTCTGCGGCTGCTGATGCCTCGGCGATCGGTTCGCTGCTGATCCCCTGGCACAAGCGGCTCGGCTACCCGGCCGCCTTCTCGGCGGCCACCCTGGCTGCGGCCGCAACGATCGACATCCTGATCCCGCCGTCGATCCCGATGATCCTGTTCGCACTGAGCTCGAATGCGTCCATCGCCGAGTTGTTCGTCGCTGGCGTGATGCCCGGCATCCTGATGTGCGGCGGCTTCATGGCGGCGTGCTGGTGGGTGGGCAGGCGCCGCAACTTTCCACGCGACACCACGCCCTTCGACGGCGCCGCGTTCCGCAAGCATCTGTTGTACGCCACCCCGGCCGTGGTGCTGCCGGTGCTGATCATCATCTTCCTGCGCTTCGGCATTGCCACGCCGACCGAGGTGGCGGTGCTGTCGACCCTCTATGCCGGCGTGGTGTCGATGCTCATCTACCGAGACCTGAGTCTCAGCCGGCTGCACCATGCGGTGGTGCAGGCCGGGCTGGCCACGGGCGTCGTGCTGCTCGTCATCATGACCTCGGCGGCCATCGGCTGGCTGCTCACCTTCGACCAGATGCCGCAGGGCATCGCGCAATGGGTGCAGGCCAATGTGCACATCAAGTGGCTGGTGATCCTGTTGATGAACCTGCTGATGCTGTTCCTGGGCATGTTCATCGACCTGCCGGCCGCCGTGCTGCTGCTCACACCCGTCTTCGTGCCGCTGGCCCAGAGCATCGGCATGGACATGACGCAGCTCGGCATCATGATGGTCGTGAACCTGGCGATCGGTCTGTACACACCGCCAGTCGGCACCACGCTGTTCATCACCAGTGCGCTGGCCAAGGTGAAGGTCGGCCAGACGGTGCGCGAACTCGGGCCGTTCTACCTGGTCGCGTTTGGCGTGCTGGCGCTCGTGTCCTACGTGCCGGCCAGCATCCTGAAGTGACCCACCCCCGAAGCGCCAGCGGTCCGGCGAAGCCGGCTCCGCGGCGGCTGCTTGACCCGACCCACAGTCCAAAGGAAACGGAATGCGCAAATCACTGAACGAACTGAAGCAATCGGCCTACCGCATCCGGCGCTACGCGCTGCGCATGGGTGAGGTGCAAGGCCAGGGCTACATCGGACAGGCCCTGGGCTGGGCCGACGTGCTGGCCGTGGCCTACAGCCATGCGCTGAACCTGCGCCCTGATGACCCCGAGTGGGAAGGCCGCGACCGCTTCCTGCTGTCGCACGGCCACTACGCGATCGCCTTCTACGCCGCGTTGATCGAGGCCGGCACCATCCCCGAGAGCGAACTCGAGACCTATGGCAGCGACGACAGCCGCCTGCCGATGTCCGGCATGGCCCCCTACACGCCGGGCATGGAGATCTCCGGCGGCTCGCTGGGCCACGGCCTGCCGATTGCGGTGGGCATGGCACTGGGCTTGCGGCAGAAGAAGAACCCGGCCTTCGTCTACAACTCGATGTCCGACGGCGAACTGGACGAGGGCTCGACCTGGGAGGCGGCGATGGGCGCTGCGCACCACGGGCTTGGCAATCTGATCTGCCTGGTCGACATCAACAACCAGCAGGCGGACGGCCAGTCGTCGAAGGTGATGGGCTTCGAGCCGCTGGCCGACAAGTGGGCCGCGTTCGGCTGGTTTGTCCAGCGTGTGGACGGCAATGATCTGGCGGCGGTGCTCGAGGCATTCGACGCCGCACGGGCCCACACCGACAACAGGCCGCGCGTGATCCTGTTCGACACGCTGATGGGCAAGGGCGTGCCCTTCCTGGAGCAGCGCGAGAAGAACCATTTCATCCGTGTGGACCCGCCGGAGTGGCAGCAAGCCCTGCAGATCCTGGACCAATCGCAACAAGCGCAAGGAGCCCTGGCATGACCGCCCCCACCACCGCAGCCGCTGGCGACAAGAAGCCGCGCCTGACCACGTCGGCCATGATCGCCTCCATCGCCACCGAAGGGCAGCGTGTGAAGGCCGCGCCGTTCGGCAAGGCCCTGGTCGAACTGGCCGCCAACCGGCCCGAGATCGTCGGCATGACGGCCGACCTGGCCAAGTACACCGATCTGCACCTCTTTGCCCAGGCCTACCCCGAGCGCTTCTACCAGATGGGCATGGCCGAGCAGTTGCTGATGGCCGCGGCTGGCGGCATGGCCAAGGAGGGGCTGATTCCCTTCGCGACCACCTATGCCGTGTTCGGCACCCGCCGTGCCTACGACTTCATCCACCAGGTGATCGCCGAGGAGAACCTGAACGTCAAGATCTGCTGCGCGCTCCCGGGCCTGACCACCGGCTACGGGCCCAGCCACCAGGCGACCGAGGACATCGCGATGATGCGCGGCATCCCCGGCATGACGATCGTCGACCCCTGCGACGCACTGGACCTGGAACAGGCGGTGCCGCAGATCGCTGCGCACAAGGGCCCGGTCTATTTGCGCCTGTCGCGTGGCAACGTGCCCCTGGTGCTGGACGAGTACGACTACCAGTTCGAACTGGGCAAGGCCAAGCTGCTGCGCGAGGGCCGTGACGTGCTGGTGGTCTGCAGCGGGTTCATGACGATGCGCGCGCTCGAAGTGGCGCAGGCACTGCAGGCCGACAACATCGGCGTGGCCGTGTTGCACTGCCCCACCATCAAGCCCCTGGACGAGGCCACCATCATCGATGCCGTCCAGTCCCAGAATCGCCTGGTCGTCGTCGCCGAGAACCACTCCGTCATCGGCGGGCTGGGCGAGGCTGTTGCGGCTGCGCTGCTGCGCCATCGTGTGCAGCCTGCGGGCTTCCAGTTGGCGGGCCTTCCCGACGCCTATCTCGACGCCGGTGCGCTGCCGACGCTGCACGACCGTTACGGCATCAGCCGGGATGCGCTGGCGCAGCGGATCAAGAACTGGCTGGGTTGACCGCCGGAAGGCGTCTGGCCTGACTGCCTGAACGCCTGGCGCTGTTGACGCACCAGCGTGCCGCCCGGCGCCGGCGGTATCAAGATCTCGTCAAGATGTCGCGCGCAGGCTGCACGGCGCCGCCGAAACACAGGCGTTACGCCGTGCGGGAAGCAGCCGGGCCGACAGCGCGGCCGAGAATGCGGCGATGGTTTCCGGCGCCACGCGATGAAGTCCTTCACGCACCCATCGCGGGTGGTGGCGCTGGCATTCCTGGCGCTGATTGCCATCGGGACGGCGTTGCTGCTGTTGCCCGTGTCGCAAGCCCAGGGCCTGCAGACGCCCTGGCTCACCGCGCTCTTCACCGCGGTCTCGGCCGTCTGTGTCACCGGCCTGGCGGTGGTCGACACCGGCACGCACTGGTCCGGGTTCGGGCAGGCGGTGATCCTGGTGCTGTTCCAGTTCGGCGGCTTCGGCATCATGACCGCGGCCACCCTGCTGGGGCTGATGGTCAACCAGTCGCTGCGGCTGCGCACGCAGCTGCTCACGCAGGCGGAGACACACACGGTGGCACTTGGCGACGTGCGCAGCGTCGCCAAGGTGGTGCTCGGCGTGACGGCCTTGTGCGAGCTGGGCCTCACCGCCGTGCTGGCGCTGCGGCTGCACACCGGCTACGCCATGCCCTGGCCCGAGGCCCTGTGGAGCGGCTTCTTCCATGCCGTCTCGGCCTTCAACAATGCCGGCTTCGGGCTGCACGGCGACAGCCTGGTGCGCTATGCCTCCGACGCCTGGATCCTGCTGCCCATCATGGTGGCCATCGTCGTCGGCGGGCTCGGCTTCCCGGTGATGCAGGACATCAGGGCCCGCTGGCACGACCCGCGCCACTGGTCGCTGCACACCAAGCTCACGCTGGTGGGCACGGCGGCACTGCTGCTGCTCGGCCTGGTGGCCATGCTGGTGTTCGAGTGGCGCAATCCCAAGACCCTGGCGCCGATGCCATGGGACGACAAGCTGCTCTCCGCCGCCTTTGCGTCGGTGTCCGCCCGCACCGCCGGCTTCAATGCCATCGACATCGGTGGGCTGACGCAGGAGAGCCTGGGCCTGCACTACTTCCTGATGTTCATCGGCGGCGGCAGCGCCGGCACGGCGGGCGGCGTCAAGGTCGGCACGGTGATGATCCTGGCGCTGCTGGTGCTGGCCGAGGTGCGCGGCCACAGCGACAGCGAGGCCTTCGGCCGGCGCATCTGCCTGCCGGCGCAACGCCAGGCGATCACGGTGCTGGTGCTCAGCAGCGCAGCGGTCGGCCTGGGCACGACCATCCTGCTGCATGTCACCGACCTGCCGACCGACCAGGTCATCTTCGAAGTGGTGTCTGCCTTCGGCACGGTCGGCCTGTCGACCGGCATCACCGGCAACCTGCCCCCCAGCGGCCAGTGGACGCTGATCGTGCTGATGTACCTGGGCCGGGTCGGCACGATCACACTGGCCACCTCCCTGGCACTCGGCGAGCGCCGCATGCCCTACCGCTATGCAGAGGAGCATCCAATTGTTGGGTAAGCTTTTCACGGAACAGTTCGCCTTCTCGCGCGGCGACAGCGTGGTCGTCATCGGCCTGGGCCGCTTCGGCGGCGCGGTGGCGCAATCGCTGATGAGCCTGGGGCACGATGTCATGGGCATCGACCGCGATGCCGACCCCGTGCAGACCTGGGCCGACCGGCTGACGCATGCGGTGCAGGCCGATGCGACCAACATCATGGTGATGCGGCAGCTGGGCGTGGCCGACTTCGCCCATGCCATCGTCGGCATCGGCGACAACCTGGGTGCCAGCCTGATGACGCTGATGGCGCTTTGCGAGCTGGAGATCAAGGACATCTGGGTCAAGGCGCTGACCGAGGACCACGGCAAGATCGCCCAGCGCATGGGCGCGCACCATGTCATCTTCCCGGAGGCCGACATGGGCGAGCGTGTGGCCCACCTGATCTCGGGCCGGATGATCGACTACATCGAGCTCGAGGACGGCTTTGCGATCGCCAAGATCCACGCACCGCCGATGACCTTCGACAAGACGCTGGCCGAATCCGTCGTGCGCGAGAAGTTCGGTGTCACCGTGGTCGGCATCAAGCGCCCCAACGAGGATTTCCAGCACGCCACACCCGACACACGTGTGCGCAAGGGCGACCTGCTGATCGTCTCCGGCGCCACCAAGCTGGTCGAGAAGTTCGCCGGCACCGCCCGCCCGGTCAAGGCCTGAAGCGGTAGCCGACGCCGGCTTCGGTCAGCATGTGCCGGGGCATGGAGGGATCGTCCTCCACCTTCTTGCGCAGGTTGGCCATGTGCACACGCACGTAGTGGGTGTCATGGGCATGGCCCGGGCCCCACACCGCCTTCAGCAGCTGCTGGTGCGTGACCACCCGATCCGGCTGCGACGCCAGCAGGGTCAGCAGGCGGTATTCGATCGGCGTCAGGTGCACCGGTGCGCCGTGGCGCTCGACCAGCCGGCGCGACAGATCGACGGTGACGGCGCCGAAGCGCAGCACCGGGTCGGCCGAGGTGGAGCTCAAGCTCAGGCGGCGCAGCTGCGCACGCACCCGCGCCAGCAGCTCTGCTGCGCCGAAGGGCTTGACCAGGTAGTCATCGGCGCCGGCATCCAGTGCGCCGACCTTGTCGGCTTCGCCGCTGCGCGCCGACAGCACGATGATGGGCGCCACCGACCAGGCGCGCAGGTCGCGGATCAGGCCCACGCCGTCGCCGTCGGGCAGGCCCAGGTCGACGATGGCCAGTTCCGGGCGTCGGCTGCCCGCTTCGATCAGGCCGCGCGCCCGGGTCGCTGCTTCGAACACCGCATGGCCTTCGGACTCCAGCGTCATGCGCACGAAGCGGCGGATGTCGGGTTCGTCCTCGACCACGAGAATGCTGGCGCGCAGTTCCATGGCGCGATCCTAGACGCCCGCCGGCGCCGCGGCGCTGCCATCGTCCAGCGGTGGCTGGCCACGCGGCAGTTCGATGCTGAAGCGCGCGCCTTCCACGCCGGCAGGGCCGCGCCGGGTCTGGGCGGTGATCGACCCCTGGTGGGCCAGCACGATGGCGCGTGCGATGGCCAGGCCGAGCCCGACGCCGGAGGTGGCGCTTTCCTGCTCGCCGCGCACAAACTTGTTGAACAGCAGCTGTTCCCGGCCGGCAGGCAGGCCGGGCCCGGCATCGTCGACCTGGATGGTGACGCTGGACGGCGAGGCCGAGGCCGCGATCTCGATGGCGCTGCCCGGCGGTGTGTACTTGGCCGCGTTCTCCAGCAGGTTGGCCAGCAAACGCTCGAACAGCACGGCGTCCAGGTGCAGCAGCGGCAGGTCGTCGGCCAGCTTCACGCGCACGGGCCGCCCCTGCAGTGCGGGCGCACAGGCCGCCAGTGCACTGCCCACCACTTCCTCCAGCGGTTGCCATTCGCGGCGCATCGGCACCGCACCCGCCTCCAGGCGCGCCATGTCCAGCAGGTTGCTGACCATGGCGTTCATGCGCAGCGCCGACGCGCGGATGGACCCGGTCAGCTCCTGTTGCACCGCCGACAGGGGCGGCGTCATCACCAGCGCATCGGCCAGCCCCACCAGCGCAGCCAGCGGCGTGCGCAGATCGTGCGAGATGGCCGACAGCAGGGAGTTGCGCAGCCGCTCCGACTCGATCTGCACCGTGCTCGCCTGGGCCACGTCGATGTAGTGGATGCGCTCCAGCGAGATGGCCAGCAGCGACGCGCAGGTCTCCAGCAGCCGCCGCTGGTCCGGGCCCAGCGTGCGGCGGTCGGCCGGCTGCACGGCCAGCACGCCACGCAGCCGCATCGGTGCTTTCAGGGGCAGCACCAGGCAGGCGCTGGCGGCCAGGGTGTCGGTGCCGAAGCCGGCCGCCTCGCCCTTGTCGAAGGCCCACTGCGCCACTGCATCGTCGACCGCCGCCGTGCCCCTGGGCAAGGCGGCGAGCCGGTCATGCGCATCGGCGGCCAGCAGCGTCGACGTCGCACCGAACTCGGCCGCCAGGAAGCGGGCGCCGATGTCGGCCACCTGCTCCGGCATCAGCGCGGCAGACAGGTCGCGTGACATCTCGTACAGGCCGCGCATGCGGTGCTCGCGCTGGCTGGCTGCCTCGGCCTGCACCTTCAGCACCGCGGTCAGCTGCCCGATGGCCAGCGCCACCACCAGCATCACGGCAAAGGTCACCAGGTACTGCACGTCGCTGACGGCGAACGAAAACCGCGGTGGCACGAAGAAGAAGTCGAACAGGCCCACGCCCAGAAAGGCGGCTGCCACCGCCGGGCCGCGGCCGTAGAACCAGCCGATGCCCACCACGGCCAGCAGAAAGATCATCACGATGTTGGTCAGCGCCAGCAGGCCGAGCAGCGGCGTGGCCGCCATGGCGACCCCCACGCAGGCCGCCACGGCCGCCGCATAACCGCGCCAGGGCAGCTCACCAGCCAGCACCGGCGCCGTGCCAGACCGGCTGGCGGACGCACTGCCAGCGCTGCCCTGCCCGCGGGCCGCCAGCGGCAGCGCCACCTGCACCACATCGAGGTCGTCGGCCAGGTCGGCGATGCGGTCTGCCGACGACGCCTGCCAGGGCCAGCGGCGCCGGCTGCGGCCCACCACCAGCCGCGACAGGTTGTGCTCGCGGGCATAGCGCACCAGGGCCGGGGCGGCCTCGGGCGCGGCGGGCGTGGCCACGGTGGCGCCGAGTTCCTGCGCCAGCTTCAGCACCCGCAGCGCCTGCTCGCGCCGCGCGGGCGGCAGGCGGTGCACGGCGGGGGTCTCGACATGCACCGCATGCCAGGCGACGTCGAGTTGCGCGGCCAGGCGGGCGCAGGCACGCACCACCTTCTCGGCGCCATCTGCAGCGCTGATGCAGGCCAGCAGCGCTTCGCGATTGGGCCAGATCGACTGCACCGACGAGCGCCGCCGGTAGGCCTGCATCTCGTCGTCGACCCGGTCGGCCGTGCGGCGCAGCGCCAGTTCGCGCAGCGCCAGCAGGTTGCCCTTGCGGAAGAAGTTGGAAGCCGCCCGCTCCGCCTGTTGCGGCAGATAGACCTTGCCCGCCTTGAGCCGTGCCAGCAGCTCATCGGGTGGCAGGTCGACCACCACCACCTCGTCCGCCTCGTCGAACAGCCGGTCGGGCACGGTCTCCCACACCCGGATGCCGGTGATGCCGCTGACGATGTCGTTCAGGCTCTCCAGGTGCTGCACGTTCATCGTCGACCAGACGTCGATGCCGGCGTCCAGCATCTCCTCCACGTCCTGCCAGCGCTTGGGATGCCGTGACCCCGGCGCATTGCTGTGCGCCAACTCGTCCAGCAGCACCAGCGGGTCGGTCTGCGCATCGGCCCAGGCCATGGCGGCGTCGAGGTCGAACTCCTGCAGCACCCGCTCCCGGTGGGGCACGGCCTTCAGCGGCAGGCGCGGCAGACCACGCGCCATCGCCTCGGTCTCGGCACGGCCGTGGGTCTCCACCAGGCCCACGATCAGCGACGCACCCCGGTCGGTCGCCGAGCGCGCCGAGGCCAGCATCGCGCAGGTCTTGCCGACACCGGCCGATGCGCCGAAGAAGATCTTCAGCTTGCCGCGCCGTGCGTGCGCCTCGTCTTGCTGCACCTGCTGCAGCAGCGCATCGGGGTCAGGGCGATGCTCGGTCATGTTGCTTGGCGGGCATCTTCCCACGCCGGGGTCGGCGGGGCCGGCGCCCAGGGGCCGGTCGGCCCAGCAACCAGCCGGCCAGGGCCATCGGCAGCGCCACCGCCGCCAGTGCGCCCAGCAGTCCCCACAGATCGGCCATGGCTCAGCGCACCGCCGCCAGCGCCAGATTCAGGCCCAGCACCTGCACCCGTGGCTCGCCGATGAAGCCCAGCCATGGCGACTCGGTGTGCTGTTCGATCAGTTGTTGCACCGCCGCCAGCGGCAGGCCGCGTGCGCGCGCCACGCGTGCCGCCTGGTGGTCGGCAGCGGCACGGCTGATGTGCGGGTCCAGCCCGCTGGCCGAGGCCGTGACCAGGTCCACTGGCACGGGGGCGGTGTTGCCCGGGTCGGCAGCGCGCAGTGCGGCGATGCGGGCCTTGACGGCAGCCGCCAGCGCGGGGCTGCTGGGCCCCAGGTTCGAGCCCGTTGACGCGCTGGCGTTGTAGGGCGTGGGCGTGGTCGCCGATGGCCGGCCCCAGAAGTGGCGTGGGTCGTTGAACGCCTGGCCGATCAGGTCCGAGCCGATCACCGTGCCGTGGCGGGTGACCAGGCTGCCATTGGCGCGGTCTGGAAAGAGCAGCTGCGCCATGCCTGTCACTGCCAGGGGATAGGCCAGCCCGGTGACCAGGGACAGCGTGGCGAACAGCGTCAGCGCGGGGCGGAGTTGGAAGTTCACGGTGGATCTCCTCGTGTGCAGGCTCACACCAGGCCCAGGGCCGACAGCCCCAGGTCGATGGCCTTGATGCCGATGAACGGCACGATGACGCCGCCCAGGCCGTAGACCAGCAGGTTGCGCCGCAGCAGCGCTGCGGCGCCCACCGCCCGGTAGGCCACACCCTGCAGTGCCAGCGGAATCAGCACGACGATGATCAGCGCGTTGAAGATCACCGCCGACAGGATGGCCGAGTTCGGGCTGCCGAGCTGCATCAGGTTCAGCGCGCCGAGCTGCGGGTAGGTGGCCACGAAGGCCGCCGGAACGATGGCGAAGTACTTGGCGATGTCGTTGGCGATGCTGAAGGTGGTGAGCGCGCCGCGTGTCATCAGCATCTGCTTGCCGGTCTCGACGATCTCGATCAGCTTGGTCGGGTTGCTGTCCAGGTCGACCATGTTGCCGGCCTCCTTGGCGGCCTGGGTGCCGGTGTTCATGGCCACGGCCACGTCGGCTTGCGCCAGCGCCGGTGCGTCGTTGGTGCCGTCGCCGGTCATGGCCACCAGCCGCCCCGCGGCCTGGTGCGCGCGGATCAGCGCCAGCTTGGCCTCGGGCGTGGCCTCGGCGAGGAAGTCGTCGACACCGGCCTCGGCGGCGATGGCCGCAGCAGTCAGCCGGTTGTCGCCGGTCACCATCACCGTCTTGATGCCCATGCGGCGCAGCTCGGCAAAACGTGCCTGGATGCCGCCCTTGACGATGTCCTTCAGCTCGACGACACCCAGAACCCGCGTGCCATCGGCCACCACCAGCGGCGTGCTGCCACGGCGCGCCACCTCGTCGACCACCCCCTGCAGCGCGGCCGGAAAGCTGCCGCCCAGCGACTCCACATGGCGGCGGATGGCATCACCCGCCCCCTTGCGCAGTTGCCGCGGCTGGCCGGCCGGCCCGGCCAGGTCGGCGCCGCTCATGCGCGTCTGCGCCGTGAAGTGCACAAAGCTGGCCCCCAGGGTCGCGACGTCGCGCTCGCGCAGCTGGAACTTCTGCTTGGCCAGCACCACGATGCTGCGGCCCTCGGGCGTTTCGTCGGCCAGCGAGGCCAGCTGGGCGGCGTCGGCCAGATCGGCTTCCTGCACGCCCGCCGCCGGGATGAAGGCGCTGGCCTGCCGGTTGCCCAGCGTGATCGTGCCGGTCTTGTCGAGCAGCAGCACATCCACGTCGCCAGCCGCCTCGACCGCACGGCCCGAGGTGGCGATCACGTTGGCCTGCATCATGCGGCTCATGCCCGCCACGCCGATGGCCGACAGCAGGCCGGCGATCGTGGTCGGGATCAGGCAGACGAGCAGGGCGACCAGGGTCACCAGGTTCACCGGCTGGCCCGATCCGGCGGCCCGCACGCCGAAGACGGAGAACGGCAGCAGCGTGACGACCACCCCCAGGAAGACGATGGTCAGCGCCACCAGCAGGATGGTCAGCGCGATCTCGTTGGGCGTCTTCTGGCGCTTGGCGTTCTCGACCATCGCGATCATGCGGTCGACGAAGGTCTCGCCCGGGTTGACGGACACACGCACGACGATCCAGTCCGACAGCACGCGTGTGCCGCCGGTGACAGCCGAGAAGTCACCGCCGGATTCGCGGATCACCGGTGCCGATTCACCGGTGATGGCGCTTTCGTCGACCGAGGCCACGCCGTCGACGACCTCACCGTCGGCCGGGATGGTGTCACCGGCCTCGACCAGCACGGTGTCGCCCTTGCGCAGGCTGTCGGCCTCCAGCGGGTGCCACTGCATTGCCGTGCGTGGTTCGCCGCGGCGGTACCCGCCCTGCAGCTGCGTTTCCAGGCGTTTCGCCCAGGTCTTCTTCTTCAAGCCACGCAGCGAGGCGGCCTGCGCCTTGCTGCGGCCCTCGGCCATGGCCTCGGCGAAGTTGGCAAAGAGCACGGTGAACCACAGCCAGACGGCCACGCCGACGGTGAAGGCATCCGGCTGGGCGGCCGCCAGCGCCGTGGTGAAGGCACTGCCCACGTAGACGACGAACATCACCGGGTTGTGCCACTGCACACGCGGGTCGAGCTTGCGGAAGGCGTCGGCCAGCGCGGGTCGCACCAGCGCGGGGTCGAACAAGGTCAGGGTCGGTCGGGTCATGGGGGTCTTTCAGCGCGGATGCAGCATCAGGTGCTCGACCACCGGCCCCAGGGCCAGCGCCGGCACGTAGTTCAGCAGGCCGACCAGCCCCACGGTGCCGATCAGCAGCACGACGAACAGCGGGCCGTGTGTGGGCAGGGTGCCCGCGGTCACCGCGATGCGCTTCTTAGCCGCCAGCGAGCCGGCCATGGCCAGCACCGTCACGATGACGGCGAAGCGGCCGAACCACATGGCCGCCGCCAGCAGCCCGTTGTAGAAGGGGGTGTTGGCCGACAGGCCGGCAAAGGCACTGCCGTTGTTGTTGGCGGCCGACGAGAGGGCGTACAGCACCTCGGTGAAGCCGTGCGGGCCGGGGTCCTGGATGCCGGCGCGGCCGGGCTCGGTCAGCACCGCCAGGGCGGTGCCGCCGAGCACCAGCAGCGGCGTGACGAGGATGGCGATGGCCACCATCTTCATCTCGTGCGCTTCGATCTTCTTGCCCAGGTACTCGGGTGTGCGGCCGATCATCAGCCCGGCGATGAAGACGGCCATCACCGCGAAGACCAGCATGCCGTAGAGGCCCGAGCCCACACCGCCGAAGATCACCTCGCCTAGCTGGATCATGACCAGCGGGACGGCGCCACCCAGCGGCGTGTAGCTGTCGTGCATGGAGTTCACCGCACCGCAGCTGGCCGCGGTGGTGATGGTGGCGAACAGCGTGGAGGCATTGATGCCGAAGCGGACCTCCTTGCCTTCCATGTTGCCGCCCGGCTGCGTGGCGCTGTGCTGCTGGTCGGCGCCCAGCGCTGCCAGCACAGGGTTGCCTTGCTGCTCGGCCGCCGTGGTGGCCACCACGGCGACGACGAAGACCAGGGTCATCGCCGCCAGCACCGCCCAGCCCTGCCGCAGATCGCCCACCATGCGCCCGAGCACGAAGCACAGCGCGGTCGGGATCAGGAAGATGGACAGCATCTGCAGGAAGTTGGTGGCAGCCGTCGGGTTCTCGAAGGGGTGGGCCGAGTTGGCGTTGAAGAAGCCGCCGCCGTTGGTGCCGAGCATCTTGATGGCCAGTTGGGAGGCGACCGGGCCCATGGCCAGCGTCTGTGACTGGCCTTCGACGGTGTGCACCGTCTGGTAGGGCTGCAGGTTCTGGACCACGCCCTGGCCGGCCAGCACCAGCGCGAAGACGCAGCACAGCGGCAGCAGGATCCACAGCGTGACGCGGGTCAGGTCCACCCACACATGGCCCAGGCCCTGGGCCGAGTGGCGCGCGAAGCCGCGGATCAGCGCGATGGCCACCACGATGCCGGTGGCCGCGGACAGGAAGTTCTGCACCGTCAGGCCCAGCATCTGGGTGAGGTTGCTCATCGACGACTCGCCGCCGTAGCCCTGCCAGTTGGTGTTGGTGACGAAGCTGACCGCCGTGTTGAAGGCGGAGTCGGGCGACACGGCCGCCATGTGCTGGGGGTTGAGGGGCAGGCCCCCCTGCAGGCGCTGCAGCGCGTAGACCACCAGCACCCCCAGGCCGCTGAACACCAGCAGCCCGACGGTGTAGGGCAGCCAGCCTTGTTCCTGCTCGGCGTCGATGCCGGCCAGACGGAAGAGCGGTGCTTCGACGCGGCGACCCGCCGTGAAGCGACCGGCCATCACGGCCTCGATGGCGCGGGCCAGCGGCCAGGCCAGCAGCAGCAGGATGGCGAGGTAGGCGAGCAACTGCATCCAGGCTGGCGCGCTCACGAGAAGTCCTCCGGCCGCAGCAGCACGGCGACCAGGTAGACAAGCAGGCCGGCGGCGAGCAAGGCACCCACAAGCTCCCAGCCGCTCATGGCGCCACCCTGCTCGGTTGCAGGCGCTCGCACCCGCAGGCCAGGCCGAGAACTGCGACCCAGCCCAGGCTGGCCGCGATGAGAAAGACGATGTCCATGCATGCTCCGATCCAACGAAGCCAGATGCTCGGACAAGGCCCATCAAGCTGGCGCCAAGAATCGTGGGCCGGGCGTCAAGTTCCCATCAAGATGGCAGACGCCTGGCGTTGATGCCTGGGAACCGTGACCCCTGTGCGTCCGGTCTGAGCAAGCGGCCTGCGGGATCCACCGCGCAGCGGGCCTGGTCAGCGCTGGCGCTGGTCCAGGTGCACCCAGACCTTCAGCGCCACCGTGGTCAGCGGGCCATAGCTGGAGGCAATGGCCACATCGGCGGCGTCGCGGCCGTAGGCCAGCACGATGCGGCCGCCGCGCGGATGGGTCTGCGTGGCGTCGAAGGTGTACCAGCGGCCGCCGACAAAGGCCTCGAACCAGGCATGCAGGTCCATCGGCTCGAGCTGGTACAGGTAGCCCACCACCATGCGCGCCGGGATGGCCAGGCTGCGGCACAGGGCGATGCCCACATGGGCGAAGTCGCGGCAGACACCGGCGGCGTCGGCCAGGGTGTCCAGGGCACAGGTGTACTCGTTGCTGACGCCGTAGCGGTAGGCGATGCGGGCATGCACCCAGGCCCGGATCGCCTCCACCTGCGCATAGCCCGGTTCGCAGCCCGCGGTGATCTGCTCGGCCAGCGCGGCCATGCCGTCGGCCGGGCAATAGCGGCTTTGCAGCAGGAACTGCAGCACGCCGTCGGGCAGGGCCTGCACCGGGGTGGCCGGCGCGTCCGGCTGCACGGCGATGTGGTCGTCGGTCTCGACCGTGGCGTTGGTGCGCAGCTGCAGCCGGCCCGGTGGCGCCACGAAGCGCTGGCAGAGGTTGCCGAAGCCGTCGACATACTCGGTCGGGTGCAGCGGCGGGTCGAAGCGGAAGCGCTCGTTGCACACCCATTGCGCGTCGCCCGAGCGGGGGCGCAGCAGGGTCACGGTCGGGCTGCGGCCCGGCCCTTCGAACACCAGGTCGCAGCCCGCCTTCAGCCGCATGCCGGCCTCACAGCCGGCTCAGCAGCTCGGCCTTCTTGGCCGAGAACTCGTCGTCGCTCAACACGCCCTTGGCGCGCAGCTCGGCCAGGCGCTCGATGCTGGCAAAGATGTCCTGGCTGCCGCCGCCGGGGGCGAGCGATGCGGGTGCGGCGTAGGCAGGCTGGTGTTGCGGCTGGTGTTGCGGCGCCGTGGACATCGGCGGCCGGCCGTTGGACGAGATGACCGGCAGGCTGGTCACGTCCACCAGGCCGTACTGGCTGTTGAAGCTCAGCGTGCCGCCCACCGATTGCTGCTGCGAGAAGCCGCCGATGTGGTGGTCCAGCGTGTCGTAGACGGTGACCGTGCCGCCGATGTCGATCACCAGCCGCCGCGCCTGCGAGAAGCAGGCATAACGCACGCCGTTCTGGCTGCCGGTGCTGTCGGGCCAGCGCAGGTCGGCGGGCCACCAGTCGCCGCTGGTGCCCGGTGCCGGCGGCACGAACAGGCTGGCCGGGCCGAAGCCGTTGCCACCCTGCAAGGCGCTGCCACCCTGGCCGCCGTGCTGCCCGCTGTGGCTGGTCTGCTGCTGGCCGCCCTGGCCGCCACCACCCTGGCTTTGCGACTGGAAGCTGCCGCTGCGCACCAGGTCGGGCTGGCTGGCCACCAGGTTGGCCAGCTCGCTGCACAGTGCATCGACCCGGCTCTTCAGCTGGTGGTTGAACATGTCCGAGACCATGGTCATGCCGCCACGCATCCACTGGCCCGAGCCGAAGAAGTCGGGGTGGCTGAACTGCGCCATGCTGCCGTTGCCGTTGACCACGGCGTCGAGCATGCTCAGCGTGCCGTCGACACTGAAGCCATGGCGCCGCGCGATGTCGCTGATGACCTGCTGGCCGGCGGCCGAGAGTTGTCGCATGGGGTGCTTTCGGGGAGAGGGGTGGAACGGCTGCGCTGCCATGCGGCCATGGCGGTGCAGCCCTAGGGTTGACCCTGATTGTCGCTGCACGGCCCCAAGCCGGGTGTGACAACCCGCCCTTCACCCCCCAGCCCCGTGCAGGCCGCAGCCGCGGCGGTCTGCAACCAGGGGCGCCAGGTCCTCGGCGCCTGGCTCACATCAGGGCCACGCCCTTGACCTGCGCAAACAGCGCATCACCCGGCTGCAGCGCCAGCCCCTCGGCGCTGCGCCGGGTGATGCGCGCCAGCAGCCACACCGGTGTGCCGCTGCGCTGCCCGGGGTCGCCCAGGCGCAGGCGCAGCAGGGCGGTGCTGCGGTCGGCCTGCAAGGCCTCCAGCACCACCGGCAGCACGTTCAGCACGCTGGTCTGCTGCGGCGGCTGGCGCGCCACGCTCACATCGCGCGCCAGCACCCGGGCGCGCACCGCATCGCCCGGTGCGGCGTCGGTCTGGCCCACCCACAGCGCGCCGCCGTCGAAGGCCACCCGCGACAGGCCGTAGGCGGTGTCGTGGTGGTCCACGCGGGCGGTGATGACCACGCCGGCCTCGTCCTGCTGTGCCAGCGGCAGGTCGGGCCGGGCCAGCAATTCGGCCAGCGGTCCGGCGGCGCGCACGCGGCCGGCCTCCAGCAGCACCAGGTGGTCGGCCAGGCGGGCCACCTCGTCCAGCGCATGGGTGACGTAGACGATGGGCAGGGCCAGTTCACGCTGCAGCCGTTCCAGGTAGGGCAGGATCTCGGCCTTGCGCGGCGCGTCCAGCGCGGCCAGCGGTTCGTCCATCAGCAGCAGGCGCGGTGCGGTGGCCAGCGCGCGGGCGATGGCCACCCGCTGGCGCTCGCCGCCCGACAGCGTGGCCGGCCGCCGGTCCATCAAGGCCCCGATGCCCAGCAGGGCCACCACCTTGTCCAGCGCGAAGGCCTGTGCCGCGGCGCCGCTGCGCCGGCGGCCGTAGTCCAGGTTGGCGCCCACGCTGAGGTGCGGGAACAGCGCCGCCTCCTGGATCACATAGCCCAGCGGCCGCTGGTGGGTGGGCATGAAGCGGCGCTGGGCATCGTCCTGCCACACCGCATCGCCCAGCGCCACCCGGCCGGCGGCGCGTTCCAGCCCGGCCAGGGCCCGCAGCAGCGTGGTCTTGCCGCAGCCCGAGGGGCCGAACAGCGCGCTGATGCCCTGGCCGGGCAGCTGCAGGTCCACGTCGAGCGTGAAGCCGTGCCGCGGCAGTTGCAGACGGACTTCGATCATCGGGCTTCGATCACCGCGCCACCTGCGCATCACGCGGCGGCCGGTTGGCCATGTAGAGCGTGACCAGCACCACCAGCGCAAACACCACCATGCCGGCGGCCAGGCGGTGGGCGGCGTCGAACTCGGCCGCCTCCACATGCTCGAAGATGGCCACCGACAGCACCCGCGTCTGCCCGGGGATGTTGCCGCCGATCATCAGCACCACGCCGAACTCGCCCACGGTGTGGGCAAAGCCCAGCACGCTGGCGGTGACCAGGCCGGGCCGCGCCAGTGGCAGGGCCACGCTGAAGAAGCGGTCCAGCGGGCCGGCGCGCAGGGTGGCCGCGGCTTCCAGCGTGCGCTCGGGGATGGCCTCGAAGGCCTGCTGCAGCGGCTGCACCACGAAGGGCAGGGAATAGATCACCGAGGCCACCACCAGGCCGCTGAAGGTGAACGGCAGGCGCCCCAGCCCTGCCCATTGGGTGAACTGGCCCACCGGGCCCTGCGGGCCCATCAGCAGCAGCAGGTAGAAGCCGATCACCGAGGGCGGCAGCACCAGCGGCATGGCCACCAGCGAGGCCAGCACCGGCTTGGCCGGCGACCGGGTGCGCGCCAGCCACCAGGCCAGCGGTGTGCCCAGCAGCAGCAGCAGCACGGTGCTCAGCCCCGCCAGCTGGGCGGTGAGGCGCACGACGGTCCAGGTGGCGGCGTCCATGCTGCTGCCTCAGTGCCCATAGCCATAGGCCTGGATCACCGCCTTGGCCGCCGGGCTCCGGAGGTAGGCCAGCAGCGCGGCCGCGGCGGCGCTGCCGGCACCGGGCTTGAGCAGCACCGCGTCCTGGCGGATCGGGCCATGCAGATGGGCCGGCACCCTCCAGTGCGAGCCGGTGACAGGCTTGCCCGGCACCACCACCTGCGACAAGGCCACGAAGCCCAGCTCGGCATTGCCGGTGGCCACGAACTGGTAGGCCTGGGCGATGCTCTCGGCCGTCACCAGCCGGGGCGTGATGGCCGTGCTCAGCCCGCGCGCCGTGAGCACGTCCAGTGCGGCCCGGCCATAAGGCGCCAGCTTGGGGTTGGCCACGGCCAGCTTGCTGAACCTGCCGCTGGCCAGCACGGCGCCCTGGTCGTCCACCGTGCCCGGCTGCGCGCTCCACAGCACCAGCTGGCCGATGGCGTAGGTGAAGTTGCTGCCGGCCACGGCATGGCCTTCGGCGACCAGCCGCTTCGGTGTCTCGTCGTCGGCGGCGACCAGCACCTCGAACGGCGCGCCGCTGATGATCTGGCTGTAGAACCTGCCGGTGGAGCCGACCGATGTCTTCAGCGTGTGGCCGGTGGCGGCGGTGAAGCCTTCGGCGATCCTGGCCAGCGGGCCGGCGAAGTTGGCGGCCACGGCCACGGTCACGGCGTCGGCATGGGCCGTTGGGCACAGCAGCAGGGTGGCCGCCAGGGCGGCGCTGCAGGTGGAGGCGGGGTGGCGCAACAGGGGTCTCCTCGACATCAACCGATCACGGCCAGGATCACGCTGGACACCTTGAAGGCCGCGCAGGCGCGCACGCCCTCGGCCAGGCCCAGGCTGGCCACGGAATCGCGGGTGACCACGGCGGTGGCGCTGCGGCCGCTGCCCAGGTCCAGCGTCACCTCGGCATTCACCGGCCCTGTCACGATGCGGCTGACCGTGCCCCACAGCTGGTTGCGGGCGCTGATGCGCAGGCGCTCGTCGGTCAGCAGCAGCAGCGACGAGGACTTGACCAGCATGATCACCTCGGTGCCGATGGCCAGGCCCAGGCTCTCGGCCGAGGTGCGGGTGACCACGGCGGCCAGCTCCAGCTGCGCGTCCAGCCGCACCAGCACCTCGACGTCGACCGGGCTTTCACGCAGGCCGCTGACCGTGCCCAGGAACTGGTTGCGTGCGCTGGTGCGCACAGCCATGCGCCGCAGCAGGCGCTGGAAGTCGGGCAGCTCGCCGCCCGGCGCCTCGGCAAACTGGCCGGCCAGCCGGTCCAGCGCCCGCTGGTACTCGGCCTCCACCGCGCGGTACATGGCCACCACGCGGCGGCCGTGGTCGGTCAGCAGCGTGCCACCACCGGCGCGGCCGCCGGCGGCGCGCTGCACCAGCGGCTGGTCGGCCAGGTTGTTCATCGCGTCCACCGCCTCCCAGGCGGCCTTGTAGGACATGGGCACATGCTTGGCCGCCTGCGAGATCGAGCCATGCTGGGCGATGGCCTCCAGCAGCCGCACGCGGGTGTCGCCCAGGAAGTCGCCACTGGCGGTGCTGACTGCCAGCCGGCCGGTCAGCTGCTGGGGTGGTCGGGGGGTGGCCATGGTCGGTGCGGCGTGGTACGTATGTGCGTTGTAGCCCCAACGATACAGCGCAATCGCCATACCGGTGTCGCAGGGGCCTGGCACGCGCCGCGCCCTGGGTGTTGTCGCGCGCGTCCATCAGGGCTTCAGGGAACAGGTGCAGGACGCGGGGTCTTCACGACAAGCCGTGGTCACGCCGAAGCTGCGCTTCGATCTGCTTGCGCAACCTGGGCCCGCCCTGGACCACCTGCACCGCTTCCGGCCGGCGCGTGGCGGGTTCGTGCTTCTGGCACCACGCGCTGAGCGCGGTGAGCACGGGCAACAGGTCGATGCCCTTTTCCGTGAGGCTGTACACCGCCTTCTGGGCATGCGTCGGATCGCCCTCCTTGCGCAGGACACCGCGCGCCACGAGCGTGGCCAGGCGATCCGCCAGCACATTGCTCGAGATGCCTTCCTCGGACTGCAGGATCTCGCGGAAGCGGCGCTTTCCCGCAAACATCAGATCGCGGATGACCAGCAGCGTCCAGCGGTCGCCGACCAGCTCGAGCGCGGTGCTGATGGGGCAGGTCGATCGCTGGTCCTGGCGCATGGCAAGACTCTACACCAGTTGTTTTTCACAACCAGTTGAGGCATTCTTCCGATCTTGAAATGCAACCAGTGAAGAAAGCCGATGAGCCACCAGAGATACCGGGGCAGCTGCCATTGCCAGGCGGTTCGCTACGAAGCCGCGTTTGATCTCGCGGCGGGCAGCCACCGCTGCAACTGCTCCATCTGCAGCAAGGCACGCGCGTGGTTCATCTTCGTGCGCGGCGACGACTTCCAGTTGCTCGCCGGCGGAGAGATGCTGAGCGACTACCGGTGGCTGCCGCCGGGGCGCTCCGAACCCGGCCTGACCTATCGCTTCTGCGGGCGCTGTGGCGTGCGCCTGTACGCGACGGGTGAATCGGCGCAGATGGGCGGGCGCTTCTATGCGGTCCATGTCCCGACGCTCGACGATGTGGACCACGCGCAGTTGGTCGCCGCGCCGCTGAACTTCATCGACAACGCGCACGACCGACCCGGTCAGGCCCCGGCGGACACGCGCCTGATGTGAGTCGCATCCCCGCGCACACGCCGGTCAAGACCGCGCATCCGCACGATCCCCCGCGTCACTTGGGCGCGCGCGGCCTGTGCGTGCCTGCCGGGAGGTCCTTGTCGAGCATGCAGTCGATGAAGGCACGCAGTGCGGCTGGAACGTGGCGCCGGCTGGCGTGGTACAGAAACAGCCCGGGTCGTGTGATGGACCAATCCTGGAGGACCTGGACCAGCTGCCCTTGCGACAGGTGCCCGTCCACACACGCGCGGTCGAACGCGTCGGCGATGCCAAGGCCCTGCAGTGCTGCGGCGATGCCGATGTCCGAGTCATTCGTGACCACCGGCCCCGCCACCGCCACGTCGATCCGCTGGCCCTTCTTCTCGAACTCCCAGCGGTAGGCACTTCCATCCACCTGGAGCCGCCAGTTGATGCAGGCATGGTGGTGCAGATCGGCAGGGGTGTGCGGCAGGCCGCGGTGCGCCAGGTAGTCCGGAGACGCCACGGCCACCATCTTCAGGTCAGGCGTCAGGTGCACGGCGATCATGTCCTTCTCCAGCCGCCCACCAGCGCGGATGCCGGCATCGAAGCGGCCCGCCACGATGTCCTGCAAGGCATCGTCGACCACGATGTCCAGGACCACCCCGGGGTGGGCGCGGTGGAACCGGCCCAGCCGTGGCGCGATGACCTGGCGGGCGGCCATGCCCAGCGTGTTGATGCGCAGCGTGCCGCCCGTCTGCCCGGCCGTCGCACTGGCGTCTTCAACTGCCTCGGCCATCTCCCGGAACAGCGGCGCGATGCGCCCGTGCAGCTGTGCCCCGCTGGCGGTCGGGGCCACTCTGCGCGTGGTGCGGTTCAGCAGCCTTGTGCCCAGCCGCGCCTCCAACTGGCGGATGGTCTGGCTCAGCGCCGAGGGTGACAGGCCCAGATGCTCCGCGGCGCGCGCAAAGCTTGCCCGGTCGACCACGGCGACAAACGCCTTCAGCTCGGTGAACTCTGCTCCGCGCATTCTGTATTGAGCTCTACATATATCATGCATAGTCTAACAGGGTCTAGACAAAATCAAACATGAACCGCCAGTCTGCGCAGCAGCATAC
>JAZKFQ010000055.1:0-22695 GCA_040386375.1 Pseudomonadota bacterium
ATGACCGCCGGCAGCTGGATCTACATCGGCAGCCAGGGCATCGTGCAGGGCACCTACGAGACCTTCGTCGAAGCCGGTGTGCAGCATTACGGCGGCAGCCTGCAGGGACGCTGGATTCTGACGGCCGGCCTGGGTGGCATGGGTGGCGCCCAGCCGCTGGCTGCCAGCTTTGCCGGTGCCTGCTCGCTCAACATCGAATGCCAGCAGAGCCGCATCTATTTCCGCCTGCGCAGCCGTTATGTGGACGAGCAGGCTGCGGATCTGGACGATGCGCTGGCCCGCATCGCCAAGTACACCGCCGAGGGCAAGGCCGTCAGCATCGCCCTGCTGGGCAATGCGGCCGATGTGCTGCCCGAGCTGGTGCGCCGGGGGGTGAAGCCGGATCTGGTGACCGACCAGACCAGCGCCCACGACCTGGTCAACGGCTACCTGCCCGCCGGCTGGACGGTGGAGCAGTGGATGACCGCCCGCGCCGACGACAGCCAGCACGCCGCCCTGCGCCAGGCCGCGGCCCGCAGCTGCGCCGGGCATGTGCAGGCCATGCTGGACTTCCAGGCCATGGGCGTGCCCACGGTGGACTACGGCAACAACATCCGCCAGGTGGCCTTCGACGCCGGCGTGTTGAACGCCTTTGATTTCCCCGGCTTCGTGCCGGCCTATGTGCGCCCGCTGTTCTGCCGCGGCAAGGGGCCGTTCCGCTGGGTGGCACTGAGCGGCGACCCGGAGGACATCCGCAAGACCGATGCCAAGATGAAGGAGCTGTTCCCCGAGGACGCCCACCTGCACCGCTGGCTGGACATGGCCGGTGAGCGCATCGCCTTCCAGGGCCTGCCGGCACGCATCTGCTGGATCGGCCTGGGTGAGCGCCACCGCGCCGGCCTGGCCTTCAACGCCATGGTCAAGTCGGGCGAGCTGAAGGCGCCCATCGTGATCGGGCGCGACCACCTGGACAGCGGCAGCGTGGCGTCGCCCAACCGCGAGACCGAAAGCATGCGGGACGGCAGCGACGCCGTGAGCGACTGGCCGCTGCTGAACGCCTTGCTCAACACCGCCGGCGGCGCCACCTGGGTCAGCCTGCACCACGGTGGTGGCGTGGGCATGGGCTACAGCCAGCACAGCGGCGTGGTGATCGTCTGCGACGGCACGGAGGCCGCCGCCAAGCGCATCGAGCGGGTGCTGTGGAACGACCCCGCCACCGGCGTGATGCGCCATGCCGATGCCGGTTATGCCGAGGCCGTGGCCTGCGCCCGGGAGCAGGGCCTGAACCTGCCCATGGTCCACCACAACAAGGCGGGTGTCTGATGCTGCTGCGCCCCGGACAACTCTCGCTGGACGAACTGCAGGCCATCCACGGCGGGGGTTCTGACCGACCACAACCGCTGATGATGGACCCGGCCGCGCTGCCGGCCATCCAGGCCAGCGCCGCCCTGGTGCAGGCCGCCGCGGCCGGTGATGCGCCGGTCTACGGTGTCAACACCGGCTTCGGCAAGCTGGCTGGCACCCGCATCAGCGCGGCCGACCTGGCCACGCTGCAGCGCAACCTGATCCGCAGCCACAGCGTGGGGGTGGGCGAGCCGCTCGCCGCGCCGGTGCTGCGCCTGATGCTGGCCACCAAGGCGGCCAGCCTGGCGCGGGGCCACTCGGGTGTGCGGCCGGTGGTGATCGACACCCTGCTGGCGGTGCACAACGCGGGTTTGATTCCGTATGTCCCCAGCCAGGGCTCGGTGGGCGCCTCGGGCGACCTGGCGCCGCTCAGCCACATGGTGCTGGCCCTGCTGGGCGAGGGCGAGTTCGTGGTCGACGGCCAGCGCCAGCCGGCGGCCGAGGTGCTGGCGCGCCACCGCATCCAGCCGCTGGAGCTGCAGGCCAAGGAAGGCCTGGCCCTGATCAACGGCACCCAGACCAGCACCGCGCTGGCCCTGCATGCCTTGTTCGCCTTCGAGCCGGTGCTGGAATCGGCCCTGGTGATCGGCGCGCTGACGGTGGACGCTGCGCGCGGCAGCGACGGCCCCTTCGACCCCCGCATCCACGCCCTGCGTGGCCAGCCCGGCCAGATCGACGTGGCGCAGTACTACCGCGCCCTGTTGGCAGGCAGCGCCATTCGCGCCAGCCACACCGAAGGCGACGACCGGGTGCAAGACCCGTACTGCCTGCGCTGCCAGCCCCAGGTGGTGGGTGCCTGCCTGGACCAGCTGCGCCATGCCGCCCTGGTGCTGCTGCGCGAGGCCAATGCGGTGACCGACAACCCGCTGGTGTTCCCCGAAGACGGGGCCATGATTTCTGGCGGCAACTTCCATGCGGAGCCGGTGGCGCTGGCGGCCGACGCCATGGCCTGCGCCATCGCCGAGGTGGGCGCCATCGCCGAGCGCCGCATCGCCATGCTGATCGACAGCAGCGTGTCGCGCCTGCCGCCCTTCCTCACCAGCAACGCCGGGCTGAACAGCGGCTTCATGATCGCCCACGTGACGGCTGCCAGCCTGGCCAGCGAGAACAAGAGCCTGGCCCACCCGGCCAGTGTGGACAGCCTGCCCACCAGCGCCAACCAGGAAGACCATGTGAGCATGGCCACCTTCGCGGCGCGCCGGCTGCAGCCCATGATCCACAACGTGGCCCACATCCTGGGCATCGAATGGCTGGCCGCGGCGCAAGGCATCGAGTTCCTGCGGCCCTTGCAGAGTTCGGCCGCGCTGGAGCAGGCGCACGCCCTGCTGCGCCAGCACAGCGCAGCCCTGCCCGAAGACCGCTACCTGGCGCCCGAGATCCACACCGCCGGCGGCCTGGTGCGTGCCGGTGCGCTGGCACACATCCTGCACGGGCTGCCAGACCTGCCGGCGTTGTGGCAGCCGGGCTGATCTGCCGCTGCAGCCAGAATGCACCAGCCTATCCTGGCCGCCCCACCGAGAGCCCACCATGCCCCGACGCCTGATTCCGCTGTCTGCCCGCCTGGCTGCGCTGGCACTCGTGGCCACGCTGGCCGCCTGTGCCCACCACGGCCACCATGGCCCGGCCGGGCAGGCAGTGTCCATCCTCGAGCCGGCCGATGGCGCCACCGTCAGCAGCCCGTTCAAGCTGCGCTTCGGTGTGCAGGGCCTGGCCGTGGCGCCGGCCGGCGACGTGGTGGCCCACAGCGGCCACCACCACCTGCTGATCAATGTCGGCCCGCTGGCGGCCGGCGAATCCGTGCCCTTCACCGACCGGCACCTGCACTTCGGCAAGGGCCAGACCGAGACCGAGGTGAGCCTGCCGCCCGGCACCTACAAGCTGACCGCCCAGTTCGCCAACGGCGCACACCAGAGCTACGGCCCCGGCCTGAGCCGCACCATCACCGTCACGGTGAAGTGACCACCACCCCGTTCCCACCGCACCTGCAAGGAGTACCCACGTGAAGCTGCTGCCCCGTCTGTCATGGCTGGCCCTGGCCACCGTTCTGTCTGCCACCGCCCAGGCCCAGGAGACCAAGGTCGCCATCGGCATCAGCGGCTGGACGGGCTTCGCCCCGCTCACCCTGGCCAAGGAAGCCGGCCTGTTCAAGAAGCACGGCCTGGACGTCAGCATCAAGAAGATCCCGCAGAAAGACCGCCACCTGGCGATCGCCAGCGGCGACATCCAGTGCGCCGCCACCACGGTGGAGACCTGGGTGGTGTGGAATGCCAACGGCGTGGCCACCACCCAGATCTTCCAGCTCGACAAGAGCTTTGGCGCCGACGGCATGGTGGTCAAGCCTGGCATCACCAAGATCAGTGACCTCAAGGGCAAGACGGTGGCGGCCGACGCCCCGGGCACGGCGCCGTATTTCGGCCTGGCCTGGATGCTGAAGAAGAACGGCCTGTCGATCAAGGACGTGAAGGTGGTCAACCTGTCGCCCCAGGCCGCCGCCAACGCCATGATCGCCGGCACCGACGGTGTGGACGCCGCGATGACCTACGAGCCCTACCTGGGTGCGGTGCGCGCCAAGCCCGAGGCCGGCAAGATCATCGCCACCACACTCGACTACCCGATGGTGATGGACACCTTCGGCTGCACGCCCAAGTTCCTGGCCGAACAGCCCAAGGCCGCCAAGGCCCTGGCCGACGGCTACTTCGACGCGCTGGCCCTGATCAAGGCCGATGCCAAGAAGAGCTTCGAGATCATGGGTGCCGACGTGAAGCAGAGCGCCGAGGCCTTCGAGAAGAGCCAAGCCTACCTGCGCTGGCAAGACCGCGAGGCCAACCAGAAGTTCTTTGCCGGCGAACATGCCGCCTTCAGCAAGGAAGCGGCCGATCTGCTGCTGGAGGCCGGGATCATCCGGCAGATTCCGGATCTGTCCAAGCTCGCCGACACCCGCTTCCTGAAGTGAGCGGCCTCGCCCGATGAAACTCCTGGTGCTCGCGCGGCTTCAGCCATGAAGCCCTTGGTTCCTGTCGCACCGGGCGCCAAGGTGGCGCTCGGCATCGCCTTCTTCGTGCTGTTCTTCGCCGTGTGGGCGGTGGCCACGCTGGGCGGCTTCGTGCAGAAGACCTTTCTGGCCGACCCCATCACCATGGTGCGCAGCGGCTACACCCTGCTCACCGAGATGGACTTCGCCACCGACATCGGCATGACGGTGTGGCGGGTGCTGGGTGGCTTCGCCATCGCCGCGGCCTTGGCCCTGCCCCTGGGCGTGGCCATGGGCGCCTACAAGCCGGTGGAGGCCTTCTTCGAACCGTTCGTGTCGTTTGCGCGTTATCTGCCGGCCTCGGCCTTCATCCCGCTGCTGATCCTGTGGGCCGGCATCGGCGAGGCGCAGAAGCTGGCCGTGATCTTCATCGGCAGCTTCTTCCAGCTGGTGCTGATGATCGCGGTGGTGGTGGGCAACACCCGGCGAGACCTGGTGGAGGCCGCCTACACCCTGGGCAGCACCGACGCCAGCCTGGTGCGGCGGGTGCTGATCCCCGGCGCCGCGCCCGAGATCGCCGAGATCCTGCGCATGGTGCTGGGCTGGGCCTGGACCTATGTGATCGTGGCCGAGCTGATCGGTGCCAGCAGCGGCATCGGCCACATGATCACCGACAGCCAGGCCCTGCTGGCCACCGACCAGATCATCTTCGGCATCATCGTCATCGGCCTGATCGGCCTGGTGAGCGACCTGGCCTTCAAGGCTGCCAACCGGCGCTTGTTCCCGTGGGCACAGCTGCGTTGATGACGGGCTTCACGCCCCGCCCGCCCGCGGCGCTGCCGCGGCCTCAAGCCGGGCCGTGGCAGGCCGACCCTGCTGGCATGGATGTCCTGGCCTGGCTGTCGCGTGTGCTGCGGATCGACGACGATGCACTCGCAGACCACCGCGACCGCATCGCGCTGATCCTGAGCGCGCTGTCGGCCGCGTTGTTGCTGCCCTTCACCGTCAACCACTTCCTGGCCGGCCGCCACCTGCTGGGCGGGCTGATCCTGGTCGCCCAGCTGATGATGGCCGTCAACGCCGTGTGCCTGCGGCTGGGCCGTGCCGCGCCGGTGCCGTTCTGGGTGATGACGCTGGGCTTCATGGCCGCGGTGTGCGAGTCCATCCACCGGCTGGGGCTGGCGGGCACCTTCTGGGCGTTTCCGGCGGCGCTGGTGTCGTATTTCGTGCTGCATCGCCGGCTGGCGCTGCTGCTGAGCGTGGCCATGCTGCTCACCGCCACCGGGCTGGTGTGGCAGGGCCTGGGGCTGTCGGTGGCGGTGCGCTTCGGCGCCACGCTGGCGCTGACCCTGGTGATGATCAACGTGGTGCTCAACGTGCTGGGCGACCTGCAGCGCGCCCTGGTGAAGCAGACCCTGACCGACCCGCTGACCGGCGCCTACAACCGCCGCCACCTGGCCCAGCAGCTCGGCCAGCTGGCACGCCCGGGCGTTGACGTGTACGGCATGAACGCGCTGCTGGCCATCGACATCGACCACTTCAAGACCATCAACGACCGCCATGGCCATGCCGCGGGTGATGCCGTGCTGGTGGCCCTGGTGGCCACCCTGTCGGCACGCAAGCGGCAGAGCGACATGCTGTTCCGCACCGGCGGCGAGGAGTTCGTGCTGCTGCTGCCGCGCACCTCGGCGCTGGACGCCCAGCAGGTGGCCGAATCACTGCGCGCCCGCATCGCCGAGACGCCGCTGCTGCCCGGCCACCCCATCACCGTGAGCGTGGGTGTGGGGGTGCAACAGCCCCGGCACCAGGCCGACGACTGGCTGGGCGCGGCCGACCGCGCCCTCTACCAGGCCAAGCACAATGGCCGCAACCGTGTGGAGTGTTCGGCATGAGCACCAACCAGGCCCTGCTGCAGGTGCGCGGCGTCGAACGCCGCTTCGGGCCCGTCAACGGCGGCACCCTGGCCCTGCAGGCCACCGACCTGCAGGTGGCGCAAAACGATTTCGTCACCATCCTGGGCCCCAGCGGCTGTGGCAAGAGCACGCTGCTGCGCATCGTGGCCGGGCTGGACAGGCCCACCAGCGGCGAGGTGCTGCTGGACGGTGCGCGCATCACCGGGCCGGGCGCCGACCGGGGCATGGTGTTCCAGAGCTACACCCTGTTTCCCTGGCTCACGGTGCTGGACAACGTCTGCTTCGGCCTGCGCGAGCGCGGCCTGCCGCGGGCCCAGCAACTGGAGGCGGCCGGCGCCTTTCTGCACAAGGTGGGGCTGCGCGGCTTCGAGCAGCATTTCCCCAAGCAGCTCTCGGGCGGCATGCAGCAGCGGGTGGCCATCGCCCGCGCCCTGGCCAACCGGCCGCGCATGCTGCTGATGGACGAGCCCTTCGGTGCGCTGGACCACCAGACCCGCGAGCTGATGCAGGAGCTGCTGCTGGGCATCTGGGAGGCCGAGCGCACCACCGTGCTGTTCGTCACCCACGACATCGACGAGGCGGTGTTCCTGGGCAGCCGGGTGGTGGTGATGAGCGCCCGGCCGGGCCGCATCAAGCTCGACCAGGTGGTGCCGCTGCCGCACCCGCGGCATTACGCGGTGAAGACCACACCCGACTTCATGGCGCTGAAGGCCGAGCTGACCGAGCAGGTGCGTGGCGAGGTGCGCGCGGCGCAAGCCCTGGCCTGAAACCTGGTGGGCCTTGCAGGCCCCGGGGCTCTGCTGCAAGACCACCCATTCGAATGGCGCTGTGTCCTGCTCGCGCCGCGGGTGCCCGCCGTCAGTCCATCTGCGCCGGCGCGTCGGGCGCCGGCCGCCGCCGGTCGGCCACCGCATACTGCGCCCAGGCCACGCCGGCCAGGGTGAGTGCGGCGCCACCGATCTTCAGCCCGGTGAAGCGCTCGCCGGTGGCCCACCAGGCCACCACGCCGGCCACCAGGGGCATCAGGTACTGCAGCGGTGCGGTGCGCGCCACGCCCCGTTGTTCATTCACCCATCCCCACACCAGCCAGCCCAGGAAGGCCGACACCAGGCTGGCCCACAGCAGCAGGCACCAGTGCCACAGGCCCATCAGCGCCCAGGGCGCCTGCAGCGCGGCCGGCAGGCCGGCCAGCACGATCAGCGGGCTGCCGGCCAGCAGGGCATAGGCCATCACCGCCACGCCGCCGTGGCGCTGGATCAGCGGCTTGCTCATCACCGTGTAGTAGCTGAACAACGAGGCGGCAAACAGCATCATCAGGTCGCCCCCGGTGGCGGCGAAGTTGCCACCCAGCAGCTTGTCCGACAGGAAGACCAGCACCCCCGTGCAGGCCAGGGCGACGCCGGCCACCTGGCCGCGTGTCAGGGCCTCGATGCCGGCCCAGTGCAGGATCAGCAGGGTGAACACCGGCGAGCAGGCCATGATCAGCGCGCTGGAGAAGGCCGTGCTCCAGTGGATGCCGAAGGTGACCATGCTGACGTGCAGGGTGTGGGCCAGGAAGCCCAGGCCCGCCAGCTGCAGCGCGTCACGCCGCGGCAGGCGCAGCCAGCGCCAGCCATTGGCATGCAGCAGCAGCAGGGCAGCGCACACCGGCATCAGCAGGTAGCGCGCAAACAGGAAGGCGCCGGGCGAGAGCAGGCCGAACAGGGTCTTCTGCACCGCGAAGTTGGCGCCCCACACCGCCACCACGCCCAGGCCGGCCAGCAGGGCCAGCTGCTGGTGGCTGGGCGCAGGGTGCGGGCCTGCCGGCGCGGCCGGGTCGGTGCGCAACCCGGGGCTCAAGCGGCGGCGCGGTCCAGCAGCAGGCCTGCCAGCGCGCGCCGGTGGTGGCCGGCGTCACCGAACCAGGGCTGCAGCCACAGGGCGCGGCGCAGGTAGAGCTGGGCGTCGCAATCCCAGGTGAAGCCGAAGCCGCCGTGGAACTGCACCGCCCGGTCACCGGCCTGCACCGCGGCATCCCCCGCCTCGGCCTTGGCCATGCGCAGGGCGATCTCGGCATCGTCGCCATCGGCCAGCAGCGTGGCCGCATGGTAGACATGGGAGCGCACCCGCTCCAGCTGGCACAGGATGTCGGCACAGCCGTGTTTCAGCGCCTGGTAGCTGCCGATCTTGCGGCCGAAGGCGTTGCGGGTGTTGAGGTAGTCCACCGTCACCGCCAGCGAACCGGCGATGCCGCCCGCGGCCTCGGCCGCGGCCAGCAGCCAGGCGGCCTGGCGCATGGCCTGCAGGGCTAGCAGGGCCTGGTCGCCGGTGATCAGGCGGTCGGCCGGCACGGCCAGGCCATCGAGCCGCAGGCTGAAGCTGCGCCGGGTTTCGTCGACCACCGTCTCGCGCTGCAGCCGGCCGGCCAGCTCGGTGCGGGTCAGCAAAACCAGCGCGGGTGCACCGTCCAGCTGCACGCTGGCCAGCAGCAGGTCGGCCACGCCGGCATCGGGCACCAGGGTCTTGTTGCCGCTGAGGCTGGCCGTGCCGCCGGCCAGGCGCGCCTGGCTCTGCAGTGCGCCCAGGTCCCAGTCGCCATCGTCCTCGAACAGGGCCACCGTGCCCACCGCGCCGGTGGCCAGGCGGGGCAGCCAGTCGGCCTGCTGGGCTGCCGTGCCACCGGCCAGCAGGCCTTGGATGGCCAGCTGGGTGGCGACAAACGGCGTGTGCAGCAGATGCCGTCCCAGCGGCTCGGCCAGCACCACGCAGGCGGCGATGCCCAGTGCACTGCCGCCATGCTGCTCCGGCACGGCCACGCCCAGCCAGCCCATGTCGACCATGGCCTGCCAGTGGGCGGGATCGAAGCCGGTGTCGCTGCCGAAGCGGGCGCGCACCGCGCTGCTGGGCGACTTGTCGCGGCAGAAGTTGCTGGCGGCCTCCAGCAGCATGGCCTGCTCGTCGCTGAAGTGCAGGCGGGTGTTCAGGGTGTCGGGGTTGCTGGACATGGCATCAGTCTTTCGGCAAGCCCAGGGCACGCTCGCCCACGATGTTGGCCTGGATCTGGCTGGGCCCGCCGCCGATGGTGGCCGAGAAGGCATTGAGGTAGCTGCGCTGCCACAGCCCGCCGTCCACCGCCGTGCGGTCGCCCACCCAGCGCGCCGCATTGGCGCCCTGCAGGCTGATGGCGAACTGCAGCAGCCGGCGGCTGTGCTCGGTCCAGCGCAGCTTCATCGACAAGGGGATGGCATCCGGCCGCTCGCTGCACAGCGCCGGGATGTGGCCCCGCACGGCGGTGAGCCTGTCGCCCTGGGCCTCGCTGAGGAAGCGCACCAGCTGCTCGCGCACCTGCGGATCCTCGATGGCGGGCCGGCCGTCGCGCCGGGTGCGGCGCGCCAGTTCCACCACGTCCTCCACGCCCAGGTGCATGCGCGCCAGGCCACCGGCCTGGCCGCCGGCGGCGCCGCGTTCGAAGGTCAGCGTCTTCATCGCCACCGCCCAGCCTTCGCCCTCGCGGCCCATCAGGCCGTCGGCCGGCACACGGGCGTTGTCGAAGAAGGTCTGGGTGAAGCCGTACTCGCCGGTCAGCTTGCGGATGGGCGTGGTGGTGATGCCGGGCGCGTCCATCGGGATCAGGAAGAAGGACAGGCCGGCGTGCCGCTTGCTCTGCGGGTCGGTGCGCGCCAGCAGGATCATGTACTTGGCGTAGCTGCCCAGGCTGGTCCAGATCTTGGCGCCGTTGAGGATGTAGTGGTCGCCATCACGCACCGCGCGGGTGCTGCAGGCGGCCAGGTCGCTGCCGTTGTCGGGCTCGGAGAAGCCCTGGCACCACACGTCGTCGCAGCTGAGCATGCCGCGGATGTAGCGCTGCTTCTGTGCTTCGCTGCCGATGGCCAGCAGCAGCGGGCCGGCCCAGTTCAGGCCGATGGTGTTGGGCACGAAGGGCAGCTTCTGCCGCGCCATCTCGGCATTGACGATGTCCTGGTAGGCCTGCGGCCGGCCGCCGCCGCCATAGGCCTCGGGCCAGGCCATGCCCAGGTAGCCGGCCTCGTACAGCTTCTTCTGCCAGGCGCGCAGGTACTGGAACTGGGCGTCCGTGCCCACTTCCATGAAGCTCTCGGGCAGCAGGAAATCGGGCGTGGGCGGCCGGTTGTCGTGCAACCAGGTGGCCACCTGCTGGCGGAAGTCTTCCAGGTCGGTCGTCATCGGGTGGGGCCCTTTCAGGACTTGATCCAGCTGGGTTTGCGCTTTTCGCGGAAGGCTGCCATGCCTTCGGCGGCTTCCGGGCTGCGGAACATGCGGGCGCTCCATTCGCTCGCCTCGGCGAAGGCGGCATCACGGGCCAGCGTGGGGATGCGCTGCACCAGCTTCTTGCATTCCCCCACGGCGATGGGCCCGCCGGCGGCCAGCGTCGCCACCAGGGCCTCCACCGTGGGCAGCAACTGGTCGGCCGGCACGGCCTGGTGCGCCAGGCCGTAGCCCACGGCCTGGGTGCCGGAAAAGCGCTCACCGGTGAGGAACAGCTTCATGCCGTGCAGCGGCCCCAGCTTGGGCAGGCACACCACCGAGATCACCGCCGGGATCACGCCGATCTTGACCTCGCTGAAGCTGAACGGCGCGTCGTCCACGGTGACCACCAGGTCGGCCGCGCCCACCAGGCCCAGGCCGCCGGCAAAGGCCGCGCCGTTGATGGCGGCGATCACCGGCTTGGGGGCGTCCTGCATCAGCGCCAGCACCGTGGCCAGCGACACGCTCTGCTGGCCGTCCACCACCTGGCCGGGTGGGCTCTTGAGATCGGCGCCGGCGCAGAAGGCCGTGCCGGCGCCGCTGAGCACGACGGCGCGAACCGCGTCGTCGGCCAGGGCGGCCTGCAGGTGGCCATGCAGCTCGTTGACCAGGGCCGCCGACAGGGCGTTGCGCTGCTCGGGGCGGTTCAGGGTGATCCAGGCGGCACCCTGGCGGACGGTGTAGAGGGTGGCGGTGGTGGCGGTCATCGGCGTGTGCGGAACGGGGGGCAGGGCAGGAGATCGGCCCACCACCATCTTCCACGCACCGGCCCCACGGCAGGTGTCACGGCCGGAACAGTCGGCCCCCGGGCCTGCCCTGACACTGTTTGATCCCTCCAACCTCTGGCTTGCCGTGCCCGCTGACACCCTGCATCCCCCAGGCCTCGCCTCCATCGACGCCGTCACCGCCACCCTGGCCAGCGTGGGCTACATCGCCACCCGGCCCATCGCCACCGCGGTGTACCTGGCCCAGCACCTGCGCAAGCCGGTGCTGATCGAAGGCCCGGCCGGCGTGGGCAAGACGGAACTGGCCGTGTCCATCGCCAAGGCCTTGTCGCACCACCTGATCCGCCTGCAGTGCTACGAAGGCCTGGACGACAGCCGCGCCCTGTATGAATGGAAGTACGGCAAGCAGCTGCTCTACACCCAGATCCTGAAGGAGAAGATCGGCCACCTGATCGGCGACAGCGACACGCTCGACGGCGCCTTCACCAAGCTGGCCGGCTTCCAGGACCTGTTCTTCAGCCGCGAGTTCCTGCAGCCGCGCCCGCTGCTGCAGGCCATGGAGCAGCAGGGCGGCAGCGTGCTGCTGATCGACGAGATCGACAAGAGCGAAGAGTCTTTCGAGGCCCTGCTGCTGGAAGTGCTGGCCGACTACCAGGTGACCATCCCCGAGATCGGCACCATCCAGGCGCAGGTGCCGCCGCTGGTGATCCTCACCTCCAACAACACGCGGGAGCTGGGTGACGCGCTCAAGCGCCGCTGCCTGCACCTGCACATCGGCTACCCCGATGCGGTGCTGGAGCAGCGTGTGCTGCGCGCCCGTGTGCCCGGCCTGCCCGACCAGCTGCTGGCCCAGCTGGTGGCCTTCATCCAGCTGCTGCGGCTGCAGAACATCCGCAAGCCGCCATCGATGGCCGAATCGGTGGACTGGGCCCGCACCCTGCTGCTGCTGCATGCCGATGCGCTGGACGAGGCCCTGGTGCGCGACACGCTGAACGTGCTGCTCAAGCGCGAGACCGACATCCAGGAAGTGCAGGGCCACCTGGGCCAGCTGAGCCAGGCTGCCGTGCAGGCCGCTGCTGCGGCAACACCGCAGCCAGCTGCGCGCGCACCCGCCTGAGCGTGGCCAGCGCAACCACCCTGCAGGGCATCGACGGCCAGCTGGCCGGCTTCGTGCGTGCGCTGCGCGCCGCCGGCGCCGAGGCCTCGGTGGCCGAGGCCATCGACGCCGCCCGCGCCGTGGCCCTGGTGGGTTATGCCGACCGCGACACGCTCAAGTCCAGCCTGTCGGCCACGCTGGCCAAGTCGGAAGAAGAAAAGGCCATCTGCGACGAGGTCTTCGAGCTGTTCTTCCGGCTGCCCGAGCGCAGCCAGGCCGCCGACCAGCCGCAGGACGCCAATGGTCAGGGCGACGGCAGCCAGCCAGCCCCCCGCACCGGCGACGCCGAGGTCGACGCCCTGCTGGACCTGGCCGAGCAGCAGGCCGACGGCGATGCCGGCGCCATGGCCGCGGCCCTGCAGCGCGCCGGCCAGAAGGCGGGTGTGGACGACATCCGCTTCCAGTCGCAGACGGCCTACCTCGCCCGCCAGCTGCTGGAGGCCATGGGCATCCGCAAGCTGGAGCAACAGCAGCAACTGCTGCAGCAGCAGGCCGACGGCGACGCGGCCGAGGCGGACGGTGAGGGCGGCACGGCCCTGCGCCAGACCCTGGCCGCTGCCCGCGCCCGCCTGCAGCGCCAGGCGCGGGCCCATGTGGAGCAGCGCTTCGCGCTGTTCGGCAAGCCGGCCACCGAGGCCTTCATGGCCGAGGTGGCGGTGCAGCGCCCGCTGGGCCGCATGAGCCCGGCCGACATGGACCGCATGAAGACGGCGGTGGCGCGCATGGCCAAGCGCCTGGCCCAGCGCCACAGCCACCGCAAGCGCATCACCCTGCGTGGCCAGCTGGACCTGCGCCGCACCATCCGCGCCAACGCCGGGCACGACGGCGTGCCGGTCAAGCTGCACTTCAAGCACAAGCGGGTGGACAAGCCGCGCATCGTGGCGGTGTGTGATGTGTCGGGCTCGGTGGCGGCGCATGTGCGCTTCCTGCTGCTGTTCCTGTACGCGCTGCAGGGCACGGTGGCCGACCTGCGGGCCTTTGCCTTCAGCAACCGCCTGCGCGACGTGGGCCCGCCGCTGGACAGCCTGCCCTTCGACGACGCCATGGCCCTGATCCTGAAGGAAGTGGGCGGGGGCAGCACCGACTACGGCCAGGCCTGGCAGGACCTGTACGACCAGCACTGGAACCTGATCGACGGCCGCACCACGGTGCTGGTGCTGGGCGATGGCCGCAGCAACCAGACCAACCCCCGGCTGGACCTGTTCGCCGAACTGGCGGCGCGGGCCAAGCATGTGGTTTGGCTGAGCCCCGAGGGCGAGGGCCGCTGGGGCACGGGCGACAGCGCCCTGCTGCAGTACCGCCCGTTCTGCACCCACCTGAGCCACGCCGCCACCGCGGCCGACCTGGAACGTGCCATCGACGAGGCCTTGTCGGCCTACGGCTGAACCCACAACACCAAGACGGAGACAACACGCATGGCCATCTTCAACCCACAGGCCTTGTTGCGAGGCGATGAACCCGGCGCCTGGAGCGCCGCCGTGCCCGTCACCTACGCCCAGCGCGACGTGCTGCTGTATGCGGTGGGCATCGGCTGCCAGGACCTGAGATTCACCTACGAGGGCCATCCGCAGTTCGCGGTGTTTCCCAGCTTCGCCATCCGCTGGGGCAGCCTGGGGCTGAAGCTCGACCCTGCCGCGATTCCGCCATCACCGGGCCCGCTGACCATCGACGCCGAGCGCTGCATCGAGCAGCTGGCGCCCCTGCCCACCCAGGGCACGGTGCAGGTGCGCAGCCGGCTGCTGGCGGTGCACCCGCGGGGCAAGGGCGGCGCCTTCAACGAGTTCGAGAGCGAGGTGCACGATGCCGCCGGCCGGCTGTGTGTGCGCATCACCACCGGCATCTTCCTGCGCGGCGTGGCGGGGCTGGGCGACATCGCCCCGTTCGACGGCGCCGGCACCAGCCGCTCGGCCAAGCTCAGCGTGCCCGATCGCCCGGCCGATGTGAGCGTCAGCGCCCACATCCCCGCCAACCAGGCGGCGCTGTACCGGCTGTCGGGCGACTACAACCCGCTGCACATCGACCCCGAAGCCGCGCGCTTCGGCGGTTTCCCCGCGCCCATCCTGCATGGCCTGTGCACCTACGGCCACACCGCCCAGCTGCTGGTGGGGGCGGTGTGCGGCGGCGACCCGGCGCGCTTTGGCGCGCTGCGGGTGCGCTTCTCGGCGCCGGTGTACCCGGGCGACACGCTGCAGGTGCTGGGCTGGCAGGACGGTCCTGGCCGCTTGCTCGTCGAGGCACGGGTGCAGGGCGGCCTGGCCGGCGACCGCACGGTCATCAACAACGCCTATTTCGAACACCGCTGAGCAGGAGACAACCATGCCCCAGACCATCGACACCGGCACGCAAGACCTGCTGGCCAGCCTGGACGCCGGCGTGCTGACGCTGACGCTGAACCGCCCCGAGGCGCGCAACGCCATGTCCAAGGCCATGAACGAGGCGCTGCAGGCCCAGCTGGCCGCGGCCGAGTTCAACCATGCCGTGAAGTGCATCGTGCTCACCGGCGCCGGCAAGGGCTTTTGCGCTGGCGGCGACGTGAAGGGCATGGCGGCCAGCGGCGATGGCACGGTGGGCCCGCTCACCATCGACCAGGCCATCCACCGCCAGCGGGTGAACCAGCGCGCCACCGCCGGCAAGCTGTTCAAGATGCCCAAGCCCACGCTGGCCGCACTGCCCGGTGCGGCAGCGGGCGCCGGCCTGGCCCTGGCCCTGGCCTGTGATCTGCGCATCATGGCCAGCAGCGCCATCATGACCACGGCCTTTGCGCGGGTGGGCTTTTCGGGCGACTACGGCGGCACCTACTTCCTCACCCAGCTGGTGGGCTCGGCCAAGGCACGCGAGATGTATTTCCTCAGCGACCGGGTCAGCGCCGACGAGGCCCAGCGCCTGGGCCTGACCAACTGGGTGTGTGCACCCGAAGACCTGCAGGCCAAGACGCAGGAGATCGCCCGCCGCCTGGCCAGCGGCCCCAGCGTGGCCTACCGCTACATGAAGGAGAACCTGAACCGCGCGATGGCCGGTGACGTGGACGACTGCCTGGACCTGGAGGCCACCCACCACATCCACTGCGGCCAGACCGAGGACCACCGCGAGGCCACCAAGGCCTTCGTCGAAAAACGCGAGCCCGTCTTCAACGGTCGTTGAGCCATGGCCAACCCCACCCGCGCCCAGGCCATCGCCGAGCTCACCGCGCCCGGCCAGCCTTACGAACTGCAGCACACGGTGATCCGCGGCCGCAAGCTGCGCGTCTTTGCCAATGCACCGGCCTCGCTGCGGGCGCTGTACGCGTCCACCGCCAGCGACCTGCCATTCATCCGCTACGAGGACGAGCAGTACACCTATGCCCAGGCCTGGGCGGCCGCGGCGCGCATCGCCCAGGTGCTGGTGCAGCAGTGTGGGGTGCAGCCCGGTGACCGGGTGGCGATCTCCATGCGCAACTACCCCGAATGGATGCTGGCCTTCAATGCCGCCACCTCCATCGGTGCCATCGCCGTGGCGATGAACGCGCACTGGCAGAGCGAGGAGCTGGGCTACGGCCTGCTGGACAGTGGCGCCAAGGTGCTGCTGGCCGACCAGGAGCGGCTGGACCGCCTGGCGGGCGCCGGCGATCTGCCCGGCCTGCAGGTGCTGGCCGTGCGGCCGACCAAGCCGCTGGCACCCGGTGTGCGCAACCTGGCCGAGCTGACCGCCGTCGTGGGTGATGTGCCCATGCCGGCGGTCGACATCCAGCCCGACGACCCGGCCACCATCCTCTACACCTCGGGCTCCACCGGCCACCCCAAGGGCGTGGTCAGCAGCCACCGCAACATCGTCACGTCCATGCTGTCCTGGGAGCTGGACAAGCTGGTCGGCGAGCGGGTGAGCGGCATCACGCCGCCCGTGCCCACGGTGCAGCCTGGCACGCTGCTGGCCGTGCCGCTGTTCCATGTGACGGGGCTGCATGCCAGCTACCTGGCGGGCTTTCGCGCCCAGCGGCGGCTGGTGGCCATGTACCGCTGGGACGTGGAAGAGGCCGCCCGGCTGATCGACCGCGACCAGCTCAGCTCGATGATCGCGCCGGCGGCCGTCAGCGGTGATCTGCTGCGCCTGGCGCAGACCGGGCGCTACAGCCTGGCCAGCCTGCAGGTGCTGGGTGGCGGTGGCGCGCCGCGGGCACCCGAACAGGTGCGCCAGATCGGCAAGAGCTTCGCCCAGTGCATGCCCGGCACCGGCTGGGGCATGACCGAGACCAATGCCATCGGCTGCGGCATCGGCGGGCAAGACTATCTGGACCGCCCGGCCAGCTCGGGCCGCAGCGCCCTGGTGCTGGACCTGAAGGTGGTCGACGAACAAGGCCATGCCCTGCCACAGGGTGAGCGTGGTGAGCTGCTGGTGCGTGGCACCTCCCTGTTCCAGGGCTACTGGAACCGGCCCGAGGTGAATGGGCAGGTGTTCATCCCCGACCCGGACGGCGACTGGTTCCGCACCGGCGACGTGGCCTATTTCGACGACGAAGGCTTCATCTTCATCGTCGACCGCATCAAGGACCTGATCATCCGCGGCGGCGAGAACATCGGCTGCGGCCAGGTGGAGGCGGCCCTGCTGATGCACCCGCAGGTGCACGAGGCGGCGGTGTATGCCGTGCCCGACGAGCGCCTGGGCGAGGAGGTGGGCGCCACCGTGCATGGTGACCCCGCGCTGGACGTGGCCGCGCTGCGCGACTTCCTGGCCCAGCACCTGGCCAAGTTCGAGCTGCCGCGCTACATCGTCCGATCCGACCAGCCCCTGCCGCGCACGCCTTCGGGCAAGGTGCTCAAGCGCCAGATCCGTGCGGCCGCGCTGGCCACCTTGTTGCCGGATGCTGCACCGTCTGCTCCACCGTTGCCGGGCGCGTGAGCGGTTCGCAGTCCTACGCTGCCGCCGGCCGCTTCACCAGCGGCCCCATCACGCCCACGCTGGCGCGCTTTGCGCTGCCGCTGCTGGTCACCAACCTGCTGCATTCGCTGACCGGCACCTGGGGCGCCATCTGGGTGGGCCGCACCCTGGGCCCCGAGGCGCTGACGGCGGTGGCCACCGCCACCGTGCTGATGTACATGGTGATGGGCTCGGCCATGGGCATCGGCACGGCCGCGGGCGTGGCCATCGGCCAAAGCCTGGGTGCCGGCGACGCCCGGGCGGTGAAGCGTGTGGTGGGCTGTGCCGTCGCCTTCGTGATGGGCTTGTCGCTGGCGCTGGCGGGCCTGGGCTGGGTGCTGACACCGGCCATCGTCGACGGCATGGGCATCCCGGGGGCGTCGCGCGGCTTCGCCATCACCCACCTGCGCATGACCTGTTTGACCATGCCCAGCATCTTCACCTACATGGTGATGATGATGATGATGCGCGGCTCGGGCGACGCCAGGACGCCGTTCCGCTTCACCCTGGTGTGGATCGTGGGCGCGGTGCTGCTCACGCCGCTGCTGGTGTCGGGCACCGGCGCCTGGGGCGGCACGGCCTGGGCCGGCTTCGGCATGGCCGGCCTGGGCTTGGCGCACCTGCTGGCCAATGGTGCGGCGCTGGGCCTGATGGTGGCCTATGTGTACTGGAAGCGCTCGCCCATCGCCCTGCATGGCGACGACCTGCGCCACCTGCAGCCCGACCCGGTGCTGCTGGTGCTGCTGGTCAAGCGTGGCCTGCCGCTGGCGGCCGAGTCCATCATCGTGCAAGGGGCCTACTTCGTGCTGCTGGCCATGGTGAATGCCTACGGCGCGGCCACGGCGGCAGCCTATGCCGCGTCGGCCCAGCTCTGGGGCTTTGTGCAGCTGCCCAGCAATGCGCTGGCGGCCGCCATGTCGGCGATGGCGGCCATGAACATCGGCGCCGGCCGCTGGGACCGGGTGGACCAGATCGCCAAGCGTGGCTGCCTGCTGAGCTTCGGCATCGCCAGCGCCGTCACCGTGCTGATGCTGGCCCTGGGCACGCTGCCCTTGCAGCTGTTCGTGCCGGCCGATGCTGCCGTGCTGACCATGGCCTGGCAGATCAACCTGATCGTGCTGTGGGGCTGGATCGCGCTGTCGGTCACCATGGGCCTGTTCGCCATCATGCGGGCCAACGGCGCGATGCTGGCGCCCACGCTGATCTTCGCCGCCACCATGTGGGCGGGCCGGGTGCCGTTTGCGCAGGCGCTGCAGCCCTGGCTGGGCGAGGCAGCCATCTGGTGGAGCTTTCCCTTCGGCGCCCTGCTGTCGGCCCTGGTGGCCTGGGCCTGGTACCGGCGCGGCAGCTGGCGCAAGAACCGGCCGATGCTGGCCTCGCTGGACAGCCAGCTCGACGAGGGCCATCTCGGTGAGTGACCACGCCGCACAAGTTTTCTGCCGGGCGGGCCGCTAAGCTGCGGCCGTCCGGAATTCCCCGCCTGCAACCCCATCCCACAGGAGACTGCCATGAAGACCCGCATCACCGAACTGTTCGGCATCCAGCACCCCATCATCCAGGGTGGCATGCACTTTGTCGGCTTTGCCGAACTGGCGGCCGCCGTCAGCAATGCCGGCGGCCTGGGCCTGATCACCGGCCTGACGCAGAAGACCCCCGCACTGCTGGCCGAAGAGATCGCCAAGTGCAAGACGCTGACGAACAAGCCCTTCGGCGTGAACCTCACCTTCCTGCCCAGCCTGAACACCCCCGACTACCCGGGCTACATCAAGGCCATCCTGGACGGCGGCATCAAGGCGGTGGAAACCGCCGGCAACAACCCGCAGAAGTGGCTGCCCATGCTGCACGAGGCCGGTGTGAAGGTGATCCACAAGTGCACCAGCGTGCGCCACTCGCTGAAGGCGCAGGCCATCGGCTGTGATGCCGTCAGCGTGGACGGCTTCGAGTGCGGCGGCCACCCGGGCGAGGACGACATCCCCAACTTCATCCTGCTGCCGCGTGCGGCCGACGAGCTGAAGATCCCCTTCGTGGCCAGCGGCGGCATGGCCGACGGCCGCAGCCTGGTGGCGGCGCTGGCCCTGGGTGCCGAGGGCATGAACATGGGCACCCGCTTCATCGCCACCAAGGAGGCGCCGGTGCACCAGAACGTGAAGGACGCCATCGTGGCCGCCAGCGAGCTGGACACCCGCCTGGTGATGCGCCCGCTGCGCAACACCGAGCGTGTGCTGCGCAACGCCGCGGTCGACCGCCTGCTGGAGAAGGAGAAGACCCTGGGCGCCAGCATCAAGTTCGAGGACATCATCGAGGAAGTGGCCGGCGTCTACCCCAAGATCATGATCGACGGCACCATGGAGGCCGGCGCCTGGAGCTGCGGCATGGTGGCCGGCCTGATCCACGACGTGCCCACCGTCAAGGAACTGATCGACCGCATCATGGCCGAGGCCGAGCAGATCATCGGCCAGCGGCTGGCGCGTTTTGCGGCCGCCTGAGCCGCGGCGCACCACCAGGGCGCAACCGGCTGACAACCGGCGGGGGCCGGCCTGCGTTGAACACCGATGACCATCTCCCGCCTCGCCCTGGTGTCCACCCTGCTGGCCCTGGCCGCCAGCGCCCAGGCGGCCGAACCCACGCCGCGTGACCGCCATGCGGCCCAGTGCGTGGCCGCGCTGGAAGCCAGTGCCGACGACCTTGTACGCCAGGTCAAGGCCGGCAAAGAAGCCGCCCGCAAACCCCTGCTGGACCGGCTGGTGGCCGGCGCCAGCTTCATCGGCGAGGCCTACCTGCATGGCAACAGCAGCGAGGACCAGGCCCGCGCCCTGGTCGACCAGGCGGCCGAGGCCCAGCGCCGGCTGAGCCCGGCCGAGCTGGCGGCGCGGCAAGCCGCCTGCGCCAACGAAGGTGCGCGTCTCTTTGCCTCCAGCAACGCGCTGCAGCGGGCCGTGGTCAAGCGTGTGGCGCGCAAGCGCATGGACCGGCTGCTGGGCGCCTGACTGGGCCGGCGCGCCCATGCCGACCATGCGCTACCTGACCTTCACCCAGAGCGACGACGCCGACGGCGTGATCACGCTGGAGGCCCAGGCCTCCACCCCGGCCGCCCGGCATGCGGCGGTGCTGGCCGAGGTGCAGCAGGTGCTGGACTGGGCCTGGCAGCAGTTTCCCCACGGCCACGGCCCGCTGGAGGCCGGCATGGACTGGGACCACGACCTGCAAATCGTGGTGGAAGACGGCCACTGGCATGCGGTGACGCTGACGCTGGCGGCCTCGGCAGGCTTTGCCGAGGCCTTCCAGGCGGCGTTTGCCGGCCTGGTCGATTGAGTCACCCACGCGACACCAGGCCCCGGTTTCGGGATGGCCCCGGGGCCGCCGGGCGGGCGCAATCGCTAGAGTCGTCCATCCCCTCTGCCTGGTGCCTCACCCCATGGACACGCCTGAACTGCTGACCGTCGACGCCTTCATCCGCCACTGGGCGGCCGACCGCCCGAGCCGCCCCGCGATGGTGGGCGAGCGCCGCATCAACTTTGCCGAGCTGGAAGCCAGCACCGCCCGCGTGGCCAGCGCGCTGCAGGCGGCCGGCCTGCAGAAGGGCGACCGCATCGCCTGGCTGGGCAAGAACGCGGTGCTGTACTTCACCCTGCTGTTCGGCGCCGCACGCATCGGCGTGGTGATGGCGCCGGTGGGCTGGCGCCTGGCCGCGCCCGAGCGCCAGTACATCGTGCACGACACCGAATCGAAACTGCTGTTTGCCGGTGAAGGCTTTGCCGAAGACGCACGCGCCATGGCGCCGCAGCTGCCCCTGGTGCAGCGCATCTTCTCGGCCGACGAGGCCTGGGCCTGGATCGACACCACCACGCCGGCCAGCTTCACCGCCAGCGGCCCGGAAGACGCCATCCTGCAGCTCTACACCTCGGGCACCACCGGCCACCCCAAGGGCGTGGAGCTGTGCAACCGCAACCTGTTCGGCCTGCGCCGCGCGGCCCAGCAGGCGGGCCTGCCCTGGGCCTCCTGGGGTGACGACGAGGTGGTGATGGTGGCCATGCCCTGCGCCCACATCGGCGGCACCGGCCTGGGCTTCATGGCCCTGGCAGGTGGGGTGAGCGGCTGCGTGATGGCCGAATTCACGCCCGATGGGGTGTTCGACGCCATCACCATCGAGGGCGTGACACGCTTCTTTGCCGTGCCGGCGGCGCTGCAGATGCTGGTCAACCACCCGCGCTGCGCCACCACCGATTTCAGCCGCCTGAAGTACATCTTCTACGGCGCCGCGCCCATCCCGCTGGAGCTGCTGCGCCAGTGTGTCAAGGCCTTCGGCTGCCAGTTCCTGCAGGCCTATGGCATGACCGAGACCACCGGCACCGTGGTCACCCTGCCGCCCGAAGACCATGACCCCAATGGCAGCCCGCGCATGCGCGCCGCCGGCAAGCCGGTGCCGGGGGTGGAGATCAAGATCGTGGGCGCCGATGGCCAGACTGTGGCCACCGGGGAGGTGGGGGAGATCGTGACCCGCTCGTCGAACAACATGCTGGGCTACTGGAAGCGGCCCGATGCCACTGCCGCCGCCAAGACGGCCGACAACTGGGTGCACACCGGCGACGCCGGCTACATGGACGCCGACGGCTATGTCTACATCCACGACCGGGTGAAGGACATGATCATCAGCGGCGGCGAGAACGTCTACCCGGCCGAGGTGGAGAACGCCATCTACGGCCACCCCGACGTGGCCGACGTGGCGGTGATTGGCGTGCCCGATGCCACCTGGGGCGAGGCGGTGAAGGCCGTGGTGGTGCCCCGGCCCGGCCACACCGTGGACCCGGCCAGCGTGATCGCCTGGGCGCGTGAGCGCATCGCCGGCTTCAAGGTGCCCAAGACGGTGGACGTGATCCCCGAACTGCCGCGCAACCCCACGGGCAAGATCCTGCGGCGCTCGCTGCGGGCGCCTTACTGGGAAGGGCGGGAGCGGCAGGTCAACTGATTCGCCGTTGGGGTTTGGTTTCCCATGGCTCGCTGTACCCCGCCGGGTCCCGCCCCGGCTGGCGGGTAACTTTCTTGTCGCGACAAGAAAGTCACCAAAGAAGCGCGTTTTGAACTCTGCGAGACGTGCAGCGCAGCTCTCGCCACCCAGGCGCTGCGCCTCGCCTGTCCGGCTCGAACAGTGCCACCCCTCACGATCGAGCCCGCTTCAGCAGTGGTTCCGCTCAGGAGATCGCCATCACGCACGGCCACCGCATGCAGCGATCGTGTCTTGCCGAGGTCTGCGCGTCACAGCCCTGTGTGGGGTGGCACGGCCGTGGAGTGTGCCGCGTTGGTTCCGGCCGGCTCTGTTCGAGCCGGACAGGCGAGGCGCCCGCCTCGGCGCTGACAAGCGCTGCGCTGGTGTCGGACAGTTCAGAAAGGGCCTTT
>JAZKFQ010000056.1:0-17275 GCA_040386375.1 Pseudomonadota bacterium
TGGCCACCACCTGGCCGGTGAGGTCGTGGAAGTCCTGCGCCATCATGATGTCGGTGAGGTGGCCGTCGATCAGCCGGGTGCGGGCCTCGACATCGTTGACGAAGTTGAACACCGCACCCGAGGCCACGGCCTTCACCGGGTCGGCCAGCAGGGCGGCGGCCAGGCTGCGGGTCTCGCTGGCGATGGCCGCATGCTCGGCCTTGGCCTGGTCGACCGAGTTCAGCACCTTCTCGGCAGCGGCGGCCGTCTTGCTGGCGATGTAGCTCAGGCGGCTGCGGGCGTCGGGCAGGCCATCGGCGGCCACCTGCAGCTTGGGCATCACGCCCAGCTGCTGCATGGTGTCGTGCAGCAGCCGGGTGATGGTGCCGATCTGCTGGAACACCTCGGGCGAGGCCACCACGCCTTGTTCGGGCACCAGGGCCGCGATGTCTTCCATCTTCATGGGGGACTCCTTGACCTGCGGCCGTCAGGCCGTGGCCGCCAGCTTCTGCATGATCTTGGTGACCTTCTCCTCCAGCGTGGCCTTGGTGAAGGGCTTCACCACATAGCCGGCGGCACCGCTCTGGGCGGCGAGCAGGATGTCTTCCTTGCGGGCTTCGGCGGTCACCATCAGCACCGGGATGTGCTTGAGGCTCTCCTCGGCCTTGACGGCCTTGAGCAGGTCGAAGCCGTTCATGTTGGGCATGTTGATGTCGCTGACGACGAAGTCGTAGCGGTTGGTCTTCAACATCTGCAGGGCGACTGCGCCGTCTTCGGCTTCTTCCACGTTGTTGCAGCCCATTTCCTTGAGCAGGCCGCGCACGATGCGGCGCATGGTGGAGAAGTCGTCGACGACCAGGAACTTGAGGTCGGAGGGATTGCTCATGTCTGTCCTCGGGAGCGGAAAGGGTGGAGAGGGGCGGGGTCAGCTTCTACCAAGCGAACGCCGCGGAACCGGCTTTGCCGGGCCGCTGGCGTTGCCCCCTCGAGGGGGCGCGCAAGGCGCGTAGGGGGTGGGCCATGTTCTGCTTATCGGCCTGCCGCGGCGGGACTTGACACCAGGGCGGGCTTGTCCGGGCGGATCGTGGCCTCGGCCTCGGGCTGCTGCGGCTCCACCCGGTCGGCGGTGGGGCGGTAGAAGCGGTCCTCGGCGTCGCGGTTCATCACGATGATGCTGATGCGGCGGTTCTGCGGGTCGACCGGGTCGTCGCGGTTGAAGGGCTGGCTGCTGGCCAGGCCCTGCACCCGCAGCACACGCTCCTCGGTCAGGCCACCGGCCACCAGTTCCCGCCGCGAGGCATTGGCGCGGTCGGCCGACAGCTCCCAGTTGCTGTAGCCGGCGCCACCGGCGCCGAAGGGCTGGGCATCGGTGTGGCCTTCCAGCGTGAGCCGGTTGGGCACCTCCAGCAGCACGCTGCCGATGGCGCGCAGCAACTCGCGCATGTAGGGCTTCACCACCGCGCTGCCGCTGTCGAACATCGGCCGGCTCAGTTCGTCGACGATCTGGATGCGCAGGCCGTCGCGGGTGAGGTCGAGCTTGATCTGCGAGGCGTACTGCGCCAGCTTGGCGTTGTTCTTGAGCTCGTTCTCCACCTGCTCGCTCAGCTCCTGCAGCTTGGTGGCCTCGGCCACCCGCTGCTCATGGCGCAGGGCCTGCAGGTTGATGGTGCTGCGCGGAGCCTGCACGTCGCCACGCTTGACCTGGCCGCCCGAGCGGGTGAGATCCTGGCCGCCGCCCTTGAGCACCGACGATGAATCGCCCGAGCCCGAGCCGCCGTTGAGCAGGGCCACCTTCAGCGGGCTCTGGAAGTAGTCGGCAATGCCCTTCTTGTCGCCTTCGGACGTGCTGCCCAGCAGCCACATCAGCAGGAAGAAGGCCATCATCGCGGTCACGAAGTCGGCATAGGCGATCTTCCACGCCCCACCATGCGCCGCATGGCCGTTCTTCTTGATCCGCTTGATGATGATCGGCTGCAGCTTTTTCGCATCACCCGCCATGGCGCGCTCCGGTGGTGTTGAGGCGCTTCATCACTTCTTCTTCACGTGTTGTTCGAGCTCGCTGAAGCTGGGCCGGTCGCCCGAGAACAGCACCTTGCGGCCGAACTCGATGGCCACCTGGGGCGCATAGCCCTGCATGCTGGCCAGCAGCGTGGTCTTGATGCACTGGAACTCCTTGCCGGCGTCTTCCACCTTCTGCTCCAGCAGGCCGCCCAGCGGCTCCACGAAGCCGTAGGCCAGCAGGATGCCCAGGAAGGTGCCGACCAGGGCCGAGGCGATCATGCCGCCCAGGACGGCCGGCGCCTGGCCCACCGAGCCCATGGTGTTGACCACGCCCAGCACCGCGGCCACGATGCCGAAGGCCGGCAGGCCGCCGGCCAGGCGGCCGATGGCGGCCACGGCCGCATGTTCTTCCTGGTGGTGCGTCTCGATCTCGCTGTCCATCAGGCTCTCGATCTCGTGGGCATTGAGGTTGCCCGAGACCATCATGCGCAGGTAGTCGGTGATGAACTCCACCACATGGTGGTCGTTGCCCACCACCGGGTACTTCTGGAAGATCGCCGAGCTGTGCGGGTCTTCCACGTCCTTCTCGATCGACATCAGGCCCTCCTTGCGGGCCTTCTGCAGGATGTCGAACATCAGGGCCAGCAGCTCCATGTAGCGGGCCTTGCTGAACTTGCCGCCCTTGAAGCACTGGCCCAGGCCGCGGAAGGTGGCCTTGACCACCTTCATCTGGTTGTTGGCCAGGAAGGCGCCCGCGGCGGCGCCGAAGATGGTGATCATCTCGAACGGCAAGGCCTTCAGGACAACCTGGATGTTGCCGCCGTGAAAGATGTACACGCCAAAGATGCAGACCATGGCGAGGGCCCAGCCGACGAGGACGAACATGGTGTGGGTGCTGCTGTGGTGGGTTCAGCGCAGGCCCGGGCGGGCCCACTGGATGCTGGGGTTATCGGCCGGGCCCGGGCCAGGTTGAGCGGCTGGCGCCGTTCCCGCCGGGATGCAGTAGGCCCACAGCGCCTGCCGGCCCGGGCGTTGCAGGGCCAGCGTGGGCTCCACACCGGGCACCGGGAAGTCCAGGCTCAGCAGCCAGGCGCCGGGCGCCAGCTCGGCCCGGGCCTTGGCCCAGGCGCGCGCCATGCTCTCGGGGCGCTGGAACAGGTAGACAGCGGCACAGCCGCGCCAGTCGTCGGCCCACATGTCGCCCTGGCGCACCCGCGCCCAGGGGCAGCGCAGCGCCGCGGCCAGGCGCAGCGGGCGGCTCCACTCGATGCCCTCGATCTGCGCCTGGGGCCAGCTGCGGCGCAGCGCAGCCAGGCCGTGGCCCAGGCCGCAGCCGGCGTCCAGCACCCGGGCACCGGCCGGCAGCGGCAGGGCGTCGGCCAGGCCCAGCAGGGCATCGGCCGGGGTGGGGAACAGCGGCGCGTCGCGCCAGGTGCCCATTGGATAGGCGGCCAGCAGCAGGGCCATGGGCAGCAGCCAGGCCCAGGCCGGCAGCGCCGCCGCACCGCTGAGCGCGGCCGACACCGGAAAGCCCGCCGCCATGAACAGCCGGCGCCAGCCGCTGGCACGGCGCGGCAGCAGGGCCAGCAGCGCCGCGGCGGCCGCTGCCGCCAGCCAGGCCAGCGCCGCTGGCCAGCCCAGCTGGGCCACCAGCGGTGCCAGCAGCCACAGCAGGCACCAGGCCGCCAGCCAGGTGGCCAGGGCCGGCAGCGGCCAGGGCAGGCGCGCGCGGGGCAGCGTGGGGATGGCAGGGGGAGACAGGGCCGGCATGCCTGCAGTGTGGGCAGCGGCGGGCCGGGCCGGTCGCCGGAATAGCCGGGCGCTTGCCGGGTGCTTCGGCCCAGGTTCAGCCCGCGTTCAGCCCACGCGGCGCCGGCCCAAGAAAAATGGGCAGGACCCCGGAGGGTGCTGCCCAGAAAGCACAGAGACTGTGCCAGGAGGAGACAAGCAAGAAAACACTGCACACCGGTCGGCGCGGGTGCCGACCGTCAAAGAGCGGGTTACTGCATCCAGCACATCGGCCGCCGCGCCTCCGGCTGGAGGCCGGCAGCGGCCGGAAACTCAGTCAACCAGGCAATCCTGCGCATCTTGCGCGCTGGGCAGGCGGATGGCACCGGCGTGGCGGCCCTTGCCGGCACGCGCCGGCGGGTTGCACAGGCCGCACACATAGTGGCGGGCGATCTCGTGCGGGTGGGTGACGAAGTGGCCACCGCACTTGCTGCACTTGGTCATGGTGAGCATGCCGTTGTCGACGAACTTCACCAGGCGCCAGGCGCGGGTGACGGACAACTGCGGCTCCAGGCCCTGGGCGCCCACCTGCTCCATGTAGAGCTTGTAGGCCTTGATCACGGTGTCGATCTCGTCGAGCTCGGCCACCTTGTTCAGGTATTCGTGGATGTTCAGGAAGAGGCTGGCGTGGATGTTGGGCTGCCAGGTCATGAACCAGTCGGTGGAGAACGGCAGCTGGCCCTTGCTGGGGCTCTTGCCGGCGACTTCCTTGTACAGGCGCAGCAGGCGCTCGTAGCTGAGGTCGGTCTCGCTCTCCAGCACTTGCAGGCGGGCACCGAGCTTGATCAGCTCCACCGCGGTGTCGATCTGCTTGGCTTCGGTCAGGATGCTCTTGGTGCGCGACATGGTTCTCTCTCCGTTTGTGGTGTCTGGTCCAGCGGACGCCGCAGAACCGGCTCTGCCGGGCTGCTGGCGTCGCCCCCCTGGGGGGGAGCGGCCTTGGCCGCTTCGGGGGGGTGCCCGGTTATGCGGCTTCCTGGTGGCGGCCGGCCATCAGGATGGAGGCGTGCAGGCGGCTGACGCTCTCGTTGGCGGCGCTCTTGCCGTGGCTGGTCAGCAGGCCCCAGACCAGATCGTCGTCGCAGCGCATGCGGCACAGCAGGGTGTTGCCCGAGGCGATCTTCATCATCTGCGCCGGGGTCAGGGCGGCGATCATGCCGGCAGAGTCCTCGCTCAGGCCCAGGCGGTACAGCGCCTGGTCGCGGTCGGTGCGGATCAGGGTCTGGGCCAGCATCAGGTACGACAGATTGGCTTCACGGATTTCGGCGAGGATCTGGTCAGAGTTCATGGTGTGGGTCCGGTGGGTGGCTGCGGGTTGCGTTGTCGGGATGTGTTCCCGGCGTGAAACGAACTGTAGAGACAGCAACAAGACGGCAACATCAGCCCAATTCGTCATCTTGAGTCCTTGTTCTTCGGGGTGGCTTGTCAGGCAACTTCCTACAAGCCGGTCAGTGTCAGGCGGGGCGCCGGCCGCCGCGGCGGCCCGAATCGTCCGGTTTGGTGACTTCCTGCGGGGCGGGCGGTTGAAGTGCCCGCCCGGGCTGCCGACACTGCTGCAGGGCCGGCGCGCGCGGCCCACGCCCGCCCGGTGCAGCGCAACGCACACCACCCACCGCCGACCACGAGACCCACCCGATGCCGTTCGACATCCTGAACCTCCTGCAGCGCCTGCTGCTGCCCCTGACCCTGGGCGCGGTGGTGGTGGTGGGCCTGCTGCTGTGGTTGCGGCGCAGGGCGGTGACCGCTGACAGACCCGTCGCCACACCGGCGACCACCCCCGCCACCATCCCCGCCACCACCCAAGCACCACAACGCGCTGCACAGCCCGCGCCGATGCTGCAGCGTGTGCTCTTCCCTGCTGCGCAGCCCGCAGGCGCCCGCGCCCCGGCACCCGTCCCGACAGCCACGCCCACAGCCACCACCGCCGCACCGGCAGGCAAGGCCCCTCCCCCGCCGCTGCGCGCCGATCTGCTGCTGGTCGATGATTCCGCCGTGGTGCGGGCCAAGCTGCGACGCCTGTTCGAGCCCGCGGGCTACCGCATCGCCCTGGCCCAGGACGGCGAGGCTGCCCTGGCCCTGCTGCAGGCAGGCCGCTACGGCCTGCTGATCACCGACCTGGAGATGCCCAGGCTGGACGGCCTGGGCCTGGTGCGCGCCACGCAGGCCCTGCCGGACTGCGCCGGCATGCCCATCCTGGCCATCACCGGCCATGACGGACTGCAGTCGCAGCTGCACCAGTGCTGCGCCGTGGCCGGCATCCACCGCAAGCCCTGGGTCGACGCCGACCTGCTGGGCCAGGTGCAGGCCCTGGTGCAGCCCTCGCTGCAGCTGGCCGAGGCCGCCGCGCTGGAGGCCTGAACCAGCGCCCCGCCGCCCGCCCGCGCTGCGCCGCAGCGTGCCGCTTTGGGCGGGAAACACCGCGCTTATCGGCGTTTGGCCCGGCACGGGCTCTCCCTAGACTGGGCTTCCCCGATCGACGGAGCTGCCTGATGAATGCCATTGCCCTGGCCCTGCCCACCCCCCTGAGCGCCGCCGCCACGCCGGCCCCGGTTGCACCGGCCCTGGCAGTGCCTGCGGCACCAGCAGCCGGCCTGCACCTGCTGGCCGCCACCTGCGTGGCCCAGACGGCCGACCTGCTGCGCCTGGCCTGCCGCCGCGGCCAGCTGGAAGACGCCAGCGCCGCCGCCCGCGTGGCCATGCCGCTGGCCCAGCCCCATTCCCCCCACGCCGCCATGCTGCAGGCCCTGGCCGATGCCCAGCCGCTGCTGATGCTGCCGCCCGAGGAGCGCCGCCTGTACATGGTGCGCCGTGCCGATGGCAGCGCGCTGGGCGTGGTGCGCCTGCGCGACAACGGCCGCGTGGCCCAGGCCACGGTGGCCGGCGCCGCGCAGTGGGCGCTGCACGACGGCAACCTCGAGCTGCGCGACGCCGCGGGCCAGGTCAGCCGCCGCTTCATGTTGTGCGGTGAGCGCGCCGGCCTGCGCCTGTACCTGGGTGAATGCCTGGGTGGCCCGGGCGCGGGCGAGGCCTGCCTGCTGCAGGAGCTGCGCTGCACCTACACCCGACTGAGCCTGCTCGACCCCGAGCTGGTGGACCCCTTCGTCAGCCTCTACAGCGCCGCCGACATGGTGCCGGCCGCCCTGCCCGAGCGCGCCACCCTGCTGCTGGGCGCGCCCCACACCCGCTGCAGCCAGCTGCGGCAGGCGCTGAACCGCAGTGCCGGCGTGCTGTTCGATGGTGAGCTGCTGCACCCGCAAGGCATGCAGCTGGACGAACAACTGCTCAGCCACTCGGCCGGGCGCAGCCTGCACGCCCTGCGCGCCAAGGACGCACCCTGGTTCGCCCGCATGATGCTGGGCCGCTCGCACGACGCGCAAGGCCGCGACCTGGGCGCGATGCAGGTGCGTGGTTTCAGCATGGCACCGTCGCACAGCCAGGCTGCGCTGGACTGGGCCCTGGCCGAGCCCACGCTGCGCATCGTGCATGTGGTGCGCAGCAACCTGCTGGCCGAGTTTGCCGACATCCTGGCCAAGCAGCAGGCCGATGCACAGGCCCTGCTGCATTTCGAGCCCGAGCGCTTCGGCCGCTTCATCGAGATGACACGCCGCCACCTCGACGGCCTGCGCCAGCGCCTGCGCCAGCGCAATGCCGACACGGTGGAGGTGGATGGCAGCCGCCTGAACCAGGCCACGCTGGCCGAACTGCTGGCCTTCCTGACCGACGCGGCCGACAGCAGCCAGATCGACTGCGAGGCGGTGCCGATCAGCGCCCAACGCGTGGTCGAGCGCTTCGACAACCCCGAGGCGGTGCTGCCCTGCCTGCGCGCCCTGGGCCGCCCGGGCTGGGCCGAGGCCGAAGGCCAGGTGCTGGACGCCGACTGAACCCGGCGCGCAGCGCGCGCGCCCAGAGGGATGAACGGGGGCCTGCGGGCCCCCGTGTCGTTGGTGGCGCCGTTGGTGGCGCCGTTGTTGCGCAACCCGCGCCCTGCCCTGGCCGGCCAGGCTTTACACAGCCGGCCGGGCCCTGGCGGCATGCGGCGCCATCTCTTGAGCCCCTCAAGCCGGTGTTCGGCGTGACGGATCTCTCGCCGCCTGCAGCAAGCCACCTTGACAGCCTTCGAAATTGTTTTGCATGAACCCCTCAAGTTGAAAAACGGAATCGCCGATACCCAAAACAACGGGCGGTCCACAAAGACCACCGCGGTCCGGTTAGCCGGCCGATGGACGACAGGCCACCCAGGTGACCCAAGAACATAGGCGACTAGCGCGGGCGTGCTGGACAGATTGCAACGGGCAACTGTCCGGCGTGCAAAGGTGGTGACGGCAACGCCGCCACCCGAGTAACGCCGGCGCTCCCGCCGGGATTCATCGAAGCTGAAAGGAAACTACCGTGCCCCAAACCATCAACACCAACCTGAACTCGATCAACGCACAGCGCAATCTGTCGATGTCGCAGTCCTCCCTCTCTGTCTCCATGCAGCGCCTGTCTTCCGGCCTGCGTGTCAACTCCGCCAAGGACGACGCCGCCGGCCTGGCCATCGCCGAGCGCATGACCAGCCAGGTGCGCGGCATGAACGTGGCCATCCGCAACGCCAACGACGGCATCTCGATGTCGCAGACGGCTGAAGGCGCGATGGGCAAGGTGGCCGACTCGCTGCAGCGCATGCGTGAACTGTCGGTGCAGGCCGCCAACGCCACCAACTCGGCCAGCGACAAGGATTCGCTGGACAAGGAATTCGGCGAGCTGGCCAAGGAAATCCAGCGTGTCGTCGGTGGCACCTCGTTCAACGGCATCAACATCCTCGGCACCGGCGCCGGTGCGTTCCAGTTCCAGGTGGGTGCCAATACCACCAGCGACGACACCATCGCCATCACCACCACCGACCTCACGGCCGATGCCACGGTGACCGTGGTGGCAGGCACCGACAACACCGGTGCCGGCCGTGCAGTGATCGACAACACCGCCGATGCCACCACCATCCAGGGCGTGATCGACAACATCGACATCGCGCTGGACACGGTGAACAGCCAGCGCGCCGTGATGGGTGCCTCGCAGTCGCGCTTCGACTCGGTGATCTCCAACCTGCAGATCTCGGTGGAGAACCAGTCGGCCGCCAAGAGCCGCATCATGGACACCGACTTCGCCTCGGAGACCGCCAACCTCAGCCGCGCGCAGATCCTGCAGCAGGCCGGCAACGCGATGGTCGCGCAGGCCAACCAGCTGCCGCAGCAGGTTCTGACCCTGCTTCGATGAAAGCCTAACGGCTGCGCCGAGCGAGCGCCACGGTGGTGGCACCCAGGCCCGCGCACCACCCGCCTCACCCACAGGCTGACAACGCGCCCATCCGGCTCCGGACGGCGCGTTGTTTTTTTCACGCCGGGCCATCCAGCAGCATCAAGCCCGCCGCTGATCGACCGATAAGCCCTGAAGCAGTCGACCAACTCTGCTGACCCGCCGCAGGACATCCCTGCAGGGCGCCATCCGAGCGAAGGACAAAGTTCGTGCCGCAGACCATCAACACCAACATCATTGCGCTCAATGCGCAGCGCAACCTGGCTGGCTCGCAGTCGTCGTTGTCGAGTTCGATGCAGCGCCTGTCGTCGGGCCTGCGGGTCAACTCGTCCAAGGACGATGCCGCCGGCATGGCCATCTCAGAACGCATGACCGCGCAGATCCGCGGCATGAACGTGGCCGCCCGCAATGCCAACGACGGCATCTCGCTGGCGCAGACCGCCGAAGGCGCGCTGGGCAAGGTGTCCGACGCGCTGCAGCGCATGCGTGAGCTGGCGGTGCAGGCGGCCAACGCCACCAATTCCGACAGCGACAAGGATTCGCTGGACAAGGAGTTCGGCGAGCTGGCCAAGGAGATCCAGCGGGTGCTGGGCGGCACCACCTTCAACGGCCTGGCCATCCTGGCCGGTGAAGCCGGGGCGCAGAACTTCCAGGTCGGCGCCAACACCAGCAGCAACGACAGCATCAGCATCACCACCACCAACATGACGGCCAGCGCCGACATCACCGCCGTGGCGGGCACCGACAACAGCGGCGCCGGGCGGGCGGTGATCGACAACACCGCCGATGCCACCACCATCCGCGGCGTGATCGACAACATCGACACCGCGCTGGACAGCATCAACAGCGAGCGCGCCACGCTGGGCGCGTCGCAGTCGCGCTTCGATGCGGTGATCTCCAACCTGCAGATCGCCATCGAGAACCAGAGCGCGGCACGCAGCCGCATCATCGACACCGACTTCGCCGCCGAGACCGCCAACCTCAGCCGCGCGCAGATCCTGCAGCAGGCCGGCAACGCCATGGTGGCCCAGGCCAACCAGCTGCCGCAGCAGGTGATGCAGCTGCTGCGCTGAGCCACCCGCCCAGCCAGCCCGCCACGGGGGCCCCGCCAGCACAGCGCTGGCGGGGCCTTCGGCGTTTTTGCGCGCCGCGGGGTGCGAACAGAGGCCACTTCGGTCCTCATTTCAAGGTTTCGGAAAGCGCGGGGTTTTCCACAATGGTCCCCAATGCCTGAGCTGCCGCACAGGCTTGGTCCGGAAGCAGCGCGTCGTGGTCCCTGGCGCGCAGCAAGCCGGCTTCGAGGGCGGCAGGTGGCCAGCAACGGCTGCAGACCCGCTTTTGATCACCGGCCCCCATGCCGGGGTGACGTCCGAACCTTGAGGAGTGGCCAACATGCCCCAGACGATCAACACGAACCTGGCTTCGCTGAATGCACAGCGCAGCCTGAACACGTCGCAGGGCTCCCTGGCGACATCGATGCAACGGCTCTCGTCGGGCCTGCGCGTGAACTCCGCCAAGGACGATGCAGCCGGCCTGGCCATCGCCGAGCGCATGAACGCCCAGGTGCGTGGCATGAACGCCGCGGTGCGCAATGCCAACGACGGCATCTCCATGGCGCAGACCAGCGAAGGCTCGCTGGGCAGGGTGGCCGACGCCCTGCAGCGCATGCGTGAGCTGGCGGTGCAGTCGGCCAACGCCACCAACTCGGCCAGCGACAAGATCTCGCTGGACAAGGAATTCGCCGAACTGGCCAAGGAAGTGCAGCGCGTGCTGGGCGCCACCACCTTCAACGGCAAGCATGTGCTGGGCACCGAGGCCGGCAGCATGCAGTTCCAGGTGGGCGCCAACACCACGGCCGACGACACCATCAACATCACCACCATCGACCTGACGGCCGATGCCGGCATCACCGCGGTGGCGGGCACCGACAACACCGGCGCCGGCCGTGCGGTGATCGACGACACCGCCGACGTGGCCGCCATCCACCAGGTGATCGACAACATCGACACCGCGCTGGACACGGTCAACTCCGAGCGCGCCACCCTGGGCGCGTCGCAGTCGCGCTTCGAATCGGTGATCGCCAACCTGCAGGTGTCGGTGGAGAACCAGACCGCGGCCCGCAGCCGCATCATGGACGCCGACTTCGCAGCGGAAACCGCCAACATGAGCCGCGCGCAGATCCTGCAGCAGGCCGGCAATGCGATGGTGGCCCAGGCCAACCAGCTGCCGCAGCAGGTGATGCGCTTGCTGCAAGGCTGACCGGGGGCCCGGCCGCCCCCAGCCCACGGCCCGGCCACCCCGGGCCGTGGCCGTTTCTGCACCCTTGAGCTCAAGTCGGTGCGGCAGCGGCCGAAACCACGGATGCGAAGGAGCACCTCACCATGGCCACATCCGTCTCAGGCGTCGGCAGCATCACCTCCACCGGCTTGGGCAGCGGGCTGGACGTCGCCAGCATCCTCGACCGCCTGATGGCGGTGGAGCAGCGCCCGCTCACCCTGCTGCAGGACGCCGCCACCACGCTCAACACCAAGCTGTCGAACGTCGGCAAGCTGCAGGGCTTCTTCTCCGCCCTGCGCGACAAGGCCAACGTGCTGACCGCGCCCACGCTGTGGAGCGGCACCACCGCCACCTCGGCCGATGCCACGGCGGTGAAGGTGTCCACCGGCAGCAATGCGGCGGCCGGCAGCTATGCCGTCAACGTCACCCGCCTGGCCGTGGGCCAGACGGTGACCAGCACCGCCCAACCTGCAGCCACCAGCACCCTGGGCGAGGGCACGCTCACCATCGAGCTGGGCAGCTGGGGCGCGGGTGATCCGGCGGCCGGCTTCACCGCCAAGGCCGACAGCCCGCCGGTGAGCATCGCCATCGGCGCCGGCGAGACCAGCCTGTCGGCCATCCGCGACAAGATCAACAGCGCCGGCGCCGGTGTCACCGCCACCCTGGTGACCGATGCCTCGGGCACCCGGCTGAGCCTGCGCTCGCGCGAGACCGGAGTCGAGAACGCCTTCCGCGTCAGCGTGGCCGAGACCAGCAACGACGGCGATGCCGCCACCGGCCTGTCGGCGCTGGGCTACGACGCCAGCGCCACCGGTTCGCCCATGGCACGCACCACCAGCGCCGCCAACGCCGACCTCACGGTCAACGGCATCGTGCTCAGCTCGGCCAGCAACACCCTGAGCAACGTGGTGGACGGCCTCACGCTGACCCTGGTCAAGCCCACCAGCGGCGACGTGGATGTGAGCGTGGCCACCGACACCGCGTCGGTGAAGACCGCCATCACCGATTTCGTCACCGCCTTCAACACCCTGGCCAGCTTCATCCGCACACAGACGGCCTACAACGCCGACAGCAAGGCCGCCGGCGCGCTGCAGGGCGACCAGAGCACGCTGGCGCTGCAGAGCCAGCTGCGCAACGTGCTCAACCAGGGCAGCAGCGCCTCGTCGGCCTGGTCGCGCCTGTCCGACATCGGCCTGGTGATGAAGAGCGACGGCACGCTGGAGACCAATGCCACCAAGCTGGACAACGCCCTGGGCAACCTGGGCGAGCTGAAGAAGCTGATGGCCGGCGACGGCAGCACCAGCGCCGAGATGGGCTTTGTGCGCCGCTTCAAGAACCTGGCCGACGCCGCCCTGGGCAGCAGCGGCGTGTTCGAGAGCCGCAGCACCAGCCTGCAGGCCAGCCTGACCCGCAACAACAAGTCGCAGGACACGATGGAGCAGAAGCTGGAGAAGACCCGTGCCCGGCTGCAGGCGCAGTACTCGGCGCTGGACACCAAGATGGCCACGCTGACCAACCTCAGCACCTACATGACGCAGCAGATCACCCAGATGAACCGGTCCAGCGGCTGAGCCGCTGCCCACGCCCGGCCCGCAGTGCATTTGGGCCGCGCCACGGCGGTGCAGCAGCGCTCAAGTCTGGCGCCACCGGTCCGATAAATCCAGCAACACCCGACGTTCGTCCCTGCCAACCACCGACGCCAAGCCACCCATGTTCAGCGCACCACACAGCAGCTCCAATCCGCAGGCCCGCCAGTTTGCCGGCGCCTACCACCAGGTGGGTGTGCAGACCATGGTGGCCAGTGCCTCGGCGCATGGCCTGGTGGCCCTGCTGTTCGACGGTTTCATGGCCGCCGTGCACCGTGCCAAGGGCGCCCTGCGCAGCGGCGACATCGCCGGCAAGGGCCAGGCCATCGGCCATGCGGTGCGCATCATCGATGAAGGCCTGAAGGCGGCGCTGGACCTGAAGGCCGGCGGCAAGCTGGCCGCCGACCTGTCCGACCTGTATGCCTATGTGTGCCTGCGCCTGATCCAGGCCAACCTCAACAGCGACGAAGCCGCGCTGGACGAATGCCTGAACCTGGTGGCGCCGCTGCGCGACGCCTGGCAGGAAATTGGCGACCGGGTCAGCGGCCCGGCCAAGAACTGACCCGACCCGCCCGGACCACCCCATGCGTGCCCCATCTGCGAGCCCACCCATGAACAACAGCCTGCTCAGTTACTACGAAGCCATCGAGAAGGCCAGTGCCGACATGCTCGATGCCGCGCGCGCCGGCAACTGGGACCATGTCATCAAGCTCGAAGGCGCCTGCGTGCTGCTGATCAGCCAGCTCAAGAACGCCGCCCGCGGCGCCGCGCTCAGCAGCGACGAGAGCCAGCTCAAGTCGCGCATCATGAAGCGTGTGCTGGTCAACGATGCCGAGATCCGGCACCTGGCCGAGCCCTGGCTGGAAGACCTGGACCAGATGATGACCGGGCGCAACAAGACCCTGCATTGAGCGGCCCAGCGGCAGCCCGCCATGGACTTCCAGGACACCCAGCCCGCCCCGGTCGGCAGCGGCGCGGACGACCCGTTCGCCGAGTTCCGCAGCAGCCACCCGCGCGAGGTGCTGCTGCTGCTGCGTGACCTGCGCGACGGCGCCACGCCGGTGGCCCTGTCCGCCCCCAGTGGCGTGGGCCTGGGCGCCACGGTGTGGACGGTGGACCCCGACCGCGGCCGCATCGCCTTCGACGTGGAGCCGGGCGACCCCCAGCTGCCCGGCCTGGTGGAGGCCAACGAGGCCACGGCCGTGGCCTACCTCGATTCGGTCAAGCTGCAGTTCGACCTGCACGACCTGGTGCTGGTGCGCAGCCCGCGTGCCACCGCCCTGCAGGCCCGCCTGCCGGCCTGCGTCTACCGCTTCCAGCGCCGTGGCGCGTTCCGCGTGCGCACCCTGGACCGCGGCGCCCCGGTGGCCCGCCTGCGCCACCCCGGCCTGCCGGAGATGCAGCTGGCGCTGCGCATCGTCGACATCAGCATCGGCGGCTGCGCCCTGATGCTGCCCGAGAAGCTGCCCCCGCTGCCGCCCGGCCTGGAACTGGGCGGCGTGGTGCTGGACCTGGACACCGACACCACGCTGGACGTGGCCCTGCGCATCCAGCATGTCACCAGCGTGCAGGGCAAGACCGGCACCAGCCTGCGCCTGGGCTGCGAGCTGCTGCGCCTGGACGCCGGCACCCTGCGCACCCTGCAGCGCTACATCGACCAGACGCAGAAGCGGCGCCGTCTGTTGAGCCTGGACTAACCCCCCCCCGAAGCGCCTGCGGCGCTCCCCCCCAGGGGGGCGGCCCCGGTGGCCCGGCCAAGCTGGTTCCACGGCGCCCGCTTGGTCAGGCCGGCCGCTGCGGGCTGATTGGAGAACAAGATGATCGGCCCGTTTTCCCGCCCTGCACGCAGCACTGCCGCGTCCGGCTTCACCCTGCTGGAGCTGACCATCGCGCTGGCGATCGCGGCGGTGCTGGCGGCGATGACCGTGCCCTCGTTCGCCTCGCTGGTGGCGCGCCAGCGGCTGCAGTCGGTGGTCGAAAACCTGCGGGCCGACGTCGCGCTGGCCCGCCAGGAAGCCAGCCGCCGGGCGATGCCGGTGCATCTGGTGTTCCAGACGGGCAACCCCTGGTGCTACGCCATCGGCACCGGCGTGGTGGGCGATTGCCGGCAGGCCACCCAGCCGGGCGCCGGCAACGGCCTGATCAAGGTGGTGCAGGGGCGTGACCAGCCCGGCGTGCAACTGCTGCTGGCCACGCCCATGGCCCTGGACAGCCGCACCGGCGCCAGCCTGCATGGCGACGGCATGGCCCGCTTCGCATCGGCCGAGGGCCAGCAGCTGCAGCTGCGCCTGGGCCGCCTGGGGCATGCCAGCGTGTGCGCCCCCGCCGCCGCCGTGGCCGGCACACCTGCCTGCCCGGCCGACATGCCGGCACCCTGAGCCTCGGGGCAGCAGGCCCCGTGTCAGTCCGAAGTGGCAAACCGCCGCGGCTGGGGCACAGTGCTGGCTGAGATGCCAACCACGCGCCCGCCGGCGCCGCCACCATGACCAGCACCGACCTGCACCTGTCCCACGCCCGTGGCGCCAGCGCCCCGCCGCTGATGAACTGCACCATCGGCCAGGCGCTGGCCGACACCGTGGCCAGGCACGGCGGGCGCGAGGCCCTGGTGGTGCCGCACCAGGCTGTGCGCTGGACCTGGGCCGAACTGGCCACGCGCGCCGATGAGCTGGCCGCCGGCCTGCTGGCCATGGGCCTGGCGCCGGGTGACCGGGTGGGCATCTGGGCACCCAACTGCGCCGAATGGGTGCTGACCCAGTTCGCCACCGCACGCGCCGGCCTGGTGCTGGTCAACGTCAACCCGGCCTACCGCCGCAGCGAGCTGGACTACGCCCTCAACAAGGTGGGCTGCAGGGCCCTGGTGCTGGCCCCGGCGCTGAAGACCAGCGACTACCTGGCCATCGTCAACGACCTGGCGCCCGAGCTGGCCACCAGCACGCCCGGCGCGCTGCAGGCCGCCGCCCTGCCCCAGCTGCGCTGGGTGATCCGCCTGGGGGACGGCAGCACGCCCGGCATGCTGAACTTCAGCGCCGTGGCGGCGCGGGCCACTGCCGCCAGCCGGGCGCAGCTGGCCGCGCTGGGCCCCACCCTGAACGACACGGACGCGATCAACATCCAGTTCACCTCGGGCACCACCGGCCACCCCAAGGGCGCCACGCTGAGCCACCGCAACATCCTGAACAACGGCTTCTTCGTCGGCGAGGCGATCCGGCTCACCGAGCACGACCGGCTGTGCATCCCCGTGCCGCTGTACCACTGCTTCGGCATGGTGATGGGCAACCTGGGCTGCCTGACGCATGGCGCCACCATGGTCTACCCGGCCGAGGCCTTCGACCCGCTGGCGGTGCTGCAGACGGTGCAGGCCGAGCGCTGCACCGCGCTCTACGGCGTGCCCACCATGTTCATCGCCGAGCTGGACCACCCGCGCTTTGCCGAGTTCGACCTCTCCAGCCTGCGCACCGGCATCATGGCCGGCTCACCCTGCCCGATCGAGGTGATGAAGCGGGTGCAGGCGCAGATGCACATGGGCGAGGTGACGATTGCCTACGGCATGACCGAGACCTCGCCGGTCAGCACCCAGAGCGCGGTGGACGACCCGCTGGACCGGCGGGTGTCCACCGTGGGCCGGGTGCAGCCGCACCTGGAGGTGCAGATCGTCGACGAGCACGGCCAGCCCGTGCCCTGCGGCACCACCGGCGAGCTGTGCACCCGGGGCTATTCGGTGATGCAGGGCTACTGGGGCGACCCGGCCAAGACCGCCGAGGCGGTGGACAGCGCGGGCTGGATGCACACCGGCGACCTGGCCACGATGGACGCGCAGGGCTACGTCAACATCGTGGGCCGCCTGAAGGACATGGTGATCCGCGGTGGCGAGAACGTCTACCCGCGCGAGATCGAGGAGTTCCTCTACCGCCACCCGGCGGTGCAGGACGTGCAGGTGGTGGGCGTGCCCGATGCGAAGTACGGCGAGGAGCTGTGCGCCTGGATCAAGCTGCGCGAGGGCGCCACGGCCACGGCCGACGAGATCCGCGATTTCTGCCGCGGCCAGATCGCCCACTACAAGATCCCGCGCCACATCCGCTTCGTCGACGGCTTCCCGATGACCATCACCGGCAAGATCCAGAAGTTCGTGATGCGGCAGGAGTCGATTGCGGAATTGGGGCTGGCGGAGATCAAGACGGCTTGAGCTTGGGTTTGGCCTTGGGTTGCGCGCCTTGCGAAACCTCGCCGGTGCGCTACAGCGCGCCGGGTCTCGCCCCGGCAGGCGACCAAACTTTTGCTGGGCCAAAAGTTTGGATCAAAAGGCCCCTTTTGAACTTTCCGACACTAGCGCAGCGCTTATCAGCACCGAGGCG
>JAZKFQ010000057.1:0-33274 GCA_040386375.1 Pseudomonadota bacterium
CGCTGGTGATCGACACCGACAGCGACCACAACACCAACGAGACCGCCAAGCGCGTGGCCAAGATGTTCGTGGAAGAGGTGTTCCGCGGGCGCTATGTGCCGATGCCGGCGGTGACGGAGTTTCCCAACTTCTCGCGCCTGAACGAGCTGATGATCGTCGGGCCCATCACCGTGCGCAGCGCCTGCAGCCACCATCTGTGCCCCATCCTCGGGCGGGTGTGGATCGGCGTGCTGCCCAACGAGCATTCCAACCTGATCGGCCTGTCCAAGTACGCCCGGGTCTGTGAATGGGTGATGAGCCGCCCGCAGATCCAGGAAGAGGCGGTGGTGATGCTGGCCGATGCGCTGCAGGAGCGGGTCAAGCCCGACGGCATGGCCATCGTGATGGAGGCCGACCACTTCTGCATGCACTGGCGCGGCGTGAAGGACGACGACACCGCCATGACCAACAGCGTGATGCGTGGCGCCTTCCTGAAAGACCCCAACCTGCGGCGCGAGTTTCTGTCGCTGCTGTCGAAGAAGAACGCTTCTTGAACGCCGACCGATCCGGAGACATGAACATGCTGGTACGCCTGCTGTACGCAAGCCGGGCCGCGGCCCACATCGACCAGGACGCGCTGCAGGCCATCCTGCGCCAGAGCAAGGCCCACAACCCGGCCCTGGGGGTGACAGGGGTGCTGTGCTGCTCGGGCGGCATCTTCATCCAGGCGCTGGAAGGCGGGCGCGCGGCGGTGAACAAGCTGTACCTGAAGATCGCCGCCGACCCCCGCCACCACGACGTGGTGCTGCTCAGCTACGAGGAGATCGGCGAGCGCCGCTTCGCCGGCTGGGCCATGGGCCAGGTGAACATGGCAAGGCTGAACCCGGCCCTGCTGCTGAAATATTCGGCCACCGCCGAACTGGACCCGTATTCGGTGTCGGGCGCGGTGTCGCTGGCGATGTTCGACGAGCTGGTGGCCACGGCCTCGATCATGGCCGACCGCGGCTAGCGCCCGAGGGCTACAGCCGGCCCGCCCGCCCGAAGCGCAGCACCGAGCCCAGCAGCCGGGTGGGGAACTGTGCGGTGGCCAGGTTGTAGGCGCTGCCCGCCTCGTTGAACACCTGGCGCGCAAAGGCGAGCCGGGCCGGTGCTTCACGCAGCGCCTTCAAGGTGGCGGCCACGGCCGGGTCGGCCAGCAGGCCGGGCTGCTGTTCCACCAGGGCCAGCAGGCGCACCAGCACCGCCGCCAGCACCGCGTCGGCCTTGCTGAGCTCGGCCACCGGGTCGGCCACGGCAGGGCTGCGCCGCACCAGGTCGGCCGCGGCCTGCACCTGCGCCTGGGCCGTGGCCACCGCCTCCAGCGCCGCGGCCTCGCTGGCCAGCGGCACGGCAGCGGCCTGCAGCAGCGCTGCCAGCGCCTGGCCGCGCACCTGCAGCGCGGCATCCACCTGCTGCCAGGCCGACAGCACGGCCGATTTCAGCGCGGTGATGCGGTTGTGCGCACCCAGCAGCCACAGCGCCAGCACCGCCAGCAGCAGCACCCAGCCCAGCCCGTCGGGCAGCGTCATGGCTGCGGCCCGGCGGCAGGCTGCGCCAGCCAGGCCGCATGGCCGCTGTGCCGCAGCAGGCAGGCGGGGCAGTGGCCACAGCCATGGCCCCAGGCATGGCGCTGGCCACGTTCACCCAGGTAGCAGGTGTGGGTGTGCTCGGTGATCAGCGCAGTCAGCGCATCACCACCCAGGTCATGGCTCAGGGCCCAGGTCTGGGCCTTGCTCAGCCACATCAGCGGGGTCTCCACCACCATGGGCGCATCCAGCCCCAGGCTGATGGCCACCTGCAGGGCCTTGAGGGTGTTGTCGCGGCAATCGGGGTAGCCGGAGTAGTCGGTCTCGCACATGCCGCCCACCAGCACGCTGGCGCCACGCCGGTAGGCCACGGCGGCGGCGACGTTGAAGAACAGCAGGTTGCGCCCGGGCACGAAGGTGTTGGGCAGGCCGCTGGCAGAGAAGCTGATGGCACGCTCGCTGGTGAGCGCGGTGTCGCTGAGCTGGCCCAGCAGGTGCAGGTCCAGCAGGTGGTCGTCACCCAGGCGCGCCGCCCAGTGCGGGAACTGCGCCGCCAGTTCGCGGCGCACCACGCCCCGGCAGTCCAGCTCGATGCGGTGGCGCTGGCCGTAGTCGAAACCGATGGTCTCCACCTGCGCATAGCGGTCCAGTGCCCAGGCCAGGCAGGCGGTGGAATCCTGGCCGCCGGAGAACAGCACCAGCGCCGTGCGCGCGTCAGCAACTGTCGTCATGCGCGCGTGGACATGCCGTGACACGGCCGAGGCCAAGCGGCCGCCGCGGAACCGGCTTGGCCGGGCCGCTGGCGGCGTCCCCTTGAGGGGGAGCGGCGCCAGCCGCAACGGGGGTGGGTCATGTTCTGACCTCGCCCTGGCCCAGCACCACCCACTTCATCGAGGTCAGCCCCTCCAGCCCCACCGGCCCGCGGGCGTGGAACTTGTCGGTGGAGATGCCGATCTCGGCGCCCAGCCCGTATTCGAAGCCGTCGGCAAAGCGGGTGCTGGCATTCACCATCACGCTGGCCGAATCCACCTCGCGCAGAAAGCGCATCGCGTTCGGGTGGTTGGTGGTGAGGATGGCGTCGGTGTGGTGGCTGCCGAACTGGTTGATGTGGGCCATGGCCGCGTCCAGGCTGTCCACCAGCTTGATGCTGATGACGGGCGCCAGGTATTCCTCGGCCCAATCCGTCTCGGTGGCGTCCACCAGCTGCGCGCCAGGCACGGCCTGCAGGATGGCCTTGGCGGCCGGGCAGCAGCGCATCTCCACGCCCTTGGCCGCGAAGACGGCGCCGATGCGGGGCAGGAAGGCGGGCGCCTGTTGCACATGCACCAGCAGCGATTCGGCGGCGTTGCAGGGGCTGTACTTCTGCGTCTTGGCGTTGTCGGTGACCACCAGGGCCTGGTCGAGGTCGACCTCAGCGTCCACATAGACGTGGCAGTTGCCGTCCAGGTGCTTGATCACCGGCACCTTGGCCTCAGCGCTGATGCGCTCGATCAGGCCCTTGCCACCCCGCGGAATGATCACGTCCACGTAGGCCGGCATGGTGATCAGCCGGCCCACGGCGGCGCGGTCGGTGGTCTCCACCAGCTGGACGGCCTCGGCCGGCAGGCCGGCTTCCACCAGCGCCGCCTGCACCAGGCGCCACAGCGCCAGGTTGCTGTGCAAGGCCTCGCTGCCGCCCCGCAGGATGGCGGCATTGCCACTCTTGATGGCCAGGCTGGCCGCCTCGATGGTGACGTTGGGCCGGCTCTCGTAGATCATGCCGAACACGCCCAGCGGCACCCGCATCTGGCCCACGCTGATGCCGCTGGGCCGGCGCTTGATGCCGGTGATCTCGCCCACCGGGTCGGGCATGGCGGCCAGCTGCTCGCAGCCCTCGGCCACGGTGTGGATGACGGCCGGCGTGAGCTTGAGCCGGTCCACCAGCGGTGCGGCCAGGCCGGCTGCACGGGCGGCGGCCAGGTCCAGCTCGTTGTGCAGGGCCAGGTCGGCGGCGGACTCGCGCAACTGGCGCGCCAGGGCGCGCAGCGCGTTGTTCTTGGCGGCGGTGCTGGCGGCCGCCATGGTGGTGGCGGCGGCGCGGGCGGCCACACCCACATGGGCCATGTACGCTGGGATGTCGGTCGGGTTCATGCCGGGATTTTCCCAGAACGGCCGCCACAGCGAGCGGCTGCAGAATGCGCGCCACGCCACCACCCGCTGTCCCCGGCCAAAATCCCATGCGCATCCTGCTGATTGCCCTGCTGGCCATGACCGGCCTGCTGGCCGCCTGCGACGAGCAACGCGCCACCAAGCTCGAAGAGGGCCTGTCCACCGAAGCAGACGTGCGCCGGCAGTTCGGCGAGCCGGTGCAGATCACCGAGCGGGCCGATGGCAGCAAGCTGCTGTCCTACCCGCGCCAGCCCGAGGGCTGGACCAACTACGAGATGGAGATCGCCGCCGACGGCAAGCTGGCGGCGCTGCGCCAGCTGCTGACCGAGGCCAACTTCGCCAAGGTGAAACCCGGCATGGCGCAGGCGGCCGTGTCCAGGCTGCTGGGGCGCCATGCGCGCGAGCTGCGCTACGCCACCCAGCCGGGCCAGGTGGTGTGGCGCTGGCATGTGCTGCGCGGGCAGGACAAGAAGGTGTTCGACGTCTCCTTCAACGCCGACGGCCAGGTGCTGTCGGCCACCCTGGGCGATGACGAGCGCCAGACCCAGCCGGGCGGCTGACCACCACAGCCGGGTGTTTGACAGCCTGGCCCCCGTCACCTAGCCTGCAGCGCACGCGACCCATTCGCGGCATCGGGAGACTGGCATGGCCGACAAGAAGACCTGTTTCGTGGTGATGGGCTTCGGCGAGAAGACCGACTACAAGACCAGCCGCGTGCTGGACCTGAACAAGACCTACCGCTACATCATCAAGATGGCGGTGGAAGAAGCCGGCCTGACCTGCATCCGCGCCGACGAGATCGCCCACGCCGGCACCATCGACGTGCCGATGTACGAGATGCTGCTCGACGCCGACGTGGTGATCGCCGACCTGTCGACCAGCAACCTGAACGCGGCCTACGAACTGGGCGTGCGCCATGCGCTGAAACCCTCGACCACGATCATCATCGCCGAGAGCCAGTTCGACGCGCCCTTCGACGTCAACCACATCACCATCCGCAAGTTCCGGCACGACGGCAAGGCGCTGGACATCGAGGAGGCCGAGCGCTTCCGCGGCGTGCTCAAGCAGGCCATCCTCGACGTGATGGCCAATGGCCGCGTGGACAGCCCGGTCTACACATTCCTGCCGCTGCAGCCGCCGAACCGCACGGTGGCCCAGGCCCTGGCCGACCAGATCGCCAACGCCATGGCGGCACCGGCTGCGCCGGCAGCGGCGCAGAGCCTGGCGGTGGTGATGGACCTGGTGCGCGGCTGCAAGGCCGATGGCAACTGGGCCAACGCCAAGGCGCTGCTGCTGTCGGCGCGCATGATCGCGCCCAACGACGTCTACGTCACCCAGCAGCTGGCCCTGGCCACCTACAAGAGCAAACAGCCCGATGCCGTGGCGGCGCTGCACGAGGCCCGCAGCATCCTGCAGGCGCTGAACCCCACCACGGCCAACGACGCCGAGACCCTGGGCCTGTGGGGGGCCGTGCACAAGCGCCTGTTCGAGGCCACCGGCGATGCCGCAGCGCTGGACGTGGCGATCGCCGCGCACGAGAAGGGCTGGTGGCTGCTGAACGACTACTACAACGGCATCAACCTCGCGTTCCTGCTCGACCTGCGCTGCGGCCACCAGAGCAACCGTGCCGAGGCCATCACCGACGCCGTGCAGGCGCAGCGTACCCGGCGCGCGGTGACGGCGGTGTGTGCCCAGCGCCTGGCGGCGCTGAAAGATGCGCCCGAGAACCGCGGCGAGCGCTACTGGATCATCGCCACCCAGGCCGAGGCCGCGCTGGGCGACGGCCTGCCCGATGCCGAGGCCCGCTCGGCCATGCTGCTGGCGCAGGCCGCGCCCTTCGGCGACACCAGCTCCCTGCAGAGCACCACCGAGCAGCTGGGCAAGCTGCGCCCGCTGCTGGCCGCCTCGCCGCTGCAGTGGGTGCAGCATGCCTGAGCGGAAGGCCGGCCGCCGGCCTGTAGCACCCGGTCAGGCCGCCAGCCAGGACAGCACCGACAGCCACAGCGCCACCGTGGCCACATAGCCCACGGTGGACAGCACGATGGTGGTGGTGGCCTCGGCCTCCAGCGTGCGGTAGCGCTGGGCGAAGATCAGCGCATTGCTGCCGGTGGGCAGGGCCGCCATCAGCACCACCACGCCCAGCGCCAGGCCGCCCAGGCCCAGGCCCCAGTGGGCCACCAGCAGCACCAGGGCCGGCAGGCCCAGCAGCTTCAGCAGGGTGGTGCCCAGGGCGGCACGGGCGGCCTGACGCACCGTGCGGGTGTCGGTGTAGGCCAGGGTGATGCCGATCAGCACAAGGCACAGCGGAGCCACCGCACTGGCCAGCAGGGCCAGGGTCTCGTCCAGCGGGCCGGGCAGGGGCCAGCCGGTGAGGTTCCACAGCCCACCGGCCAGCACCGGCAGCGTGACCGGGTGCACCACCGCATTGCGCACCGTGCTCTTGAGCGTGCGCCACAGGCTGGCCGTGGCTTCGTGCAGCGAGCGGGCCCGCGCCAGGTCCAGCTCGATCAGCATGGTGCACAGGGTCAGCAGCACCAGCGCATGCAGGCTGATCAGGGCCACGTGGATGGCCAGGCCGGCCTCGCCGAACAGCGCGGCCACCACCGGCAAGCCCACCTGGGCCGAATTGCCAAAGGTGGCGGCAAAGGCGCGGGTGGCAGGCTGGGCGGCGGCACGCTCGCTGGCCTCCAGGTCATGGCCGGGCGCAGCGGCCGGCTGGCGCAGCCGCTGCCAGGCATAGACCACCAGCACGAACGCCGCCGCCGGGCCGAAATACGCCAGCAGCGCCGCCCAGGGCATGGTGGCCGTGTCCATGCGCGCGGTGGCGCGGAACAGCAGCGCCGGCACGAAGATGTAGAAGGCCGCGTTGCCCAGCAGGCGCGCCGGGTCCATGCCACCCGCGGGTTCACCCAGCCAGCGCATGCGCCCGGCCACCCAGCCCAGGCCCACGGTGCAGAAGATGCCCAGCAGCTTGTTGAGGACGATCAGCGACACGGCGGCCTGGTCACCGGGTCAAGGGCAGAGCACCCGGTCCAGCCAGGTGGCCACGGCCTGCTCGGGCAGGGCCACCTGCACCTGCTTGCGGCGCGAGGCCTCACCCCGCAGCAGCAGCAGATCGCGCTTGGGGCAGCGCAGCTCGACCGCCAGCCAGGCCAGCAGATGGCTGTTGGCCTTGCCGTCCACCGGCGGTGCGGCCAGGCGCACCCGCAGCGCGCCGTCGTGCAGGCCGTCGATGCCGGTGTGCTTGGCGCCGGGCTGCACGCTCAGGTCGAGCACACATGCCTCCACACCGGTGGCGCGCAGGCAGGGCCAGCCCGGGCCGGGGGCAGCCACTCAGGCCGCCTTCTTGCGGGCGGCTTTCTTGGCGGCTGCCTTGACCGGTGCCGCCGTCTTGGCCGGCGCTGTCTTGCGCGCCGGGATCACCTTGCCATCACCCCGCGGCGCGAACTCGAAGCCCACCTTGCCTTCCTTCTCGTCCCACACCAGCATGGCCTTGAACTTGCGCTTGGTGCGGTTGCTGACGAAGCCGTCCAGCAGGTCGGTCTTGCCGGTGGCCAGCAGCTTGGTCACCTGCTCATGGCTGACGGGCTGGGTGAGGATGATCTTGCCGGTCTTGAAGTCACAGGTGACGGGTGCGCTCACCGCATGCTGGCAGGCGTAGTTGCTGCCGTGCTCGTAGACATGGCCCTTGCACTTGGGGCAGGCGCCGAAGCTGGGCTGGCCGCTGAAGTCGATGGCCTCGGCCTCGGCACCATCGGCCTTGGCATCGTCGCCGAAGTCGAACTCCAGCTTCCAGTTGTTCAGCTCCTCGTCCTGCACCAGCTTCAGCTCGGCGGTGAACGGCCAGCCCGCCTTGGAGCGGAAACCTTCCAGCGGGCCCACCTTCTTGTCGCGCAGAAAGGTCTCCACCTCGTGCAGCTCGAAGCTGCGGCCGGCGGGGATCTTGGTCATGCTGAAGCCGCAGCCTTCACCGGCCCCATCGGCCCCGGTACAGGTGAAGCGGCGGTAGTTCTCCTTCACCACCCCGCCGCAGTTGGGGCAGGGCGTGGCCAGGGTGGCGTAGTCACCGGGGATGGTGTCGCGGTCGTACTCCTTGGCCTTGCGCACGATGCGCTCGGCCATGGCGGCGATGTCCTGCATGAAGGCGGCGCGGCTGAGCTTGCCCTGCTCCATCTCGGCCAGCTGGTGTTCCCAGTTGCCGGTCAGCTCGGGCTTGGTCAGGTCTTCGATGGCCAGGCCACGCAGCAGGGTCATCAGCTGGAAGGCCTTGGCCGTGGGGCACAGCTCGCGGCCCTCGCGCAGAATGTACTTCTCGGCGATCAGGCCCTCGATCACCTGGGCCCGCGTGGCCGGTGTGCCCAGGCCCTTCTCGGCCATGGCCTCGCGCAGCTCGTCGTCGTCGATCAGCTTGCCCGCGCCTTCCATCGCACTCAGCAACGTGGCCTCGGTGTAGCGCGCCGGCGGCTTGGTCTTCAGGGCGTTGACGCTGATGTGTTCGTTGGCCACCTGCTCACCCGCCTGCACCGGCACCAGATTGGCGTCTTCGTCCTGCGCCTCCTTGCCGTACACCGCCAGCCAGCCGGGGTTGACCAGCACCTTGCCGTTGGTCTGGAAATGGTGGCCTTCGACGATGGTGATGCGGGTGGTGACCATGAACTCGGCCGGCGGGTAGAACACCGCGATGAAGCGCTTGACCACCAGGTCGTAGAGCTTGGCCTCGGTCTCGCTGAGGCTCTTGGGCGCCTGCAGCGTGGGGATGATGGCGAAGTGGTCCGACACCTTGCTGTTGTCGAACACCCGCTTGCTGGGCTTGATGTAGCCGGCGTTCAGGCCCTTGCGGGCATGCAGGGCCAGCTGCTTCAACGGGCCGGGCAGGTCTTCACCGGCGATCATCTCGAAGGTGTTCTTCACCGTGGCCAGGTAGTCCTCGGGCAGGTGGCGCGAGTCGGTCCGGGGATAGGTCAGCACCTTGTGCTTCTCGTACAGCGCCTGGGCGATGCTCAGGGTGGTCTTGGCCGAGTAGCCGAATCGGCTGTTGGCCTCGCGCTGCAAAGTGGTCAGGTCGTACAGGCCCGGGCAGGTGCTGTTGCTGGGCTTGGCCTCTTCGGTGACGGTGCCGGTCTTGCCCAGCACCGCGTCGGCGATGGCATTGGCATCCCGCTCGTTCCACAGCCGGTCGGCGCGGCGGTCTGCATCCTCGTCCTTCTTGAACTTGGGGTCGAACCACTTGCCGTCGTAGTCACCGGCGGCGGCGGCAAAGCCGGCCTTGATCTCCCAGTAATCCCGCGACACGTGCTTGCGGATCTTCTCCTCGCGCTCGACCATGATGGACAGCGTGGGGGTCTGCACCCGGCCCACGGTGGTGAGGAAGAAGCCGCCGTCACGCGAGTTGAAGGCCGTCATCGCCCGCGTGCCGTTGATGCCCACCAGCCAGTCGGCCTCACTTCGGCTGCGCGCGGCGTCTGCCAGGCCCAGCATCTGCTTGTCGCTGCGCAGGTGCTCGAAGCCGTCGCGGATGGCCTGCGGTGTCATGCTCTGCAGCCACAGGCGCTGGATGGGCTTGTTCAGCGGCGTCTTGAGGTTGTCTGCGTACTGCACGATCAGGCGGAAGATCAGCTCACCCTCGCGCCCCGCGTCGCAGGCATTGATCAGCGCCGTCACGTCCTTGCGCTTGACCAGCTTGACCACCGCGTTGAGCCGGCTCTTGGCCTTGTCGATGGGCGCCAGGTCGAAATGCGGCGGCACCACCGGCAGGTGGGCAAAGCTCCACTTGCCCCGCTTGACGTCGTATTCCTCCGGCGCCTTGATCTCCACCAGGTGGCCCACCGCCGAGCTGACGACATAACGCTCGTTCTCGAAGTGGTCGTCATGCTTGTCGAACTTGCCCGCCACCGGGGTGAGCGCGCGCACGATGTCCTGCGCCACGCTGGGCTTCTCGGCAATGATGAGGGTCTTGCTCATGTGTCTGGTGCTGTCCCTTGGCCAGGCCGGGGGGCTGTTGGGCCCGTGCCTACAATCCGCTGCGCTTCGCGTGCGCCTGCACACCTGTGTGTACACGCGCGCGCCCATGGATTCACTTTAACGAATGAAAGCCGCCGTGCAAGCAGCCGCCAAGAAAGCCGCCAGCCCCGACGCCAGCCCGGCCCCCAAGGCGCCGGCACCCGGCACCACCAAGGGCCGGCTGCAGGTGCGCCAGAGTGGCGTGCACGGCAAGGGCGTGTTCGCGCTGGTGCCGATCAAGAAGGGCGAACTGATCCTGGAGTACACCGGCGAGGTCATCACCTGGGACGAGGCCCTGCGCCGCCACCCGCACGACCCCAGCCAGCCCGACCACACCTTCTACTTCCACCTGAGCGACGAACTGGTGATCGACGGCAAGGTGGGCGGCAATGCCAGCAAGTGGATCAACCACAGCTGCGCCCCCAATGTGGAGGCCGACGACGAGTCGGGCCAGGTCTACCTGCTGGCCACCCGCAACATCAAGGCCGGCGAGGAACTGTTCTTCGACTACGGCCTGGTGATCGATGAGCGCTACACCCCGGCACTGAAGAAACGCTTCGAGTGCCGCTGCGGCGCCAAGCGCTGCCGCGGCACCATGCTGGCACCGAAGAAATCCACCCAACGCGCATCCGGCGCGGCCAAGGCTTGAGCACCGCCACGGCCCAGCCGCCGCTGAACTGGGGTGCCGAAGCCCTCTGGCTGGCCCTGGAGCCCTGGTTGCCCGGCCTCAATGTCGAGGTGGTGGCAGAGATCGCCTCCACCAACACCGAGCTGCTGGCGCGCGCCCGCCAATCACCGGCCGACGGGCTGAAGCCCGCACTGCTGGTGGCCGCGCAGCAGACTGCCGGCCGCGGCCGCCAGGGCAAGACCTGGCAGTCCGGCGTGGGGGATTCGCTCACCTTCAGCCTGGCACTGCCCCTGGCCCCGGTGGACTGGACGGGCCTGTCGCTGGCCGTGGGACTGGCCCTGGCCGAGGCCCTCGACCCGGCCCCTGCCGGCAGCCGGCGCCGCCTGGGCCTGAAGTGGCCCAACGACCTGATCCTGCTGGACGACGGCGGCCAGGCGCCGCACATCGGCCGCAAGCTGGGTGGCATCCTGATCGAGACGGTGCAGCTGGGCAGCCAGCGGGTTGCGGTGATCGGCATCGGCCTGAACATCCGCCCGCTGCCGGCAGAGGCCGACCCGGCCGCGCCGGCGCTGAGCTGGGGCCGCGCCCATGTGCAGGAGCTGCAGCCCGCACTCGATGCGCCGGCCACCCTGGCGCAGGTGGCCCTGCCCCTGTTGCAGGCGCTGCGGGCCTTCGAGGCCAGCGGCTTTGCGGCGCTGCAGGCCGGCTTTGCCAGCCGCGACGTGCTGGCCGGCCGCGCCGTCAGCACCACGCTGCCGGGCCTGCCGCAGGGCCTGGCCGACGGCGTGGATGCCACCGGCACGCTGTGGCTGCGCACCGCCACCGGTCGCCAGCCGGTGGCCAGCGGTGAAGTGAGCCTCAGGCCCTTGGCCGCAGGCGGGCTGGCCGACGCATCATCGGCACCATGCTGAGAACCCTGGCCCTGGTGCTGCTGCTGGCCAATGCGCTGCTGCTGGCGGCGCTGTCGGGCGCCTTCGACAGCGGCGGCGACAGCGCGCGCGAGCCCGAGCGCCTGCAGCGCCAGCACCAGCCGGGCCTGGTGCGCATCCTCGGCCCGCAAGCCGCCAGCGCGGCACTGGACGCCGCCAGCCAGGCCGCGGCGGCCGCCAGCAATGCCCTGGCCACCAGTTGCCTGGAGGCCGGCCCGTTCTCGGCCGCCGATGCCGGCAGCGCCGAACGCAGCCTGCGCGAGGCCGGCCTGCCTGCCGACGGCTGGCAGGTGCGGCGCCAGGACGATGCCGGCGCCTTCATGGTCTACATGGGGCGCTATGCCGACCGCGAGACCCTGCAGCGCAAGCTGGCGGAGGTCAGGCGCCTGAAGCTGGAGCCAGAAGACCTGCGTGATGCACCCGAGCTGCAGCCCGGCATCAGCCTGGGCCGGTTCGACAGCCAGGACAGCGCCAACGCCGCCATGGCGCAGATGGCCCAGCGTGGCCTGCGCACGGCAAGGGTGATCACGCTGCGCCAGGCGCAAAGCCAGACGGTGCTGCGTGTGCCCGCGGCCGATGCCGCGCTGCGCGCCAGGCTGGCCGGGCTGCAACTGCCCAGCGGGCCGGGCTTCCTGCCGTGTGTGGCGGGCGAGGCGGCGGCCAGCCCAGCTGCAGGTGCCGCCAGCGCGGCAGCGGCGCCAGCGGCGCCAGCGGCGGCATCGTCCGGGCCGTCGGTCGCAGCCGCTGCAGCAGCCTCTGCAACACCCGCTGCAACACCCGCGGCCAAGCCGTCCGCACCACCGGCCGCCGCGGCAGCCGCACCCCGGCCTGCCACGCCTGCAGCGTCCAGGCCGGCCCCGGCCCCCGCCCCTGCTGCCACCGCTCCAGCCAGACCGGCACCCGGCTCGGCCACCCAGGCCCCGGCCGCATCCTCATCCGCGGCAGCACCCGCGACGCGGGTGTCGGGCGCCGACACCCGCGCCGCACTGGCGCGGGCCGCCACGGCAGCCGCCGCCGAGGCCGCTGCCAGCGCTGCCGCGCGCTGACCCGGGCCAGCCGGCGGGCGGACCGGTCAGGGCAGGCTGCGGGGCGGCCGCGGCGCGGCACGCCACAGCAGCCACACGGCCGCAGCCAGGGCCAGCAGCCAGCCGCCGCCCATCGCACCACCACCACCACCGCCGCCGCCCGACCCACCGTCGGGCGCCACCACCACCGGCGCTGCAGCCACCTGGATGGTCTGGCTGCTGCTGCGTGTGGCACCGCTGCTGTCGGTCACCGTCAGCTGCACCACCACCGCACCCACGCCGCTGGTGGCCAGGCTGACGCTGCTGCCATCGGTGGCGCCGATGAAGCTGGCCAGACCGGCACCACCGAGCAAAGCCCATTGGTAACCGGTGATGCTGCGCCCGCTGAAGGCGCTGGAGCCGGCGGCGTTCAAGGCCACAGTCTCACCGACGATGGGCGCCGTGGTGGAGGCCGCCACCACCGCCCGGGGCGCCTGCTGCACCGCCGCCACGGCCGCGCCGGCGTCCAGCATGCCGGCGCCGCAGGTGGTGGTGGTGCAGTAGCACTCCACCTGGTCCACGCCGTCGGGTGCGCGGCAGGCCACGGTGCCGGGCTCCTGCGCGCCGGTGGCGGGGAAGGTGCGCGCGCTGGCCTGCAGCATGGCCTTGACCTGGGCCGGGGTCAGTGTCGGGTCCACCGCCAGCATCAACCCGGCCGAGGCGGCCACGATGGGGGTGGCGAAGCTGGTGCCCAGCGAGGGCGCGCTGCTGTCGCTGTAGACCGCCGCGCCCGGTGTGGTGCTGCCCGCATTCAGCGTGGTGACCAGCGGGTACAGGCACAGGCCGTTGAGATTGACGCAGTTGCCCGCGGGCGCGGCCAGGGCCACCTGCGGGCCCAGGTTGGAATAGCCCACCTTGCTGCCGGCATGGCGCACACCGGCCACGGCCAGCGCACCCGGGCAGTTGGCCGGCTCGTTGACGGCACGACCGGCGTCGTTGCCCGAGGCCACCACCACCACCACGCCGGCGGCATTCAGCTCGGCGATGACCTCGCGGTAGGCCGTGCTGCAAATGCCCGACGAGCCCAGGCTCAGGTTGATCACCCGCGCCGGGTGTGGATTGGCCACCGGCGTGCTGCTCAGGCCGGCCGCCCAGCGCATGCCGGCGATGATGTCGTCGTCGAAGCCACCACACTTGCCCAGCACGCGCACGGGCAGCACCATGGTGTCGCGGCCCACGCCGGCCATGCCGATGCCGTTGTCGGTGGCCGCGCCGATCAGGCCCGCCACCTGGGTGCCGTGCCAGCTGCTGCTGCTGGCGCCGCAGCTGTCGCTGGCCGTGCTCCAGTCGCCGGGGTCGCTGGCATCGGCATCACGGCCGCCGCCGTCGCCGGACGTGCCGCTGCGGCTGACGAAGTCGTAGCCCGGCCAGAGCTTGCCAGCCAGGTCAGGGTGGTCGAAGCGCACGCCGGTGTCCAGCACCGCCACGGTGATGCCGGCCGCGCCGCTGGTGATGGCCCAGGCGCCCACCGCGTTGACGGCCGACACCAGGGTGGCATCGGGTGCGCGCAGGTACCACTGGCCCGCCACAGGTGTGGCGGCGGGCTGGTTGTCGGCAAACAGCGGGTCGTTGGGCAGACCGGCGCGCACCGTCTTGCGGCGCACCGGCTGGGCCCATTCCACATCGGGCTCGCTGGCCAGGCGGGTGGCCAGAGCCTGGGCGCTGAGGCCACGCCCGCGCAGGCTCTGGCTGCGGGCGCCCAGCACAGGGCCGTCTTCCAGGTTGACCTGCAGCTGCCGGCCCAGGCGCTCGGCACCGCGGCGGGTCTGCGCCAGGCTGCTGCCGCTGCGGTATTTGACGATCACCCGGGCGTTGCCGTCGTCGTCCAGCTGGGCCGCAGCATCGGCGCTGCTGCGGGCCGCCCGCAGCATGCTTTTCTCGGCCGCCTGCACCGCGCCCGCCGCCACCAGCAGTGCCAGGCCCAACGCCGGCAGCACGCCCTGGCGCATCCGCGCCCAACCCTCAGCACCCAGCATCACAAGCCCTCCCCGGGCACCAGCCTGCACCACGACACGCCCGGGCCAGGCCCAGAACGCAACTGGCCGGGATGCTAGCCCGGCCAGGTGAAGTTTGATGTCGGGAACTGCGCGCCTTCACAGGCGCTGCAGGCGTGCTGGCATCAGGCGATGACGCGCACCATTTCCAGCACCTTGTTCGAATAGCCCCACTCGTTGTCGTACCAGCTCACCACCTTGATGAAGGTCTTGTCCAGCGCGATGCCGGCGTCGGCGTCGAACACGCTGGTGCAGGGCTCGCCGCGGAAATCGGTGGCCACCACCTTGTCCTCGGTGTAGCCCAGCACGCCCTTGAGCGCGCCCTGGCTCTGCGCCTTCATCTCGGCGCAGATCTCTTCATAGCTGGCGTCCTTGATCAGTTCCACCGTGAGGTCGACCACGCTCACATCGCTGGTGGGCACGCGGAAGCTCATGCCGGTGAGCTTCTTGTTCAGCTCGGGGATGACCACGCCCACTGCCTTGGCGGCACCGGTGCTGCTGGGGATGATGTTCTCCAGGATGCCGCGGCCGCCGCGCCAATCCTTGTTGCTGGGGCCGTCCACGGTCTTCTGGGTGGCGGTGGCAGCGTGCACCGTGGTCATCAGGCCACGCTTGATGCCCCACTTGTCGTGCAGCACCTTGGCCACCGGGGCCAGGCAGTTGGTGGTGCAGCTGGCGTTGCTGATGATGGCCTGGCCGGCGTAGGTCTTGTGGTTCACGCCGTAGACGAACATCGGCGTGTCGTCCTTGCTCGGTGCCGACTGGATCACCTTCTTGGCGCCGGCGGCCAGGTGCGGCTCGCAGGTCTCCTTGGTGAGGAAGAGGCCGGTGGCCTCGACCACCACGTCGGCGCCGATCTCGCCCCACTTCAGTTCGGCCGGGTTCTTCACCGCGGTCAGACGGATGCGCTTGCCATTGACCACCAGGGTGTTGCCGTCCACGCTGACCTCGCCCTTGAAGCGGCCATGCACGCTGTCGTACTTCAGCATGTAGGCCAGGTAGTCGGGCTCCAGCAGGTCGTTGATGCCGACGACTTCGATGTCGTCGAAGTTCTGCACGGCGGCACGGAACACCATGCGCCCGATGCGGCCGAAGCCGTTGATGCCGATCTTGATGGTCATGAGATCACTCCTGGGGGTTGAGGTCGATTTTGAGGCAGGGAACGGTGAGCTTCAGCACGTCGGCGTAGACGGCGTCCAGCGATTTGTCCGGCAGGTCGAGCTGGGTCTGCGCCAGCCAGTCGATGAAGGGCTGGCGCGCAGGGACCGGGGGGCCCGACACGCTCACCCCGTTCGGCAGGTTCGGCTGGAAGTACTCCAGGCGCACATCGAAGGGGCACTGCATCTGCGTGAAGTCGAACTGCAGGCGCTGTTGCCCGATGTTGCGCACCATGGGCAGCAGTTCGCGCAGCGTGATGCCCGGCTTGAAGCCCCAGGATTCACCCTCCACCACGTAGACATAGGTGCGCCGCACGGTGATGGGCCGGCCCGACAGGCAGGGCATGCGGTAGCCCGCGGTCCAGTCGCGCAGCGGCCCGAGAAACACCTGCGTCTCGTGACGGCCCGGGTTGGCCGCTTCACCGCCGATGCGTGGCAGCAGCCGGGTGGCCGGCGGCTGGTCGGGTGCTTCGAAGCGCATCTCGGCCAGCACCCGGCCCTGCACCGCATTGCCCCGCAGCGCGGCCGGGGGGTACACGGGCATGTTGCGGCCGCTGGTGTGTGCCAGGCATTGCAGCTGGCGCTCCCGCTCGGCGTCGGCCGGGTCGACGGGCACCGGCGGCAAGGGCGTGTCGTCGGGCCGGAATGCGAAGTCGAAATCCAGCTCCACCGGCGCGCCGCCGTCGTGGCAGGGCACACGCAGCGTGGCCGCATGCACGCGCACCGCATCCACGAAGCTGGCATCGCCTTGCTGCGACAGCACGGTGACGGTGGGCGCCAGTGTCGGCCCGTCAAAGCGCAGGCGCACCTGCACGTCGCCGGGCCGCTTGTCCTTGAAGGCCTGGAATGGATAGGCGGGCACGCCGCGCTGCGCGGCGGCCGGGCTCAGACAGGACACGGCGGCGCTGGGCGCCAGCACGGCCTGCTGCGCCACGGCGCCGCTGGCTGCCAGCAGCAGGCCGGCACACGCCAGCAGCCGCCGCATCGCCATCGCCTCACTTGCCCAGCACGGACCGCACGGTGTCGGCCAGCGCCTCGGCGGTGAGGCCGAAGTGCTTGAACAGCACCGGCGCGGGTGCGCTCTCGCCATAGCTGTCGATGCCCAGCACGGCGGCGCAGCCGTATTTCCACCAGCCGTCGGTCACACCGGCCTCGATGGCCACACGCGGCAGCTTGGCCGGCAGCACAGCGGCCTTGTAGGCCGTGCCCTGGCGATCGAACACGCTGGTGCTGGGCATGCTGACCACCCGCACCGCAATCTTCAGTTTGGCCAGCGCGGCCTGGGCATGCAGGGCCAGGCCCACCTCGCTGCCGGTGGCGATGATCACCGCCTGGGCGGCCTTCTTCAGGCCCACTTCCGAGGGCTCGGCCAGCACGTAGCCGCCCTTGGCGATGTCGTCGAGGCCGGCCTTGGGCGCATACGGCAGGTTCTGCCGGCTCAGCAGCAGGGCGCTGGGACGGTGGCGGTTCTGGATCGCAAAGGCCCAGGCCACGCTGGTCTCGGCGGTGTCGGCGGGGCGCCACACGTCCAGGCCGGGGATCAGGCGCAGGCTGGCGGCGTGTTCCACGCTCTGGTGCGTGGGGCCGTCTTCGCCCAGGCCGATGCTGTCGTGGGTGAACACATGGATCACCCGCGTCTTCATCAGCGCGGCCATGCGGATGGCGTTGCGGCTGTAGTCGCTGAAGGTGAGGAAGGTGCCGCCGTAGGGGATGAAGCCGCCGTGCAGGGCCACGCCGTTCATGATGGCGGCCATGCCGAACTCACGCACGCCGTAGTTGATGTGGCGCCCGCCGTTGGGCACGCCCGCTTCGTCGAAGCGCAGGCTGGGCGTGTGGCTGGTGTTGGTGAGGTTGCTGCCGGTCAGGTCGGCCGAGCCACCCAGCAGCTCGGGCAGGGCGGCGGTGAAGGCCTCCAGCGCGATCTGGCTGGCCTTGCGGCTGGCCACGGTCTGGGCGGCGGCGTGGGCCGCCACGGCGGCGTCCACCGCGGCTTGCGCAAAGTTGGCCGGCAGGTCACCACTCATACGGCGGGCCAGCTCGGCGGCCAGGGCCGGGTGCTTGGCCTTGTACTTGGCAAAGGCCTGGCTCCACTTGGCTTCGGCCGCGTCACCGCTGCGTTTGGCATCCCAGGCGGCGTAGGCCGCTTCGGGGATGACGAAGGGCTCGTGCGCCCAGCCGATGGCGGCGCGGGTGAGGGCGATCTCGTCGGCACCCAGGGCCTCGCCGTGGGCCTTGGCGGTGCCGGCGCGGTTGGGCGAACCCTGGCCGATGTTGGTCTTGCAGAGGATCAGCGTCGGCTTGGTGGCGCTGGTCTTGGCCTGCGCGATGGCGGCGTCCACCGCGGCCACGTCATGGCCGTCGATGGGGCCGATCACATTCCACTGGTAGGCGGCAAAGCGCTGGGCCACGTCGTCCACGTACCAGGGCTTGACCTGGCCGTCGATGCTGATGCCGTTGTCGTCGTACAGCGCCACCAGCTTGTTCAGCTTCCAGGCGCCGGCCAGTGCGCAGGCCTCGTGGCTGATGCCCTCCATCAGGCAGCCATCGCCCAGGAAGGCCCAGGTGCGGTGGTTCACCACCGCATGGCCGGGGCGGTTGAACTCCTGCGCCAGCAGCTTCTCGGCCAGCGCCATGCCCACGGCGTTGGTGATGCCCTGGCCCAGCGGCCCGGTGGTGGTTTCCACGCCGGGCGTGACATGCACCTCGGGGTGGCCGGGCGTCTTGCTGTGCAGCTGGCGGAAGTTGCGCAGCTCGCTCATCGGCAAGGCATAGCCGCTGAGGTGCAGCAGCGCATAGATCAGCATCGAGCCATGGCCGTTGCTGAGCACGAAGCGGTCGCGGTCGGCCCACAGCGGGTTGGCCGGGTTGTGCTTGAGGTGGCGGCCCCACAGCGCCACCGCGATCTCGGCCATGCCCATGGGCGCACCGGGGTGGCCGGAATTGGCCTGCTGCACGGCGTCCATGGCCAGCGCGCGGATGGCATTGGCCATCAACACGGACTTGCTGGCGGACTTCAGCGCGGTCGGGCTGGGCTTGTTCTGGTTCTGGGTGGTGGCCATGCGCGGCGCCGCTGCGGGCGTGTTGGGTGGTTCGGAGGAGCGCGGATTTTAGCGGCCGCCGCCGGCACGGCCCGCAGGCGCATCGGCGCCGGCACCGCCGCGGCCCGGCTTGATCTTTCGCAAGGCAGCCGGCGGCCGGCCGGTTCACGCTAGGGCCACTGCCCACACGGAACCGCTGCCATGCGCCACCTTGCACTCGATGTCATCCACGACGAACACCAGGCCCTGGCCGCCATGCTGCGGTCCATGCACCTGCTGGTGGCCCAAGCCCAGCGCGACGGCCGGGCGCCCGATTTCAGCGTGCTGCGCGCCATGCTGTTCTACGTCGACGAATTCCCCGAGCGCCTGCACCACCCCAAGGAGACCAGCCTGCTGTTCCCGCTGCTGCGCCAGCGCTGCCCGGCGCTGCGGGCCACGCTGGACCGGCTGGATGCCGACCACGCCCGTGGCGAGGCGGCCATCCGCACACTGGAACATGCGCTGCTGGCCTACGAGGTGCTGGGCGCGCCACGCCGCCAGGCCTTCGTCGAGGCACTGGACCGCTACATCGACGCCTATGTCAGCCACATGGCGGCCGAGGAGCAGGAGGTGCTGCCCGCTGCCCGCACCCACCTGAGCGCCGCCGACTGGGCCGCGCTGGATGCGGCCTTCGCGGCCAACCGCGACCCGCTCACCGGCCACCCGGCCGACGGCGTGTTCCAGCCGCTGTTCAGCAAGATCCTGATGCAGGCGCCGGCGCCCATCGGTCTGGGCTGACGACCCGCAGCGGTGCAGCGGCGGCCTACACTGCCGCCGCCATGCCAGCTGCCTTCACCAACCTCCCCGCGCTGATCCTGGCCGCCGGCCGCGGCGAGCGCATGCGCCCGCTCACCGATGCCACGCCCAAGCCACTGCTGCCCGTGGCGGGGCGGCCGATGATCGAGTGGCACCTGCTGGCCCTGGCTGCCGCCGGTGTGCGCCAGGTGGTGATCAACACCGCCTGGCTGGAGGCGCAGTTCCCCGCCACGCTGGGCGATGGCAGCCGCTTCGGCCTGCACATCGCCTACTCGCACGAGGGCCGCGACCACGGCGGGGCCCTGGAAACCGCCGGTGGCATCGCCAAGGCGCTGCCGCTGCTGGGGCCTTGCTTCTGGCTGGTGTCGGGCGACATCGTGGCGCCGGGCTTCCGCTTCGACGGCACGGCGGCCCAGCGCTTCGCCGAGGGCCGGGACCATGCCCATCTGTGGCTGGTGCCCAACCCGGATTTCCACGCGGCGGGCGACTTTGCCCTGGCCGATGGGCGTGTGCAGCGCCCTGCCCCTGGCCAGCCGCGGCCGTTCACCTATGCCAACCTGGCGCTGGTGCGGCAGGACCTGGTGGCGGGCATCGGCGCCGGCCAGCATGCACCGCTGGGACCCTGCCTGTTTGCCAGCGCGGCCGCTGGCCGGCTGGGTGGCGAGCTGCTGCCCGGCGCCTGGCACAACGTGGGCACGCCGGCCCAGCTGGCCGCAGTGGATGCGGCGCTGCGCGCTGGGCCGGGGCAGGCATGAGCAGCCTTGTTGCGCCAGGTGCTGCGCTGCTGCTGGCTGGGCTGCTGGTGGCCAGCGCCGCTGCGGCGGCACCGGCAGGCCGCTTCGGCGTCCACGGCCTGGCACCGGCCACGGCCGGGCAGAACCGGGCACAGGCCGAGGCCGCGCTGGGCCAGCCACTGCAGCCCGAGCCCGTGCCGCCCGGCCGGGCGGCATCGGCAGCCGCCAACCCGGCCAGCCGCTGCCACCACCGCATGGCCGCGCTGCAGCCCGGCGTGCGCTACACCCTGGTGGGCGATGTGGTGGCCCGCATGGAGACACGGGATCCCCGCTACAGCACGCTCAGCGGTGTGCACGTGGGCGACACGGTGGCGCGGGTGCAGCAGGTGTATGGCAAGCGCCTGACCAGCACGCCCCACCCCTACTTCGACCGTGGCCAGGTCTTGAGCGTCTACGCGCCCGACCGAAAATTCGCCCTGGTGATGGAAGCCAATGACCAGGGCCGCATCATCACCCTGCGTGGCGGGCGCCTGCCCGAAGTGGTCTGGCTGGAGGGATGTTCATGAGTGCGTTCACACGGCCGCTGCGGAGGAAGCGCTCTCCTTGCTCGGGGAGTTGGTCACGCAGTGGCCGGAGGGTCAACCAGTGAGTGATCGATCGTGGCGCCTGGCCGTCATCGGCGCCGGCCCGGCCGGCCTGGCGCTGGCGCTGCAGGCCGCACGCAAGCTGCCCACGGCCGAGATCACCCTGTTCGACGCCCGGCCGGCCGACAAGGATGTGTCGGGCGACCCACGCACTCTGGCCCTGGCCCTGGGCAGCGTGCAGCTGCTGCGCCAGCTGGGCGCCTGGCCGGCGGCCGCGGCCCAGCCCATCACCGAGGTGCTGGTGTCGCAGGCCCCGCCCACGCTGGGCCTGCCCGGCGCCCAGGCCGCCGTGCAGCTGCGTGCCGCCGACGAAGGCGTGGAGATGCTGGGCGCGGTGCTGCCCTACGGCGCCCTGGTCAGCTGCCTGCAGCAGGCCTGGCAGGCGGCGGAGCAGGCCGCGCCGCAGCGCCTGCACAGCCGCTTCGGCCAGCCGGTGGCCGATGTGCGCAACCTGGGGCCGGGTGTGGAGGTGGACGCCGGCATCGCCGAGCAATTCGACTTGGCGGTGGTGGCCGAGGGTGGTGTGTTCGCCGACCAGGCGCGCAAGGCCATCGCACACGACTACGGCCAGACCGCCTGGGTGGGCACGGCCACGCTGGCCGGTGCCACACCCGGACTGGCGGTGGAGCGCTTCACCCGCCAGGGCCCGCTGGCCCTGCTGCCGCTGGCACCGCAGGCCGACGGCCAGGCCCGCGCCGCCATGGTGTGGTGCGTCACCAGCAGCGACGACCCGGTGGCCGCGCTCAGCGCCGCCCAGCGCAACGCCGTGCTCAACACCCTGCTGCCGCCGGCCGCCGGCACGGTGGTGGCGCTGTCGCCCCTGAAGCAGTTTGCGCTGGGGCTGAACGCCGAGCGCACGCTGACCGACGGCGCCATCGTGCGCATCGGCAATGCGGCGCAGACCCTGCACCCGGTGGCCGGCCAGGGCCTGAACCTGGGCCTGCGTGATGCCGCCGCCCTGGTGCAGGCCCTGCGCCACGCCACGCCGGCCGAACTGCCCGCCCTGCTGCGCCGGCTGGAGTGGCAGCGTGGGCCCGACCGCTGGAGCATGATCGCCGCCACCGATTTCCTGGCCCGCAGCTTCACCTGGCGCTGGCCGGGCCTGGCGGCGGCGCGCGGCCTGGGGCTGGCCGCCCTGCAGGCCCTGCCGCCGCTGAAGTCGGCGCTGGCGCGGCAGATGATGTTCGGCCGGCGCTGACACCGCGTCGCCCAGGCGTCAGCGGGCTGTCACGGTCCGCGTGCTACATTCGCGCCCCATGCCTGCCAGCCGCTTCTTTTTTGCGACCTTTTGGTTCTCGCCCCCCACCGGCGGCTGGAGAAGCAAGCGCGCGTGAAACGCAAGCGAAGCAAGCACCAGACAAACCGCCGGCAGCCCCGGCGGTTTTTTTTCGTCCCCCGCTTTTTGTCCCCGCAGCCCAGGAGCAGACCATGGCCCCCCACCACCCCAGCAACCGCCCCAGCAGTCACCCCGGAAGTTCGGAGCCGGGCTTTGGTTATGCGCTGAGCGAGAAGACCAGCCAGACCGACGACCAGCGCATCGAGGAGGTGACGCCGCTGCCCCCGCCGGAGCACCTGATCCGCTTCTTCCCCATCGCCGGCACGCCGGTGGAACAGCTGATCGGCGACACCCGCCAGAGCGTGCGCCGCATCCTGGACGGCAGCGACGACCGGCTGCTGGTGGTGATCGGCCCCTGCTCCATCCACGACCCGGTGGCCGCCCTGGACTACGCCCGCCGCCTGAAGGCCGAGCGCGCCAAGTACGCCGGCACGCTGGAGATCGTGATGCGGGTGTATTTCGAGAAGCCGCGCACCACCGTGGGCTGGAAGGGCCTGATCAACGACCCCTACCTGGACGAGAGCTACCGCATCCACGAGGGCCTGCGCATCGCGCGCCAATTGCTGGTGGACATCAACCGCCTGGGCGTGCCCGCGGGCAGCGAGTTCCTGGATGTGATCAGCCCGCAGTACATCGGTGACCTGATCAGCTGGGGCGCCATCGGTGCGCGCACGACGGAGAGCCAGGTGCACCGCGAGCTGGCCAGCGGCCTGAGCGCGCCCATCGGCTTCAAGAACGGCACCGACGGCAACCTCAAGATCGCCACCGACGCCATCCAGGCCGCCGGCCGGCCGCACCACTTCATGTCGGTGCACAAGAACGGCCAGGTGGCCATCGTGCAGACCAAGGGCAACAAGGATTGCCATGTGATCCTGCGTGGTGGCAAGGCGCCCAACTACGACGCCGCCAGCGTGGCCGCCGCCTGCGACGAGCTGCGCGCGGCCAAGCTGCCATGCCAGCTGATGGTCGACTGCAGCCATGCCAACAGCAGCAAGCAGCACCAGCGCCAGATCGACGTGGCGCGCGACATCGCCACCCAGATGGCGGCCGGCAACCGCTGCATCTTCGGCGTGATGGTGGAAAGCCACCTGAATGCCGGCGCGCAGAAGTTCAGCGCCGGCCAGGACGATCCGGACCGGCTGGCCTACGGCCAGAGCATCACCGACGCCTGCATCGGCTGGGACGATTCGGTGGGCGTGCTGCAGACGCTGAGCGAGGCCGTGCTGGCGCGCCGCGCCACGCCCAAGGTGTGACGGATCACACGTCCAGCGCCGCCGGCCCTGCGCCGGTGGCGCCTGGCGTGATGGTTTGGGCACCCGATTCCAGGGGCGGGTGTCAGCCTGGGCACAGGCCCGGCCGTTAACCTGGGGGCAACCACTGGATCACCATGAACGCCGTCAGCGCCCCCGAGCACCGCGCCCTCAGCCTGGTCGAGATCATCGACTTCAAATGGCTGATGGCTGGCGATGGCCACCATGTGCATGTGGAGCACCTGCAGGCCGACCCCGATTACGCGCGCCAGTGCCTGGTGCTGGCCGCCGGCTCGCGCATCGCCGCACTGCGCGACACCGCCAGGCGCCTGGCCAGCACGCTGGGCGTGTCGCTGCCGGGCTGACACCGGCCCAGGCTGCGGGCCCGGCCACGCCAAAAAGCGCAGGGCCCTGTCAGGGCCGGCTGGCGGCCGATGCCGGCACAGCCGGCGTGCTGGCGCTGTCGCCACGCGCCGTGGCCGACGCGGGCAGCGGGTCGAGCAGGCCACGCTCCAGCCGCGCCACCTTGGGGTCGTCCCAGCGGCCGGTGACGCGGAACTCGCGTGCACTGGCCTGGCGCAGCGGCTCGCGCAGCAGCCACTGGCCCACGAACGCGCCCAGGCCCACGGCCGGGTTCACCGCGGCATAGGCCAGGGTGGCGCCGCCGGCGTTCAGCTCGGGCACCACCACCACATGCAGGTCCTGGGTCTCCTGGCCGATGTCGGCGCTGCCGGCCATGGCCACCAGGGCCTGCAGGCCACGCAGGCGCAGGTTCTCGGTGCTGGCCACACCGCGGCTGACCAGCACGCTGGCGGTGGCGGTGTCGAAGGCAAAGCCCTGCTGGAACACGTCGCGGAAATCCAGCGCCAGCCGGCGCGGCAGGGCCTGCAGGCTCATCACGCCCAGCAGCCGGGCGGCGCCGGGGTCCATCTGCAGGAACTGGCCACCCTTGATGTCCAGGACCAGCCGCCCACCCAGCGAGGGCAGGTCCAGGGCCAGCGGCGAGCCGTCCCAGCCCAGGGTGCCGGCCAGCTTGCCGCTGGCACCACGCAGCACCTTGCCGAAGCCCAGCCGCTCCAGCAGCGCGCCGCCGTTGGCCACGTCCAGCTCGAAGGCCAGCACCATGCGCCGCTTGCCGGTGCCCGGCACAGCCTCCCAGCGGCCGTCGGCGCTGAGCGTGGCGTCGTCGTTCTTCAGCCGCAGCCGGGTTAGCTGCCACTCGCTGCGGCCCGCCGGATCGGCCGGCGCCACGCGGTTGGCGGCCTGCAGCGCCAGGCTGCCCAGCTTGCGGCCCCGCAGTTCGAAGTCGGCCACCTCGATGTCCACCGCCGGCAGCACCAGGCCGGCGCGGTCGACAAGCTGGGCCACCGGGTCGCTGCCAACCGGGCCGGCCACCTCGTCGGGCAGGCTCAGGCGTGACAGCTGGGCGCGCAGTCGCCCGGGTGCGCCGGCGCTGCGGGATTCACGGTAGTCCAGCGTGCCGGCGGCCTGGTCGGTCTTGAACTGGGCGCGCCAGGCGTCGCCGGCATCGGGCACACGGGCCTGTCGCTGCAGCTCCAGCGAGACACCGCTCAGGCGCCGGCCGCCCAGCAGCAGCTCGGGGGTGTTGAGCTGCAGCGACTGCGGCAGCCAGGCGCTGTCGTCCAGGGCCGGCGCTGACGGCGCTGCCGCGCTGCCACCCGGCGCCAGCGCACTGCGCCAGCTGTCCACATCCAGCCGGGCCAGGGCCAGCACCGCGCGGCCGCCGGCCACCGGCTCGGGCAGCGGTGCATCCCAGGACCAGGCACTGCGCAGCGGGCGGCCACCGCCGCCGGGGATGGCGTCCACCAGCACGCTGCCCTTGAGCGGGCCCAGCTCCAGGCGCAGCCAGTCACGCGGCGCGGCGCTGCTGCCGGCCGGCCGCGCTTCGGCGGCGCTGGACAGGCGCAGTGCCATGGCCTGCTCGGCCGGCTTGCCCAGCGGCGCCGGCAGGGCGATGGCCAGGCCCTGCAGGTTGCTGGCCAGCTGCCAGTCGGGGTGGCCGTTCTGGACGCTGGCCTGCAGCCGGTACGTGGCCTGGCCCTGCAGGCGCTGCGCCAGGCGCGGCAGGCCGGCGCCCAGCTCGGTGGCCCGGCGCAGGGCCTCGGCGCTGGCGCTGCCGTTGATGGCCAGGCGCAGGCTGCCATCGGCCTGGCTGCTGCCGTCGAGCATGGCCTCGCCACCCAGCAACTGGGCGCGCAGCCCGGTGAACTGCACCCCCTTGTGGCTGGCCTCGATGCGGCCGCGCGCATTCGCCAGCAGCGGCAGGTCGGGCCGCAGCCGCAGGTCGTTGCCCGGCAGCTGCAGGCCCAGCTTGAGCTGGGCATCGGCGGTGCGGTTCAGTGGCACGGCCAGGCCCAGCTTGAGCTCGGCGCTGCCGCTGGCCGTGCCGGCATCGAGCACATGGCCGGTGGCATCGGCCAGCGGTGTGCTGCGCACCACACGCAGCAGATCGGCCAGCGGGCCACGCGCGCTGCCCTCCAGCTCCAGCAGCGTGGGCTCGGCCGACAGCTCGCGGATGCGGCCGGACACCTCGTCCAGCGCCAGGCCCCACAGCGTGCCGCGGGTGCGGGTGAACCGCATGCTGTTGCGCTCGAACACCAGCTCGCCCGCCACGTTGCTGAACACCGGCCACGGCGATTCCCAGGCCGGCTCGGACCCACCCGCCGGCACCGACGGCACAGGCGCCAGCGTCACACCCTCGATCTGGCCGGCGATGCGGAAGTCACCGTCACGCTTGTTGACGAAGGGGAAGTCCCACAGATCGCCCTGCACCCGGTAGCTGACGTCGCGCAGCTCGCCGGCACGCACGGCGCGCCGGGTCCAGTGGCGGGTTTCGGGGCCGATGCCCAGCGGCAGGTAGCGTGCCACCTGGCTGGCCCGGCCTTCGGACAGGCTGCCCTCGAGCTGCAGCACCCCCGGCAGCCGCCCGCCCTTGCCGAAGCCGGCACCGGCGCCGGTCTGCCAGGTGGCGTTGAGCGCGCCCTTGGCATCGGCGTTGTCGAAGCGGGCGTTGAGCACCTTCAGCGTGATGGCCGATGCGGCGTCGGCGCTGGCACCGGGCGCCACCGTCCACTGCAGCTGGGCGCCGAACTGCGTCAGCGGCACCACCGCCTCGTCGAACACGCCGGGCAGGGTGATCTGGCCGTCGGCCAGGGACAGCGTGGCCGCACCACCGCCCTGGTGGGCGTCGATCTGCAGATCGGCACCGCGCCAGCCGGGGCGGCCGATGCCACCGGGCTCGGGCGAGGCGGCGGCGGCGATGGCCAGGCCCTTGACCGTGGCCTTGGCGCTCCAGCTGCGGGGCTGGTCGACCGGGCCGTCCCAGCGTGCGTCCAGCGCGCTGACCGTGCCCTCGGGCTCCAGCTGGCGCAGCAGCTCACGCAGGCCGGTGCCGATGGGCAGGCGCCCGGCCAGCGTGGCCAGCAGCGGCAGGTCCAGCCGGTCGGCGGTGAGCTGGCCACCGTCCAGCGGCGGCAGCCAGGCCTGGCCTGCTGCATCGGCCGCGGCGGCGACAGCCGGGCCGGCAGCGGCCGGTGCCGCGCTGCGCCACTGCAGGGCCAGCTGGCTGGGCGCCCACACCGCGCCATCGGGCAGGGTGAAGCCCAGGCCCTGCAGGGCCAGGCGCACGCCCGTGCCCTGGCGCTCGGCCACCAGGCGCCCGCTCAGGTCGGCCAGGCCCACCGGCTCCAGGCCACGCGCCAGCTGCACCGACACCCCGCGCAGCACCGCGTCCAGCGTCAGCGCCTGGGGTGCGCCGGCGTCGAAATCCAGCCAGCCGCGCAGCGCGGCCCGGCCCTGCTGCAGGTCGACCGGCAGGCTGACGTGGCGGCGCAGCTGCGACACATCGGCGCGCGGCAGATCCACATGCAGCGTGCCCTTCCAGCGCCGCCAATCGCCGGGGCGCGACAGCAAGGCCCCACGCGCCTGGGCGGTGATGGCGAAGCGCTGGCCCCAGTCGGGCGGCGGGGTGGCATCCAGCCGCAGCTCATGGCGGCGACCGCGGTTGCGCAGCAGCAGCTGCACGTCGGCCAGGGCCAGCGGCGGGGCGGCGCGCTGCTCGTCCAGCCAGCGCAGCGTGCCACCACGCACCAGGATCTCATGCTGCTCGAAGATCCAGTCGGCCTGGCCGTCGCCGCGCAGGGCCGCGCCGTCGGCAGCCAGCGGCAGACCACCGACGAACCAGCGGCCCTGGGCATCACGCCGCACGTCGAGCTGGGCATCCTCGATCAGCAGCTGCGAGAAGCGCAGGCGCAGGGCCAGCATGGCCGGCACCGACAGCGCGGCCTGCACCCGCGGCAGGCGCAGGGCCTGCTGGCCGGTGGCGTCGCGCAGCACCACGTCGCGCAGCTGCAGGGTGGGCAGCCAGCCACCACCCTGGGTGGACAGCTGGCCGATCTGCACCGGATGACCCAGCGCCTGCGTGGCCAGCACTTCCGCCCGCCCACGCCATTCGTCCAGACGGGGCAGAATCAGCCACTGGAGCGAGAGCCAGCCCACCAGGGCCAATGCCCAGGCGGCCAACAACAACCCCAGCGCGATGCGCCATGACCAGCGCAACAGCCCTCGCCATGAAGGGCGCAACCACCGGCCGGCCGGTTGGCGCACCGCAGCTGACAACGACGAGTGAGGCATGGATGAGGAGCGAGTACCGCTGCGCAGTGCGTGTGATCGGCCTGCGGCTGGGTGGCCCGACATGCCCCCCCTGTGCGCCCACCCACTCGGCGCCGCGCCGCCTGGCGCCGGGCTGCAGGCCAATCTAGCACAGAGCCCCAGGCGCACCATGGGTTCCGAACTTCACCTGCCGGACACATCCATCCCCCGGGCCGCGGCCGCCCACAGCCGCTTCGTGCAGCGCATCCGCCGGCGTTATGCGGCCGAGCTGGCGCTGCTGCCGGCCGGCCTGCCCGACGCCGCCACCATCACCGCGCTGGTGCAGCGCCTGCATGCCGACGGCCATGTGCTCGCCTCGGCCCTGCGGGTGGCGCGCCAGCTGGTGCTCGAGCGCCTGGCGGTGCTGGATGTGGAACAGGCCGCGCCGCTGGAGCACATCACCCACACCATGACGGCACTGGCCGAGGCCACGCTGGAGATCGCCCTGGCCGCCGCCCGTGCCGACGAAGATGCGCGCTGCGGCCCACCACGCGACGCCCAGGGCCAGGTGATCGATTTCTGGATCATCGGCATGGGCAAGCTGGGCGCCCGCGAGCTGAACGTCTCGTCCGACATCGACCTGATTTACGTCTACGAGGACGATGGCCAGACCGACGGCCCCAGCGTGGTGAGCGCCCACGAGTACTTCACCCAGGTCGCCAAGCGCCTGTATGCGCTGATCGGCGACACCACGGATGACGGCTTCGTCTTCCGTGTCGACCTGGCGCTGCGGCCGAACGGCAACTCGGGCCCGCCGGTGGTCAGCATGGGCATGCTGGAAGAGTATTTCCAGGTGCAGGGCCGTGAATGGGAGCGCTTTGCCTGGCTCAAGAGCCGGGTGGTGGCGCCGGCCGCGGCGGTGGCCTCGGGCCGCGCGCTGCCGCTGCGCAGCCTGGTCACCGCCTTCGTCTACCGGCGCTACCTGGACTACGGCATCTTTGAGGGCCTGCGCCAGCTGCACCGCAAGATCCGCGAGGAGGCCCAGCGCCGCGCCGCCGGCCGGCCCGAGCGCGCCAACGACGTGAAGCTCTCGCGCGGTGGCATCCGCGAGATCGAATTCATCGTGCAGCTGCTGCTGGTGGTGCGCGGTGGGCAGTTCCCCGAGATCCGCACCCGCAGCACCTTGAAGAGCCTGCACAAGCTGGCCGGCCGCGGGCTGATGAAGGCCGAGACGGCCGCCAAGCTCGACCAGGCCTATGTGTTCCTGCGCCAGGTGGAGCACCGCATCCAGTTCCTGGACGACCAGCAGACCCATCTGCTGCCCACCAACGACGCCGACCTGGACTGGATCGCGCGCTCGCTGGGCCTGTGCGACGACCCGCAGGCCAGGCAGTCCCAGGCCTGCGGCCTGCTGGACCGGCTGTGCGAGATCCGCGAGCTGGTGGCCAACGAGTTCGACGCCCTGCTGCACGACAGCCAGGATGGTGGCGCGGCACGCAACGGCAACGGCTGCAAGACCTGCGGCCCCGGCCCGCAGCCCATCGACAGCGAGCTGCTGCTGGAGCGCCTGCCGCCTGGCTTGGCCGAGCGCATCAAGCCCTGGCGGGAACACCCACGGGTGGCTGCCCTGCGGGAAGAAGCCAAGCTGCGCCTGGGCCGGCTGGTGCAGCGCACCGGCATCTGCGTGGACGACGGTGACTGCACCGAAGCCGCGGCGCTGCGCTTCATCGACTGGCTGGAACCGCTGCTGCGCCGCGACAGCTACATGTCGCTGCTGCTGGAACGGCCCGAGGTGCTGCGCCGGCTGCTGCGTCTGCTGGGCCTAGCGCGCTGGCCCATGCAGTACCTGATGCGCCACCCGGGCGTGATCGACGAGCTGTCCGACGAACGCCTGCTGCACGAGCGCTTCGACGCCGCCGACTACATCGCCGGCCTGGACGACCGCCACCGCGCCTGGCGGCGCTCGGGCGAGGACAACGAGGACGCCCTGCTCGACACCCTGCGCCATGCTCACCATGCCGAGGTGTTCCGCACCCTGGTGCGCGACGTCGAAGGCCTGGTCAGCGTGGAGCAGGTGGCCGACGATCTCTCGGCCCTGGCCGACGCCACGCTGGATTGCACCCTGCGCTGGGCCTGGCCGCGGCTGCGCCAGCACCACCGTCCAGCGCCGAACTTCGCCGTCATCGCCTACGGCAAGCTGGGTGGCAAGGAGCTGGGCTACGGCAGCGACCTGGACGTGGTGTTCCTGTACGACGACGCCGACGAGACCGACCCCGACCGCGCGCAGGAGGTGTATGGCCACTTCGTGCGCAAGCTGATCACCTGGCTGACGCTGCGCACCGCCGCCGGCGAGCTGTTCGACATCGACACCGCGCTGCGGCCCAACGGCAACTCGGGCCTGCTGGTCACGTCGATCAACAGCTTCGAGCGCTACCAGGTCGGGCGGGGTGGCAACACGGCCTGGACCTGGGAACACCAGGCGCTGACACGGGCGCGCTTCTGCGCCGGCTCGGCGGCGCTGGCCAGCCGCTTCGACGCCGTGCGCCGCCAGGTGCTGGCCGCCGCACGCGACCCGGCCGACCTGAAGCGCGAGGTGCTGGAGATGCGCGAGAAGGTGCGCTCCGCGCGCCCGGTGAAGGCCGGGCGCTACGACGTGAAGCACAGCGCCGGCGGCATGATGGATGCCGAGTTCGCCGTGCAGTACCTGGTGCTGGCCCACGGCCAGCGCCACCCTGCGCTGCTGGACAACGCCGGCAACATCGCCCTGCTGCAGCGGGCCGAGGCCGCCGGCCTGCTGCCGGCCGGCGTGGGCGAAGCAGCGGCCAATGCCTACCGCGAACTGCGCCGCGCCCAGCATGCGGCCCGGCTGGACGAACGGCCGACCCAGGTGGAGCCGGAGACCATGGCCCAGGAGCGCGACGCGGTGCTGGCGCTGTGGCGGGCCGTCTTCGGCTGAGCCGCAGGCTGGTTGCGCTGCCGGCCTGGGTGCCCTGGGTCGGGCTCTGCGTGGTGGCGGCGCTGGGCGCCGTGCTGGCCCAGGCGGTGGACCCCGCACTGCTGCGCTGGCAGCCTGCGCTGGCCTGGGCCCAGCCCTGGCGGCTGCTGACCGCCGCGTTCGTGCACCTGAGCAGCCTGCACCTGGCGGCCAACCTGGCCGGCACCGTGGTGGTGGCAGTGCTGGGTGCGGCGGCCGGCTGCCACCGGCGTGCGGCCCTGGCCTGGGCCCTGGCCTGGCCACTCACCCAGCTGGGCCTGCTGGCCCAGCCCACGCTGCTGGCCTATGGCGGCCTGTCGGGTGTGCTGCATGCGGCAGTGGCGGTGGCGACATGGCAGCTGTTGCGCGGGGACCCGGGACGCCGCCGGGTCATCGGTGCGGCCCTCGCCCTGGGCCTGGTCACCAAGCTGGCGCTGGAAGCGCCCTGGCAAGGCCCGCTGCGCCAGCTGCCGGGCTGGGACATCGCCATCGCGCCAGCCGCCCATGCCAGCGGCGCGCTGGCCGGTTGGCTGTGCGCCATAGCCTGCGGCGTGGGCGGCGCTGCAGACAGGGCGCCGCGCGGCAGCCCCTAGCATCGACCGGATGACCGACCGCCGCACAAAACTGGACGCCCTGGCCATCAGCACCCTGGTGGGCTGCTGCGCGCTGTGGGGGCTGAACCATGCCATCACCAAGCTGACCCTGGCCGAGATCCCGCCGCTGCTGCAGGCCGGCGCGCGCTCGGTGGTGGCGGCGCTGCTGGTGGCGGCCTGGGCCGGCTGGCAGGGCATCTCGCTGAGCCTGCGCAACGGCACCTTGCCCGGCGGCCTGCTGGCTGGTGCCACCTTCGCCGCCGAGTTCGCCTGCATCTACACCGGCCTGCAGTACACCGAGGCCTCGCGCATGATCGTCTTCATCTACCTGGCACCCTTCGTGGTGGCGCTGGGCATGCCGCTGGTGGCACACAGCGAGCGGCCCAGCGCCGCCCAGCTGGCCGGGCTGGCGGTGGCCTTCAGCGGCGTGGCCTGGGCCTTTGCCGAGGGCCTGACCGGCAGCGCCGCGCCGGGCCAGGAGAAGCGCTGGGTCGGCGACGCGCTGGGCGTGCTGGCGGCCGTGCTGTGGGGCGCCAACACCCTGGTGCTGCGCGGCAGCCGCCTGGCCACGGCCACGCCGGTGCAGACCCTGTTCTACCAGCTGGCGATCTCCGGCCCGCTGCTGGTGGCCGGTTCCTGGGCGGCGGGCGAGGCCTGGCCGGCGCCAGCGCAGCTCAGCACCCAGGCCTGGGCGCTGATGGGCTTCCAGACCGTGGTGGTCAGCTTCGCCAGCTACCTGCTGTGGTTCTGGCTGCTGCGCCGCTACCCGGCCACGCAGGTCACGGCGTTCACGCTGCTGACACCGCTGGCCGGCCTGCTGGCCGGGGTGGGCCTGCTAGGCGAACCGCTGACGCTGCGCCTGGCCGTGGCCTGCGCCACCGTGGTGCTGGGCATCGCCCTGGTGAACCGGGCACCGGCAGCACTGTCACCTGGGCGAAGCGCGGCCGCGCCGCGCCGCGCCTAGACTGCGGCCGCACCCACACAGGAGACTTTCCATGCTCACGCTCTGCGGCTTCGCGGTTTCGAACTACTACAACAAGGTCAAGCTGGCCCTGCTGGAAAAGGGCATCCCGTTCAACGAGGAACTGGTGATGACCGGCAGCAAGGACGAGACCGTGCTGAACGCCACGCCGCTGGGCAAGGTGCCCTTTCTGCGCACCGCCGGCGGCACGCTGTGCGAGAGCCAGGTGATGGTGGACTACCTGGAGGCCGCCTACCCGGCCGTGCCCCTGCTGCCGGCCGACCCGCTGGCCGCCGCCAAGGTGCGTGAGCTGTGCACCTTCATCGACCTGCACCTGGAACTGGTGGCACGCGAGCTGTATGCGCAGGCCTTCTTCGGCGGCACCGTCAGCGCCGAGACCCAGGAGCGGGTGCGCAAGCAGCTCACCAAGAACATCGCCGGCTTCAAGCGCCTGGCCAGGTTCAGCCCCTATGTGGCCGGCGACAGCTTCACCCTGGCCGATTGCGCCGCCTACGTCAGCCTGCCGCTGGTGGCCCTGGCCACCAAGAAGGTGCTGGGCGAGGACCTGCTGGCCGCCGCCGGCATCGACTGGAAGCCCTATGCAGGCCTGATCGCCCAGCGCCCCAGCGCACAGAAGGTGGACGCCGACAAGAAGGCCGACGCCGCCCGCATGGCGGCTGCCGCCAGCAAGTAGGCACGGCCAGCCAGCGCCGGGCGCGCAGCAAAAAGCCGGCCCTCGGGCCGGCTTTTGCGTGGTGGCAGCCGGACGCTCAGGCCGGCTGGGCACCGCGCCCGGCAGCCGCCAGGCGCTGGCTCACCTCCTTGCGGAAGCGGTTGAGCTCCTGCACGCTGGCGAAGCTGCGCTCCATCAGCA
>JAZKFQ010000058.1:0-45251 GCA_040386375.1 Pseudomonadota bacterium
ACGCCGCCCTGGTCGAAGAAAGCGCCGCCGCCGCCGAAAGCCTCAAGGACCAGGCCCAGCGCCTGACCACGTCGATGCAGGTGTTCCGCCTGTCGGGCAGCGCTGTGGCCCTGGCCACGCCGGTGGTGGTGGCCGTGGCACCACGGCCTGCCACCCCAGCGGTGGCCCGCCCTGCGGCACCGGCCGCCAAGCCTGCCGCCGCCCGCCCGCCGGAAGTGGCCCAGGCCGCCATCAGCCAGGCGCGCGAAACCTCGCGCCCGGCCTCCCCGACCTCCAACGACGACTGGGAGTCGTTCTGACACCGGCCCGCGCGGCCGGCTGATCAGTCGGTCGCTCGGCGCAGCGTGTCCATCACCGGGCGGCGCAGCACCTCGCGCAGCCCCCACCAGCCTGCGGCCAGGGCCAGCACCGCACCGGCGATGGCACCGAACAGCGGCACCCAGGGTGAGGGTGCCCAGCTGAAGCTGAACACCTGGCGCGCCAGCACGCCGCCCACCACCATCGCCGCCACCGCGGCCAGCACACCCGCCAGCGCACCAACGCCCAGCAGCTCGGCGCGCTGCATCTGGCGCAGCAGCTGGCCGCTGGCGCCCACGGCACGCATCACCGCGTATTCGCGCGCGCGGCTGTCGCGGGTGGCGCTCACCGCCGCAAACAGCACCACCAGGCCCGCGGCCAGGGTGAAGCCGAACAGGAACTCCACCGCCCGGATCACCTGGTCCAGCACCTTCTGCACCTGGGCCAGGCTGGCCGACAGGTCGACGTTGGTGAGGTTGGGAAACTGCCGCGCCAGCGCCCGGTCGAAGCCGGGCTGGCCATCGGGCGCGCGGAAGGCGCTGATGTAGCTCAGCGGCACGTCGTCCATGCGCGCCAGCGGAAACATCACGAAGAAGTTCACCCGCATCGAGCCCCAGTCCACCTTGCGCAGGCTGGTGATGCGCGCCTCGCGCTGGATGCCGGCGATGTCGAAGCGCAGGCGGTCGCCCAGCTTCAGGCCCAGGGTCTCGGCCAGGCCGTCTTCCACGCTCATGCCGTCGGCCTCGTCGGCCACCCAGGCACCGCCGCTCAGCTGGTTGTGCACCGGCAGCGCGGCCGCGTGGCTGAGGTTGAACTCCCGCTCCACCAGGCGCTGGGCACGGTCGTCGGTGTAGCGACCGGGGGCCACCGCCTCGCCGTTGATGGCCAACAGGCGGCCGCGGATCATCGGGTACCAGTCGTAGCGCGCCACACCGGCGCTCCTGAGCGCAGCCTGGAAGGCCTCGCCCTGCTCGGGCTGCAGATTGATCACGAAGCGGTTGGGCGCATCGGCCGGCGTGGTGGCGCGCCAGGCCGAGATCAGGTCGGTGCGCAGCAGCACCAGCAGCATCAGCGCCAGCAGGCCCACCGCCAGCGCCGACACCTGCAGCACCACCAGGGCCGGCCGCGCCGCCAGCTGGCGCGTGGCCAGGCCCAGCCAGCGTGGGCCGCCGGCCTGCGGCACCAGGCGCCGCAACAGCCACACCGCCACCCAGGCCAGCAGGGCGAACACCGCCACCGCGCCGGCAAAGCCGGCCACCGCCAGCAGGCCCATGCGGGTGTCGGTCGACGCCGCCACCAGCAGCGCCGCAAAACCCGCCGTGCCGGCCAGCAGCACGCCGGCCGAGGCGGCGCGTGGCTGGCCCAGGTCACGCCGGATCACCCGCAGCGGCGGCACCCGTGCCAGCTGCAGCACCGGCGGCAGGCCGAAGGCGGCCAGCAGCAGCAGGCCCACGCCCAGGCCGAACAGCGCCGGGCCGGGGGTGGCGGCCGGCAGCTGGGCATCGAGCAAACCCGCCAGCAGGCTGACGAAGACGAAGTGCACCGCAAAGCCCAGCAGCACACCGGCCAGGCTGGCCACCAGGCCCACCGCCAGCAGGGCCAGGGCATAGGCACCGGCCATGGCACGCTGGGGCGTGCCCAGCACACGCAGCATGGCGCAGTCGTCGAGGTGGCGCTGGGCATAGTCGCGCGCGGCAATCGCCACCGCCACCGCCGCCAGCAGCGCCGACAGCAGGGCCACCAGGTTGAGGAAGCGTTTGGCGCGGTCCAGCGTCTGCTGCATCTCGGGCCGGCCGCTCTGCAGCGATTCCACCCGCACACCACGCAGCTTGCCATCGGCCACCTGGGCGTCGGCCCAGCGCAGGAATTCGCGCACGCCGGTCTCGTCGGCGCCGCGGCTGCCCGGCACATCGGGCGCCGCCAGCATCAGCCGGTGGGTGATGCGGCTGGCCGGCTGCACCAGGCCGGTGGCGGCCAGGTCGCTGTCGCGCATCAGCACCCGGGGCGAAAAGCCCAGGAAGCCGGAGCCGCGGTCGGGCTCCTGCACCACCAGGCGGCTGATGGTGAAGCGCTGCTCGCCCAGCAGCAGCACGTCGCCCAGGTTCAGCTGCAGGGTGTCGAGCACCGACGCCTCCACCCACACCGTGCCCGGCTCGGGTGCGGCGGCCACGTTCAGCTCGGGCCCGTCGGCCGCGGCTCGCAGGCGCAGCGTGCCACGCAGTGGATAGCCGGCGCTCACCGCCTTCACCGACACCAGGCGGGCCTCGCCACCACGCTCGTCGGTGGCACGCGCCATGCTGGGAAAACTGCGGCTGCTGGCCTGGCGCAGGCCCAGGGCCTTGGCGCGCTCGGCAAAGGCCGGTGGTGGCGGCTGGTCGCTGGCGATCACCGCATCACCGCCCAGCAGGGCGCCGGCATCGCGCGCCAGCGCCGCTTCCAGCCGGTTGGCGAAGAACCCGACGGCGGTGAGCGCGGCCACCGCCAGCATCACCGCCACCATCAGCAGCCGCAGTTCACCGGCGCGGAAATCGCGCCAGCCCTGGCGCCAGGCCAGGCCAAAGATGGAGATGCGCAGGGCGTGGGAACTCATGGCCCGCACGGTACACCAGCGGCCCGGCCCGCCCTTGCCAGGGGGGCATGGGCCGCGCAACCGGTTTGAACCCGGCATGCAGCGGCTTCGAACACCGGCGCGGCCGGGCGCTGCTGTAATCGGCGGCATGGACACCACCTGCGCTCCCCTGGCCCCGATCTTCCTGTCGCATGGCTCGCCGATGACGGCGCTGGAGCCGGGTGAGGTCGGCCCGTTCTGGCAGCGCCTGGGCCCGGCGCTGGCTGCCGGTGGCCGGCCCAAGGCCATCCTGGCGGTCTCGGCGCACTCGCTGGCGCGTGAGCCGCTGCTGATGGCGGCGGCCCGGCACCACACGGTGCATGATTTCGGCGGCTTCCCCGAGCCGCTGTACCAGCTGCGCTACGACGCCCCCGGCGCACCGGCGCTGGCGCAGCAGGTGGCGGCGCTGGTCCAGGCTGCCGGCCTGCCGGTGCAGGTGGCCGACGAAGGGGGGCTGGACCATGGCATCTGGGCGCCGCTGCGCTTCGTCTGGCCCGAGGCACACATCCCCGTGCTGCCGCTGGCCTTTCCACCCGACTGGAGCCCGGCACAGCTGATGGCCCTGGGCCGTGCCCTGGCCCCGCTCACGCAGCAGGGTGTGCTGGTCTATGCCACCGGCAGCCTGACACACAACCTGCGCCTGCTGTTCGGCGCGGCCCGGCCGGCGCTGGACGCACCCGAGATCCCGCAGAGCGCGGCCTTCCGACAGTGGTTTGCCCAGCGCAGCGCCGCGGCCGACTGGCCCGCCCTGCTGGACTACCGCCAGCAGGCGCCCCACGCCGCGCTGATGCACCCCACCGACGAGCACCTGCTGCCGCTCTACGTGGCCGCCGGCGCGGCCGGGGTGGCGCCGGTGGGTGTGCGCCTGCACGGCAGCCTGACCTACGGCTGCCTGGGCATGGACGCCTATGCCTTCGGCGACGCGGCACCGGCGCTGGCGCAGCGCCTGGAAACGGCTGCTGCGGTGTAGATTGGCGCGGTGAGCGCCGCCTACCGCCAACTGCACACCCCACGCCTGCTGCTGCAGGCGCCCGATGCCACGCCCGGCAGCACCCAGGTGGCGGCAGTGGCCGATTTCTACCGCCGCAATGCCGCCCACTTCGCGCCCTGGGACCCACCGCTGCCAGCCGACCATGCCAAACCTGCGCGTGTGCAGGCGGGCCTGGCCGACGCGGCCGAGGCCTTCGACAGCGGCCGCGCACTGCGCTGGTGGCTGCAGCCGGCCGACCAGGGCGGGCGGGTGATCGGCTCGGTGCACCTGTCCAGCGTGGTGCGCGGCGGCTTCCAGAGCTGCAACCTGGGCTATGCCATCGACGCCGCCTGCCAGGGCCAGGGCCTGATGCAGGAGGCGCTGCAGGCGGTCATCGCCGAGGCCTTTTCACCACGCCTGAACCTGCACCGCCTGCAGGCCGCCGTGCGGCCCGAAAACGCCCGCAGCCTGGCCGTGCTGGCGCGCCTGGGCTTCGACGAGATCGGCCTGGCCCGGCACTACCTCTTCATCGATGGCGACTGGCGCGACCACCGGCTGTTTGCGCTGTGCAGCCCCGGCTTCATCCGCCCGGCCGACTGGTGAGCGCCCAGGCGGCTCAGCGCGCCGCCGGCAGGCTGCCGCTGACGCCCTGCACCAGCCAGTCCATGCGGGCGATGGCGGCGTCGTCCAGCGCACCGCTGGCCAGGCGCATGCGGCCGGTGTTGTCCACCAGCGGGGCGGCAAAAGGCTGCAGCTGGCCGGCCATCAAGGCCTGCCGGCGCTGGGCCAGGCCGGCCCTGACCTCGGCCGGCAGCGTGGGCTTCACCGCGCTCAGCTGCACCAGGCCGTCCTGCATGCCACCCCACACCGGCCTGGCCGCCCAGCGGCCGTCCAGCACCGACTGCGCCACCCGGGTGTAGTGGCCACCCCAGTGGTGGGTGACGGCCGCCAGCTGCGCCTTGGGGGCAAAGCGCAGCATGTCGCTCTGGTAGGCCAGCAGCCCCACGCCCTGCTCCTCGGCCACCTGGGCCACCGCGGGTGAGCCGCTGTGGTTGGTCAGCATGTCGGCGCCCTGGTTGACCAGGGTCAGCGCGGCCTCGCGTTCGCGCGCGGGGTCGAACCAGGCGTTCAGCCACACCACCCGCACCTCGGCCCGTGGGTTGGCCGCACGCATGCCCAGGGTGAAGGCGTTGAGCCCCTGCACCACCTCGGGCACCGGGAAGCCGGCCACGTAGCCGGCCACGCCTGCCTTGCTCTGCCGCCCGGCCAGCCAGCCGGCCAGCCAGCGTGCCTCGTAGTAGCGGGCGTTGTAGGTGTTGAGGTTGGCGGCGGTCTTGTAGCCGCCGGCATGCTCGAACTTCACCGCCGGGAACTCGGCCGCCACCCGCAGCGCCGGTTCCAGGTAGCCGAAGCTGGTGGCAAAGACCAGGCCGCAGCCCTGGCCCGCCAGGTCACGCAGCACCCGCTCGCTGTCGGGGCCTTCGGGCACGGCCTCCACGGTGCGGGTGCGCACCCGGGCGCCCAGCGCCTGTTCCATGGCCTGGCGGCCCTGGTCGTGCTGGTAGGTCCAGCCCGCCTGGCCCACCGGGCTGACGTGCACGAAGCAGACCAGCAAGGGCGCGGCGGCCTGGGCCTGTGCGGGGAGCTGGATGGCTGCAGTCAGTGCAGCGGCTGCCAGCGCGCCCATGCGGGCGCGCGAGAGGTTTTTTGACATGGTTGTCCTCGACATGGCCCCTGGAATGGAAACGCCGGCTTCGGGGGCACGAAGCCGGCGTTGTGGTGTGCGATTGTCGCCCAGGCTCAGCCGGGTGGCTCAGCCGGGTGGACCGGTCTCGGCCGCGGCATCGGCCGCAGTCTCGGCGCCGGGCGCCAGCAGCGTGATGCGCACCCCGGTCAGCGCCACCACCTGGCCGGGGCGCAGCTTGGCGGTCTTGCGCAGTTCGTCCCGGCCGTCGACCTGCACCCGACCGTCGGCCACCAGGGCCTTGGCCGCCCCGCCGCTGGGCGCCAGGCCGGTGGCCTTGAGCAGGCGGTCCAGGGTGATGAACGCGCCGCGCACTTCGAAGGAGATGGTCTGCATGCCAGGGCCCGGGGCAAAACGCCATTGTCGCGGCGCCCGGCAGAATGCCCGGCTTCGCAGACTTCCGCCGATCCCCATGCAACGCCAAGGCACCATCGTCCGCTTCGACCCGGAGCGCGGGTCGCTGCTGGGCTGGCGCATGGCCCGGCAGCGGCTGCCCCAATAAGTCGCGCAAGCCGGCGTTCCGGCTGGCCGACACCCCGACCGTGCTCTGCCACCTCGGGCTGCTGGCGGTTTTCAGCGCCTGGCCGTGGTTGGGTTGAGCGGCCAGGCAGGCCGGCCGTGCAGTCGGGTGTTGCCATGGCAGACTGTGCCGATGTCCACCCCATCGACCGCCCAGCACAGCCCTGCTGCCGAGCGCAACAAGGGCCCCATCCTGGCCGCGCTGCAGCGCCTGCTGCCGCCGCAGGGGCAGCTGCTGGAGATCGCGGCCGGCAGCGGCCAGCATGCCGTGCACTGCGCAGCGGGGCTGCCGGGCTGGGTGTGGCAGCCCAGCGACCCGACGCCTGCGGCGCTGGCCTCGATCCGTGCCTGGGCCGCTGCCGCGCCCACATCGCTCAGCGGCCTGCGGCCCCCGCTGCAGCTGGACGTGCTGCAACAGCCCTGGCCGCTGGCGCCCGATGTGCGCTTCGACGCCCTGTTCTGCGCCAACCTGCTGCACATCGCCCCCTGGGCCTGCTGCAGCGCGCTGATGCAGGCCGCGGCGCAGTGGCTGGCACCGGGCGGGCAGTTGATCACCTACGGCCCCTACTTCGTGCAGGACGAGCCGGCCGCACCCGGCAACACCGCCTTCGACGCCGACCTGCGGGCCCGCAACCCGGCCTGGGGTGTGCGCTGGCTGCATGCCGTGCAGGCCGAAGCCGCTGCTGCCGGCCTGCAGCTGGTGGAGCGCCTGGCCATGCCGGCCAACAACCAGCTGCTGGTGTTCCGCCGCTGAGTGCTGCATGGCCGACGCCGGACAGCTGCACATCCTGACCGTGCTGCCCGGCGGCTGGAAGATCCCGGTGCGCACCGGTCAGAGCCTGCTGCTGGCGGCACTGGAGGCTGGTGTGCGCCTGCCACGCTCCTGCCGCAATGGCAGCTGCCGGGCCTGCATGGCACGCCTGTTGAGCGGCCAGGCGCACCACAGCATCGATTGGCCGGGCCTGCTGGCCGAGGAGAAGGCCGACGGCTGGATCCTGCCCTGCGTGGCCTGCGCCGACAGCGATCTGCAGATCAGCGCGCCGCTGGCCACGGAACTCCCGCCGCGCGCCAGCGGTCCATCCTGAGTCCCCCACCGCCCTGCGGCACACCCTGGAGACCTCCATGCCCAAGACGCTGTTTGCCCTGCTTCCCGCCGTCCTGCTGTGCACCGGCCTGGCCCAGGCCGGCACGGCAGTGGTCAGCTTCGACAACGCCGACCAGTACACCGATGTCGGCCCCAGGCGGGATGCCGAATCGGTGCAGAAGACCCTCAGCGGCCACCTGCAGGCCCTGGCCGAGCGGCGCCTGCCCGCCGGCCAGACGCTGGCCCTCACCATCACCGACATCGATCTCGCCGGCGAGATCCCGCCGGCATCACGCCGCCTGCACGACGTGCGGGTGATGGGGCGCCAGCCCGACTGGCCGCGCATCAGCCTGCGCTACAGCCTGCAGGAGGGTGATCGGGTGCTGGCCCAGGGCAGCGACGTGTTGTCCGACATGGCCTATCTGATGCGCAGCACCCAGGTGCACGGCAGTGGCTCGCTGCCCTATGAGCAGCGCATGCTCAGCGACTGGTTCGACCGCCGTTTCGCCCAGCCCGCCAGGCATTGACGCTCAGCGCGCCGCCTTGCCACGCCGGGCCGGCGCGGGCTGCAGCGCCGCATGCAGGGCCAGGTACTCCTGCGTCAGCTTGTGGCGGGCATCCATGTGCACCAGGGGCAGTGCCCGCTGGTGCGATTCCTTGATCTTCACGCTGGCGCTCAGGTAGGGCTGCAGCACCGGCAGGCCTTCGTCGATCAGCTCCTGCACCAGCTGCTGCGGCAGGTTGGCGCGCGGCTGGAACTGGTTCACCACGATGCCGGTCACCACCAGCGCCTTGTTGTGGTCGGCCTGGATCTCCTGCACGCTCTCCAGCAGCGCATACAGCGCCCGGCGCGAGAAGTCGTCGCAGTCGAACGGGATCAGGCAGCCCTGGGCCGCGATCAGCGCCGAGCGGGTGTAGAAGTTCAGCGCCGGCGGGGTGTCGATGTAGATGCGGTCGTAGCGCTCGCCCAGGGCGTCCAGCGCATCCCGCAGCTTGTAGATCTTGTAGCGCGACTCCAGCTTGGAATGCAGTTCCTCCAGCTTGGGGCTGGACGGCAGCAGGTCCAGGTTCTCGAACGGCGTGGTGGTGATGAACTCCTCGGTGCCCTGGTTGCGCAGCGTGAACTTCAGCGTCTGGTCGAAGAACTCGGCCGCGGTGTCGCGCGCTTCATCCGCGCCCGCACCCAGCAGGTAGCGGCTGCTGTTGCCCTGCGGGTCCAGGTCGACCACCAGGGTGCGCAGGCCTTGCTGGGCGCTGATGGCGGCCAGGTTGCAGGTGATGGTGGACTTGCCCACGCCACCCTTCTGGTTGAACACGACAAAGCGCATGGCGCAGGGCTCCCGGGTCAGGTCGATCGATGCAGAACACGGATTGTGCATTGCAGCAAACGACAGCCCGCAAATGCATGGCGATGCACCCGCAGTTCGTCATTTGCCCGTCACGCGGTTCAGTGATACTGGCGTTGTCAAGGCGACAACCGACCGCACCAATGGGCGGAGTCCCGGAACCCGTACCCGGCGCCGACACACCCGGTGGGGCTTGCACCGCAAGCCCCTTCCGTGAGCACCAAGGGCCACCTCGTGTGGCCCTTTGCTTTTTCAGGCCTGCAGCGCTTTGCCTTATGCTGCGTTCAGCTTCGACGCGCCACCGGTGCGCGCCAGCCATTCAAAGGAGCAACGCCTTGGCGACCCCGAACTACGGATACGAGAAACGCCAGCGTGAACTGGCCAAGAAGCGCAAGGCCGAAGAGAAGAAGCAGAAGAAGCTGCACAGCCCGGGTCAGGGCGACAGCGACAGCGACAGCGGCCAGGGCGACGCGCCGCCCGCCGATGGCCAAGGTGGCGCCGATGCGCCCCCACCACCCGCCGCCGGCTGAGCAGGCCGGGACAGACGAAAAAAAACCGCAGCTTCGCAGCTGCGGTTTTTGTTTGTGTGGCCTCCTGGCGGAGGCCACATCCGCGCGCTTTACAGCGGGCGGATGTTCGCGGCTTGCAGGCCCTTGGGGCCTTGCTTCACTTCGAATTCAACGCGCTGGTTTTCAGCCAGGCTGCGAAAGCCGCCGTTGTTGCGGATTTCGCTGAAGTGCGCGAACAGGTCCTTGCTGCCGTCTTCAGGCGTGATGAAGCCGAAGCCCTTGCCATCGTTGAACCATTTGACGACGCCGGTCTGGGTGGTGCTGCTCATGGAGATGTTCCTTTTGAGTCTGTGGAAGAAAAAAAACCACCGCGCAAGCTCACGCCAGCGCGGACAGAGACACTCAAGAAACGTCGAACCTGGAGTTCATCAAACCTGGGCCGGCTTTCAGCGGGTGCTGCGTGTGTCGCAACCATCACCTCCAGCGGTAGGGGATAAGACCTTGTGGAAACGGCCTCGTGCATGTCTGTGCAGCCAATGTAACAGGCTTTCGCCCGGCGCATCGCTTCAATTGCATGCGGCCTGCCCAGCGGGCTAGAGGCAGCTCCCCAGCCTAGGGCGGGCGCCATGCCCCCATGGCTATGATGAATTGACCGGTTTGGTGCAGGCCGGCCAGGCCATCCAGGAGCTGAGGCATGTACGACTATGTGGTGATCGGCGGCGGTTCGGCCGGCTGTGTGCTGGCAGCCCGGCTGAGCGAAGACCCGCAGGTGCGTGTGGCCTTGCTCGAGGCCGGCGGTGCCGACCGCAGCGTGCTCATCCACTGCCCGGCCGGCCTGGCGCTGATGGCCAAGACCAAGGGCATCAACTGGTCGTTCCAGACCGTGCCCCAGCCCGGCCTCGGTGGCCGGCGTGGCTACCAGCCGCGGGGCAAGGTGCTGGGCGGCTCCAGCTCGATCAACGCCATGATCTACATCCGCGGCCAGCGTGAGGACTACGACGGCTGGGCCGCCGAGGGCAACCAGGGCTGGGCCTTCGATGACGTGCTGCCCTGGTTCCGGCGTGCCGAGGGCAACCTGCGCGGCGCAGATGCGCTGCATGGCGGCGACGGCCCGCTCAGCGTGCAGGACCTGCGCTGCCCCAACCCGCTAGCCCGGCGCTTCATCGAGGCAGGTGTGCAGGCCGGGCTGCCGCTGAACACCGATTTCAACGGCCCCAGCCAGGACGGCGTGGGCTGGTACCAGGCCACCCACCGCGATGGCGAGCGCTGCAGCGCCGCCAAGGCCTATCTGACACCGGCGCTGGGCCGGCCCAATCTGACCGTGATCACCGGCGCCCAGGTCACCCGCCTGCTGCTGGACGGCCGCCGCGCCACCGGCGTCGACTACCTGCACGGTGGCAGCCGCCACAGCCTGCAGGTGCGCGGCGAGGTGCTGCTGTGCGCAGGTGCGCTGCAGTCACCGCAGATCCTGATGACCAGCGGCATCGGCCCGGGCGCGCAGCTGCAGCACCACGGCATCGGCGTGCAGCACGACCTGCCCGGCGTGGGCCTGCACCTGCACGACCACGTGGACGTGGTGCAGGTGGTCGACACCCCCGGCTCGACCGAATCCTTCGGCATGTCGCTGCCCGCCGCCTGGCGCCTCCCGGGTGACATCCGCGCATGGCGCAACCACCGCACGGGCCGGCTGACCACCAACTTCGCCGAAGCCGGCGGCTTCTTCCGCAGCCGCCCGGGCGAGCCGGTTCCAGACATCCAGCTGCACTTCGTGATCGGCAAGCTGGTCGACCACGGCCGCAAGACGGTGTTCGGCCATGGCTACTCCTGCCATGTCTGCCTGCTGCACCCCAAGAGCCGCGGCAGCGTGACACTGGCCAGCGCCGACCCGTTGGCCGCGCCTCTGATCGATCCCGCCTTCCTGGCCGACCCCGACGACCTGGCGCGCCTGGCCAGCGGCTTCCAGCGCATGCGTCAGATCCTGGCGCAACCGGCACTGGCCGCGCTGGGCGGGCGCGAGCTGGCGGCGTCGGCCGGCGCACAGACCGAGGCGCAGATCAGCCAGTTCATCCGCCAGCACGCCGACACCATCTACCACCCGGTGGGCAGTTGCCGCATGGGGCCGGGACCGCTGGACGTGGTGGACGCCGAACTGCGGGTGCGCGGCATGCAGGGGCTGCGGGTGGTGGACGCGTCCATCATGCCGCGCATCGTGGGCGGCAACACCAATGCGCCCACCATCATGATCGCCGAGAAGGCGGCTGCCATGGTCCGCGCCGCCCGGGGCGGCAATGCATCGGTGCGTCTGTCAAGCCCGGCTTCCACTGCTGGACAGCCAGAAACTGCTGCAGCCGGCGCGGCTTTCTGACATAATCAGCGGCTTCGCTGGGCGGCAAGAATGCCTGGCGAGATCGTTCATCCCCTCTGACCCTTGGCAAGCCGGCCCCCGCGCCTCGATCACGCTGATCGAGCCTGCAGGGAACACACACCGCGTCTTGTCGTCCTGGTTGGCGGCGATGCCGTCGCTTCAGGACGTTTTGGGCACCGCCACGGCCAACCTTCCACGGTCGGCGCCGTGGCACGCAGGCACAGCAAGTCGCCTCGACCCGCCCCACCCTTCCACCGAAGTGCGACCCCACTGCGGCTGCCCGCTTCCACGCGGCGCCGTGGCTGGGCCTGTTGTGGCCACAAGCCACCGGGCACAGCCTTGCCTTGCTGAAAGCCTGAACCATGAGTTTCGACCTGATCCCCGAACTGGCCACCGAACTGGCCGCCACCGATCTGCCCCTGAGCGCAGACACCACCGAGCCCAGCGCACCCGTGGGTGCCGAATTCGCCGCCCTGGGCCTGTCGCCCGAGCTGGTGAAGGCCATCACCCACGCCGGCTACACCACCCCCACCGACGTGCAGGCCCGCGCCGTGCCCGCCGCCATGAGCGGGCGTGACCTGCTGGTGTCGTCGCAGACCGGCAGCGGCAAGACCGCCGCCTTCGTGTGGCCGGCGCTGGAGCGCATCCTGGCCGCCCGCCTCGACCCGAACAAGAAGCGCGCCAAGGGCCAGGTGCACGGCCCGCGTGTGCTGGTGCTGGCCCCCACGCGTGAGCTGGCGCAGCAGGTGTCGCGTGCCTGCAGCGTCTACGGCTACGGTGTGCAAGGCCTGCGTGTGGCCCACGTCGTCGGCGGCGTGCCCTACCAGGCCCAGCTCAAGGCCCTGCGGGCTCCGCTGGACCTGCTGATCGCCACCCCCGGCCGCCTGATGGACCTGATGAACTCCGGCGCGGCCATCATGGCCAATGTCGAACTGCTGGTGCTGGACGAAGCCGATCGCATGCTGGACATGGGCTTCATCGACGACATCAACACCATCGCCAAGTCCCTGCCGACCGAACGCCAGACCATGATGTTCTCGGCCACCTTCGACGGCACGGTGGGCCACCTGGCCAACCAGCTGACGCGTGAAGCCCAGCGCATCAGCGTGGACAAGCACACCGACACCCATGCCTCGATCGAGCAGCGCCTGCACTGGGCCGACAGCATGCACCACAAGCATGCCCTGCTGGAGCAGTTGCTGACCGACAAGGACATGGACCAGTGCGTGGTGTTCACCAGCACCCAGCGTGACGCCGACGAGGTGGCCTACAAGCTGCAGCAGATCGGCCATGCCGTGGCCGCGCTGCACGGTGGCATGCCGCAAGGCCGCCGCAACCGCGTGCTGCAGGATCTGCGCAGCCGCCACCTGCGCATCCTGGTGGCCACCGATGTCGCCGCGCGTGGCATCGACGTGCCCACCATCAGCCACGTCATCAACCACGGCCTGCCGATGAAGGCCGAGGACTATGTGCACCGCATCGGCCGCACCGGCCGTGCCGGCCGCAACGGCCTGGCCATCACCCTGGCCGAGCGCCGGGACGTGGGCATGATCCGCCGCATCGAGCGCTTCACCACCCAGCCCATCGCCGTGGCCGTGGTGGCCGGCCTCGAGCCCAAGTACACCGCGCCGACCATGAACGGCCCCGGCTTCGGTGGTGGCAAGCCGTCGTTCGGCCAGCGCCGTCCGGGTGGCTTTGGCGGCCCGCGCAGTGGTGGCAACGGTGGCGGCTTTGGTGGTGGTGGCTTCAATGCCGACCGCCGCCCGGGTGGCTTCCGCGACGACAGCCGGCCGCAAGCGGGTGGTTTCCGCAGCGAAGGCGCGCCGCAGGGTGGTTTCCGCGAAGGTGGTTTCCGTGACGGCGCTCGCCCGCAGGGTGGTGGCTTCCGCGACGGTGGCGCGCCCCAGGGTGGCTTCCGCGACGGCGGCTTCCGCGACGGTGGTTTCCGCAACGACAGCCGCAGCCATGCCCCGCGTGCCGAGGGCTTCGGCGGTGGTGACCGCCCGGCCCGCCCGGCCTTCGGCGGTGACCGCCCGGCGGGTGACCGCCCGGCCGGCAAGCCCTTCGGCGCCCCGCGCCGCAAGCCGGTCTGAAGCCGGCAGACGCTGGTCAGCCCGCTGGCGGGCAGACCAGCTGGGCGGCCTGCAAGGGCGCTCCGGTGGCCGCATCGGTCACCACCACCAGAAGGCGGGCCATGCGCCCGCCTTCGCCTTTGGCGCTGGCCAACAGCGGTGGCAGCTGTTGCGCCGTGCCAGTGGTGGCCCAGGCCGGCACTTGGCCGTAGCGGCGCACCACATGGTCGTGCCGCAGCTGTTCACCGCGGTTCTCGCCGGCCGACACGGCCGAGCCATGGCCATCCTCCAGCAGCGCCCACCACAGGGCCAGCTGCGGCGGCGCGCCGGGGCCGGGCGCCACCTGCACCGCCACCCGGTCACCGCGCCGCTGCAACAGGATGCTGGCGCGTGCCGGCGCTGCGCTGGCCAGCGGCAGCACCGGCCAGCCACGCCAATCGCGGCCGTCCACCAGCACCTGGGGCGTGTAGACGTAGCGCGCACCCGAGGCACGCATCAGCGCTGACTGACGGGCGGTGAAGTCGGCGCTGGCAAAGCGGTCGGTCCAGCCCAGGCGGTCCCAGTAGCTGACGTGGAAAGCCGCGGCCAGCACCGGCGGCTGGGCCTGGCCTGGCGGCGGCGCGCCCTTCAGCGTGGACAGCCAGCGGTCGGCCGGTGGGCAGCTGCTGCAGCCCTCGGAGGTGTACAGCTCCACCAGCGGCGTCTGCCGTGCGGCCGAGCGGGCCTCGCACAGGGCCGGCTCGGCGGCCTGTGCGGCAGTGGCAACCAGCAGCATGGCCGGCAGCAGCGCGAGCAAGCGGTGTGGCATGGTTGTGCCGCGTGGGCGGCCCGTGGGTGGCAGAAGCCACTTGGTCGCACGCGGCCCACGCAGCTTACGGTGGCCTGGCCGCTGGCTTGCCGTCCGCGCCCGGCCCCGCGCCCGCCTCGGCCGCCAGGTCGGCCTGGCGGCGTGCCGTCTCGATGGCCTGCAGCTGCTGCAGGTGCAGCTCCACATTGGACTGGCGGAAGGCCGTCATCGGCAGGATGTCGGCCAGCACCTTGTCACGCGCCAGCCGCTGCGACAGCCGCAAGCCCACCGCCGGATCGCCGCCCATGGCCAGCACCACCTCGTTGGCGAACAGGTCGGCACCGCCCACCAGGCCGTCGACCTGCAAGCCACGCTGGGCCTGCATCTCCATGGCGCTGAGGACCGTGCCCGCGCCCGGCACGGCCAGGGCCAGCACCTTGCCCACCAGAAAGGCGTTGCCCACGCTGTCGGACGAGCGTTGGCGCAGGATGCTGCGCTCGCTGGCCAGGAAGTAAGTGCCGAAGGCCGCCAGCCAGCGCCGCTCGTCGCGGGTGTGCGCCGCCAGCATGGCGTTGCCGGGGATCTTGCTGCGCCGGCCCTCCTGGCGCAGGAAGTTCTGCGGCTCGTCGTCGAAGGCGGTGGCCGTCACCGTGCCGGCGCAGCCGGTCTGGGTCGACACCTTGACCTGCTGGCCGCCGTCCAGCGTCAGCGTCATCGATGCATCGGCATTGGCCTCCTCACGCGCCCGGTGCAGCACCGCCCAGAACGCCTGGTCGTCCACCGACCAGGTGGAGCCGCCGCGCAACAGCGCCGTCAGCTCCACCGTGCTGCCCGGCGCCGGCAGCGGCCGCTGGTTGACGGCCAGCACCCGCTGGCCGATGCGCAGGGCCTCGGGCGCGGCTTCGTCCAGCCAGGCGATGCGCCAGTGCTCGTCCATGCCGGTGGCCTGGGTGAACAGCGCCTGCGCATGCCCCGACAAGCCCTTGCGCAGGCCCCGCAGCGACCACAGCACGAAAGGCTCGATCTCGCTGGTGTCGTCGCACAGCGGCTCGGCGGCCCAGGCCACGTGCAGGGCCGCCTCGCGGAAGGCCAGTTCGTGCTGGAGGGCGGCCTTGAAGCGCTGGCGGTCGAATTCGTCGCTGAACTCACCGGCGCGGGCGCTGCACGGCCCCAGCGAGGCCAGGGCCAACAACATCATCAACAAGCGGGGCATGCGCCAAAGTATGCATGCCCCGCGCCCGCCACCGGCAATCGCCAGAGGCTATGCTTCGCGCCCCCATGGCCGGCATCCACATCACCGACATCGAGGCCGCCATCAACTGGTGGCGCGCACGCTCGCCCTCGCCCGACGGCATCAGCGCCTGCGCCGAGGTGCGCGCCCTGGCCGAGGTGTATGCGCTGCTGGTGTACTACCGCGAAAGCCTGGCCGACGAGGACAGCATGCCCGCCCCGGCCCGCGCCGCCTGGCTGGCCTGGTACGCGCACACACCCGATGCGCCCTGCATCGCCATCTGCTCCACCGCCCAGGGTGATGCCCTGTGCAAGGGCTGCGGCCGCACCGAGGACGAGGTGCAGCACTGGCCGGTGTTCAGCCCGGGCGAGAAGCGCGCCGTGTGGCGGCGCATCACCATGGACGGCACGGCCTGGCGCTTCAACCGCTATGCCGAACGGGCGCTGCCCGGCGCGGCGGCGCCCGACCCGGCGTGAACGCGGGCCAAGGGCTGCGCCACAGCGTGCGGCGCATCGTGCCGCTGGCCTGGCCGGTGTTCATCGGCCAGCTGGCGGTGCTGGGTTTCGGCACCATCGACACGGTGCTGGTGGCCCGCCATTCGCCCACCGACCTGGCGGCGCTGGCGGTGGGCGGCGCCAGCTACATCACCGTGTTCATCGGCCTGATGGGCGTGGTGCTGGCGATCAGCCCCATCGTCGGCCAGCTCTACGGCGCCCAGCGCCTGCACGAGGCCGGGCGCCAGGTGTGGCAGGCGCTGTGGCTGGCGCTGGGCCTGGCGCTGCTGGGCTGCCTGCTGCTGGCGTTTCCGGCACCGTTCCTGGCCTTGTCCAAGGCCGGGCCCGAGGTGGCGGGCAAGGTGCGCGGCTACCTGCTGGCGCTGGCGGTGGCGCTGCCGGCCTCGCTGCTGTTCACCATCTACCGCGGCTTCAACACCGCCGTCTCCCGGCCCAAGGCGGTGATGGCGCTGCAGCTGGGCGGGCTGGCGCTGAAGGTGCCGCTCTCGCTGGCCCTGGTGTCGGGCATGCCGTCGCTGGGCATCCCGGCCATGGGCGTGGTGGGCTGCGGCATCGCCACCGCGCTGGCGATGTGGGCGCAGACGCTGGTGGCGGCGCTGATCCTGCGGCGTGATCCCTTCTACCGCCGCTTCGACCTGCTGGCGCCCGATGTGCGGCGGCCGCACGGCCCGTCCATCCGCGCCCTGCTGCGCCTGGGCGTGCCCATGGGCCTGGGCATCGGCGTGGAGGTGACCGGCTTCGCCTTCATGGCGATCTTCATCTCGCGCCTGGGCGAGACGCCGGTGGCCGGCCACCAGATCGCCGCCAACCTGGTGTCGCTGCTGTTCATGCTGCCGCTGGCCCTGGGCAATGCCAGCAGCACCCTGGTGGCGCAACGCATCGGCGCTGGCGACATGGCCGACGCACGCCGGCTGTGCTGGCATGGCCTGCAATTCGCCGTGGGCGTGGCGGCACTGGTGGGGGCGGCAGTGTTCATCGGCCGCCAGCAGGTGCTGCAGCTCTACACCGGCAACCCGGCGGTGGTGGCTGCCGCCCTGCCGCTGCTGGCCTGGGTGGCGCTGTTCCACACGGCAGACGCGGCCCAGGCGGTGGCCGCCTTCGTGCTGCGCGCCTGGCGCATCGCCACCCTGCCCACCCTGATCTACGTGCTGGCGCTGTGGGGGGTGGGGCTGGGTGGCGGCTATGTGCTGGCCTTCAACCTGGGCGGCGCGGTGCCGGCCGACTGGCAAGGCGCACGTGGCTACTGGATCGCGTCCACCGTGGGCTTGATGCTGTCGGCCCTGGGCCTGGTGGGGCTGCTGGCCTGGGTGCTGCACCAGCAGCGCCGCGGCGACCTCAAGCCGCAGGCGCAGGTGGCGGCAGGCGGATGACGAAGCAGCTGCCGCCGCCCTCCCGCGGCTCGCAGCGCACGCTGCCACCGTGGGCCTCGGCGATCTGGCGCACCAGGCTCAGGCCCAGCCCCACCCCGCCCTCGCGCTCGGCATGGCCGGGCAGGCGGAAATAGGGCTCGAAGATGCGCTCGCGCAGCTCGGCGGGCACTCCCGCACCACGGTCACACACCCGCAGCTGCACCGCCCCGGTGGCATCGGCCACCACCTGGGCCTGGATCTCGCCACCACCGTAGCGGCGCGCGTTCTCCAGCAGGTTGCGCAGCGCACGGCGCAGCAGGCGTTCATTGCCGGGGCGCACCAGGTGCTGCGGCGCACCGTCGGCCTCCACCTCGGCATCGACCCGGGCGGCTTCCTCGGCCGCGATGCCCAGCAGGTCCACCGGGTCACTGCGGTCCAGGGCGGCGCCGGCATCCAGCCGGCTGGCCAGCAGCACCTCTTCCACCAGGGCGTCGAGCTCGGCCACGTTGGTGTCGATCTCGCGCTTCAGGCCGGCGCGCTGGGCCTCGGGCAGCTCGACGTACATGGCCACCGCCATCTTCAGGCGCGCCAGCGGTGAGCGCAGCTCGTGGCTGGCATTGGCCAGCAGGGTCTGGTGGCTGCGCACCAGGGCCTCGATGCGCTCGGCCGCCAGGTTGAAGGTGCTGGCCACCGCGGCCACCTCGTCCTTGCCGTTGTCGTCCACCCGCTGGGCCAGATCACCGGCGCCGAAGGCCTGCACACCCAGCTTCAGTGCCTCCAGCCGGCGGGTGAGGCGCCGCACCACCGGATAGGCACCGGCCGCCACCGCCACAAACAGCAGGGCCACCAGCACCAGCGGCCCCACGGCGCCGGGCAGGCCGAAGGGCAGGGACAGCAGCGGCGGCAAGGGCCCGGCCGGTGGCAGGCGTTCACCCAGGGCCGGGCCAGGGCCATGGTCGCCCAGCAGCGGGCCGCGCTGTGAGCGCAGCATCAGCACCGCACCGCTGCCGCTGCGCCAGGCCACGATCTCCTCGGTGGGCGGGCCACCCGGCGGCGGGCGGCGCACCACGCGGCGCGCCAGCCACAGCGTGCGGCCGTCGTCCAGGCGCACCGCGGTGGCGGACGGGCCACGCTCGGCATCACGCCGCAGGAAACTGTCCGACGCGGCGATGCGGTCGCCGCGCCGGTCGTCCAGCGCCAACGGCACCCGCAGCCTGGCCGACCATTCCAGCAGGGCCTGGGCCTGCTCGGCCACCGGGGCGTCGGCGCTGGGCAGGGCACGCTGCACCATCTCGGCCCAGGCGGCCAGGCGCTCGCCGGCAGCCGCCTCCAGCCGGGCGCGCTCCTGTTCCACATGGTGCTGCCACATCCAGCCCGAGACCAGGGCGAACAGCGCCAGCGCCGCCACCACGGTGAGCCAGATGCGCAGGTAGAGCGACTTCAAGCCATGCCCCCGTCAGGCTGCCCGGCAGGCCTCATTCATCTGCGTCCTGCTTGCGCGCAAACACATAGCCGGAGCCCCGCACGGTGAGCACCCGCTTGGGCATCTTGGGGTCGTCCTCGATGCAGGCCCGGATGCGCGAGACATGCACGTCGATGCTGCGGTCGAAGGCCTCCATCGGATGGCCCTTGAGCGCGTCCATGATCTGGTCGCGGCTGAGCACCCGGCCGGCGCTCTGCGCCAGCACCACCAGCAGGTCGAACTGGTGGCCGGTCAGGTCGGCCGGCTTGCCGTCGATGCGGGCCTGGCGGGCACCCAGGTCGATCTCCAGGCGGCCAAAGCGCAGCACCTCGTCGGCCGCCGGCTCCGGGCTGGCCCGGCGCAGCAGGGCCTTCACCCGCGCCAGCAGCTCACGCGCCTCGAAGGGCTTGGAGAGGTAGTCGTCGGCACCCAGCTCCAGGCCCAGCACCCGGTCCAGCGGTTCGCCGCGGGCGGTGAGCATCAGCAGGGGCAGGCGCTTGTGGCGGGCATCGGCGCGCAGCTCGCGGGTGAGATCCAGTCCGTCGCCGTCGGGCAGCATCAGGTCGAGCACCAGGGCATCGTAGGGGCCGGCGCGCAGCCGGTCCCGGCCGGCGGCCAGCGAGCCTGCGGCATCCACCTCGTAGCCGTTGGCCCGCAGGTAGTCGCCCACCATCGCCGTGAGGCGCACATCGTCGTCGATCAGCAGCAGCTTGCCGTTCATGGCGCTCCCATCCTGCTTGTCATCTTGCAATGAAAAAGCGCCCCGGCGCCAGTGCGCGCCGGGGCGAATCCTCGCGTGTCAACCGGGTATCACGTGGCCATCAGCCCTTGGGTACTTCAGGGGCGCGGCGCTCATGGCGCTGGTGGCGCTGTTCCATGTGCTGCCGGCGCTCGGCCATGCGCTCGGCCAGCTTGGCGCGCTGCTCAGGTGTGAGCACCGCCTGGGCGTCGAGCATGGCCTGCAGCATGCGCTTGCTGCTGGTGTCGTGGCTGGCCAGCTGCTTCTGGCGCAAGGCCTCGGCAGCCACGGCGTCCACCTGGGGTGCCGCCATCAGCGCCAGCATCTGGCCCTGCAGGGCACGGCCGGCCTCGCGCTGCGTGCGCAGATCGTCACCGGCGGCCTTGAAGATCTCGCGCAGCTTGCTCTTCTGCTCGGCGCTGGCGCCCACGGCATCGAGCATGCGCTCTGGGATCATCATCCCGCCCATGGCGGGGCCCTGGCGGTGCATGGCGGCGTGCTGCGGGCCATGCTGCATGGCGCCGTGGGCATGGCCCTGGGCCTGGGCCTGGCCCGCACCCACGCCAGCGATGGCCACCAGCATGGCGGTGGCCGTGAGCTTCAGCATCGTGGCGCGCTGGGCCGGGAATCGGGTGGTGGTCGTGGTCATCGGTGGAACCTCGGCGTTGATGGGATGCATGCAGTCTGGGCGGCACGGGTGTCGTCGCCTTGTTCACACCGTAAAGATCGGTAAACGCCAGGGCGTTGGGCCGGGGCGGTGGTTCAGGGGCGGGTCGTGGGCTCCACCCGCAGCAGACGGCGGCGCAGCGAAAAATCGCTGTTGGCGCTGCGCAGTTCCAGCCGCAGCAGCAGGCCGTTGCGGCGGTCCACCGCCATCACGCCGTCCAGCCGGGTGCTGCCCTGGTCCATGCCGCCGGGATCGGCGCGGCTGACCGGCGCTTCACCGAACAGCTCGATCACCGCCACGTCGAAGGCGCGGCCGGCAATGGTCTGCGGGCCGGTGGCCACCACCTGGCCACGCACCCGCGCGCTGGTGCGGCTCTCCCCGGCGGCGGCCAGATCGCCATAGAGCACCTGGCCCAGGGCCAGGTCGGGCTTGAGCAGGCGGCGCCAGCCCAGCAGCGGCGCACGCGCCTCCAGCACCGGGTTGCCGGCCAGGTCCTGCCGCCAGGAGGCGCCATAGGCCTTGCCGTCCAGATCGACGCGGAACTCGATCTGGTCGCGCCGCAGCGCGGTGACCTGCATGCCCAGCAGGTGCGCGGGCGCGTTGGCGCTGGCGCGCTCCTCGTAGACCAGGCGGTCACCCAAGGCCACCGGCAGTGCGGCCTGGCGCTGGGCGGCCATGGCCTCGGGCGGTGGCGGGCAGTTCTGGCGTGCCACCACGGTGCGCAAGGCCTCGTAGCGGCCCTTGAGATCGGCCAGTTGCTCGGACTCCAGGCCGTCGGGGCGCATCGCCAGCAGCGCCGGCCAGAACACGGTGACGCCCAGGCCCAGCGCGATCATGTTGTTGCCCACACGCGAATCGACGGCATAGGCCACGTCGGCCGCACGCTGCTGCACGCCGTCGATCTCGTCGTGCAGACGGCTGCAATCCCAACCGGCATAGGCCGCCGGGTCGGTGGCGCGCGGCGTCACGTCACCCGAACGTGTGGCGCAGCCGGCCAGCAGGGCAAGGCACAGGCCCGCGAGCACCCATCGCTGCCGGCTGCGCCGCACCGCCCCGCTGTGGACAACATGCCGCCCCGTCGATCTCATGCGAGCAATTGTGCCCGCTGCAGCCCAGCTGCCGTCTTGGCACGCGTCTGAGGCGAGCAGGCTGCGCGTGGTACCAGTAGGCGGCCCGTGACTTGCTGGGCAGTTTTGTGTCCGGCATGTGGGTGCTGCAGCGGAAGGGCGCCTGTTCACGGGGTGCGGCTGCCACGGCCGACTGGCAGCATGCCACCCAAGTCTGATCGGACCGCACAACCCCTGGCAACGCCTCTATGCACTTTGCGCTCTACGCCGGAACCATCTTCACCAGCGCCTTCCTGCTGTTCCTGATCCAGCCGATCGCCTCCAAGCACATCCTGCCCTGGTTCGGCGGCTCGGCGGCGGTGTGGGCGGTGTCGCTGTCGTTCTTTCAGGTGCTGCTGCTGGCCGGCTACGCCTATGCCGACTGGACGACCCGACGGCTGTCGCCCCGGGTGCAAGTGCTGCTGCACATCGCCCTGCTGGTGCTGGCTTTCATCACGCTGCAGGTGCTGGCCGACCCCAGCTGGAAACCGGCCGGGCAAGAAGACCCCACGCTGCGCATCCTGCTAATGCTGGGCGCCTCGATCGGCCTGCCCTACTTTCTGCTGTCGTCCACCGGCCCGCTGGTGCAGGGCTGGGTGGCGCGCAGTGCGGTCGATGTGCGTGTTTATCGGCTGTTCTCGCTGAGCAATCTGGCATCGCTGCTGGGACTGCTGGCCTACCCGTTTCTGATCGAGCCACTTGCCAGCCTGGGGCAGCAAGCGCTGGCTTGGTCGGCGTTCTACGGCCTGTTCACATTGCTGTGCGCCGCGGCCGGTTGGCGGTTCCTGGCACAGACAGGCCAGACTGGACAGCAGGCAAGCGCGTGTGCGTCACCGCCGCCCGCGCCCGCGCCAGGCTGGGCGCAAAACCTGCGCTGGCTGGCGCTGTCGGCGCTTGCCTCCTGGTTGCTGGTGGCCACCACCAACCACCTGACACGCGACGTGGCCTCGGTGCCGTTTCTGTGGATCGTGCCGCTGGTGCTGTACCTGCTGAGCTTCGTGCTGTGCTTCGAGAGCGACCGCTGGTACCGCAGCCACTGGATGCAGGCGCTGCTGGTGCTGATCGCCACCATCCTATGCGCGGTACTGGTGCCCTTCGGCCCCATGATCGCCTTGCGCCCGAAGTTCGGCAGTGGGATGGCCTGGCTGGTGGCAGCGTTTTCCTTGGGGCTGTTCCTGCAGTGCATGTTCCTGCATGGCGAACTGGCACTGCGGCGCCCCGCGGGAGCGCACCTCACCCGCTTCTACCTGATGATGTCTGTAGGCGGTGCCGCGGGTGGGCTGGTGGTGAGCCTGGTGGCGCCGCGCGTGCTGCCCGGCTATTACGAGTTCGGCTTTGCGCAGGTGCTGGTCGGGGTGCTGGCGCTGGGCGTGCTGCGGCGTCGGGAGCTGATCCGTGTCGCTGCCCTGGCGACTGCACTGGCCTGCGCGATGCTGCTGGGGCTGAAGATCTCGTCGGACATCAAGACCGCACGCACCCTGCAGCGCAACTTCTACGGCACGCTGGCCACCTTCGACCGCGACACGGCCGCGCCCGACAAGGCCTGGCGCCAACTGGCCCACGGCACCATCGTGCACGGCGCGCAGTTCCTGGCGCCGCAGCGCCAGCGCGAAGCCACTACCTACTACATCCCCAGCGCCGGCCTCGGCCGGGCGATCGAGGCCACGCGGCGCAGCGGCCAGCACATCGGTGTGATCGGATTGGGCGCCGGCACCACGGCAGTCTATGGCCGCCCGGGCGACCGGCACCGTTTCTACGAGATAAACCCGCAGGTGATCGATCTGGCGCAGCGCGAGTTCAGCTTTCTGCGCAATGCCCAGGCGCAGACCGAACTGGTGCTGGGCGATGCCCGGCTCATGCTGGAGCGCGAGGCGCCGCAAGGCTTCGATGTGCTGGCCGTGGATGCGTTCTCGGGCGACTCAGTGCCCACGCACCTGCTCACCCGGGAAGCCATGGCGGTATACCTGCGCCACATGCGCACCGGCGGCGTGATCGCCTTCCATGTCAGCAACACCCACCTGTCACTGGCGCCGGTGGTGAACGCCGTGGCGCGTGACGCAGGGCTGGCGGCGGTGCAGGTGCAGGTGGCCGGCAACGACAAAGACATCACCCGCAGTGCATCGGACTGGGTGCTGGTGGCGCGCAACGCGGCAGTGCTGCAGCACGCGGCCATCGGCCCGGCGGCACAGCCCATCGTGACCCAACCCGGGCTGCGGGTCTGGACCGATGACCACAACGATCTGCTCAGCGTGCTGAAGTGAAGCCGGGGCGACCGGCGTGCTGACAGCAAAAAGCCCCAAGTGCATCGTCACTTGGGGCTTATGTCTGGCGGAGCAGGAGGGATTCGAACCCTCGAGACGGTGAAACCGTCTACCGGATTTCGAGTCCGGCGCATTCGACCACTCTGCCACCGCTCCGGTGTCTTGCGACCCGTGGTCTCTGGGTCAAGCCCGCGATTCTAGCTTCAAATTTCGTCAGGGCCTGAGCGCTTCCGCGCCCCCGAGGTAGGGGCGCAGTGCTGCAGGCACGCGGATGCTGCCGTCGGCCTGCTGGTGGTTCTCCAGCACAGCCACCAGCGCACGCCCCACCGCCAGGCCCGAACCGTTGAGGGTGTGCACATACTCGGTCTTGCCCTGGGCATTGCGGAAGCGCGCCTGCATGCGCCGCGCCTGGAAGGCGCCGCAGTGGCTGCAGGAGCTGATCTCGCGGTAGGTGGCCTGTGCCGGCAGCCACACCTCCAGGTCGTAGGTGCGCACGGCACCAAAGCCCATGTCGCCGGTGCACAGCAGCACCACGCGGTAGGGCAGTTCCAGCTTCTGCAGCACGGCCTCGGCATGGCCCACCATCTGCTCCAGCGCGGCCTCGCCCTGGTCGGGCGCCACCACCTGCACCATCTCCACCTTGTCGAACTGGTGCTGGCGGATCATGCCGCGTGTGTCGCGCCCGGCGCTGCCGGCCTCGCTGCGGAAGCACGGCGTGTGGCCGGTCAGCTTGATGGGCAACTGCTCGGGCTGCAGGATGGTGTCGGCCACGGTGTTGGTGAGCGTCACCTCCGAGGTGGGGATCAGGTACCACTTGTTGCCGGCGGCGTCGCCGTCGCCCGAGGTGACGTGGAACAGGTCCTGCTCGAACTTGGGCAGCTGGCCGGTGCCCACCAGGGCCTTGGCCTGCACCAGGTAGGGCGTGTAGCACTCGGTGTAGCCATGTTCCTGGGTCTGCACGTCCAGCATGAACTGGGCGAGTGCACGGTGCAGCCGCGCCACCTGGCCACGCAGGAAGGAGAAGCGGGCGCCGCTCAGCTTCACGCCGGTCTCGAAGTCCAGCCCCAGCGGGCCGCCCAGGTCCACATGGTCCTTGACCGGGAAGTCGTAGACGCCGGGTGTGCCCCAGCGCCGGACCTCCTGGTTGCCGCTCTCGTCGCTGCCACGCGGCACGCCGGCATCGGGCAGGTTGGGCAGGCCCATCAGCAGGCCCTGCAGCTCGGCCTGCAAGGCCTCCAGCCGCTCGGCGCCCTGCTTCATCGCATCGGCGATGCCGGCCACCTCGGCCATCAGCGGGCTGGCGTCCTCACCCTTGCCCTTGGCCTGGCCGATCTGCCTGGACAGGCTGTTGCGCCGCGCCTGCAGTTCCTCGGTGCCGGTCTGCAGGGTCTTGCGTTCGGCTTCCAGCGCGGTGAAGCGGGCCACGTCCAGGAAGGGTTGGGGCGTCTTGCGCGCCTCCAGCGCCGCCAGCACGGTGGGCAGGTCACGGCGCAGTTGGTTGATGTCGAGCATGGGCTGTCCTGATCTTGTCTTGCAGTGTGGGAACGGCACCGCGTGGGTGCCGTTCGACGTGGGGGGTGCGCGAGCGGCGGGTCAGGATCGTGACGCGGAGAACTCGCTCATGGACTTGTCGCCCAGGCCCTTGGGCAGCGGGAAGTGCACGGTTTCTTCCACGCCGGACATGCGGCGTACGGCCAGCGCACCCAGGGCCTTGAGCCGGGCGATCACCTGCTGCACCAGGATGTCGGGCGCCGAGGCGCCGGCGGTCAGGCCCACACGCGGGCGGCCGTCGAACCACGCCGGCTGCAGGTCGTCGGCCGAATCCACCATGTAGGCCGGTGTGCCCAGGCGCTCGGCCAGCTCACGCAGGCGGTTGCTGTTGCTGCTGGTGGGGCTGCCCACCACGATCACGATGTCCACCTGCGGCGCCATGATCTTGATGGCGTCCTGCCGGTTCTGGGTGGCGTAGCAGATGTCCTGCTTCTTCGGTTCACGCACATGCGGGAACACCCGCTTCACCTCGGCCAGGATGGCGGCGGCATCGTCCACGCTCAGCGTGGTCTGGGTCACCACGGCCAGCTGCCGGCCGTGTGGTTGCACCTTCTGCACGTCGGCCACGTCTTCCACCAGGTAGATGCCGTCGCTGAGCTGGCCCATGGTGCCTTCCACCTCGGGATGGCCCTTGTGGCCGATCATGATGAACTCGAAGCCTTCCTTCGCCAGCTTGGCCACCTCCACATGCACCTTGGTGACCAGCGGGCAGGTGGCGTCGAAGATCTGGAAACCACGCGCCTGGGCCTCGTCGCGCACCTCGCGGCTGACACCATGGGCGCTGAACACCAGGGTGGCGCCGGGTGGCACGTCGGCCAGGTCCTCGATGAAGATGGCGCCCTTGGTCTTGAGGTCGTTCACCACATAGGTGTTGTGCACGATCTCGTGGCGCACGTAGATGGGCGCGCCGAAGCGGGTGATGGCACGCTCGACGATCTCGATGGCGCGGTCGACGCCGGCGCAGAAGCCGCGTGGCTCGGCCAGCAGCACATCGTTGACCGGGTGGTTGTCGACGCTGTGCATCTCAGAGGACACCGATGACCTGCACTTCGAAGGTGACCGGCTGGCCGGCCAGCGGATGGTTGAAGTCGAACAGCAACCAGCCTTCACCGACCTCGCGCACCACGCCGGCGTACTGGCCGCTGCCGTCGGGTGTGGGGAACTGCACCACGTCGCCCACGTGGTAGGCCGCATCCGGGTCGCCCAGCTCGGCCAGCAGGCTGCGCCTGACCCGCTGCAGCATCTGCGGGTTGCGCGTGCCGAAGGCCTCGCCCGCCGCCAGGCTGAAGGTCTGGCGCGTGCCCTCGGCCAGGCCCAGCAGGCGCTGCTCCATGGCCGGCGCCAGCTGGCCGGTGCCCAGCGAGAGCGTGGCGGGCTTGTCGGCGAAGGTGTTGATCACATCCGCGCCGTCGGGGCCGGCCAGGCGGTAGTGCAGGGTCAGGAACGACCCCTCCTGAATGGTGTTCACGCCAATGGGGGATGGGAAAGGGGGCCGAAGGGGGATGCCGTGCCACCGGCGCGGCGCATAGACTGGAGCCTCATTCTACGGGGCGCGCCCCCACCCGGCAGCCCCTGGCGCCTGCCCAGCCACCATGTCGATCAAGGACCTGCCAGTTGCGGCCCGCCCGCGAGAGAAGCTGCTGCAGCACGGCGCCGCCAGCCTGGCCGACGCCGAGCTGCTGGCCCTGCTGCTGCGCACCGGCACCCGCGGCCAGGGTGTGCTGCAGCTGGCCGAGGGCGTGCTGGGCCGCATGGGCGGCTACGCCGGCCTGCTGCACGCCGGGGCCGACGCACTCCAGGGCATCAAGGGCCTGGGCCCGGCCAAGCGTGCCGAGCTGGCCGCGGTGATCGAGATGGCGCGCCGCGCCCTGGCCCAGCGCCTGGCCGCCGCGCCGGTGTTCGATTCCCCGCAGATGGTGAAGGACTACCTGCAGCTGCACCTGGGCCGCTTGCCGCACGAGGTGTTCGCGGTGCTGTTTCTCGATCACCAGCACCGCCTGATCAGCCTGGACACCTTGTTCACCGGCTCGCTCAGCCAGACCAGCGTCTACCCGCGTGAGGTGGTCAAGCATGCACTGGCACGCAATGCCGCGGCGGTGATCCTGGCGCACAACCACCCCTCGGGCGTGGCCGAGCCCTCACGGGCCGACGAGTACCTCACCCAGACGCTGAAGAGCGCGCTGGCCCTGGTCGACGTGCGGGTGCTCGACCACCTGGTGGTGGGCTGCGGCCAGGTGGTGAGCTTTGCCGAGCGGGGCTTGCTGTGAGCGTGGCCAGGCTGAGATCCCTGGCCGAGCTGGGCAGCATGCGCGACCTGCTGCAGCGCCAGGCGCGTGAAGCGGCGCAGCAGGCCGCCCGCGCCCAGGCTGCCCAGCTGGTGCAGCAGCGCCAGCAGCAGGCCCAGCACAACCAGTTCGCCCGCGCCGTGGGCCCGGTGCACCCGCTGCGCCACCATGGCCTGGCCGAACTCGACCTGCCGCGCCCGCCGCCCCACCCCCGCATGCGCGAGCTGGACGAAGCCGCCGCACTGGCCGAATCGCTGTCCGACGAGGTCACCCTCGAATCCCTGCTGCTCACCGATGACGGCCTGAGCTTCCGCCGCCCGGGCATCGGCCCCGACGTGGTGGCCAAGCTGCGCCGCGGCCACTGGGCGCTGCAGGGCCAGATCGACCTGCATGGCTACACCCGTGACGAAGCCCGCGGCCTGCTGGCCGGCTACATCCATGAATGCCACCGCCGCGGCATGCGCTGCCTGCGGGTGGTGCACGGCAAGGGCCTGGGCTCACCCGGGCGCCAGCCGGTGCTCAAGGCCAAGGTGCAGCGCTGGCTGGCGCAGAGTTCCGAGGTGATCGCCTTCGCCCAGGCCAGCGGGCCCCAGGGCGGCGCCGGTGCGCTGGTGGTGCTGCTGGCCGGGCTGGGACAGGGCCGCTAGAGCCGCCGGCCGGCGCCGCCGGCTTCAGACTCGCTTAAGGCCGGTGCGCTCCACTGTGCAGCCCAGACTGCCCAGACTGCCGCCCGCACGCCTGCCCACCCATGGATCTGCTGCTGCTCGAAGACGATGCCGACCTGGGCCGCGCCATGGCGGCGCACCTGGGCGCGGCAGGCCATCTGGTGACCTGGTGCCGCAGCATCGCCCAGGCGCTGGTCGCCCCCGCACCGGCGCTGGCGCTGCTCGACCTGCAGCTGCCCGACGGTGATGGCCTGTCCCTGCTGCGCCGCTGGCGCGCCGCCGGCCAGCGCTGGCCGGTGATCGTCCTGACCGCACGCGACCAGGTCAGCGACCGCATCCGCGGCCTGCAGGCCGGTGCCGACGACTACCTGGTCAAGCCCTTCGACCTCGACGAACTGCTGGCGCGCATGGCCGCCGTGGCACGCCGGTCCGCACCGGATGCCGGGCCCGGCCAGCGGCTGCAGATCGACACCGGGGCCCACCAGGCCTGGCTGGACGGTGCGGCAGTCGACCTCACGCAGATGGAATGGGCGGTGCTGGGCTGCCTGGCCCAGGGCCGCGGGCGCATCTTCAGCCGCGGCGAGATCGAGAACCGCCTGCATGGCCTGGGGCTGGCCGATGCAGCCAGCAACTCGCTGGAGGTGATCGTCAGCCGGCTGCGCAAGAAGCTGGGGGCCACGCTGATCAGCACCCACCGTGGCCTGGGCTACCGGCTTGAACACTGAACCCATCCCCGCCAGCAGCCAGGGCGCGCCGGGCAGCCCTGCCCGCGCGCTGGGCCGCCTGCGCCGCCGCAGGCCGGCGCGCCAGGCGCCAGCCGAAGCGGCCTGGAGCCTGCAGATCCAGCTGCGGCGCCAGTTGCTGTGGTTGCTGTCGGCCTTGTGGCTGCTGGCCACGGCCGCCGCCGGCATCGGCCTGTGGGCGCGCACCGACGAGGTGCTGGACAGCGCGCTGAAGGAGACCGCCGAGCGCTTGCTGATGCTGCCGGCCGCGGCACTGGTCGAGCCCGACACCGCCGAGCGCCTGGCCATGCTGGGGCCGCACGACGAGTTCGTGGTCTACCAGGTGCTGGATGGCCGCGGCCGCCTGCTGCTGCGCTCGCACCGCGCGCCCACGGCGGTGCTGGATCCGGGTGCCCCCGACGGCCTGCGCCAGGCCGGGCCGTGGCTGGTGCACAGCCTCACCAGCCCCGATGGCCAGCGCCGCGCCCAGGTGGCCGAGCCGCTGCAGCACCGCCATGCCGGCCTGTGGGCCGGCGTGGGCTGGCTGCTGGGCACCCTGGCCGCGCTGCTGCCGGTGGCCGGGTTGGCCATGGGCTGGCTGCTGCGGCGCGGCTTCGACAGCCTGGAGCCGGCCCGGCACGAACTGGCGCAGCGCCCGTTGCACGACCTGCGCCCGCTGTCCCAGCACCACGCGCCGGCCGAACTGCAGCCCTGGCTGGCCACGGTCAACAGCCTGCTGGCACGGGTGGCCGGCCTGGTCGAGAGCGAACGCGCCTTCGCCGCCAACACCGCCCACGAACTGCGCACCCCGCTGGCGGCAGCGCGCGCCCAGGCCCAGCGCCTGGTGCAGGCCAGCACCGACCCCGCCACGCGCGAGCCGGCCCTGGCCCTGCTGCGCCAGCTGGACCGGCTGACGGGCCTGGCCACCCGGCTGCTGCAGCTGGCCCGGGTGGAATCGGGCGTGGCGCTGCAGCGCGAGCCGGTCGACCTGGTGCAGCTGGCCGTGCTGGTGATCGACGAGTTCAGCGAGGCCAGCCGCAGCGGGCAGCTGGACCTGCAGGTGCGGGGCCGCTCGGTGCCGGTGCAGGGGGATGTGGACGCGCTGGGCATCGCCCTGCGCAACCTGATCGACAACGCGCTCAAGCATGGTGGCAGCGCGACCCGGGTCACGGTCACCGTCAGCGGCCAGCAGCTGGGCGTGGTGGACGATGGGCCGGGCGTGCCACCGGCCCTGCTGGCCGGCCTGGTGCGCCCCTTCGACCGCGGCGGGCCCGGCCATGCCTTGCAAGGCAGCGGCCTCGGCCTGGCGATGGTGCACACCATCGCGCGGCAATCGGGCGGGCGCCTGGTGCTGCGGTCGCCGGTGGCCGCTGGCCGGGGCTTTGCGGCCAGCCTGGACTTCGACCCCGACAGCGCAACGGCCTGAGCGGTGCCCTCCCCCACGGCGGGGGGGGGGGGTCGTGGTCGCGGTTCAGATTGGGTTCAGCACCGTGCGGATCATGTGGGGCGGCCCGCTGGTGGGCCGCAGAGGAGACCCCGCATGACCCCACAACAACCCCGTTCGAGCCCCCGCCGGCGGCTGGCCGTGCTGGCCGGCCTGGCGGCACTGCTGCCGCTGGCCACCCAGGCGAGCCCCAGCGTCGTGGGCGGGCTGTCCAATTTCGACGTGGTCAACAACACCGGCCGCGATGCCTACGGCTTCGAGATCGAGTTCGAGGACAGCAGCTTCTACAAGACCAGCGTCGGCAGCGTGTTCGGCCTGAACCGGGACTTCGGCCCGGCGCGGGGCGGCACCACCGGCGTGGTGCGCTTCGGCACGGTGGATGTCTCCGACTACGACGACGGCGCCGGCAACCACCTGGGCGTGCGCATCACCTACGGTGGCCACTTCGCCAGCGGCATCACCACGCCCTTCAGCGCCGGTGGCTTCAACACGCCAGGCGAGAGCTGCTGGCCGGGTGCCAATGCCCTCTGGAAGAGCAACCCCTGCGACCACTATGGCGTGACGACCACGCAGAACCCCGCCACCACGCGCTACGCCTGGCTGGTGGCAGACCCGAACCGGCCCGCGCCCGGCAGCTTTGCCGAGTACACCAGGGTGCTGGCCGGCATCCCGGCAGTCAACATCGTCTACAGCCCGCCGCAGGCGGCCGCACCGGCGCAGGTGCAGGTGCAGATCCAGGCCATCGCGCCGGTGGGGGCGGCACCGGCCGCGCTGGAACTGCCCGAGGTGCAGGACCAATGGGGCGAGGCCTACTGGGTGCTGACCTACAAGACCAAGGTGGACAAGCGCATCGATCTGGGCAACCTGCTGCAGGACGATGCCGACATGGAAGCCGCCGAGGTGGAAAGCGAATGGAGCATCCTGCAGCGCCGCCCGCTGGCGAAACTCGGCGACGGCAAGGAGCCGGGCGCCAACGAGGCCAAGGAAAAGGTCGACCTGCTCGACGATGCCGACAACGGCAAGGCCGTGATGCGCCGCTACGAGTTCTACAAGTACATCGGCGCGGTGAACCCCGAAGACGGCGAGGTGATCTGCGACACCGCCTGCGAAAACGACCCACAGGGCCTGCTGTCGGGCCAGAACTTCGTGGGTGACTTTGTCGGCCCCAGATGGCCGGCTACAACATCGGGGCGGTGGCCGCCGTCCCGGAACCCCAGACCTGGGCCCTGCTGCTGGCCGGCCTGGCCATGGTGGCTGCGCTGGCCAGGCGGCGCCGGGGCGGCGGCGCGGCGCAAGCCCGGCCGGGCCTCAAGCCGCGGCTGTAGGCCCGCGCCTACCCATGCCAGCGCCGCTGTCGGACGCGCGCATGCAGCGTTGGCTGGCTGGCCCGGCGCCGCCCGGTTTTTAGAGTGTGGCTGTCGCGGCGGCAACCGCCGTGATGTCCAACCACTCTGGAGATCACCATGCTGCACTACGCCGTCGTGTTTTTCGTCATCGCCCTGGTCGCCGCGCTGTTCGGCTTCGGTGGCATCGCCGCCGGAGCGGCCGGCATCGCCAAGATCATCTTCTTCGTGTTCGTGATCATGGCCGTCATCACCTTCGTGATGAGCCTGCTCAAGAAGGCGTGACCGCGGGGCCGCGGGTCTGCGAGCCCGCCGCCCCGAGACAGCCTCCGCGTGAACAGCCTGCCGGCCGGCAGGCGACCGCCACCGACCACCACCCAAGGAGTTCACCATGCACCAGCTTTCTTCCGACGACAACCGCTACGACGATCTGGCCCGCCAGGCATCCGAACAGGCCGACGCGGCCATTTCCAGCACCCGCGAGGCGTCCAACGCCGCGCTGGATGCGCTGCAGAAGAAGGCCGACCACCTGGCCACCGTCGCACCCAGCACGCTGCGCCGTGTGGCCGACCAGGTCGATGAACTGACCCGCCGCGGCCTGGAGATGGCCAGGCACGCCACCGACACCGCGCGTGCCCAGGCGGTGCAGGCCAACGACCGCGCCCTGGGCTATGTGCGCCAGGAGCCCGCCAAGGCCGTGCTGATCGCCGCAGCCGTCGGTGCCGGCCTGGCCCTGCTGGCCGGCATGCTGGCCCGCGACAGCCGCAGCGCGCGCCGCTGAGCACGCTGGCGCCCTCGGCGCCAGCGCTGGCATCCAACCACCTGCCCCCGCAGACTGCCACCGGTCTGCGGGGGCAGCTTCATGCGCGTGGTTGGAGGCTGAGAACGGGACGGCGAACCGCCGGTCCACCTTGGCTCATAGCCGCTTGCCGTGCAGCGGTGCTTCCGCACACCAGCTGTGGCTGCTGGCCTGCAGATGGGCCAGCACATCCGCTTCTTGCTGCCGGTTCAGGCCATGCGCCACCACCACGCTGAAGCCGCGGCTCAGCCTGCGGATGACGGCCGCGTCGAAGCGGCGCCGGGGGTGGCGCCGCGACAGCAGGGCGCCGGAGACTGCCCCGGCCATCGCCCCCAGCCACAACGCCGGCAGCAGGACGCTCAAGGGCTGCTCGGCCAGGCCGGTGTTGCCGGGCACGGCCCATGCCAGCGCGGCAGCGATGCCGCCGGTGACTAGGCCGATCACCGCACCGGCGGCGAGGTGCGGGACCTGGTCGGAGAACCGACCGCCTGGCCGCAGCGACTGCCAATGCTGCGCCACCCGCTCGAACGCCGAACGTGTGAGGCCGTCGGGGTGGATCAAGGTGACCTGCGCGTCCAGCAGGCCGAACTGCTGCCGCAGTGTGTTGGCGACGTTCTCAGCGCTGTGGGCGGACTTGTAGAAGCCGGCGGCACAGCGGACATGGCGTTCGGGCGCCGACCCCGCCTGGCGCCAGGGCGTCGGGTCGGCGCCGTGGAAACTGTGCACGAGACCAAGATCGACGAGGGGCATGTGTTCTCCAGCACGTGGGCATCGGACGGTGGGCGGAGGTCCAGGGTTTGCGGCGGGCCCCAGGACGCCAGCCACCGATGCTAGGCACCGGGGGTCGGTCCACCCGTCGGTCCAGGGCGGCGCAGCGTGTCGGACAGCGCCGACAACACGGCGGGCCCACCGCGCTGCCGATGGGTGCAAGGCCATGCGGGCGTGCAAGGCGGTGGCCAGGCCGGCCGCGCAAAGCCGGTGTTCCGGCCTGGTGCCACGCAACGGCGTTCCGTCCGACAGGCACCGGCCCACCGCGACGACAGGCGAGCCCGCGCCGCGCACACAAACTGCCTCGCCATGCCGACACAGCCCAACCCCGCATTCCGGTCGCCTGCACAAGCGGATCCTGCAAGGCCTTCGCCGTCGGGCACCTGCATGCAGGCGCCGTGGCCAGCCAGCACCATGCCGCCACTGCCCGTGGCCGACGACGGCACGGTGGGCGACGACCTGGACATCGCCTTCAGCACCCATCTGACCCTGGTGGTGCAGGCGCGCCTGGAGTTCGCCTGCGGCAGCGCGCCGCAACGCATCGACCTGGTGGTCGCGCGCGCCCACTGCCGCAAGAACCGCCCGCGGCTGCAAGCGCTGCGGGACGCCGCGCAGGCCGCGCTCAGCCGGGTGGTGGGCAGCTGCGGCCTGCGCCGGCGGCCGCTGGCGCTCAGCACGCGTGTGGGCGGGCAATGGCATGCCCTGTGGGCCTCGCCGACCAGCGGGCCGGCAGCCAGCCTGGCCGGCAACGGGCCGGCCTGGACGACCGGGACGCAGGCCAGCGCCTGCCGCCACGGCCTGCCTGCGCTGACAGCGTGGTGATGCTGGCCGCCCTGCACGGTGCGCCATGGGCCGACATGCACGGCGCCGGCCTGCGGCGATGATGCAGCCTGAGCTGCCAGGCCACGTGTCCAGGTCCACCCCCGCCATGCCCCACCCTCTGCGCCAGCGCCTGCACACCCGCCACCGCACGCTGCTGGCGCTGCGCACGGTGGCGGCTCATCCGGGCCAGTTTCTGCTGGACACGCTGCGGTCGTTCCGTGCCAACCATGGCCTGCTGCTGGCCGGTGCGGTGGCCTACTACGCCCTGCTGTCCATCGTGCCGTTGTCGATCCTGATGGTGATCGCGCTGTCGCACCTGCTGGACCAGGCCGTGCTGCTGGCCACCGTGGCGCGCTACCTGGGCTGGCTGCTGCCCGGCCACGCCGGCGCGGTGACGGCCGAGCTGGAACGCTTTCTGGCCCACCGCGAGGTGCTGGGCTGGGTGCTGCTCGGCTCGATGCTGTTCTTCAGTTCGCTGGCCTTCTCGGTGCTGGAGAACGCGATGGCCATCGTCTTCCACCACCGGGTGAAGCGGCACAGCCGCCATGCGCTGGCATCTGCGCTGATGCCCTACGGCTTCATCCTGTGCCTCACGGTCGGCGTGCTGCTGGTGACCGTGGTCGCCGGCCAGCTCAAGGCCGTGGGCGCCAGCAGCGTGGTCATCGGCGCACATGCCTGGTCGCTGGAAGGCCTGTCCAGCGGGCTGTTGTACAGCCTGGGCGTGGCCGGTGAAGTGCTGGTGCTCACCGCCATCTACATCGTGATGCCGGTGGGCAGGCTGCGCCTGTCGCACGCCCTGTTCGGCGCGGTCGTCGCCACGGCCCTGTGGGAGCTGTCGCGCATGGCCCTGCTGTGGTACTTCGACACGCTGTCGCAGATCGGCGCGGTGTACGGCGGCCTCACCTCCAGCATCGCCGCGCTGCTGTCGCTGGAGATCGCCGGCATGCTGCTGCTGTTCGGCGCGCAGGTGATCGCCGAGTTCGAGCGCATCGTCTGGCGCACCGAGCCCGCGCCGCCCGACCTCTCCGGCGACGCCTGAGCAACCGCTGCGCCCTCAACCGCCCTTGTTGCGCATCCAGTCGGCCGTGCCGAAGAAGCTCTCCGCCAGGCGCTGCGCCAGCGCCGGGTCCACCGCCTGCTCCTGCATCGCCTGCAGCATGCAGGCCAGCCACTGGTCGCGCTCGGCGATGCCGATGGCGAATGGCAGGTGGCGCGCCCGCAGGCGCGGATGGCCGAAGCGCTCGGTGTAGTGGTTGGGCCCACCCAGCCAGCCGCACAGGAACCAGTGCAGCTTGTCGCGGGACCCATCCAGCGTGCCGGGATGCAGCGCACGGATGCCGGCAAAGGCCGGCTCCAGGTCCATCAGGTCGTAGAAGCGGTCGACCAAGTTGCGCACACCGGGCTCGCCGCCCAGGCGCTGGAACGGGGTGGTGGTGGGGGCAGGGATGGGCTCGGCCGGGGTGTCGGCGCCGCTGTCGGTGGGCTCGGTCATGGCGCGGCAGTGTGCCAGCCCGGCCGCGCGGCCGGGCTCAGGGTGGCAGCAGGCGGGTGGCCGCGGCCGCCAGCGCCACCGCCGCCGGGCTGCCGGGCAGGGCTTCCATCACCAGCTGGCGGCGCTGCACCGATTCACGCACCGCGCTGTCCAGCGGCACCTCGCCCAGCCACTGCAGTTGCACCGGCTGTGCCAGCGCGCCATTGACGAAGCGGTCGACCACCGCCTGCAGCTGGGCCCGCACGGCCCGGCCGTCACCAGCGCGCTGCACCTGGTTGACCAGCAGGCGCATGGGCCGCGGTGCCTGGGTGGTGGCCAGCACCTTCACCGTGGCGTAGGCGTCGGTGAGCGAGGTGGGCTCGGGTGTGGCCACGATCAGCACCTCGTCGGCCAGCGACACGGTGAACAGCACCACGTCGGAGATGCCGGCCCCGGTGTCCAGCAGCACCTGGTCGAAGCGTGGCCGCACCTGCTGGATCACATCGAGCAGCTTGTCGCGGACCTCGGGTGTCATGCGGCTGTATTCGACCAGGCCCGAGCCGGCCAGCAGCACGCTGAAGCCACCCGGCGCCGGCTGCAGGGCCTCGTCCAGGCTGGCCTTGCCGGTGAACACATCGTGCAACGTCACCCGTGCGGACAGGTTCAGCACCACGTCGAGGTTGGCCAGGCCCAGGTCGGCATCGAGCACCAGCACGCGCTGGCCGGCACGCGCCAGGGCGGCCGCCAGGTTGGCCGCCACCAGGGTCTTGCCGACTCCACCCTTGCCGCTGGTGATGGCCGTGATGCGGGCGCCACGCGGGGTGGTGGCGGCTGGTGCGGCTGGTGCGGCGTCGCTCATTCGGGATCCTGGACGGCGTGGCTGGCCAGCAGCATTTCACGCTCTTGCAGACTGACATCGGGCGCTGCCGTGTACTCCAGACACACGCGGTCGCGCCCTTCGGCCTTGGCCCGGTACAGCTGCAGGTCGGCACGCTGCAGCCAGATGCCGGGCGTGGAGCGCACCCACTGCGGTGCAAATGCCCCGCCCACGCTGCAGGTGACGGCCAGCTCGGTGCCACCGGGCAGGGCCACGCTGTTGCGCGCCACCCGCTGGCGCACCCGCGCTGCCACCTGCGGGCCGAAGGCGGGCGGGCAGTTGGGCAGCAGCACGGCGTATTCCTCGCCGCCGATGCGGGCCACCAGGTCCATCGGCCGCACGCTGTCGGTCAGCGCCTGGCCCACGCTGCGGATGACCTGGTCACCCACGCCGTGCCCATGCTTGTCGTTCACCAGCTTGAAGTGGTCGATGTCGACCATCAGCAGCAGCGCCGGTTCACCCGAGCGGGCCACACGGTCGACCTCGCGTGCCAGCGCCAGCTCGAAGTTGCGGCGGTTGGCCAGGCCGGTGAGCGCGTCGCGGCTGGACAGATCGACCAGCTGGTCGATCAGGCCCTGCAGATAGGCCGGCGAGCCGGGGCTGCCGGCCGGCGCGGCCTGGCCCGCCTGCCGCAGCAGCGCCAGCGCCGACTCCAGTCGCAGGGCGATGGTGTCGGTCAGGGCGTTGTTGGCGGTGGAGGCATCCACAGGTGGCGCGGGCGGTAGCGGGTGGCACCAGGAGGCTGGCAGCGCCAGTCTAAGGCGCGTGCTGCGCGGCCTGCCAGCGAGATGGCCGGGGATGGGCCTGCATTTCAGCGCTTGCGCAACGCTGCGGGCGGCCAGACTGCGGGCATGTCCGCCCTGCTGCCTGCCGCCCCATCGGCCACACCCGCCCGCCCCGCGCCAGCCGCCCCGGGCGCCAACCTGGCCGCCGACCAGGAGTTCGCCTTCTCCGCGGCGGACTTCGACCGGGTGCGCGAGCTGATCTACCAGCGTGCGGGCATCAGCCTGCATGCCGGCAAGCAGGCCATGGTCTACAGCCGGCTGTCGCGCCGCCTGCGCGAGACCCCGCACCGCAGCTTCGCGGCCTACCTGCAATGGCTGCAGGCCAACACCGGCGCCTCCGGCGATGCGGAATGGCAGGAATTCGTCAACTGCCTGACCACCAACCTCACCGCCTTCTTCCGCGAGGAGCATCACTTCCACGCGCTGGTGGACGATCTGAAGGCGCTGGCGGGCAAAAGCGGCGGCAAGCCGCTGCGCATCTGGTGCAGCGCCGCGTCCACCGGCGAGGAGCCCTACTCCATCGCCATCACCGTGCTGGAGACGCTGGGCAGCGCGGCGCCGGTGCGCATCGTGGCCAGCGACATCGACACCAAGGTGCTGAGCACCGCCCAGCGCGGTGTGTACGACGCCGATGCACGTGGCCTGTCACCCGAACGGCTGCAGCGCCACTTCCTGCGCGGCAAGGGCGGCAATGCCGGCTTCATGCGCGTCAAGCCCGAGCTGGCCAAGCTGATCGACTTCCGCCCGTTCAACCTGATGAGCCGCAGCTGGGCCGGCGCGGCCGGCCTGGGCGAGCCCTTCGACATCATCTTCTGCCGTAATGTGATGATCTACTTCGACAACGCCACGCAGCGCCAGGTGCTGCAGCAGATGCATGCGGTGCTCAAGCCCGGCGGCCTGCTGTACGTGGGGCACTCGGAGAACTTCACCGAGGCGCGCGACCTGTTCCAGCTGCGCGGCAAGACCATCTACCAGCGGGTCTGACGGCGGTTCCTGCGCCCAGGTGGCCGCGCCGGCCTGCACCCCGCGGTGGGCAGCGGCAACCCCGCCCGGGGCGCCCTGAAGTTCAGCCGGCGGCGGCCGATAACAAGCCGAGCAAGGACACCCCACCGATGATGCCCTCCCCCCCCACGGCGCGCGCGCCGGCGGCCCGCCCCAGCACGCCCCCAGCCAGCAGCAGCGCCCTGGGCGGATCGGCACGGCTGGACCGCCTGAAGGCCACCCCGCGCAAACCCGGCGAGGCCTCGTTCTTCTTCTGGGACGCCCACTTCCGCAACGACGCGGTGAAGGTGCTGCCCGGCGAATACTTCGTGCACGACGAAGACCTGCTGATCACCACCACGCTCGGCTCCTGCATCGCCGCCTGCCTGTGGGACCGCGAGCGCCGCATCGGCGGCATGAACCACTTCATGCTGCCCGACGGCGCGGGCGACTCCGGCCGCTACGGCAGCTACGCGATGGAAGTGCTGATCAACGAACTGCTGAAGAAGGGCGCCTCGCGGCTGACGCTGGAGGCCAAGATCTTCGGCGGCGGCGCGGTCATCGGCGGCATGAGCAGCATCAACGTGGGCGAGCGCAACACGCAGTTCGTCATCAACTACCTGCAGACCGAGCGCATCCCCATCGTCAGCCGCGACGTGCTGGAGATCTACCCCCGCAAGGTGTGCTTCCTGCCCGCCTCGGGCAAGGCCATGGTCAAGCGCCTGGCCGCCACCCACAGCGACGCCTTCGTGGCCCAGGACCGCATGGCCGCGCAGAAGGCCGCGCCGGTGTCCAGCGCCGGCGGCTCGGTCGACCTGTTCTGAGACAACACAACATGGCCAAGACAAGAGTGGTGGTGGTCGACGATTCGGCCCTGGTGCGCAGCCTGCTGGCCGAGATCATCAACCGCCAGCCCGACATGGAATGCGTGGGCGCCGCCGCCGACCCGCTGCTGGCGCGCGAGATGATCCGCAACCTCAACCCCGACGTGATCACGCTGGACGTGGAGATGCCGCGCATGGACGGCATCGACTTCCTCAGCAAGCTGATGCGCCTGCGGCCGATGCCGGTGGTGATGGTGAGCACCCTGACCGAACGTGGTGCCGAGGTGACCCTGCGGGCGCTGGAGCTGGGTGCGGTGGACTTCGTGGCCAAGCCCAAGATCGGCGTGGCCGACGGCCTGCGCCTGCTGGCCGAGGACATCACCGAGAAGGTGCGCACCGCCGCCCGCGCCCATGTGCGGCGCCTGCCGCCTGCCGCGGCGCCCGCCGTGGCCGGTGCGCCGCCGGCGGCCGGCGTGCGCCCGGCGGCGCCGGTGGCCAGCCTGGGACGGCTGTCGACCGAGAAGATCATCTTCATCGGCGCCTCCACCGGTGGCACCGAGGCCACCAAGGAAGTGCTGATGAACCTGCCGCCCGACGCGCCGGCGGTGGTCATCACCCAGCACATGCCGCCCGGCTTCACCAAGAGCTATGCCACCCGGCTGGACAGCCTGTGCCGCATCCGCGTCAAGGAGGCGGTGGACGGTGACCGCATCCTGCCCGGCCATGCCTACATCGCTCCCGGTGGCCTGCACCTGAGCGTGGAGCGCTCGGGCGCCAACTACGTGGCCCGGGTGCGCGACGGCGAGCCGGTGAACCGCCACAAGCCCAGCGTGGAGGTGCTGTTCGACAGCGCCGCCAAGGTGGTGGGCCCCAACGCCCTGGGCGTGATGCTCACCGGCATGGGTGCCGACGGCGCCCGCGCCATGAAGACCATGCGGGATGCCGGCAGCTGGAACCTGTGCCAGGACGAGGCCAGCTGCGTGGTGTTCGGCATGCCGCGCGAGGCCATCGCCCACGGCGCGGCCCACGAGGTGCTGCCGCTGCAGCGCATCGCGCCGGCCCTGATCGAGCGGCTCAAGAGCACGGTGGGCGTGGCGATCCACCGGGTCTGAACGGCCGGGCCGGCGCAGCCGCCGGCAGGCGCCACCCCGCCCTACAAGCCCGGCGCGCCAGCATGCCAGGCGGCGGTGCGCAGCTGCTCGGCGTCACGCCGCGCTTGCGCCGAGGCCTGCAGCCAGGCGGGTGCGCCGATGTCGTGCAGCAAGGCCTGGCCCAGCTCCTCGGCCAGCCAGGCCTGGCGGGCCGCAGCACGCCGCAGCTGCCAGCCGCGCCAGGCATCGGCCGCCCACAGCAGACCGCCGGCGGCGCGGCGCAGCAGGCGTTCCGGCAAGTCCAGCGGTGCACGGGCGGTCAACAGGGCGGTGCTCATGGTGGTTCTCCGGTCAAAAAGATTGGTCAGCATAGACAACCATCAACTGGCTGAAAATCTCTGATTTCTGGCCGATCTGGTCAGTTAAGCTGACCAACATGGCCCGCCTGCCGCTCAACACCCTGCACGCCTTCGTGGCCGTGGCGCGCCACGGCAACCTGCGTGCCGCGGCCGATGCGCTGCACCTCACCCACAGCGCGGTGAGCCAGCAGATCCAGCAGCTGGAAGCCCAGAGCGGCCTGCAGCTGTTCGACCGGCCGGGCCGGCGCATCGTGCTCAATGCCACCGGCGAAGCGCTGCTGCGTGGGGTGGAGCCCGCCCTGGCGCAGCTGGCCAGCGCGCTGCGCGACGCCACCGCCACCACGCTGCAGACCACGGTGCTGCGCCTGACCGCCCTGCCCTCCTTCGCCCAGCGCTGGCTGCTGCCACGCATGGGCCGCTGGCGGGCCCAGCAGCCCGGCATCACGCTGGACCTGCACACCTCGCAGCACCTGGAAGACCTGGCCAGCGGTGGCTTCCATGCCGCACTGCGCCAGGGCAACGGCCACTGGCGCGGCCTGGCGGCCACGGCGCTGATGGACTCGGCACGCATTGCCGTGGGCTCGCCCGCCGCAGCCAGCCGCCTGGCCGGCCGCGGCCCGCAGGCCCTGGCCGACGAGCCCTTGCTGGGCAACCTGGCCCAGTGGCAGGACTGGTTTGCACTGGACGGCCTGGCGCCGCGCATCAACCCGGTGGCGGCCTTCAACGACGCCGGGTTGATGCTGCAGGCCAGCGAACAAGGCCTGGGCATCTGCCTGGTGCGTGAGCTGCTGGCCGCCGACGCGCTGGTGGCCGGCAAGCTGATGCGGCTGTCACCGCGGCGCCTGCCCAAAGAGGGCCATGACGGCCTGTGGCTGGTCCACCCACCCGGCCTGGCCGACTGGCCACCGCTGCAATCGCTGCGCAGCTGGCTGCATGCCGAGCTGGCGCTGTCGGCGGCCGAGCTGGCTGCCGCCTCGGCGGTGGAACCGGTGGCCGGCCCGGGCGCGCTCAGCCCGGCAGAAACAGCTGCTGCAGATCCGACAGGAAGTCGAAGCCCCGCGCCGTCGGCCAGACGCGGGCGAAGTCGCGCGCGATGAGGCCCTTGGCCTCGGCCTGGTCCAGCGCTTTCTGGATCGCGCTCAGCGGCAGGCCGGTTCGGGCCTGGAAATCGGCCAGCGCAAAACCGTCTTTCAGCCGCAGCGCGTTGAGCATGTATTCGAAGGGCAGCTGGGCGCGTGGCACCTCGTCGTCGTTGCTCATGGCCGCGCCGGCCAGGGCCTGGGCCATGTAGGTGTTGGGCTCGCGCCAGCGCACCTGGCGGATCACCCGGTGCGGATAGCTCAGCTTGCCGTGCGCACCGGCGCCGATGCCCAGGTAGTCCCCGAACATCCAGTAGTTCAGGTTGTGGCTGCAGCGGTGGCCGGCGCGGGCAAAGGCCGAGACCTCGTAGCGCTGCAGGCCCGCGGCCGCGGTGTGGCTGGTCAGCAGGTCCAGCATGTCGCTGGCCAGGTCGTCGTCGGGCAGGCCGGGCGGCGGCGCCAGCGCAAACCTGGTGTTGGGCTCCACCGTCAGGTGGTAGATCGACAGGTGCGGCGGCTGGAAGCCCAGCGCGGTGTCCAGGTCGGACTGCAGCTGCTGCAGCGTCTGGCCGGGCAGCGCATACATCAGGTCGAGGTTGAAGGTGTCGAAGCAGGCGGCCGCCTCGGCCAGCGCGGCGCGCGCCTGGGCGCCGTCGTGCACCCGGCCCAGCTTGGCGAGCATGGCGTCGTCGAAGCTCTGCACGCCCACGCTCAGGCGGGTGACACCGGCGGCACGGAAGGCACGGAAGCGCTCCCGCTCGAAGCTGCCGGGGTTGGCCTCCAGCGTGATCTCGCAGCCCGGCAGCAGCGGCAGGCGGGCGCGGATGTCGGCCAGCAGGCGGGCGATGCCGTCGGGCGAGAACAGGCTGGGCGTGCCACCGCCGATGAAGATGCTGAGCACCGGCCGGCCCCAGACCTGGGGCAGCGCGGCCTCCAGGTCGGCCAGCAGCGCGTCGAGGTAGCGCTGCTCGGGCAGGCCGCCGTCAGTGGCCTCCGGCCGTGCATGCGAGTTGAAATCGCAGTATGGGCACTTGGCGATGCACCAGGGCAGATGCACATACAGCGACAGTGGCGGTGGGTCGCCCAGGTTCAGCGTGCCGGGGCGCAGGTAGCGGCTGACCAGGTCCATGGTGCTCAGGGCAACAGATGCCAGGCGTCGGCGAGCATGGCACGCAGCGCGGCGGCCGAGCGTGCACGGTGGCTGTGCTGGTTCTTCACCGCGGCATCCAGCTCGGCCACGGTGGCGCCCAGACTGGGGATGAACATCAGCGGGTCGTAGCCGAAGCCCTGGCCGCCACGCGCTGCAGCCAGGATCTCGCCCGGCCAGCGGCCCACGGCCACCAGGGGCTCGGGGTCGTCGGCATGGCGCAGCGCCACCAGGGTGCTGATGAAGTGCGCGCGGCGGTCGGCATGCGGCGCCAGGGCGGCCAGCAGCGCGGCGTTGTTGGCGGCGTCCTGGCGGCGGCGGCGGGCTTCGCGGTCTTCACCGGCGATGGCCGGCACCTCGCCCGCGTAATGCGCGGAGACCACCCCCGGTGCGCCGCCCAGCGCGCCCACGCACAGGCCCGAGTCATCGGCCAGCGCCGCGCCGCCGCAGGCAGCCGCGGCATGCCGGGCCTTGGCCAGCGCGTTCTCGATGAACGAGTGGTGCGGCTCCTCCGCCTCGGCAATGCCCAGGCTGCCCTGTGTCACCAGTTGCAGCGGCAGGCCGCCCAGCAGGGCCTGCAGCTCGCTGAGCTTCTTGGCGTTGTTCGACGCCAGCACCAGGCGCATGGCTGGCCTACCTTGCCAGCGCGACGCGCTGCGCGGCCACCAGTTCGCGGATGCCTTTGTCGGCCAGGGCCAGCAACGCGTCCATCTCGGCCCGCGTGAAGGCCGCCCCCTCGGCCGTGCCCTGCAGCTCCACGAAACCGCCGCTGCCGGTCATCACCACGTTCATGTCGGTGTCGCAGGACGAATCCTCGGTGTACTCCAGGTCCAGCAGCGGCGTGCCGGCCACGATGCCCACGCTGACAGCGGCCACCGCGTCCTTGATCGGGCTCTTGGCCAGCTTGCCCTGGGCGATCAGCCAGGCCACGGCATCGGCCGCGGCCACGTAGGCGCCGGTGATGGCGGCGGTGCGGGTGCCGCCATCGGCCTGCAGCACGTCGCAATCGATCAGGATGCTGCGCTCGCCCAGGGCAGCCAGATCGAACACGCAGCGCAGGCTGCGGCCGATCAGGCGCTGGATCTCCTGCGTGCGCCCGCTCTGCTTGCCGCGCGCGGCCTCGCGGTCGCCGCGGGTGTGGGTGGCGCGCGGCAGCATGCCGTATTCGGCCGTCACCCAGCCCTCGCCGCTGCCCCGCTTGTGCGGCGGCACCTTCTCTTCCACCGAGGCGGTGCACAGCACCTGGGTGTGGCCGAAGCTCACCAGCACCGAGCCTTCGGCATGGCGGGTGAAGCCACGCTGGATGGTGACCGGGCGCAATGCATCATGCGCGCGGCCATCGCCACGCAGGAAAACAGTCATCGGAATCCTCAGGGTTTCTTGTGGGACGAGCGCTTGATCGCCTCGTTGATCTCCCGGATCGAGCGCTCGATCTCGGCGTCGTCCAGTTCTTCGGCCGGCGCTTCACCGGCCGCCAGGCTGGCCTGGATGGTGGAGGCGAACACCTCCTCGCCCAGCGAGCGGGTGTGCACCACCGGCTTCTCGGCGGGGTTCTCGCTGCCCTCCCACTCCAGGGCCAGCACCGTCACGTTGTCGCTCTTGGCGCCAGCGCTGCGCAGGGCCTGCTCGGCCAGCTCGGGCACGGCTTCGGACACGCTGTGCTGGCTGAGCATGCGCACGATGTCCTCGTCGCTCACCGCACCCCACAGGCCGTCGCTGCAGAGCATCAGCCGGTCACCCGGCTGCAGCACGGTGGGGCCGGCGGTGTCGACCACCGGCTTGCCCGGGCTGCCCAGGCAGGTGAACAGCACGTTGCGGTTGAAGCGCTGGGCGTCGTTGGGCACCGGCTGGCCCGATTGCAGCAGGGCGCCATGCAACTCGGTGTAGCTGTGGTCGCGGGTGCGTGCCAGCAGCTTGTCGCCACGCAGCAGGTAGAGCCGGCTGTCGCCGCAATGCGCCCAGTAGGCCGACTGGCCCTGCAGCACGCAGGCCACCACGGTGGTGCGCGGTGTGTCCATCAGGCCGCGGTCGGTGGCGTAGCGCAGCAACTGGTGGTGACCGGCCAGCACGGCTTCCTGCAGAAAGCGCAGCGGATCATTCAGCGTGGGCTTGGCATCGCGCTGGAACAGGGCCGACAGCGTCTGCAGCGCCAGTTGCGAGGCCACCTCGCCCTCGGGGTGGCCGCCCATGCCGTCGGCCAGGGCAAACAGGCCTGCAGACCGCGTGTAGCAGTAGCCCATGCGGTCTTCGTTCTTGTGCCGGCCGCCCTTGCGGCTGACCTGGTAGACGTTGAACCTCATGTCTTGGCCCCCGCTTTCAGGCTCTCGAACTGCAGCTTCATGCGCTCGGAGAAGCTGAGCTTGGTGTAGCGGCGCTCGGTCTCGCGTGCCAGTTCCTTCTGCAGTGCAAACACGCTCTGCGGGCGGCTCAGCGGGTCGAGCGACATGCACCATTCCGTCACCTCGATCAGGTTGTCGGAATACACGTTGCGCAACCGGCTCAGGCTCAGCGCCAGGCGGTCTTTTTCCAGCCGCTGCGGTGCGTCGTTCGGGGGATAGCCCTGCATGCAGGCATAGATGCAGGCGCCGATGGCGTAGATGTCGGTCC
>JAZKFQ010000059.1:0-70632 GCA_040386375.1 Pseudomonadota bacterium
ACCGGCACGCCGTACTGGCGCAGGATCTCTTTACCCTGGTATTCGTGGATCTTCATGGGGGGCTCGCTGCAAGGGAGGAGGTGGACACGCCGGAAGGCCGTTGGCCGGGCGTCAGGTCGGGCGGTGCGGCCCGCGGTGGCTTCATCGCCGGCGGTGCAACGCCCAAGGTGTGCAAACCCCGGCAATTTACCATGTGCCGACAAGGGAAAACCCGGTGCGGCTGCCGCCGGTGCTTTTGGCGGTGCAGGATTCAGGCGCTGCCGGTGCCCCGCCCGCTGTCTTCTGCGTCTGGCGCGCCGCGCTTCAAGACCTGCTGCACCACGTCCATCGAGAAGCCCCGGCCAGCCAGAAAGCGCATCTGCCGCAGGCGCGCCGCGGCATCCACCGCCGGCGCGCCGTACTTGCGGCGCCACACCTCGCAGGCGCGGCTGAACTCGGATTGCACCAGCGCCTGCTGCGCCACGGCATCCAGCGCCACGCCATGTTGGCGAAGTTCCTGCTGGATGCGCCGGTTGCCAAAGCGTGATTGCCGCGCATGCACCCGGCTTTCGGTGAAGCGGGCGTCGCACAGATGGCCGTTCTGCTCCAGCCACACCAGCACGGTCTCGACTTCGGCGGCCGGACTGCCGCCGTCTGCCTGTGTGGCGTCGTCGCCGCCCTCAGCCCGGCCGCTGCGCTGCAGCAGGCGCAGCAGCTTGTCGCGCAGTTCGCTGCGGCTGTGCTCGCGCTGCGCCAGCCATTGCAGCGCGCGCACCTTCAGGGAGGCAGGCCTGGAGGGGGCCACGGGCTATGCGCTGTGGCCGGGCTCACGCGTCTTTGGTGACGCCCGCAGCCTGCAAGGGCACGCCCAGCGCCTCACGCACCTTGTTTTCGATCTCGAGCGCGATGTCGGGGTTCTCGCGCAGGAACTCGCGGGCGTTGTCCTTGCCCTGGCCGATCTTCTCGCCCTGGTAGGCATACCAGGCGCCGGACTTGTCGACGATCTTGGCCTCCACGCCCAGGTCGATGATCTCGCCTTCGCGGCTGGTGCCCTCGCCGTACAGGATGTCGAACTCGGCGGTCTTGAACGGCGGCGCCACCTTGTTCTTGACGACCTTGACCTTGGTTTCGCTGCCGATCACTTCTTCACCGCGCTTGATGCTGCCGGTGCGGCGGATGTCCAGCCGCACCGAGCTGTAGAACTTCAGCGCATTGCCGCCGGTGGTGGTTTCGGGGTTGCCGAACATCACGCCGATCTTCATGCGGATCTGGTTGATGAAGACCACCATGGTGTTGGTCTTCTTGACCGTGCCGGTGAGCTTGCGCAGCGCCTGGCTCATCAGCCGGGCCTGCAGGCCGGGCAGGGAATCACCCATTTCGCCCTCCAGCTCGGCCTTGGGCGTGAGCGCGGCCACCGAGTCGATGATCACCAGATCCACCGAGCCCGAGCGCACCAGCGCGTCCACGATCTCCAGCGCCTGCTCGCCGGTGTCGGGCTGGCTGATCAGCAGCTCTTGCAGGTTGACGCCCAGCTTCTGGGCATAACCGGTGTCCAGCGCGTGCTCGGCGTCGATGAAGGCGGCCGTACCGCCCAGCTTCTGCATCTGCGCCACCACCTGCAGGGTGAGCGTGGTCTTGCCCGAGGATTCAGGGCCGTAGATCTCGACCACCCGGCCACGCGGCAGGCCACCCACGCCCAGCGCAATGTCCAGGCCGAGCGAGCCGGTGGAGACGACCTCGATGGCTTCGACCACCTCGCCATCGCCCAGGCGCATGATGGAGCCCTTGCCGAACTGCTTTTCGATCTGCGACAGGGCGGCGGCCAGGGCTTTGGCTTTTTCGGTGTTCAAGGCTTTCACGGGTGCGTCCATGGGGCTCTCCTGGGTTTGGGAGCCGATTATGCGAAGTGGCTGGATATTTGTACAGTGCTTTGTGCCAGCCCCCCCAACGGAGGGACCCCGGGCTTGTCCGGGTCTGCAGCTTGATGCCGATCAAGCCTGCAGCCAGTCTGCACTGCCTAAAATTGAACATTCTTGCAGGTGCCTCGGCAGAAGGCACCCGTCACCCGGAGACAACGCATGCGGATTCTGATCGCGGAAGACGACCAGGTGCTGGCCGACGGATTGTTGCGTGCGCTGCGGGCGTCGGGCTATGCGGTGGATCAGGTGGGCAGCGGCAGCGAAGCCGATGCGGCACTGGCCTCGCACGAGTTCGATTGCCTGATCCTGGACCTGGGCCTGCCCAAGATGCATGGATTCGACGTGTTGCGCAAGTTGCGCGGCCGGGGTTCGTCGGTGCCGGTGCTGATCCTCACCGCCGCCGACAGCGTGGAGCAGCGTGTCAAGGGCCTGGACCTGGGCGCCGACGACTACATGGCCAAGCCGTTTTCGCTGCAGGAGCTGGAAGCGCGTGTGCGGGCGCTGACGCGGCGCGGCCTGGGCACCGCCAGCAGCGTCATCAAGCATGGCCCGCTGACCTTCGATGCCACCGGGCGCGTGGCCTACATCAGCGACCAGATGATCGAGCTGTCGGCACGTGAACTGAGCCTGCTGGAGGTGCTGCTGCAGCGCGCCGGCCGCCTGGTCAGCAAGGACCAGCTGGTGGAGCGGCTGTGCGAATGGGGTGAAGAGGTGAGCAACAACGCCATCGAGGTCTACATCCACCGCCTGCGCAAGAAGATCGAGCAGGGGCCCATCCGCATCGCCACCGTGCGCGGCCTGGGCTACTGCCTGGAGAAGATTCCGGGCTGAGCCTGGGCTTGAGCCCGCGCACGCCGCCCCTGCGGGTGTCGCGTGGCTGGGGCGCACGCGGTGCCCCTGGCGCTGCCTGCTGCCCGGCGAGCGGGACGGCGCTGCCAGGCCGTGGTGGGCGGCTCCGCCCCAGCGCCGGGCTGGCGACACCGCACCGTATCCTTGCTGCCTGCCATGGACGCCACCCCTCCGCGTGAACAACGCTCGCTGTTCGGCGAGATCCTCGACTGGATGCTCGCGCCGCTGCTGTTGCTGTGGCCGATGAGCGTGGCGCTGACCTGGCTGGTGGCGCAAAGCATCGCCAGCCGGCCGTTCGACCGCGATCTGGCCGAGATGGCACGCACCATCGCGCGCCAGGTGGTGGTGGTGCCTGGCAGCCGCGAGCGGCCCAGCACCATCCGGCTGCGCCTGCCCGAGGTGGCCACCGAGGTGCTGCGTGCCGACGATGCCGACAAGGTCTATTTCCAGGTGCTGGGCGCGCGCGGCGAATACATCGCCGGTGACCGCGCCGTGCCGGTGCCCGACGAGACGGCGGCCGCTGCGCAGACCCTGAAGTACCGCGACGACGAGGTGCATGCGGATGCGGTGCGGGTGGCCTATCTGTGGCTGCCGTCCACCGGCGTGCCGGGTGAGATGGCACCGCTGGTGCAGGTGGCCGAGACGCTGGACAAGCGCGCCCGCCTGGCCACCGAGATCATCAAGGGCGTGATCGTGCCGCAGTTCGTGGTGCTGCCGCTGGCGGTGCTGCTGGTGTGGTTTGCGCTGGCCCGGGGCATCAAGCCGCTGAACGAGCTGCAGCAGCGCATCCGCCAGCGCGAGAGCCACGACCTGAGCCCGCTGGCCGAGCGTGACGTGCCCGAGGAGGTGGCGCCGCTGGTGGGCGCCATCAACGACCTGCTGGGCCGGCTGGACCAGTCGATGGCCACGCAGAAGCACTTCCTGGCCGACGCCGCGCACCAGCTGAAGACGCCGCTGGCCGGCTTGCGCATGCAGGCCGAACTGGCCCAGCGCGAGATCGACGCCGGCCAGCAGGACCCCAAGGCGCTGAAGCAGAGCCTGGAGTACATCGCCCACAGCACCGAGCGTGCGGCGCACATGGTCAACCAGTTGCTGGCGATGGCGCGGGCCGAGGCCAAGCAGCTGGCGCGGCCGCCCGAGGCGGTGGACCTGGCGGCGCTGGCACGCGAGACCGTGCGCGACTTCGTGCCCAAGGCCATGGACAAGCGCATCGACCTGGGCTACGAAGGCCCCGACGAGGGTGAGCCGCTGCACGGCACGCTGCTGGGCCAGCCCACGCTGGTGCGCGAACTGGTGCGCAACCTGGTGGACAACGCGCTGCAGTACACACCTGCCGGTGGTTCGGTCACGGCCCGGGTGGTGCACGACCCCTTCGGCCAGGTGGTGGTGCTGCAGGTGGAGGACACCGGCCCCGGCATCCCCGAGGCCGAGCGCGGCCTGGTGCTGCAACCCTTCTACCGGGCGCTGGGCACCAATGTCGACGGCAGCGGCCTGGGCCTGGCCATCGTCAACGAGATCGTGCAGCAGCATGGCGCCGAGCTGGCGATCGCCGACGCCCGTCCGCGTGGCAGCGCTGCGGCCCAGGGCATGGGGCCCGGGGCCTTGTTCACCGTGCGCTTTGCGCTCAGCCGGGTGGCCGAGCCTCAGCCCGGCGCGCCCGGTTCCGCACCGGCGGCGCCGGTCTGAGCTGCGGCAAACTGCCGCTGCAGCAGGCTCAGCAGGCGGGCGTCGTCCTCGCCTGCAAACCCTGCGGCCAGTGCCGCCTGGAACTGCGCCGCCGCCTGCCCGCCCAGCGGTGGATGGATGCCGGCCTGCGCCGCCATGGCCAGCGCCAGGCCGGAATCCTTGGCCAGCAGCGTGGTGTGGGCACGCGGCGCGAAATCACCCACCAGCGCCCTGGCCATGCGGTCGCTGCCGATCCAGCTCTGGCCGCTGGACTGCGCGATCACCGCCAGCGTCTGCGCACCGTCCAGCCCCAGCTGCTGTGCCAGGGCGACGGCCTCGGCCGCCGCGGCCAGGTTCACTGCCGCCAGCAGGTTGTTGACCAGCTTGGTGCGCGCGCCATCACCAGGCCTGTTGCCGATGTGGAACAGCCGTGCCGCCAGGTGGCGCAGCAGCGGTTGCCAGGCCTGCCAGGTGGGCTCGGCGCCAGCCACCATCAGGCTCATGCTGCCGTCGCGGGCGCGTGCGGGGCCGCCGGACATGGGGGCGTCCAGGCAGGTCAGGCCGGCCTGGGCCAGGCGGGCGGCCAGCCATTCGACATCCTGCGGGCCGATGGTGGGGCACAGCAGCACCGTGGCACCGGGTGCCAGCGTGGCCGCCGCGCCATGCGCGCCGAACAGCACAGCCTCGGCCTGCACCGCGTCGACCACGGCCACGATCAGCAGGGCGCAGCCGGCCGCGGCCTCGGCCGGTGAGGCGCAGGGCCTTGCGCCGGCGGCCGCGGCCAGCGCATGGCGTGCCGCATCGATGTCGTGCACCCGCACCGCCTGGCCGGCATCGCGCAGGCGCAGTGCCATGCCCAGCCCCATGTTGCCGATGCCGACCACGGCCACCGGGGTGGGACACAAGGGATTCAGGTCCGGGCTCATCGCTGCATCAGGCCTCTGCTGCGGGCGATGGACATCAGCATGCCCAGGGCCACGCCCAGCGTCACCATCGCCGTGCCGCCGTAGCTGATGAAGGGCAGGGGCACGCCCACCACCGGCAGGATGCCGCTGACCATGCCCATGTTGACGAAGGCGTAGGTGAAGAAGCTCAGGCTCAGCGCACCGGCCAGCAGGCGCGAGAACACCGTGGGCGCCGAGGCGGCGATCCACAGCCCGCGCAGGATCAGCACGGTGAAGCCCAGCACCAGCGCGGCCACGCCGGCCATGCCGAACTCCTCGGAGAAGGCGGCGAAGATGAAATCGGTGGTGCGCTCGGGGATGAACTCCAGGTGCGTCTGCGTGCCGCTCATGAAGCCCTTGCCGGTCAGCCCGCCCGAGCCGATGGCGATCATGCCCTGCAGGATGTGGAAGCCCTTGCCCAGCGGATCCCGCGTCGGGTCGAGCAGGGTGCAGACGCGCTGCTTCTGGTAGTCACGCAGCACCTGCCAGTCGACCCCGGGCTGGCACAGCGCGTCACCGCTGGCGACGATGGCCACCAGGCCCAGCGCCGCAGCCAGCACCAGGGGCACGATCAGCCGCCAGCTCAGGCCGGCGAAGAAGATCACGTACAGCCCGCCTGCGGCCACCAGCAGCGAGGTGCCCAGGTCGGGCTGCTTGGCGACCAGGCCCACCGGCAGCAGCAGCAGCACGGCGGCCACCGCAAAGTCGGTCCAGCGCAGCTGGCCTTCGCGCCGCTGGAACCACCAGGCCAGCATCAGCGGCGTGGCCAGTTTCAGCAACTCGCTGGGCTGGATCACCACGCCCAGGTTCAGCCAGCGCGTGGCGCCCTTCTTGGTGATGCCGAACAGCGCCGTGGCCACCAGCAGCAGCACGCCCACGGTGTACAGCGGCACGGCCACCGCCATCAGCCGCTGCGGCGGCACCTGGGCCACCACGAACATCAGCACCGCCGCCAGCAGCATGTTGCGGCCGTGGTCGACAAAGCGTGTGCCATGGTCGTAGCCCACCGAGTACATGGTCACCATGCCCAGCGCAGCCAGAGCCAGCACCACCAGCAGCAGCGGCCCGTCGAAGCCGCTGACGATGGGTTTGAGGCGCAGCCACAGCGAGGGGCGGTCGACGACGGCGATCATGGTGTGGCGCGCGCCGGGCTGGCCGGTGCGGGGCTGGGTGGGGCCAGCGCCGTGGTCTGCACGCCGGCGGGTGGGGCGGCGGCGGCCTGGGCGCCGGCCGGCAGGCCCAGCTCACCCAGCGGCACCTCGTCGGCCCGGCGCGGCGTGCCGCTGGGGGCCACGCTGCGGCCTTCGCGGGTGGCGGCCATGTCGTCCTCGCTGGGCCACTGGCCGTGCAGCAGGTAGTCGAACACCCGGCGTGCAATCGGGGCGGCCGCGGCGGCGCCGAAGCCCGCGTTCTCCACGACCACCGCCAGCGCGATGGCCGGCGATTCCAGCGGGGCGAAGGCGGTGTAGAGCGAGTGGTCGCGCTGGAACTCCGACAGCCGGGAGGCGTTGTATTTCTCGTTGGCGCGCACGCCCACGGCCTGGGCCGTGCCGGTCTTGCCGCCCGACTTGTACGGCGCGCCGGCAAACACGCGTGTGCTGGTGCCTTCCTGCGTCACGCCGTGCATGGCGCCCATCACCAGGGCCACATGCTCGGGCTTGAGCGGCAGCGGCGCCAGCGCCTGGCCGGCCACCGGCGTGGCCTGCTGGGTGACCACGTTGCGGATCTCGCGCACCAGGCGGGGCTCGAAGCGCTGGCCACCCGCCACCAGGGTGGCGGTGGCGCTGGCCAGCTGCAGCATGGTGAAGTTGTTGTAGCCCTGGCCGATGCCCAGCGAGATGGTCTCGCCGGCATACCACTTCTGCTGCTCGGGCCGCTTGTAGGCACGCTTCTTCCAGGCGGTGCTGGGCAGCAGGCCGGTGACTTCGCCGTCCAGGTCGATGTCGGTCTTGCGGCCGAAGCCGAAGGGCAGCAGCTGCGCGTGCATCAGGTCCACGCCCATCTCGTTGGCCAGCGAGTAGTAGTAGACGTTGCTGCTCTGCACGATGGAGCGCCGCATGTCCACCGGGCCCAGGCCGTGGTCGCCGTGGCTGCGGAACTCATGGCCGCCGAAGTTGAAGCTGCCGCCGTCGTGGATGATGGTGCCCGGCCCGCGCTTGCCGCTGCTGAGCGCGGCCATGGCCATGAAGGGCTTGAAGGTGCTGCCCGGCGGGTAGGTGCCGCGCAGCGCGCGGTTCAGCAGCGGCTTGTCGATGCTTTCGTTGAGCGCGCGCCAGTTCTCCACATCGATGCCGTCGACGAACAGGTTGGGGTCGAAGCTGGGCTTGCTGACGAAGGCCAGCACCTCGCCGTTGCGTGGGTCGATGGCCACCAGGGCACCACGCCGGTCGCCGAACATCTGTTCCACCAGGGCCTGCAGCTTGATGTCGATGGACAGCACCAGGGTGTTGCCCGGCGTGGCGGGGTGGGTCCGCAGCCGCCGCACGGCGCGGCCGCCGGCCGAGGTCTCCACTTCCTCGAAGCCGGTGGTGCCGTGCAGCTCGCGCTCGTAGCGCTGCTCCAGGCCCAGCTTGCCGATGACCTCGGTGCCGCGGTAGTTGGCCAGCAGCTCGTCGTCCCAGTCCTCCATCGCCTTCTTCTCGGCGGTGTTGATGCGGCCGATGTAGCCGATCAGATGGCTGCCCACCTCGCCCGCCGGGTAGCTGCGGAACAGGCGCGCGCGCACGTCCACGCCGGGGAAGCGGTAGCGCTGGGCCATGAAGCGGGCCACTTCCTCGTCCGTCAGCTTGGTGCGGATGGGCAGGGATTCGAAGCGCTTGCTCTCGTCCTGCAGGCGCTTGAAGCGGCGGCGGTCGCGCTGCTCGATGTGCAGCACCTGGGCCAGGCCGTCGATCACCGTGTCCAGTTCGCCCTGCACGCGCGACGGCGTGATCTCCAGCGTGTAGGCCGAGTAGTTGGTGGCCAGCACCACGCCGTTGCGGTCGACGATGAGGCCGCGGTTGGGCACCACCGGCAGCACCGCGATGCGGTTGGCCTCGGCCTGCAGCGCCAGCTCTTCGTGCCGCACCACCTGCAGCACCACCAGGCGCCAGCCCAGCAGGCCGAAGCACAGCAGCACGAACAGCGACGCCACCAGCAGCCGGGTGTTGAACCGGTCGAGGTCGCGTTCGAGGTTCTTGAGTTCAGCCATGCCCGGTGTCTGCCCGTCAGAGAGGACGATTCTTGTCCGGATCGGGGGCGCGGCGCTGGGGGGCGAGCAAGAGCAGCACCACCACCGGCCACAGCAGGGCCTCGAACACCGGCGCCAGCAGCACCATCCAGCCCGGGAACATGCCGCCGGCCGCCAGCCGCGCCACCATCGCCACCGCATGCGCGGCAAAGAACACCGGCAGCACATGCAGGGCCTGGGACGGCAGGCTGAACCACAGCACGCGGCGGTGCACGGTGATGGCCAGGTAGCTCAGCAGGGTGTAGGCCAGGGCGTGCTGGCCCAGCACCGCGCCCTGGTGGACGTCCATCACCAGGCCGAAGGCGAAGGCCACGCCCACGCCCACCCGCCGCGGCTGGTGCACGTTCCAGAACACCAGCACCAGGGCCAGCAGATCGGGCGCCGCGGGGTGGCGGCCGCCCGGCAGCATCTCCAGCAGCACCGCGCCCAGCAGGGTGAGCGCGATGAAGAAGGGATTGACCGGCAGCAGCAGCTGGTCGGAGCCACGCGCCATGATCACCGGCCCAGCTCCTGGCCGGAGGCGGCCACGCCGGGCCGGCCGGCGCCACTGGCCCGCCCACCGCCCTTGGCGCCTGTGGGCGCCGACGCTGCGGCCTCCGCCGGGCGTGGTGGCATCTGCACGGCCAGCGGCTCCAGCACCAGCATGTGGCGCAGGTTGTCCAGGGCCACCATGGGCGCCAGCACGATGCGGGCGAAGCCGGCGTCCGAGCGGCGTTCCACCTGCGCCACCCTGGCCACCGGCAGGCCGGGTGGGTAGACGCCATCGACACCGCTGGTGGTCAGTGCATCACCGGCCTGCACGTCGGCATTGGCGGCCATGAAGCGCAGCTCCAGCGCCGTGCCGCCCTCGGCGCCGCCGAAGGCCGCACCCCGCTGCTGGGTGCGGGTGTTGAGCACGGGAATGGCGGCGTCGCGGTCGGTCAGCAGGGTGACCACGGCGGAGAGCGGATACACCTCGGTCACCTGGCCCAGCACGCCGGCCTCGTTGACCACCGGTGCCCCGGCCACCACACCCTGGCGGGCGCCGCGGTTGATGAAGATCTTGCGCGAATACGGATCACCCGCCTCGTACAGCAGCTCGGCCGCGATGCTGCGCACCTGCAGCGCCGGCTGCAGCGCCAGCAGGGCACGCAGGCGCTCGTTCTCGGCGGCCAGCTGCTCGGTGCGGGCGGCACGCTCGCTCTGCCTGGCCAGCTGCGCGCGGGCGGCGGCCTCGCGGGTCTGCGCGTCCTTGATGCCTTGCAGGTAGCTCAGGCCGTTCTCCAGCAGGGTCACCGGCACCTGCAAGGTCTGCTGCAGCGGCAGCAGGGCGGTGGCCACCGCGCTGCGCAGCGGCTGGGTGAGCCGCCAGCGGGTGTCGGCCGCCATCAGGAAGATGGCCAGCGCCGAGAACAGCGCCAGCTTGGTCAGCGCCGACGGCCCCTGCCGGAAGAACGGCGGCGGCGTGCGGTCGATGGTGCCCAGGGCCATGGTGGATCAGCGGCAGGTCTGAAGCACGAAGGCCGGCTGCATCCAGGATGCGCCGGCCCGCAGACAGACCATGGCCGCTTACTCGGAGGTGAAGATCGAGCCGCGGCCTTCCATGCGCTCCAGCGCCATGCCGCAGCCGCGCACCACGCAGGTCAGCGGGTCTTCGGCCACCAGCACCGGCAGGCCGGTCTCTTCGGCCAGCAGGCGATCCAGATCGCGCAGCAGGGCGCCGCCGCCGGTCAGCATCATGCCGCGCTCGGCGATGTCGGCACCCAGCTCGGGCGGGGTCTGCTCCAGCGCGTTCTTCACCGCGCTGACGATCTGGTTCAGCGGGTCGGTCAGGGCCTCGAGGATCTCGTTGCTGCTGATGGTGAAGCTGCGTGGCACACCTTCGCTCAGGTTGCGGCCCTTGACCTCGATCTCCTTGACCTCGCTGCCGGGGAAGGCGCTGCCGATGCTCTTCTTGATCAGCTCGGCGGTGGGCTCGCCGATCAGCATGCCGTAATTGCGGCGGATGTAGTTGATGATGGCTTCGTCGAACTTGTCGCCGCCCACGCGGACCGAGCCCTTGTAGACCATGCCGCCCAGCGAGATCACACCCACCTCGGTGGTGCCACCGCCGATGTCGACCACCATCGAGCCCGAGGCCTCGCTCACCGGCAGGCCGGCGCCGATGGCGGCGGCCATGGGCTCCTCGATCAGGTAGACATCGCTGGCGCCGGCGCCCAAGGCCGATTCACGGATGGCACGCCGCTCCACCTGGGTGCTGCCGCAGGGCACGCAGATGATGATGCGTGGGCTGGGCCGCAGGATGGACTGCGGGTGCACCATCTTGATGAACTGCTTGAGCATCTGCTCGGTGACAGTGAAGTCGGCGATCACGCCGTCCTTCATCGGCCGGATGGCCTCGATGTTGCCGGGCACCTTGCCGAGCATGGCCTTGGCTTCCTTGCCCACGGCCTGGATGGTCTTCTTGCCTTGCGGCCCGCCTTCGTGGCGGATGGAGACGACCGAGGGTTCGTCGAGCACGATGCCCTTGCCACGCACATAGATCAGCGTGTTGGCGGTGCCCAGGTCAATGGCGAGGTCGGTGGAGAAGTAGCGGCGCAGGGATCCGTACATGGGGCGTCAAACAGTCTGGCAACCGGGGTCGGGTGGCCGCCGCTGCCCCGGCGGGGGCCCGGGCAGGGCGGCCTCAGGACGTGGCGGTTGTGGGTTGTCTTGGGGCGGGCTCGGCTCGCGGTCAGCGCCGGCGGGCCGGGGCTCTGGAAATGGGGGGCAGCGCTGCTGGCGACCAGCGCCCGCACACTGCGTGTTGCAGCGGCTGGCAGTGGCGTCTGGGCTACTGGATAACCATAGATAATACCCCATCACCCCGGTGTTCCTGCCTTCGGGAACCCGCTGCCGGACACCTCTTCCCCATGGCCTTGACCCCGCAGGACACCAGCCGCATCGCGCACCTGGCCCGGCTTGAACTCTCCGCTGCCGAAGCGCCGGAGATGCTCAAGCAGCTCAACGACTTCTTCGGCATCGTCGAACAGATGGGCGCCGTCGACACCGCCGGCATCGAGCCGCTGTACACGCCGCTGTCGGCCATCCAGGCGGTGCAGCTGCGCCTGCGTGACGACGTGGTCACCGAGCCCGACAACCGCAGCGCCAACCAGCGCAGCGCCCCGGCGGTGGAAGACGGCCTGTTCCTCGTGCCCAAGGTGATCGAATGAGCGCGGCGCTGCATGATCTGGGCGTGGCGGCGCTGGCCGGTGCCCTGGCCGACAAGTCCGTCTCCAGCCTGGAGCTGACCCAGCACCTGCTGGGTCGCATCGGCCAGCAGCAGGCGCTGGGCGCCTTCCTGGCGGTGGACGCCGAGGGCGCCACCGCCGCGGCGCGTGCCGCCGACGCCCGCCGCGCTGCCGGCGAGGCAGCGCCGCTGCTGGGCGTGCCCATCGCCCACAAGGACATCTTCGTCACCGCCGCCCTGCCCACCACCGCCGGCAGCAAGATGTTGGCGGGCTACCGCAGCCCCTTCGATGCCACCGTGGTGGCGCGGCTGTCGGCCGCCGGCGCCATCAGCCTGGGCAAGCTGAACTGCGACGAGTTCGCCATGGGCTCGGGCAACGAGAACTCGGCCTTCGGTGCCGCCCACAACCCCTGGGACATGGCGCGTGTGCCGGGTGGCTCGTCGGGCGGCAGCGCCGCGGCCGTGGCCGCACGCCTGTTGCCGGCGGCCACCGGCACCGACACCGGCGGCTCCATCCGCCAGCCCGCCAGCTTCACCGGCACCACCGGCATCAAGCCCACCTATGGCGTGTGCAGCCGCTACGGCATGATCGCCTTCGCCTCCAGCCTGGACCAGGCCGGCCCCATCGCCCGCAGCGCCGAGGATTGCGCCTTGCTGCTGTCGGCCATGAGCGGCTTCGATCCGCTGGACGCCACCAGCGCCCAGCGCCCGGCGCAGGATTTCCACGCCCAGATGCTGCAGCCGCGCGAAGGCGCCAGTGCCGGCCGCCCGCTGGCCGGCCTGCGCATCGGCCTGCCCCGGGAGTTCTTCCCCGCCGGCCTGGCCGGCGATGTGGATGCCGCCGTGCGCAGTGCCCTGGCCGAGCTGGAGAAGCTGGGGGCCAGCCTGGTCGACGTGAGCCTGCCCCGCACCGAACTGTCCATCCCGGTGTACTACATCATCGCCCCGGCCGAGGCCAGCTCCAACCTGAGCCGCTTCGACGGCGTGAAGTTCGGCCACCGCGCCGCCCACTATGCCGACCTGCTGGACATGTACAAGAAGAGCCGGGCCGAGGGCTTCGGGCCCGAGGTCAAGCGCCGCATCATGATCGGCACCTATGTGCTCAGCCATGGCTACTACGACGCCTACTACCTGCAGGCCCAGAAGCTGCGCCGCATGATCGCCGACGACTTCCAGGCCTGCTTCCAGCAATGCGACCTGATCGCCGGCCCGGTGGCGCCCAGTGTGGCCTGGAAGATCGGCGAGCAGGGGGCCGACCCGCTGCAGGCCTACCTGGCCGACATCTTCACCCTGCCCGCCAGCCTGGCCGGCCTGCCCGGCATGAGCGTGCCGGCCGGCCTGGGCGCCCACGGCATGCCGGTGGGGCTGCAGCTGATCGGCAACTACTTCGCCGAAGGCCAGCTGCTGCATGCTGCGCATGCGCTGCAGCAGGCCACCGACTGGCACCAGCAAGCGCCGGAGGGCTTCTGACATGACCGGCCCCTTGATCCGCGGCTACGAGGTCGTCATCGGCCTGGAAACCCACGCCCAGCTGTCCACCGTCAGCAAGATCTTCTCCGGCGCCAGCACCGCCTTCGGCGCGGCGCCCAACACGCAAGCCTGCGCGGTCGACCTGGCCCTGCCCGGCACCCTGCCGGTGATGAACCGCGCCGCGGTGGACCGCGCCATCCGCCTGGGCCTGGCGGTGGGCGCCAAGGTGGCGCCGCTGTCGATCTTCGCGCGCAAGAACTACTTCTACCCCGATCTGCCCAAGGGCTACCAGATCAGCCAGTACGAGACGCCGGTGGTGCAGGGCGGTGCCATCAGCTTTCTGCTGGGCGAGCAGCGCAAGACGGTGCACCTGACCCGTGCCCACCTTGAGGAAGACGCCGGCAAGAGCCTGCATGAGGACTACGCCGGCCAGACCGGCATCGACCTGAACCGCGCCGGCACGCCGCTGCTGGAGATCGTCACCGAGCCCGACATGCGCAGCAGTGCCGAGGCGGTGGAGTACGCCAAGGCCTTGCACGCCCTGGTGGTGTGGCTGGGCATCTGCGACGGCAACATGCAGGAGGGCAGCTTCCGCTGCGATGCCAACGTGTCGGTGCGCCGGCCCGGCGCGCCCTTCGGCACCCGGCGCGAGATCAAGAACCTGAACTCGTTCCGGTTCATGCAGCAGGCCATCGACTACGAGATCCAGTGGCAGATCGACCAGATCGAAGATGGCCTGGCGATCCAGCAGGCCACGGTGCTGTTCAACCCCGACACCGGCGAGACGCGGTCCATGCGCACCAAGGAAGACGCGCACGACTACCGCTACTTCCCCGACCCCGACCTGCCGCCGCTGGTGATCGCGCCTGAATGGGTGGAGCAGGTGCGCGCCAGCCTGCCCGAGCTGCCGGCGGCCATGGCCCAGCGCTTCCAGGACGCCGACGGCCTGCCGGCCTACGACGCGGCCATGATGACCCAGAGCCTGCCGCTGGCGCGCTTCTACGAGGCCGCGCGTGACGGCTGCGGGCAGCCCAAGCTGGTGGCCAACTGGCTGATGGGCGAGGTCAGCAAGCGGCTGAACGCCGAAGGCAAGGCCATCACCGCCAGCCCGGTGGACGCCGCCACGCTGGCCGCGCTGATCGGCCGCATCCAGGACGGCAGCATCAGCCACAGCGCCGCGCGCCAGGTGTTCGATGCGCTGTGGCTGGGCGAATCGACCAGCGTGGACGCGCTGATCGAGGCCAAGGGCCTGAAGCAGATGGACGACAGCAGTGCGCTGCAGGCCATCGTCGACGCGGTGCTGGCCGACAACCAGAAGTCCATCGACGAATACCGCGCCGGCAAGGACAAGGCCTTCAACGCCCTGGTGGGCCAGGTGATGAAGGCCAGCCGTGGCAAGGCCAACCCGGCCCAGGTCAACGCGTTGCTGAAGGCGCGGCTGGGCTGAGGCTGGCGGTGGCCGGCGGCAGCGAGCCCGGCAGCGCGCCGGCCCACAGCCGGCGCAGGCGGTCGAGCTCGGCGTCGTAGAGCCGGTTGATGCGCGCCAGCTCCAGTTCCTGGTTGGCGGCCGACTGCCGCTGCGCCGCCACCGCGGCATCGTTGGCATCCAGCTGCTGCTTGAGCCGGGGCGGCACGTTGCGGCCCTTGTAGAACTCGGCCTCGTCCAGCAGCGGCTTGCGCTCGTTGGCCAGTTCCTTCACCCGCAATTCAGACGCCTTCATGGCCACGCGCACGGTGTCCAGCGCCGCCTCGCGGGCCTTGTTGTGGGTGGCTTCGTTGGGATAGCGCGCCATCAGGTTGCGGTCGCGGCGCACCGCGTCGGCCTGGGCGGCGCGGGCCAGCTCGGCCTTGCGCTGGGCGGCCTCGCGCTCGGCGCGCTCCTCGGCCGTCAGCGTGGGTGGCAGCACACGCTGTACCGAGCCGTCCTTGTTCAGCACCCGCTGCTCGCGGTTCACGCAGTCGGCGATGGGCCGGTCGGAGGTGAGCTTGCGGCCCTGGCCATCGACGCAGGTGTAGATGCCGGCAGCCGATGGCGCCTGGCCCTGGGCGGCTGCCTCCCTCGGCGACACCAGCGCACACAGCGCCAGGCAGGCAACCCACGCAGACCGCAGCACCATGGAATCAGACTCCGTATCGATCACGGTAGGCCTGCACACGGGGCAGGTGCTGCGCCAGCTCGGCCGTGCCGGTCGACTGCAGATACTGCAGCAGGTCGGCCAGCGTCGCAATCGACGCAACATCCAGTTTCAGTTGTTCACGCACTTCCTGCACCGCCGACCAGGCGCTGTCCTGGCCCGCCTCACCGGCCTTCTCCTGCCGGTCGAGGGCGATCACCACCGCGCAGGGCGTGGCACCGGCGCCGCGGATCATGGCGATGGACTCCCGCACCGAGGTGCCGGCGGAGATCACGTCGTCGATGATCAACACCCGTCCGCGCACCGGCGCGCCCACCAGGGTGCCCCCTTCGCCATGGTCCTTGGCCTCCTTGCGGTTGTAGGCGAACGGCACATTGCGGCCCAGTCGCGCCAGCTCCACCGCCACCGCCGCGGCCAGCGGGATGCCCTTGTAGGCCGGGCCGAACAGCATGTCGAACTGCAGGCCCGACGCCAGCAGGCAGCGTGCATAGAATCCGGCGAGGCGCCCCAGCTTGGCGCCGTCATCGAACAGGCCGGCATTGAAGAAGTAGGGTGACAGCCGCCCGGCCTTGGTCTTGAATTCACCAAAGCGCAACACCCCCGCCTCGACGGCAAACTGCACGAAGTCCTGCGCCAGCAGGTTGGCGGCGGTGGGCTGGGTGGGCTGGTTCATGGAGATCCCTTGGCATTTCGACTGGTCACGCTCAACCTGAACGGCATCCGCTCGGCCGCAAGCAAGGGCTTCATAGAATGGGCGGCGCAGACGGGCGCGGATTGTATGGGCGTGCAGGAGGTCAAGGCCCAGGCCGCCGACCTGGCCGACCGCTTCGAAACCGTGGGTGGCATGCCGGGCTATTTCCACTTCGCCGACAAGAAGGGCTATTCGGGCGTGGGCCTGTACAGCCGCAAGACGCCCAGCGCCGTGGTGGTCGGCCTGGGCGACGCCTTCTTCGACGCCGAGGGCCGTTACGTGGAGTGCCGCTTCGACACGCCGCAGCGCCAGCTCAGCATCATCAGCTGCTACTTTCCCAGCGGCTCGTCGGGCGAGGAGCGGCAGGCCGCCAAGTTCCGCTTCCTGGACGTGGTCTACCCCTATCTGCTGGCGCTCAAGCAGCAGCGCGAGTTCGTCCTGGTGGGCGACATCAACATCGCCCACCAGCAGGCCGACCTGAAGAACTGGCGCAGCAACCAGAAGAACTCGGGGTTCCTGCCCGAGGAGCGCGCCTGGATGACCAGGCTGCTCGGCGATGGCGGCCTGGTGGATGTCTACCGCAAGCTGCAGCCCGACACCACCGATGCCTGCTACACATGGTGGAGCAACCGCGGCCAGGCCTATGCCAACAACGTGGGCTGGCGCCTGGACTACCACCTGGCCACACCCGGCCTGGCGGCGATGGCCCGGTGCGCATCCATCTACAAGGACCAGAAGTTCAGCGACCACGCGCCGCTGACGGTGGATTACGACTTCGACCTCTGATCCAGCCACCATGCCGGCCGCCGTGCTCACCCCCGACGACTTCAATGCCCGCGGCACCGGCCGCCTGCCCGGCCACCTGGGCCTGGTGATCACCCGTGCCGAAGGCCGGCAGATCGAGGCCGAACTGGCGGTGCAGCCGCAGCTGATGGCCGCCAACGGCTATCTGCATGCCGGCGCCATCGTCACCCTGGCCGACACCTGCTGCGGGTATGGCTGCCTGGCCAACCTGCCCGCCGGCGCCAGCGGTTTCACCACCATCGAACTCAAGAGCAACCACCTGGGCACCGCCCGCGATGGCACGCTGCTGTGCGTGGCCACCGCCGTGCACCTGGGCGGCAGCACCCAGGTCTGGGATGCGGTGGTCAGCCACCGCGAGAGCGGCAAGACGCTGGCGCTGTTCCGCTGCACCCAGATGGTGTTGCGCAAGCAGGGCTGAACACCCCGGTTGACGGTGGGCCGCGGTGGCGGCTAGGATGGCTCGATATTTTCCAAGGAAAGCATCCATGGCCACCACACCACCGCCCGCCCTGCCCGATCTGCCCTTTGCCGGCATCACCGACCTGGCCAGCGCCTACCGTGCCGGCCGCCTCTCGCCGGTGGAGGTGACCCAGGCCCTGCTCGACCGCATCGGCCGGCTGGACGGCGGCCTGCACAGCTACCTCACCGTCACACCCGAGCTGGCCCTGGCCCAGGCGCGCCAGGCCGAGGCCGAGATGCAGCGCGGCCAGTTCCGCGGGCCCATGCACGGCGTGCCCATCGGCATCAAGGACCTGTGCAACACCGCCGGTGTGCGCACCACCTGGGGCAGCGCCATCTTGCGGGACAACGTGCCCACCGAAGACGCCACCGTGGTGCGCAAGCTCTTCGAGGCCGGCGCGGTGATGCTGGGCAAGCTGCACATGACCGAAGGTGCGTTCTCGGTGCACCACCCCTCGCTGCCGGTGCCGCAGAACCCCTGGCATGCCGACCACTGGGCCGGCGCCTCGTCCAGCGGCTCGGGCGTGGCCACCGCGGCGGGCCTGTGCGTCGGCAGCATCGGCACCGACACCGGCGGCTCGATCCGCTTCCCCTCGGGCGCCAACGGCATCACCGGGCTGAAACCCACCTGGGGCCGGGTCAGCCGCCACGGCGTGCTGCCGCTGGCCGACAGCCTGGACCATGTGGGCCCGATGACACGCAGCGCCGCCGACGCCGGCGCCATGCTGGGCGCCATGGCCGGTGTGGACCCGCTGGACCCGACCACGCTGGAAGCCGATGTGCCCGACTACCTGGCCGGCCTGGAGGCGGGGGTGCGTGGCCTGCGCATCGGCATCGACCCCGGGTTCACCGACAGCGTCTGCGAGCCGGGCACCCTGGCCATGCTGGCCGAGGTGGGGCGGGTGTTCACCGGCCTGGGGGCGCAGCTGCAGACGGTGCAGCTGCCGGCCGGCATTGCCGCCATGTACCTGGACTGGGAAACCGTGTGTGCGGTGGAGACGGCCATCGCCCATGCCGCCACCTACCCCGCACGCGCCGCCGAGTACGGCCCGGTGCTGGCCGCGCTGATCGACCAGGGCCATGGTGTGCGCGGGCTGGACCTGATGCGGATCGAGCAGGCGCGCCTGGTGTTCAAGGGCGCGCTGCGCAAGCTGTTCCAGACGGTGGACCTGCTGCTGGTGCCGGTGCATCCCTTCGGCAACCCCTCGGCGGCGCAGCTGGACGCGATCTTCAACACGCCCAGCGGCATCGACGACGTGCTGCGCTACACCGCGCCCTTCGACATGTCGGGCAGCCCCACCATCACCCTGCCCGGCGCCTTCACCCCGGCCGGCATGCCGATCGGCTTCCAGCTGGTGGGGCGCCATCTGGACGAGGCCCTGCTGGTGCGTGCCGGTCACGCCTTCCAGCAGGCCACCGATTTCCACCGGCGGCACCCGGCCTTGTGATCTGCACACCAGAGCACGGCCGCGGGTAAAGTTCCCACGCTGCCCACGACCGGCAGCGTTGGCGGGAGACCGGGGTGCGCAGTTTCTTCTGGGTGGCGTTGATGACGCTGGGCGGCGGGCTGCTGGCCTACTTCGGCGTCAGCCTGCTCACGGCCGAGGTCAAGCCCAAGGAGTTCGCCAACCTCATCGGCCTGGTGGCCATCGTCTCCGGCCTGGCCGGCTGGGGCATCAGCAAGCACCAGGCGCGCCGTGGCCCGCACGGCGGTGGGGACGACGCATGAACCGGCACGCCACCCTGCGCCGGCTGGCCGGCCTGGCGCTGCTGCTGGTGCTGGCGGGCTGCGTCACCCAGCCCACGGCCAAGGACCCGCCGGCCCAGGGCAGCAGCACGGGGCAGCAGAGTGAGCCTGTGGCTGTCGGGGCCGCCGTGGGTGCACTGCTGGGAGTCGTGGCAGGTGACCGGAAGAATGCGGCGATCGCCGGTGCCGTGGTCGGAGGCGTGCCTGGTTCCCAGCGCCCTGAGCTGGCCGGCTGGCGCAACCTCAGCGGCCCTGACACCACGGTGCCAGGCGCGGTTCCACCCGCCCTGCTCACCTATGTGCTGGTGGGTGACATCGGCGGCGCCGGGTATGCCGGTGCCAACCACAGTTACAGCCGTGCCCACGACAACCTGGCCGCCCTGCTGCGCGAGCTGCGTGCCCTGCCCACCGAGGCCAGCCCCTCGGCCACGGTGCGCCGCCGCGCGCTCAACCTGTTCCTGATCCCGGCCACCAGCCCCAGGCCGGCCGTGTCGGAGCTGCAGCGCCCCTACGACTTCAACGCCGCGGCCGAGTACCTGGTGACGGCCCAGGCCCTGGTCGATGGCCAGGCGGCCGTGCGCGGTGCGCTGGCGGGCACGGGCCCCTTCCTGGTGTCGTCCCGCCTGCCGCTGAGCCAGAACCTGCGTGAGCGCCTGCAGGCCACGCGCCAGCGCACGCCCATCCTGGTGATGGACTTGTCGGGTGTCGAGCCACGCGCCATGCCGGCCTATGTGGCTGCTTTCAACCAGGCCCTGCGCAGCACCGATCTGGCCCGCGACCAGGCGCTGGAGCTGCTGCGCCCGGCCATCGTCTCGGCCCTGCTGAAGCTGGACGCCGCCATCCCGTTCATCGGCGCCGCCTACGGTGGTGTGGCGGGCATGGCCACCGGGTCGGCCACGGGCAAGTGACGGCCCCGGCGCCGGCCTTGCCGCCAGCCAGAGGCGGCGCGCGCCAGCCGCCCAGGCCATGTTCCGCCTGACCGGTTCGACAGGCGGACCGGCCAGGCCCTGGCGCGTAGGATGCGGTCATGCCTGACCTGAACCCCACCCCACTCAGCCGCCGCCGTTTCAACACCCTGGGCACCGCTGCGGCCGCCGGCCTGGCCCTGCCAGGACTGGCCGTCGCGCAGGCCCAGGCCTGGCCCAGCAAGCCCATCCGCTTTGTCGTGCCGTTTGCGCCTGGCGGCAGCTCGGAGATCGTGGCCCGCACGGCGGCGTTTGAACTGGCCAAGCTGCTGGGCCAGTCGGTCTACGTGGACAACAAGCCCGGCGCTGCCGGCAACGTGGCAATGCAGGAGGTGGCGCGCGCCGACGACCAGCACACCATCGTGCTGGGCCACATCGGCACGCTGGCGGTGAACCCCTACATCTTCGACAAGCTGCCCTACGACCCGGTGAAGGACTTCAAGCCGGTGTCGCTGCTGGCCAAGGTGCCCAGCCTCTACCTGGTGCGGCCCGACCTGCCGGTGAACAACCTGAAGGAGTTCATCGCCCACGCCAAGAAGAACCCGGGCCGGCTGAACTACGGCTCGGCCGGCAACGGCAGCGCCGGCCACCTGGCGATGGAATACCTGAAGATGGCCAGCGAGGTCTTCATGGTGCATGTGCCCTACCGCGGCACCGGCCCGCAGCTGACCGACCTGCTGGCCGGCCGGCTGGACGCCGCCTCGGTGGGCGCGCCGGCGGTGATGCAGTTCATCAAGACCGGCAAGCTGCGCTGCATCGCCACCGGCACGCCCCAGCGCATCCCCCAGCTGCCCGACGTGCCCACGGTGGCCGAGCAGGGCTACCCGGGCTTCGAGATGACGCAGTGGTACGGCATCCTGGCCCCGTCGTCGATGGCGCAGCCGGCCATCGACAAGCTGGCCGCTGCCGCCGCCACGGCGATGAAGCTGCCCGCGGCGCATGACAAGCTGGCCGCCGATTCGGCCATCGGCGTGGGTGGCAGCCCGGCCGACTTCGCCAAGTTCATCGCCCTGGAGCAGCAGCGCTGGAAGGCCGTGGTGGCCCGCGCCAGGATCAAGCCCGACTGATCAGGCGGCCGGCTCGGCGCCGTGCAGCGCGCCGCATAGCGCACCCAGGCGGCCTTCACCCGCGGGTGTCTGCCCACCGCGGGCCAGGAAGCCCTCCATCGCCGCACGGGTGCCGGGCCCCGACAGCGTGCCCTGGAACGCCGCGCCCTCGGCCTGCAGGTCGGAAGCCACGCCCTGTTCGGCCCGCAGCACGCTGGCCTTGGCGGCGGCCACGGCATGCGGCGGATAACTGGCGATGCGGGCGGCCAGCCGCTCGACATGCGGCCACAGCGTTTCGGCGTCCAGCGTGCGGTTCACCCAGCCCCAGCGCTCGGCCAGGTCGGCGTCCACGTCGTCGCAGCCCAGCACCACCTCCAGCGCGCGGCTGCGGCCCAGCAGGCGTGACAGCCGCACCGTGCCCGACCCACCGGGCAGGATGCCCAGCGCCACCTCGGGCTGGTTGAACACCGCCCGCCCGCGCAGCGCAAAGCGCATGTCGCAGCTCAGCGCGATCTCGCTGCCACCACCGCCCGCGCGGCCTTCCACCACCGCGATGGTGGCCTTGGGCATGGTGCGCCAGGCCTCGGCCATGCGGTGGAACGGCGACAGTGGTGCATCCGGCAGCGGTGGGTCGGCCGGGAATTTCAGGATCAGGCCGACGTCGAAGTGGGCGATGAAAAAATCGGGGTTGGCCGAGCACAGCAGCACCACGCGCACGCGGTCGTCGGCAGCCAGCTGGTCGGTGAGGCGCAGCAGTTCCTTGAAGAGCGGCTTGTCCAGCAGGTTGATGGGGCCGTTGTCCAGGGTGACGCGGGCCACGCCCTGGGTGCACTGCACCTGCAGGGTCTTGTAGTCGCTGTAGTCGGTCATGGTGGGGCACGTCCGTGGTGGGCCCCCAGCCTACGCCGGCTGCGCTGCCGGGCGCTGTCGCCCAGCCGACCCTGCCTCAGCGCCGGCCCAGCGCCAGCGGCGTGCTGTTCAGCGCCCGGCAGCGTGCAATGTCGCAGGCGGTGGGCAGCAGGGCGCGGTAGTCGCCGCGGGTGGCCGGCATCGGTCCGTCGCGGGTGAAGCAGCGCTCACCCTTGCCGTTGTCGTAGTAGCTCATCACGTCCACGCAGCGGCGCGAGTGGGCCATCAGGCCGAAGAAATGGCCCATCTCGTGCGACACCACCATCTGCAGGGTGTCGGCCGCCGGATGGGCCGGGTTGCGCTGGTTCAGCAGCCGGAAGGCCGCCGGCCCCAGCGCCAGGCTGTGGGTGCGCAGGTTGGCCAGGCCGAAGTTGCCGCTGGCCGCGGTGTCGCTCCACAGCACCAGCACCGCGCCGGGTGGCACCCGTGCGCCAGGCTCCAGCGCCTGCACCTGGACGCCGATACCGCAGTCCGACCAGGCCTGGGCCGCGCGCTGCACCATGCCCAGCACCTGGGTGGCGCCGAACCAGGCCGGCGCCCCGTCGTGCCGGTAGGCCAGCAGCAGCTGGCTGGCCACGGCCGGCCGGTCCTGGCCATCACCCCAGGTGGCCACCTCCTGCGGCAGGCACTGGGCGATCTCCTGCGCGCGCAGGCTGGTCTGGGCGCAGGCGCCGACGGCGCCTGCCAGCCAGGCCAGGAGGGCGACACGGACGATCAAGGGCATGGCGTGACGAGGTGCGGCGGTTGGATGCCTGGTTATCGACCCGGGCCGGCTTCGCTTGAGTTGGCTTGCGATGGCGGGCCTGGGCTCGTTGCTGCCTTTGCTGTTGTTGAACAGCCGACGTTCATAGATTGGCGCGAGGCCGAGGCCGGCGGGTGACTGGCTCACTCCGATCGGGATAGGGGCCGGCGCACGGGCCGGGCCGTTCCAGGGCCGGCAGATCACGCCGGTGCATCGTGCAAGCCCGCATCCGGCGGTGGTGGGGGCGCTCCTATACTGGCCTGAGTGCCCTACCGGCGGCGGATCCGTTGCCTCTTGCCACCATGCAACCTGTCATCCGCAGCCTGCTGGAGACCGATCTCTACAAGTTCACGATGTGGCAGGCCATGCTGCACCGCCACCCGCAGACGCAGGCCGAATACGTCTTCATCTGCCGCAATGCACGTGACTACCCGCTCACCCACCTGATCGGCGAGCTCAACGAGCAGCTGGACCACCTCTGCACCCTGCGCTTCCAGCCCGACGAGCTGGCCTATCTGCGTGGCCTGCGCTTCATCAAGACCGACTTCGTCGACTTTCTGCGCATCTTCCAGTTCCAGCGCGACTTCATCGAGGTGCGCGACAACGCCGGCACGCTGGAGATCGTGGCGCGTGGCCCGCAGGTGCATGTGATGGCCTTCGAGATCCATGTGCTGGCCATCGTCAACGAGCTCTATTTCCGCCGCTTCGACCAGGCTCCGGCGCTGGCCGAGGGCCGCCAGCGCCTGGCCGACAAGGTGGCCCTGCTGCGTGCCTTCAGCCAGGAGCCCCGCCGCCGCAACCCCTTCGAGTTCTTCGATTTCGGCGTGCGCCGGCGCTTCTCGGGCGATTGGCACCGCGAGGTGGTGGCCACGCTGCAGCGCGAGGTGCCCGAATACTTCAGGGGCACCAGCAACGTGCTGCTGGCGCGTGACCTGGGCCTGGTGCCCATCGGCACCATGGCGCATGAGTTCCTGCAGACCTACCAGGCCCTGGGTGTGCGGCTGCGCGATTTCCAGAAGGCGGCGCTGGAAGCCTGGGTGCAGGAGTACCGCGGTGATCTGGGTGTGGCCCTGACCGACGTGGTGGGCATGGACGCCTTCCTGGCCGACTTCGACCTGTACTTCGCCAAGCTGTTCGACGGCCTGCGCCATGATTCGGGCGACCCCATCGTGTGGGGCGAGAAGGCGCTGGCGCACTATGCCAAGCTGCGCATCGACACCCACACCAAGCGCCTGGTGTTCAGTGATGGCCTGAGCCTGCCCAAGGCCTTCGAGCTGTACCGCCACTTTGCCGACCGCACCCAGCTGGGCTTCGGCATCGGCACCAACCTCACCAACGATGTGGGCCTGCACACCCTGCACATCGTGATGAAGCTCACCCACTGCAACGGCCAGCCGGTGGCCAAGCTCAGCGACAGCCCCGGCAAGATCCTCTGCGACGACCAGACCTTCCTGGCCTATCTGCGCCAGGTCTTCAACGTGCAGGCTCTGGCCTGAGGCCGCCGCCGGCCACCCAGTCCACCAGCGCGTCCAGCGCCGGCCGCGCTGCCACCGCGTTGGGGTGGTTGATGAAGGCCACCAGCACCCAGGGCCGGCCCCGCGGGTCGTGCACATAACCCGCCAGGCCGCTCACATCACGCAGCAGGCCGGTCTTGAGCCTGGCCTGGCCGGTGGCCGGGCCGCTGGCCAGGCGGTTGCGCAGCGTGCCGTCCACGCCGGCCACCGGCAGGCTCATCAGCAGCTCGCTGGCCCAGGGGCCCTGGTGGGCCGCCTGCAGCACCTGCGCCAGCGTGCGTGGGCTGATGCGCTCGGCGCGCGACAGGCCCGAGCCGTTGTCCAGCACCAGGCCGGGTGCATCGATGCGCCGCACCGCCAGCCACTGGCGCACCGCCCGGTCGGCCAGGCTGCGGGTGGTGGCGCCGGGGTTGTCTGCCGTCGCCGCCAGGCCCAGCTGCAGGTACAGCAGCCGGCTGTAGACATTGCTCGACTGCTTGTTCAGCGTGCGCAGCAGCTCGCCCCAGGGGCGTGACTGGTGGCTGGCCAGCAGGCGCATGCCGGGCGGCGCGGCGCTGCCCCGCTGCACACCCGGTGCCAGCGTGGCCGCCCCCGGCCGCAGCGGTGGCTGGGCGGCTGCCTGCTGCGCCGCCGTGAGCAGGGGGATCAGCGGGGCATCAGCCTCGCGCAGCTGGCCGCTCCACTGGCCGCCCAGGCCGGCCCACAGCCAGCGCAGCTGGCGCTCGGCCAGGGCCAGCGGGTCGATCAGCTGCAGGCTGGGGCGCTGGGTGCAGCTGCGTGGAAAGGCACCCTGCAGGCGCACCCGCAGCTGGCCGGGCTCCGGTGCATCGGCCGCTGGCGGGCTCTGCCAGTCCAGCGCCCAGTCGGCGCAGGGCCGGTCGTTCAGCTGCAGCGCACTGGCATCGATCTGCAGGCCCGGCAGCGGTGGCAGGGCACGGGCGCGCACCGTGCCGCCCTCGCTGCTGATCTCGATCTGCAGCAGGTGGCTGTTGAGCTGCAGCGCGTCGGGCACCAGGTTGTAGGCGAACTCGGGGCGCTCGTCGAAGGGCGTGGCCTCGCGCTCCGGCCGTGCCGGGCGGAACAGCGTGCGGTCGATGACGATGTCGCCGGCGATGGCGCGGATGCCCTGCACCTGGCGCAGTTCCAGCAGCATCGCCCACAGCTGCGGCAGGTCGAACTCGGGGTCGGCGCCGCCGCGCAGCACCAGGTCGCCGGCCAGCACATCGCCCTGCTGCGGCGCGGCGCTCAGCAGTTCGGTGAAGCCGCGCAGATTGGGGCCCAGCTGGTCGAGCGCCACCACGCTGGTCAGCAGCTTCAGGGTGGAGGCCGGCTGCATCGGCCGGTCGGCCCGGTGGGCCCAGCGTGGGCCCAGGCGCTGGGCCATCCAGCCCGGCGTGGCCGGCAGCACCACCGCCCCCAGCGCCTCGGCCGGCACCTGCGCCTGCCGCAGGGCCTGCTGCACGGCTTCGGGCAAGGCCTGCGCCCGTGCCGGCCCGGCAGCCGCCAGGAGGGTGGCCAGACACAGCAACGCCCGGCAAGCCGCTGCAGGCAGGGCGGGCCGGGCGAGGGGTTGGCGGGTGCTCGTCACCCGCCAAAGTATCGCTGGCGGGCTGGCCTCAGATCGGGCAGGCCGGGGTGCTGCCCAGGATGGCCGGGCGCAGCGCGCGGGTGGTGCCGCTGTCGTCCGGGCCCAGGGTGTTGCGGGTGTAGGTGCAGCCGTAGGTGGGGGCGGCCACGGTGGCCGGTGTCACCACATCGTCGCCGCTGGGCTTGATGCCGTCGCGCTCCCAGATCACCATGGCCTCGAAGGCCTCCACCTGCTCGGCGGTGCTGAAATCGCAGTGGCTGGCACCCCGGATGGCGCGCTGCACCAGCCACTGGCTGTTGCCCTTGGCCGCCACCCGCTTCTGGTAGACCTGCTGCATGCTGAAGGGCACGAACAGGTCGCCCAGGGTGTGGATGGACACCACCGGGATCTTGATCTCGCCGTTGATCTGCGGGATCCAGCGCAGCCCGTCGCGGCGCAAGCGGTTGGCGTCGGCCGCCGCGGTGAGCTTGAGCACGCTGGCGTTCAGGGCCGTGCTGCCGGCGGTGTCGCCGTCGATGGTGTAGGTGTAGGCGCTGGTGTCCAGCACGTTCTTGGTGAGGATGCCGTTGATGGTGCCATCACCCCCCAGCGCGCCCCAGGCCGACGGGAAGCTGCCGCCGAAGGCCAGGCCCTGGGCGAACAGCGGACGCGGGCCGCCGGTGATGTTCTGCAGCACCGACACGAACTTCTCCCCGGTGGCGGTGGGCACGCTGGGGAAGGTGGTGAACAGCGCGGCCGTGACCTGGGCGCTGATGTCGGCCCAGTTGGCCGTGGGGTACTTGGGCAGGCCGGCCAGCGCCTGTGCCGTGACCTGCATCGCCGCGAACTGGTTGAACAGCTCGGCATCGCCCATCACGCCGCACATCGGCACCGCACCGTGGTAGGTCACCTTGTTGACTGCGGTGCTGGCGGCCTCGGCCTCGATGGCCGCACCGGTGATGTGGCCGCCCATCGAGTGGCCGGTGATGTAGGTGCGGGTGGGCGCGGCCAGCGTGCGGCCGGCGGCGGTGGTGATGGTGTTGAAGTTCAGCGCCAGCTTGTTGGTGTCTTCCACCCCGGCGCGCACGTCGTAGTAGTTCTTGGTGTAGCTGGAGGCGGCCCAGGCATAGCCCTGCTGGATCAGGTGGCGGCGGATGCTGGGGTTGCTGACACCCAGGTTGGCGCCGGTGCCGGCATAGCCGTGGGCATACATCACCAGCTTGCCGTTCCAGTTGGCCGGCACCTCGATGCGGTAGCCCGCACCGTCCAGCACGCCGGCATAGCGGCTGGTGGTGGCCACGTCCACCGTGTCTCCGGCGGCCGGGGCCATGGCGTCGAAGGTGGTGGCCGTGGCGTTGGCGGTGAAGCTGCGGCTGTCCTGCGGGCGGGTGTCTTCGGGCGCGGGCGGCGCAGCATCGTCGTCACCGCCGCCGCAGGCGCTCAGCAGCAGGGCGAGGGCGGCGATGGCGACCGGGCGCCGGTGGATGGATTGATACATGTCATGTCTCCTCGGGATGGCGCGCCAGCGTAGCGGCGCACCACCGCCGGGCGCGCGGGTGCTTTCCCTCGGAGCATGGTCACCGTGGCGACAGGCGCCGCCGCGGCCACGCCGTGCCGCGGCTACAGCGGCGGGCGCACCCGCAGCTCGGGCCGCGGCACCGGCTTGAAATCGGTGCGGCAGGCGGGCGCCGCCAGCGTGCCCACCAGCACCCCCAGGGCGTTGACCACCGCCAGCAGCGCGGCCTGCTGCGCCGGCGTGAGCGGCGCCTCGTAGCCCGGCGGCGGTGGTGCCGCGGGATCACCGGCGCGCTCGATCAGGGTGTGCAGGGGCGTGGCGTGCGGCAGCGCCGGGTCCAGCGCGGTGAGCACGCCCGGCGCACGCTCCTGGATCATCTTCAGCAGCACGCCCAGCCGCACCCAGCGCTGCTCGTCCCAGCCTGCGGCGGCTGCGCCGGCTGCATCGTCGGCCACGAAGCGCGCCACCAGCGACAGCACCGCACGCTCGCCACGTTCGGCCACGGCCTGGATCACCGCGCCTTCCATGTTCAGGTTCAGGCCACCCTCGGTGGGCTTGAGGCGCACGCGGGCGATGCGGTCGCGCACACCCGGCATGCGCGAGAGCGCGTTGTCGTTCCAGTTCTGCATCGCGCCCAGGATGGCCGAGAAGAAGCCGCCGAAGCGTGCCGCGCCATCGGTGGCCTCATGGTCGAAGCGGTTCCAGCGCTCGTCGTAGCCGCTGTCGTAGCGGTCAGGCAGGTAGGTGTCGGGCCGGCCGGCGATCTCGTCCTCGAGGTTGATGCCGAAGGTGGGCCAGCTGGGCACCAGGCCGTCGAACAGGTGCATGGGGAAGTTGCTGCTGATGCCGCCGTCGCTGAACCAGCAGCGGCGGAACGGCGCGCGGCCCACCTGGTCATGGTCGATGGCCCACAGCGGCAGCGCGGCAAACAGCAGCGGGAAGCTCAGGCTCATGCGGGCCGCCAGGATCACCGGGAAGTCACGCGCCGGCGGCAGCTCCATCAGCTGGTGGGCGGCGGCATCGGCGGTGCTGGGGTCGCGGTCTTCGCGGCCGGGCTCGGGTGCGTAGGCGCGGCCATGCGCCACCATCCAGGCCAGCACCGTGGGTGGCAGGTAGCGCGCCAGCTCGGTCTGGCTGAAGAACAGCCGGTCGCGGCTGCGGAAGCGGCTGCCTTCGTCGCTCTGCTCGGCCAGCGGAAAGATGTAGGGCCGGCCATGGCCCAGGTTGGTGCTGAACATCTGCAGGTCGATGGACTTGCGGGTGCTGCCGGCCGGCGGCGGCATGCGCTCGGGCGGGTGGCCGGGCGCCGCCCACAGCGCACCGAAGGTGAGTGGTGCATCGTCGGGCTGGCGCCCGGCCGCGCGCTGGATCAGGTTGTGCAGCCAGGGCGTGAGCGCGGGCAGCTGCGGGTCGTCGCCCAGGCCGGTGCACAGGCCGAAACCGTTGTCCACCACCGGGCCGGTGATGTCCTTGAACGTCATCCAGCCGATCAGGCCCACGCCGGCCACCAGCAGCATCAGCAGGGCGGCCAGCAGGCCGCTGGTGGCCAGGGCCAGCAGGGCCAGCCCGGCGGCCCCCAGCGCGGCGGGCCAGTAGGCCTGGATGGCGCCGGTGACCATGGCCAGGATGCGCTGGTTGGTGCTGCCGGAGTTCAGCGCGTTGACCAGCACGCTGAACAGCCGGCGCGTTGCCGGCTGCGGCTGGAACAGGCTCAGCAGCTTGCGCTGGCCGGGCCGCACCTCGGTCTTCAGTTCCTCGGGCAGGGTCTTGAGCAGGTCGAAGCCGGCGCGGCTGCCGGTGCAGCGGCGCTGGTACTCGGCGGCGGCCGTCACCGCGGCGGCGATGGCGCCTGCCGAGGTGCCGCCGATGTTCTTGAAGTGGTAGTGGTGCGACAGCTGCTCGATGGCCCCCGGGTAGACCACGCCGCTGGTGATGCCGCCCTTCATCACCAGGTCGCAGAAGCGGTCGGGCGGCGGCTCGGTGGGCGGATGGGCGGTGTCGGCCATGCGGGTCTCCGGTGGGTTGGCCACAACGGTCGCAGATCGACCGGGGCTTGTCCATCCCGGGGGCAGACCGGTGTCCACTGGCGGGGGCAACCCCGGTGACCGCCGCGGCGCCTAGTCCCTCAAGAACGCGGCCACCGCTGCCAGCGATGCCGCCGCCGCCTCTTCCTGCGGCAGGTGCCCCACGCCCGGCAGTTGCACCAGCCGCGCCTGGGGCATGGCGCGCTGGTAGTCGGCGGCATTGGCCACCGGGATCATCTGGTCGGCCGCGCCCCACAGCAGCAGCGTGGGCGCCTGGATGCGGGCCAGGAAGGGCGGCGGTGGCTGCAGCACCAGCTGGCGCATGCGGTCGAGCAGGGCCTGGCGGTTGCCGGGGGCCAGCATCAGCGCGTGGTAGCGCGTCACCAGGTCGTCGGTCATGGCCGCCGCGTTGGCATAGGCCGGCGCCAGGCTGGCGCGCAGCACCGGCCGCGGCAGGGCCCAGCGCAGCAGGCCGGTGACCCAGCCCACCTCGGGCGCCTGGCCATAGTCGAACCCCGGGCTGGCAAAGCCGTCGGGCGCCACCAGCACCAGCTGGTGCACCCGCTGCGGCTGGTCGGCGGCCATGCGCCAGGCCAGGCGCCCGCCCATCGAATGGCCGACCAGGCTGGCGCGCTGCAGGCCCAGCTGGTCCATCAGCGCGGCCAGCACCTGCATGCCACGTTCATCGGTGTACTGGCCCAGCCTGTCCGGCGCGCTGAGGCCGGCACCCGGCTGGTCGTAGCGGACCACGCGGTGGCTGGCCTGCAGCCCCTGGGCCCAGGCCTCCCAGGTGTGCAGGCTGCCGCCAAAGCCGTGCAGCAGCACCACGGCTGGCGCATCCCGGGGGCCGCTGTCGCGCACATGCAGGCGCATGCCGTCCACGGTGATGAAATCCGCCGGGCTGTCGGCATAACGCGCCTCCAGCGTGGCGCGTGGGATGTCGGGCGTCCAGGCCCACAGGCCGGCCAGGCCGATCACCAGGGCAACCGCGGCCAATGCCATGCGCCCCCGGCGCTTCATGCCGGCGCGCCGGGCCGGCGGCCCGCGTGCACCGGCACCGCCTGGTCCGGCCTGTCGGCGCCGGCCACGCTGCCGATCGGGCCAGGGCAGAACGGGTCGGACAGCTGCCGACGGGTGTGCGGGGTAGACGGCACGGGGACTGCCACGGTGTGGTTGCGGTCGTTGGCATCATGCCAGAGCGTGTTCGGCGGCCCGTCCAGGCGGACTGTGCGGCCGAATGCGCGCATTTCGTCGCACTGCCGGCCCAGGCCCCGGGCTAAGCTGCCTGCGGCCGGGGGTTGCCACCGCCGGCCTTGCAGGCCGATGGTCGGCCCGATGCTGGAACACCGATGAACACTGACATGTTGCTGGCCCTGGGCCTGGCGCTGGTGGTTGGCGCGGCGGTGGTGCTTGCCCTGCTGCGGCGTGGCCGCCGCCCGGCCGCGCCGGAACGGCCCGCCGCCCGGCCCGCCCAGGCTGCACCGGCGGCCGATGCCCCGCTGCGCCCGTCGCCTGAGCTGGCCCAGATCGACGCCCAGCGGCAGCTGGCCACCGAGGCGCTGCGCCAGGCCCGCCAGCGCAAGGCCGACGAGGCCGCGCGCCTGGAGGCCGAGCGCGCCGGCCATGCCCGCAGCGAGGCCGCGGCGCGCGCCGCGCTGCGCCCGGCTGCGCCGCTCGCGCCACCGGCAGCCCCCGCGCCGCGACCGGTGCTGCCGGTGGCCGCCCAGCCGCAGCGGCCGGTGGCCCCGCCCTCGGTGCCGACCCAGCCACCGTTGCTCAGCCCGCGGGCGATCAGCAGCGCCACGCCGCAGCCCGCGGCGGCGGCGCCCGGCCTGGCGCCGCTGCGTGGCACACCGCCGCAGCGTGTGCCCCTGGTGCTGCTGGCCGACGATTCCAAGGTGGTGCGCATCAAGACCGGCCGCCTGCTGGAGAAGCAGGGCTGGCAGGTGCTGCTGGCCGAGGACGGCGCGGCCGCGCTGCAGGCCCTGGATGCCCATGCCCCCGATCTGCTGATCACCGACGTGGAGATGCCCGGGCTGGACGGCTTCGAGCTCACCCGCCGGGTGCGGGCCCATGCCCGCTTTGCACGCCTGCCGGTGATCATGATCACCTCGTCCGACGAGCGCCACCGCGCCGAGGCCAACGCTGCGGGGGTCAACCTGCTGCTGGGCAAGCCCTATGCGGAGGAGACCTTGCTGGCCCAGGTGCAGGTGATGCTGGCCGCGGCAGCGCAGCGCGCGGCCGCCGGCCTGGCGCTGCACTGAGCGTGGGCGACCAAGCGCTGGCTCAGGCCAGCCGGTAGAAGTTGAGCTTGACCAGGCTGGCCTCGCGCTGGCCCACCGCGATGGCGATCAGCTTGTTCAGGTGCTGCCAGGCCGGTGCGCCGGTGGTGAAGCGCACGACGGTGCGGAAGTAGTAGGCCTCGGGCGGCACGGCCTCGCCACGCGCCAGCTGGGCCATCACCGCGGGCGGGCCATGGCGCAGGCCGTCGCTGCGCACCTCGATCAGGCCACCGTCGTCCGCGCGGATCACATAGTGCGCGGCGATGTCCAGCGCGCCGTCGGCCCGGTTGATTTGCCAGTCGACACCACCTTCGACCAGGCTGCCGTTCAGCTCCGGCCCCACCACCGTGCCACCGCCCAGCGGCACGTAGCGCCGCTCGCCGTGCGGGCCCGGCCCCAGGCTGACCAGGGCGCCCACCTGGCACAGCACCTGGGCCATGGGGATCAGGGCGGGGGGCGGGGGCAGGGGTGTGTGCATGGTCATGGTCGGTTCAAGGGTTGGCACAGCGGAAGCTGGCGGCGGATTCCACGTCGCCGCCCGCATAACGCATCACCTGCGGATGCGGGCACAGCGGCCGGCTGCGCTGGGCCGACCAGCTGGCCGGCAGTTCCCGGTTGGCGGGGTTGACCCGGGCCAGCAGGCGGTCGGGCGCCTGGCCTTTTTCCACCCAGTCGACCAGGGCGCCGAGTGCGTCCACCTGGTCGGTGGCCGGCCCGCCCTGGCAATGGCCCATGCCCGGCACGTTGAACACCCGCGCCACCTGGTTGGCCTGGGCCAGGCCCAGGTTGGCCTGCAGGCGGTCGGCCCAGCGCAGGGTGTCGTGCAGCGAGAACACCGGGTCGCTGGCGCCGTGCAGCACGATCATCTTGCCGCCCTTGCGGGCGAAGTCGCTGAGCAACGGGTTCTCGGCGTCGGGCGGGGTCATCACCGCCATCGCCGATTCGCTGAACAATGCGTCGGTGGCGTGGATCTTGGGAGCGTCGCGGTCGAAGTCGAACTGGGCCAGGTAGGCCAGCAGATCGGCCGGCGCGCCGCGCACCGGCGTGGGCGGGGTGGTGAAGACATGCGACAGCGAGCCCGCGCCCATCACCGCGATGATGGGCAGCCGGTCCCAGGGCGGCACGCTGGATTCCAGCTTCCAGGTGCGCCAGCCGCCGCCGGCGATGCCGGGGTCGACCGGCCAGTCGCTGTAGAGCTGCTGGCCGCGGCTGTTGCGCGGGCCGTCCAGGCTGCGCTGCAGCGCGGCCACCTGGGTGGCGCTGAGGCAGCCGTCGGCCTTGCCGGCGCTGCACTGCAGGTCGCCGAGCCGGAACACCTTCTGGCAGCGTGCCGTGTCGGCCACGATGCCATCGACCAGCAGATCGAGTGCGTCGCAGCGGGCCAATACCCGGTCGGCCACCAGCTTCAGGTCGGCCGGGCTGAAGGCGCGGCGGATGTCGGCGTCCACACTGCGCCAGGCCTGGATGTCCCAGGCGTGCTGCACCGCCGCCTTGGGCAGGTTGAAGCCGGGTGCGCTGGCCAGGATGCCGTCGTAGCGGTTGCCCTGTCGGCTGGCGGCCACCATGCCGTGGCGCCCGCCGTTGCTGCAGCCGGCCATGTAGTTGCGCTGGGGCGGCCGGCCGTAGTGGCTGCTGATCAGCGCCTGGGCCACCGGCCAGAGCGCGTCGGTGGCGCTGTAGCCGTAGTCGCGCCGGGCCTGCCGGTCCAGGCCGAAGACGTTGCCGCGCACCAGGCCGGTGGCCAGGTTGGCCGGGTCGTCGCCGGCATGGCCGGCGTCGCTGCTGAGCACGGCGAAGCCGCGCGTCAGCGCGTCGGGCAGGGTGGCGGCCTGGGGGCCGAAGGCCGGCACCACCACGCCGTCGTTGCCGCCGTTCACCTGGTGCAGGAAGCGCTGGTTCCAGCCCTGCGGCAGGCGCATCTCGAAGCCGATGGCGTAGCGCTTGCCGTCGTCGCCCTGGCGGTCGTTGAGCTTGCCGGTCACCAGGCAGTGCGCCGGGTGGCCCTGGTCGTCGGCCGGCATGTCGCGGGTGCTGCCGATGTCCAGGCGCGGCAGCGTGGCCACCGCGCTGCGCAGCTGGCCGCAGGCCAGGCCACCACCGGGCGGGGCGCTGGCGCAGCTGGCCAGCAGCGCCAGCGCCAGGCCGGCCAGGGCCGGGGTGGCGGCGCGTGGCCGCCGGCTGCGGCTGGGCGGCGGATGGGGTGCTGCTGGCTGGGGCATGGCGGTCTCCGGGAGGCGGGCAAGTCGGGATGGTGGCGCTTGCCGTGGCAGCGCATCATGCCGCGGCCGCACAGCGGCACTGCCGGCCGCGGCGTCATCCGCGAGGATGACGGCCCGCTGCACCCACCCTGGCCCAGCCACCTGCCCCCATGACCGTCTGGCCCCTCAGCACACCGGCGCCCACCAGCGGCCTGCAGGCCATGGCGGCGCTGGTGGCCGGCATCGGCAGCCCGGGTTTTGCCGGCGCGGCGCTGCAGGCCCTGCACGGGGCGCAGCTGGCGGCGGCCTCCTGGTCGGTCTACCAACTGCACCCGGCGCAGGCGCCCTGCATGCACTTGTCGGCCAGCCTGGGCGTGGTGGACACCACGCAGGACTGTTTCGACGCCTACCGCCGCGGCCTGTACCGCGCCGACCGCAGCTTCGACGCGGTGCCTCCCGGCAGTGCGGCCGTGTTGCGCCTGCATGCCGACGAGCTGCCCAGCCGCCGCCACCGCGAGGCCATCTACCAGCGCCACCGGCTGGTGGAGCGGCTGTCGGTGGTGCAGCGCGGCCTGGCGGAGGGTGGTGCACAGGGCGGTGGCCTGCTGGCCATCAACCTCTACCGGCACGACCACCAGCCGCGCTGGTCCGATGGCGAACTGGCCGGCTTTGCCGGCCTGGCGCCGCTGCTGCTGGCTGCCGTGCAGCGCCACCTGGCCCTGGCCACGCCGGTGGCGGCAGCGCCGCCCGCCACGCCGCGCGCCCGGCTGCAGCAGCGCTGCCCGGCACTCAGCCCGCGCGAGCTGGACGTGTGCGAGCGCCTGCTGCTGGGCTGGACCTACGACGGCATCGCCGCCGACCTGGGGCTGAGCCTGCCCACCGTCAAGACCTACCGCGCCCGCGCCTTCGCCCGCCTGGGCCTGCACTTCAAGAGCCAGCTGTTCGGGCTGTGCCTGGCGGACGGTGGTCGTCCTCTGGGATGACAGCCAGCGACCCGCCCGGCGGCGAGACTGCCGCGGCCAGGGGCGGCGTGCATGCCGGCCCCGCAGGAGAGACCATGCCCGCCACCCGCCCGACCCATCGCAGCCCCCTGCTGCCTGCCGCCCTGGCCACCACCGCCCTGCTGGCCGCCTGTGCCGGCCCGTCCCCGGCGCCCCCGTCGCCGGCCAGCCCGCCCCGGCCCACCACGCTGGACAGTGCGGCGGCGGCCGCCGCCTGCCAGGCCGCACGGCTGCCGGCCCTGCCCGGCCTGCGCCTGACGGCCGCCACCCTGGTGGCCGCCGGCAGCCAGCGCGCCAGGCTGCCCAACGGCCAGGAGGTGGGGCAGTCCCTGCCCGAGCACTGCATCCTGCAAGGCCGGCTGGACGAGCGCACCGGTGCCGACGGCCAGCCGTACCACACCGGCTTCGAGCTGCGCCTGCCCAGCGCCTTCAGCGGCCGTTTCTTCTACCAGGGTGGTGGTGGCAACGACGGTGTCATCCGCCCGGCCATCGGCCGCAACACCGGGGGCCGGGGTGAGGCCGACAACGCGCTGCAGCGTGGTTTCGCCGTGGTCTCCACCGACGCCGGCCATCAGAGTCCGGCACCCACCTTCGGCCTGGACCCGCAGGCGCGCATCGAGCATGCCTGGCGCGCGCACGACCGCACCGCCGTCACCGCCAAGGCCTTGCTGGCGGCCTACTACGGCCGGCCCGCCGACCGCAGCTACTTCGTGGGCTGCTCGGGCGGCGGGCGCCAGGGCATGATGTTCACGCAGCGCTTCCCGGCCTATTTCGACGGCGTGGTGGCCGTGGCGCCGGCGATGCGGGTCAGCGAAGGCGCCACCATCGCCGCCGCCTGGACGGTGCAGACCTTCCTGGCCGTGGCCCCCAAGGGCGCCGACGGCCAGCCGGTGCTGGCCCAGGCGCTGAGCGATGCCCAGCTCAAGCGCGTGGCCACCGAGGTGCTGGCCCGCTGCGATACCAACGACGGCCTGGCCGACGGCCTGGTGCAGGATTTCGGCCGCTGCCAGATCGAGCCCGGTGCCCTGGTGTGCCCGGCCGGTGGCGCCACGCCAGGCTGCCTGAGCGCGCCCCAGGCCGGCGCCCTGGCCCGGGTGATGGCCGGGCCGCGCAACAGCCGCGGTGCGCTCTACACCGGCTGGCCCTGGGACCCGGGCATGGCCGACCCCGGCTGGCGCGCCTGGACCCTGGGCACCGCGCAGCAGGGCGCGCCCAATGCCCGCCACGTGACCCTGATGGCCGGCGCCCTGGGCCATGAGTTCGTCACCCCGCCCGACCCGGCGCTGGGCACGCTGAACTTCGACTTCGAACGCGACCCACCACGCATGGCCGCCTTCCACCGCGAGTACGGCACGGCCGACGACGTGCAGCTGCAGGGCTTCCGCCAGCGTGGGGGCAAGCTGCTGTTCATCACCGGCCTGGCCGATCCGATCTTCTCGCCGCTGGAGCTGGCCGACTACCAGCGCCGCCTGCATGCGGCGCACGGCGAGGCGGCGGCCGGCCAGTTCGCGCGCGCCTTCTTCGTGCCCGGCATGGCGCATTGCAGCGGCGGCCCGGCCACCGATGATTTCGACGGCCTGGGCGCCCTGGTGCGCTGGGTGGAGCAGGGCCAGGCGCCCGAGCGCATCCTGGCGCGTGGCACCGGCACGCTGCCGGCCAGCGTCAACAGGCCGCTCTGCCCCTGGCCCACCGTGGCGCGCTACACCGGCGGCGACAGCAACGACGCCGCCAGCTTCAGCTGCAAGTGATCAGCGGCTGATCACCGTCCGGTGGGGAAGTTGAACTCGGCGCCCTTGGCGATGCTCTCGGGCCAGCGCTGCATCACGCTCTTCTGCTTGGTGTAGAAGCGCACGCCCTCCTCGCCGTAGGCGTGCATGTCGCCGAACAGGCTCTTCTTCCAGCCGCCGAAGCCATGCCAGGCCATGGGCACGGGGATGGGCACGTTCACGCCCACCATGCCCACCTGCACCTTGCGGGTGAACTCGCGGGCGATGCCACCGTCGCTGGTGTAGAGCGAGACGCCGTTGCCGAACTCATGGTCATTGACCAGCTGCAGGGCGGTGGCGAAATCGGGCACCCGCACGCAGGCCAGCACCGGGCCGAAGATCTCTTCCTTGTAGATGCGCATGGCCGGCGTCACATGGTCGAACAGGCTGCCGCCGGTGAAGAAGCCACCCTCGAAGCCGGGCACCTTGCAGCCGCGGCCGTCCACCACCAGGCTGGCGCCTTCGGTCACGCCGGTGGCGATGTAGCCCTCGATGCGCTCCTTGGCCTGCTGGGTGACGATGGGGCCCATCTCGGCGCTCAGGTCCATCGGGTTGGTCACCTTCAGCGCACGGGCGCGTTCGGCCACCCGGGGCACGATCTGGTCGGCGATGTCGCCCACCAGCACCGCCACGCTGATCGCCATGCAGCGCTCGCCGGCCGAGCCGTAGGCCGCACCCACCAGGGCGTCCACCGCCTGCTCCACGTTGGCGTCGGGCATCACCACCAGGTGGTTCTTGGCGCCGCCCAGGGCCTGCACCCGCTTGCCGTGGCGTGCGCCGGTCTCGTAGATGTACTGGGCAATCGGCGTGCTGCCGACGAAGCTGACGGCCTTCACGTCCGGGTGGGTCAGCAGCGCGTCCACCGCCACCTTGTCACCCTGCACCACGTTGAACACACCGTCGGGCAGGCCGGCCTGCTGCAGCAGCTCGGCCATGAACAGGCTGCAGCTGGGGTCCCGCTCGCTGGGCTTGAGGATGAAGGCATTGCCGGCGGCCAGCGCGATGGGGAACATCCACAGCGGCACCATGCAGGGGAAGTTGAAGGGCGTGATGCCCGCCACCACGCCCAGCGGCTGGCGCAGCGTGTGGTTGTCGATGCCGGTGGAGACCTGGTCGGTGAAGTCGGTCTTCAGCAGCTGCGGCGCGCCGCAGGCGAATTCCACGATGTCGATGCCACGCGCCACCTCGCCCTGGGCGTCGGTGAACACCTTGCCGTGCTCGGCGCTGATCATCGCGGCCAGCGTGTCCTTATGCTGGTTCAGCAGGGCCAGGAAGTTGTTCAGCACCCGGGCGCGGCGGATGGGCGGCAGCTCGCCCCAGGCCGGCTGGGCAGCCACGGCGTTGGCCACGGCGGCCGCCACCTCGTCGGCACTGGCCAGCGCCACCTGGCGTGCCACTGCACCGGTGGCCGGGTTGTAGACCGGCTGCTGGCGGCCGCTGGTGCCGGGCACGGCACGCCCGGCGATGAAGTGGCCCACGTCGGTGGTCTGGGTGAAGGCTTCAGGGGCGCCCATGGCGTGTCTCCGGCAAGGTGTCTGGACAGAAGGAGGCCGCAGTCTAGGCACAGCCGGCCATGCCGACTAGCCGGCTGGGGCTGGATTCATTGTTCGCAATCATGAACAATGGTCCGTCGAATCTCCAAACAGCAGCCATGGACCTGCGCCGCATCGAGACCCTGTGGAGCCATGTGCACTGGCTGGGCGTGCTGGGCACCCTGGGCAGCTTCACCGCCGCGGCGCAGCGCCTGGGTGTGAGCAAGGCGGCGATGAGCCAGCGCATCACCGAGCTGGAGCGTGCCGCCGGTGTGCCCCTGGTGCTGCGCACCACCCGCAGCGTGCGGCTGACGGAAGCCGGCCAGCAACTGGCCGACGCCACGGCCGGCGCCTTCGAGACCATCGCCACCAGTTTTGCCGGCATCAAGGACCTGGCGGCCACGCCGCGTGGCCGATTGCGGCTGACCGCGCCGGTGGCGCTGGCACGCCAGCAGATCATGCCCCTGCTGCCGGCCTTTCTGCGCGCCCACCCCGAGGTGCGGCTGGACCTGGACCTGTCCGACCGCCTGGTGCCCCTGGCCCAGGAGGGCTACGACCTGGCGATCCGCCACACCCACGCGCCGCCCGAGACCCATGCCGCCTGGCTGCTGTGCGGCACCCGCTCGCTGCTGGTGGCCAGCCGCGCCTACCTGCGCCGGCGTGGCACGCCCACCGCGCCGGCCGACCTGGCCCAGCACGACTGCCTGCACTATCTGCGCCCCGGTGATGCGCCGGCCTGGCAGCTGGCGCCGCTGGCAGCCGATGGCATGGCCGGTGCCAAGCTCACCGTGCCGATTGCAGGCCCGTTTGCCGCCAACAACAGCGAGGCCCTGCGCGAGGCGGCACTGGCCGGCCTGGGCATCGCCCTGTTGCCCGATTTCAGCGCCCAGGCGGCCTTGCGCAGCGGCAAGCTGGTGCAGGTGCTGCCCGGCTGGCGGCCGGAGGGCAGCTTCGGCGAGCACCTGTATGCCATCCGCCCCTACAGCCCCTACCTGCCACGCGCGGTGCAGGCGCTGGTGGCCCATCTGCGGGAGGCGCTGAAGGCCGGCTTTGCCTGAGGCTGGCCGTTGGGGTGGCGCGGCGGCGGTGGACAATCCCGGCATGAGCACCCAGCCGCCCCGCCGTCCGCCCCCCAGCCGGCCCAGCCCGACCCGGCGGCCCCCGGCCCGCGCCACGGCGGCGCCCGTGGCCCCGGCGGCCGCCGCGCAGCCGCTCGGTGAACCCGAACTGGCCCAGCTGCAGGCGCTGCTGGACGGCATCCCCGCCACGCTGGAACCGCTGGACGTGGTGATGATCGATGGCTACCTCTGCGGTGTGCTGCTGCAGCCCGAGCCCGTGCCGGCCGAGCGCTGGCTGGCCCTGATCCCGGACGTGGACGGCCGTGCGCCGCCGGCGCGCTTCGACATCGCCACCATGCGCAGCCTGGTGCAGCGCCGCCATGCCGAGCTGGACGCGGCCATTGCCCGCCGCCAGTGGTTCGACCCCTGGGTCTACCAGCTCGATGACGCGGCCAGCCCGTCGGAGACGGTGCTGCCCTGGGTGGCGGGCTTTGCCACCGCGGTGGATGCCTTCACCTTGCTGATGGACCGGCATGAGGACGAATTGCTGGAGCCGCTGGCCACGCTCTACCGCCATCTCGACCCCGACGACCTGGAAGACGCCGACGAACTGCTGGCCGAGATCGAGACCCTGGCCCCACCCGAGACCCTGGCCGAGGCGGTGGAAGACCTGGTGCGCAGCGTGCTGCTGATGGCCGATGTGTCGCGCCCGGTGGCCGGCAAGCTGGCCGCCGCGCCCAAGCTGCGGCCGGGCCAGCCGCCGGCGCGGGGATCGCCCGCGCGCCCGGCACCCGGGCCGGGGCCCCGCAAGGGCCCACCGCCACGGCGTGGGCGCTGAACCCTGTCAACAAGGCCGGGCAAAGCCACGTTAGCCACCAGTGTTGTGCCGTGCGCACAGGCGCCACAGCAGGGCGCTCAACTACATTGCCGGCGGCACAGCACGTGCCGCCACACTCCCGGGTTCACCCCCGCTGCGGCCGCCGGAGCAGCAACGGGTTTCCAACAATTCCGGCCACTGAAAGCTTGCCATGACCCAACGCCGCACCTTCATCCTGCAACTCGTGCCCGCCACCCTGGCCGTGGGTGCCAGCCTGCGCGCCAACGCCCAGGCTGCCAAGATCGAAGAGAGTGACCCGACCGCCAAGGCGGTGAAGTACGTGCACGACGCCTCCAAGCTCGACCCGGCCAAGAACGCCCCCTATGTCAAGGGCAGCGTCTGCAGCAACTGTGCGCTGTACGCCGGCAAGCCGGCCGACGCCTGGGCCCCCTGCGCCATCGTGGCCAACAAGCAGGTCAATGGCAAGGGCTGGTGCACGGCCTGGAATAAGAAGGCCGGCTGATCCCGGCCGTCTGATTCAGGCCGCCTGACCCCGGCGGCCTGGACACTGCGGCAGGGCGCTGGGCGTCTGGTTCAGCGCCGTGCGTCCCGCGCGGCATACAGCCGCCGAGCGTGGATGCCCAGGCCCTGTGCCACGCTGGCGAAGCGGTCACCGCGCATGGCCTTGGCCTGCGGAAAGCGCGCTGCGATGCGTGCGGCCAGCGGCTTCAGCCCGGTGGAGCCGCCGGTGAAGTACAGCGCATCCACCTGCGCACGCGCCAGCCCGGCCTGGGCCAGGGTGTCGTCGGCCGCCGCGGCGATGCGCTCGATGTCCGCGTCCAGCGCCGCCAGGGCTTGGTCCTCGTCCAGCGTGGCCTGCAGGCCGGCTTCCAGTGCGTCCAGGTCGATGGCGGTGTGGCCACCCTCGGCCACCGCGATCTTGGCCGCCTCGGCCTGGCCGATCAGGGCATGGCCCAGGCGTTCGGTCACCAGCTCCATCAGCCGGCCATGCTGGCGGGCGTCGGCGTAGAAGCTCTTCATGCGCGCCAGCTCGGCCACGCGGGTGGGGGTGTACACGGTGTTGATCAGGTGCCAGGTGGCCAGGTCGAAGTACACCCGGCTGGGCACCTCGCGCCCGGTGGGGCCCAAGGCGCGGTAGCCGCAGGTCGGCAGGATGCGCGCCAGCTCGATGTGGCGGTCGAAGTCGGTGCCGGCGGTGTGCACGCCGTGGTTGCCCAGGATGTCGCTCTGGCGGTCCAGCTGCTGGCGGCGCTGCGGGCCCACCCGCACCAGGCTGAAGTCGGAGGTGCCGCCGCCGATGTCGGCCACCAGCACCACCTGCTCGTGGTCGATGCCGCGCTCGTAGTCCAGCGCCGCGGCGATGGGCTCGTACTGGAAGCTGACCTCCTGGAAGCCCACCGCATGGGCGGCCTGGGCCAGCGCGGCCTGGGCGGCGGCGTCACGTTCGGGCTCGTCGTCGACGAAGAACACCGGCCTGCCCAGCACCACCCGGGTCAGCGCATGGCCGGCCTCATGCTCGGCCATGCTGCGCAGATGGCGCAGGTAGGCGCCCACCATGTCCAGGTAGCGCACCGAGCGGCCGGCGCCCACCTCGGTGGCCTGGGTCGCCAGGCTGCTGCCCAGGATGCTCTTCATCGAGCGCATCAGCCGGCCTTCGATGCCCTCCACATAGGCTGCCACCGCGGCGCGCCCGTAGTGGCGCTGCGGCTCTTCATGGGCGGCCAGGCCTTCCACCGCATAGAACACCGCCGTGGGCATGGTGCGCTGCGTGCCTTCCAGCGTGACCAGGCGCACGCCCTCGCCGTGCGGCAGGGCGATGGCCGAGTTGGAGGTGCCGAAATCGATGGCGCAGACATCCGGGACGGCAGCAGGCATGGCGGGCTCGGCAGTGCCGGGCGGTGGGGGGAAGGGGCGCGATTCTAGGGGCGCCGGCGCCGGCACGCCGCGCCGAATGGGCGCTTCAGTCCAGGCCTGCCAGCCAATCCACCAGCAGGCTGGTGACGGCCTGCGGCTGTTCCCAGGTGAGCATGTGCCCACATTCGGGCAGCAGCCGCAGCTGCGCGCCGGGAATGGCGGCAGCGATCTCGCGGCTGCAGTCGGCTGGGGTGAGCTGGTCGTCCTCGCCACCCAGCACCAGGGTGGGGCAGCGGATGGCGGCCAGCGTGGGCCGCAGGTCAGCGCGCGCCATCACCGCCCGGTTCTGGCGGACCAGGCTGGCGGTGCAGGCACGCAGCACCATCGCGATGTAGGCCTCCACCAGCCGCGCCTGGTGGCGGGGGTGGAAGGCGAACAGCGCGTTGGCGCGCAGCAGTGGCTCGGTGCGGCCGGCTTCGAACTCAGCGATGGCGTTGCTGCGCAGCGTGACCAGCTCGGGGGTGTCGGGCCGGGCGGTGGTGCCCAGCAGGGCCAGGCCGCGCACACGCTGCGGCGCCTGGCGGCTGATCTCCATCGCCAGCATGCCGCCCAGCGAGCAGCCGGCCAGCAGCAGGTCACCGGGCTGCTCGGCCAGCAGCAGGGCCGCCATCGCCGGCAGGCTGTCGGCGCGGCCGTGCACGTCGGCCACCCGCAGCGGGCCGGGGGCGGCCGCCGCCAGGGCCGCGTGCTGGTGGTGCCAGAGGGCGGCGTCGCAGGCCATGCCGGGCAGCAGGATCAGGGTCGTCATCGGGCCAGTCTGCCAGAGCGGCGGGGGCAGGCTGGCCGCTGCTTATGCGAAAACCGAATGAGCTTGGAAGAAATGATTCGATTTCTGCTGAATCAGGCTTCCAATAATCCGCTTTTGCAGCAGAAAAGCCGTCCATGAACTTCCAGCAACTGCGCTCGGTGCGCGAGGCGGTGCGCCAGGGCTTCAACCTGACCGAGGTGGCGGTGGCGCTGCACACCTCGCAACCGGGTGTGAGCCGGCAGATCCGCGAGCTGGAAGACGAACTCGGCATCGAGATCTTCGTGCGTGCCGGCAAGCGCCTGACCGGCTTGACACCGCCCGGCGAGACGGTGCTGCCCATCGTCGAGCGCCTGCTGCAGGAGGCCGGCAACCTGCAGCGCGCCGGGGCCGACTTCGCCCGCAGCGGCCAGGGTGCGCTGCGCATCGCCGCCACGCATTCGCAGGCGCGCTATGCGCTGCCGGCGGCGGTGCGGGATTTCCGCCTGCAGCACCCGCAGGTGCAGCTGAACCTGCACCAGGGCTCGCCGCAGCAGGTGGCGCGGCTGCTGCTGGACGGCGAGGCCGACATCGGCATCGCCACCGAGGCGCTGGCCCAGTACGACGAGTTGCTGGCCCTGCCCTGCTACCGCTGGACCCACAGCGTGGTGGTGCCACCCGAGCACCCGCTGGCCACCGAGGCCGCCGGCGGGCGGCCCTTGTCGCTGCAGCGCCTGGGCGGGTTTCCGCTGATCACCTACGAGGCCGGCTACACCGGCCGCTCGCACATCGACGAGGCATTCCACAAGGCCGGGCTGCAACCGCAGATCGTGCTGGAGGCGATGGACGCCGACGTGATCAAGACCTATGTGGAGCTGGGCATGGGCGTGGGCATCGTGGCGGCCATCGCCATCGACGAGGCACGCGACGCCCATCTGCGCGCCATCGACGCCCGCCACCTGTTCGCCGCCAACATGACGCGCCTGGCGATCCGCCGCGGCAGTTACCTGCGCGACTATGTCTACGCCTTCATCCAGACCTTCGCTGCGCCGTTGACGCGGGAGCGGGTGCAGCGTGCGCTGGCCGCGGTGCCGGGCGACGACTTCGACCTGTGACCGGCTTGGCGCAGGCTCAGGCCAGCATGTCGCTCCAGATGGTGCGCGCCCAGTTCCAGGCATAGCGCCCTTCCAGCTCGCTGGGCGCGGCCGACAGGCCGCCCGATCCGGCCACCGGCTTGTAGGTCTTCTCGGCGGCCACGTACTCGTGCACGCTGGCCACGTGCACCACACGCTGGCCGTCGACGAAGCTGTAGCAGGTGTTGGTCAGCACCGGCTGGGGGTTCAGCTCCCAGCCCGCCAGGCGCGACACCACGGCTGCGGCCGCCACCTTGGCATGGTTGTTGGCCATGTGGCCGCTCTTGGGCATGCCGGGCGCCAGCTGGATGGCGTCGCCGATGACGTGGATGTCACGTTGGGCGGTGGATTCGAAGCCGAGGTAGTCGACGCCGGCCCAGCGCCCACCCACGTTGGCCAGGCCCGACTGCAGCGCGATGGCGCCGGCGCGCATCGGAGGCAGCACGTTCAGCACATCGGCCTTGACCGGATCCTGCAGCTCGAAGCGCAGGGTGCGTGCGGCGGCGTCCACCGCCACCAGCTTGTGGTTGGGCCGGTAGTCCAGCATGCCGGCGTACTGCTCGGCCCACACCTTCTTGAACAGGCCGGCCTTGCTGGTGACGTCGGGGTTGGCGTCCAGGATCAGCACCTTGGCCCGTGGCTTGGCAGCCTTGAAGTAGCTGGCGATCACGCTGGCCCGCTCATACGGCCCGGGCGGGCAGCGGTACGGCGCCTCCGGGATGGTGAGCGCGAGCACGCCGCCATCGGGCATGGCCTCGATCTGGCGGCGCAGCGCGGCGGTCTCCGGGCCGGCCTTCCAGGCCTGCAGCACGCTGCCGGCGGCGCTGGCCGCGCGCAGGCCCTCCACCACGTCGAAGTTCAGGTCGATGCCGGGCGAGACGATCAGCTTGTCGTAGCCGATCTCCGGGCCCGAGGCCAGCACCACCTTCCTGGCGGCCGGGTCGATGCGCGCCACCGTGTCGCGCACATGGCGGATGCCGTGGTTCTTCTCCAGGCTGGCATAGGGCACGGTGATCTCGGCCAGCGTGCGGTGGCCCGACAGCACCAGGTTGCTGATCGGGCAGCTGACAAACGCGGTATTGGGCTCGATCAGCACCACGTCCACCTGGTGCTGCGAGAACAGGCGCACATAGCGGGCGGCGGTGGCACCACCGTAGCCACCGCCCAGCACCACCACGCGGGCGCGGCTGGGCAGGGCGGAACTGGCGCAGCCGGCCAGGCTGGTGGCCAGCGAGCCGGCCAGGGTGGAGGCGCCGGCGCTGGCCAGCAGGGTGCGGCGGGTGAGGAGGCGGGCCATGGGTCAACGCGCTTTCAACGGGGGCGGGCGGCAAAGTAGGCGGCCAGCGCATCGAGCTGGGCGTCGCTGTAGCCTTTGGCGATCTGGTGCATCACCGTGGCCTGGCGCTCACCACGCTTGAAGGCCTTCAGGGTGTCGACCAGGAACGGCGCCGGCTGGCCGGCCAGCCCGGGCACCACGCTGTCGGCGATGGCCCGGCCCTCGCTGCCGTGGCAGTTGGCGCAGGTGGCGGCCAGGGCCTGCTGGCGCAGGGCCTCGGGGCCGGCCTGGGCCTGGGCCAGGGGCGCGCCGAGCAGGGCCGGCAACAGGATCAGCAGGGGGAGCAGCGGCATGGGTGGTGGCCGAAAGTCAAAAACCCGTGCACTGTGCGCCAGCCGGGGCCGTGCGCCAACCAATTTGGCGGCATGAGCTTATGCGGCGCAGGGCCAAAGCCTGGCCGCGGGGCCGGGCTCAGCGGCGCAGCACCGGCGTGCCGGCCACGCGCATCAGCGGCAGCGCGGGCGACGGATCGGTCACGCTGGCGTCGAAGGGGTGGACCACGTGGTTCACCTGCGCCAGCACCCGGCGCACGTAGTTCAGCGTCTCGGCGTAGGGCGGCACGCCGCGGTAGCGGTTGACCGCGCCTTCGCCTGCGTTGTAGGCCGCGGCCACCAGCACCACATTGCCTTGGTAATAGGCCATCAGCCAGCGCAGGTAGGCCATGCCGCCGCGGATGTTCTGCGCCGGATCGAGGATGTTGCGCACCTTGAAACGTGCGGCGGTGTCGGGGATCAGCTGCATCAGCCCCTGGGCATTCTTGGGCGACACCGCGTTCGGATTGAAGTTGCTCTCGGTGTTGATGATGGCCAGCACCAGCTGCGGCGACAGCTTGAAATCCGGCGCCACCAGCTTGACGAAGTTGACGATGGGCGCTGGCGCATTGGCCGGCAGCACCGGCTCGGGTGGCGCCAGGGCCGGCTTGCGCGCCGGTTGGGCGGCGGCCACCTGCTGCGCCGCGGGCAGCTGCACCGCCATCGGCTGCAGGCAGGGTGGCGGCTCGCCACGCGGCGTGCCCATGGACTGCAGCATGCGCTGGGCCTGGGGCATGCCCTGTTCGGCGGCGGCCAGGAACAGGTGCGCGGCCTGGGCGTCGTCGCGCTCGATGCCGCGGCCGTTGGTCAGCATCCAGGCCAGGCTGAACTGGGCTTCGGCATCCCCATGCTGGGCGGCTTGGCAGTACAGCGTGGCCGCCCGCGCCGGATCACGCGGCATGCCGTTCTCACCATGCTCCAGGGCCTGCGCCTCCTGGCGCCAGCGCTGCACCTGGGAGGGCACCACCGTGCTCAGCGGTGGCTTGGGGGCCACCAGGGGCGCGGGCAGGGCTTGCAGGCCGTCGGCCAGCTGGGCATCCACCACCGGGCCCTGGGCGCTGGCAGGCCATGCCAGGGCCAGGGCGGCGCAGGTGGCCAGCGCCACCGCCAGTGACTGCAGGCGGCGCGGGACGGTGGGCATCGGCGTGGTGGTGCACATGGCAGCGGCTGACTGTAGCCCGCAGCGCCCTGGCTGGCGGCCACCACCCCCCATGCAAGCGGGACACGGGCCGGCATGCCACGGCGATGCCGCGACATCCGTCACCGATGGCCCGCGTTCCCCCGCCATGGCCTGGACCAGACCCGCGCGGCGGCCCGCTGTCAGCAATCTTTACAGCGCTGCCCGAAAAACCAGCAGATTCCCAGAAAAACGCTGCGCAATCAACGGCCTGCAACATATGGCACAAATGGTGCTTTTGTCACTTCATCGCGCTGTGCGCACTTTGCATTCCGAAACGTCCACCATGAAGTCTTTTCGCAACACGCTGACCCGCGTCGCACTGGGTGCGGTGCTCACCCTCCCGATGGCCTCGGCCAATGCCGGCCTGCTCGTCAATTTCTACAACGGCGCCGACCTGTACGCCACGCTGACCACCTCCGGCAGCACCGATTTCGCATTGAACTTCGTCGGCACCGGCGTGGCCGCCGGTGGTTTCGTGAACGAGCTGTTCATGGACGGCCCCAATGGCACGTTCTCGGACACCACGGCCGCCGGCGTGACGACGGTGACCGGCGAGTACGACCTGAACAAGTTCAACGGCGGTGGTGGCCAGAAGATCTACGACTGGCACATCCAGTTTCCGCAGGCCAACGACAGCAGCCGCCTGACGGTCGGTGAGACCGCCACCTGGAGCATCGTGACCACCGATGCCAACGCCTGGGGCCTGGACAAGATCCACATCAATGCCTTCGACGGCCGGAACTCGATCAAGCTGGACGGCTGCATCGACGGCACCGATGGCTGTGGTGATGTGGTCACGCCCCCGCCGGTTCCCGGCATTCCGGAGCCGGGTGCGCTGGCGCTGGTCAGCCTGGCCCTGCTGGGCGCTGGTCTGTCGAGCCGCCGCAAGAAGGCCTGACCCGGATCGCCTGGTCGGTTGCAGGGCCCGCTTCGGCGGGCCTTGTTGTTGGTGCCTGCCCGGCATGCCGGCCGCAGAGATGCCGGGCTTTGGCCCCGGTCATGCCATCGGCCGGTCACCGGCTTGCGCCGACAATGGCGCATGACCGAATTGATCGTCATTCGCCACGGCGAAACGGATTGGAACCGCCAGCACCGCTTCCAGGGCCAGATCGACGTGCCGCTCAACGCCACCGGCCAGGCGCAGGCCGCGCGGCTGGGCCAGCGCCTGGCCGACGAACCCATCGATGTGCTGGTGTGCAGTGACCTGCAGCGCGCCCGCAGCACGGCCGAACCGCTGGGGCTGCCACGCGGCCTGGCGCTGGTGATCGATCCGCTGTGGCGCGAGCAGGGCTTCGGCGTGCTGGAAGGGCTGGACGTGCCCACCATCCGCAGCCAGCACGGCGCGCTGTGGAACCAGTGGGTGCGTCACGAGGCCGACTACGCCCTGCCCCAGGGCGGCGAGAGCAACGTGGTCTTCCATGCACGGGTGATGCGTGCGCTGCGCGCCGTGGTGGCGGCCCATGCCGGCCGCCGTGTGGTGGTCGTCACCCACGGTGGTGTGCTGGACATGCTGTGGCGCCAGGCCCAGGGCCTGCCGCTGCACGGCCCGCGTGAATGCGACATCCCCAACACCGGCATCAACCGCCTGCGCTGGGCCGGTGAAACGCTGCAGATCCTGCGCTGGGCCGAGGCCGACCACCTGGCCGGCCTGCCCGAGCAGCCCAGCACCGCCCAGCGCAGCGTGCCCGACGAGGTGTGATGCGCCGCTGCGGCGGCGGCGGTCAGCGGGCCAGCGCCGGCAGCCCCAGCGCCGCGCACACCTCGTGCAGCCGGCGCTTCAGCCGCTGTGACTGCGGCTGCGCATTGGCCCGCGGCTGCAGCAGGTTCTGCACCGCCGCCAGCTGCCCGGCGCGGCCCAGCGCATCGATGTGCAGCTGCTCGAACAGATCACGCTGCGCATGGCTGCCGCCGATCAGCGCCAGCCGCGGCAGGGCCTGGCCGAGGCCATCGGCCGCTGCCGCCCACTGGCCGCGTGCATGGGCCAGCAGGCCACGGGCGGCCGGCACGGCAACCTGCTGCCAGGCGGTGCGCTGGGCCGGCGGTGCCTGCGGTGCATGGGCCTCGATGGCCGCCAGCAGGGCCTCGGCCTCGGGCCGCCCTGCCCGTGCCAGGCCGTAGAGGTATTGCAGATCGAGGAAGGGCTGCACCTGGTCGTGCACCCGGCACACCAGGTGGCCGGCCAGCTCGTCCCAGCGGTCTGCCACCGCCACGCCAGCCAGTTCCAGCCGGGCCAGCAGCGAGACCGCCCCCACCTGGTCCTGCGAATAGCTCTTGTCCACGCCCCAGACCTGCTTGTCGTAGAGCGCCAGGGCCGCGGCGTCCTCGCCCAGCTCGATGTGGAACAGCGCCAGGTGCCACCACAGGTGGCAGCGCATGAAGCTGGTCAGCCCCTGCCAGGGCGCGCTGACCTGGTGCAGCAGGTAGGCGCCTTCGGCCAGGCGGCCGTCGGTCAGCAGCACATGGGCCAGGGCATGCTGGGCCCAGGCTTCGGCCGGCAGCATGGCCAGGGCGCGGCGGGCGGCGGTCTCGGCCAGGTCCAGCCGGTGGCACTGCTCCCAGCCGAAGGCGGCCAGCCCATGCACCGCAGGCACCTCGGGTGCGGCCGCCACGCCGGGCAGGGCCAGCTTCAGCAGCGTGGGCGCGTCCCCCAGGTTGAAGGCGTGGTACTGGCCCAGCTTGATGGCCGCCAGATCCCGCGGGTGGTCGTGGGCCAGCGCCGCATGCAGGGCCAGCGCAGCGCCGATGTCGCCATCGACCCAGGCGGCGATGGCCGCGGCAAAGCGCTGCTCGCGGTCGCTGGCCGGCAGGCCGGCGCGGCGCGCTGTCTCCAGGTGGGCATGGGCCTTGGGCGGCCCGCTGGGGGATTCGCTGAACATCCACAGCGCCGCGGCGCAGGCCTGCACCACCAGGCTGTGGTCCTGCTCGGCCGCCGGCAGCACCGCCAGGATGCTGGGCTTGTAGCCCAGGAAGCCGTGCAGGAAACCGTGGACCGCCTCGGCGCTGTCGGGCTGCTGCAGCGTCAGCGCATTGCCGAAGGGGTCGAGCGTGTGCACCATGCCGGCCATGGCCATCAGCCCCAGCTCAGCGAAGCCAGGTCGTTGGCGGAGATGGGCATGTCCTTCCAAACGCCCTTCAGGCGCGCGGCGGCCACGGTGATGGCGGTCGGCTGGTACAGGTAGGCCAGCACCGCGTCATCGGCCACCAGGCGCTGGGCCTCGGCCATCAGGGCCTGGCGCGCGGGCGCGTCGGCCGTGCTGTTGATGCGCTCCCACAAGGCGTTGAACTTCGGGCTCTCGTAGTTCCAGTAGTAGCCGGGCCGGGCGAAGTTGCCGAAGTCCAGCGGCTCGACGTGGCTGATGATGGTCAGGTCATAGGCCTTCTGGCCATACACGCCGCTCAGCCACTGCGCCCATTCCACGTTCTCCTGCTTCGCCACGATGCCCACCTTGGCCAGCATGGCGGCGATCACCTCGCCGCCGGCGCGTGCATAGGGCGCCGGCGGCAGCTTCAGGCTCAGCTCCAGCGGGATGGTGATGCCGGCCTCCTTCAGCAGGGCGCGGGCACGCTCGGGGTTGTAGGCGTTCACCGCGGTCAGGTCCACATAGCCCGGCGCGCCGGGCACGTAGAAGCTGCCGATGGGCGCGCCGAAGCCGTTGGCCACGCCGTCGATCACCTGCTTGCGGTCGATGGCCATGGCGATGGCCCGGCGCACCCGCACATCGTCCAGCGGCTTCTTCTTGTTGTTGATGGCCAGCACCGTCTTGGCACGGGTGCCGCCCACCAGCACCTGGAAGCGCTTGTCGGCGCGGAACTGCGCCAGGTTGCGCGCCGCCGATACGCGTGGGAACAGGTCCACGTCGCCCGCCAGCAGGGCGGCGATCTGCGCCGCCGCGTCGCTGATGAAGCGGATGGTCACCCGGCGCAGCGCGATGGCCTTCACGTCCCGGAAGCCGTCCCAGCGCACCAGCACCAGGTTGTTGCCCTTGGCCCAGCTGTCCAGCCTGAACGGGCCGGTGCCCACCGGCTGGGTGCTGTTGGTGGCCACGCTGCGGGGCTCGACGATCACCGCCGTGGCCTGGCCCACCTGGAACAGGAAGTCGGGGTTGGTGTTCTTCAGCGTGATCACCACCGTCAGGTCGTCGGTGGCACGGATGTTGACGATGTTGGCAAACACCGCCTTGTCCTTGTTCAGGCTGTCGGCCGCGGCGGCGCGCTCGAAGGCGTACTTCACGGTGGCGGCGTTGAAGGGCTCGCCGTTGTGGAAGCGCACACCCGCACGCAGCTGGAAGGCCCAGGTCTTGTTGTCGGGCGTCACCGTCCAGCTGGTGGCCAGCAGCGGGGCGATGGTCGAATCGGGCCGGATCTTGGTGAGCGTCTCCAGCACGTTGTACTGCACCACCTCGGCGATGGCCGACGCCGCGCCGGCGGTGGGGTCCAGGCCCGGTGGCTCCAGGGTCATGGCCAGCACCAGGCTGTCCTTCCTGGCCTGGGCCCAGGCGGCGGGCGCCAGGCCCGCCAGCGGCAGGCTGGCGGCGGCACTTGCGGCGGCGGTCAAGGCGGTGCGGCGGCGGATCATGCAAGGCTCCTGTGCGGATGAAGACCGGTCTGCGGCCATGTTAGCGGTGGCCCGCAGGCGCCGGCTTGCATCAGGCCAGCGGCCGCTGCGGCCCCAGGCGCCACACGGCCGCCGCCATGGCCGGCGGCACGGCGCTGCCGGCACCGGCACCGGTGGCCAGCGATGCCAGCAGCCGCGACAAGGTGCCGGCATGCGGCAGCAGCGCGCCGTGGAACAGCGGCTGCCCACCGCGCAGCACCATCAGCGTGGGAAAGGTGGCGATGTCCAGCGCATCGTCGCCCAGGGCGTCGGCATCGTCCTCGATGTCGATCCAGGCGAACCGCAGGCCGGGGTGCTGCGCCGCCACCGCCGCCAGCACCGGCCGGTAGGCGTCGCAGGTGGTGCACCAGGCGGCGCACAGGCAGGCCACCAGCAGTTGATCGTCCATCGTGGGCAGTCTGCCATGGGCGCCTGCCAGGGCTGTCTGCACGGCACGCCAGCGCCGCCCGGCGGCTGCCGGCAGAATGCCGGCCATGCCTGCCTTGCCCTGCTCCCACCTGCCCGCGCGCCGCGCCGTGCTGGCCACGGGCCTGCGCCTGGGCGCGCTGCTGGCGGGTCTGGGCCTGCTGCCGGCGGTGGCGCAGGCGGCCTACAACAGCGCCGCTTTCGCCGCCGACAACCTGCCCGCGCTGGCCCGGGTGCTGGGCCTGGCGGCACCGGCCGAGAGCCGCGAGGTGACGCTGCAAGGCCCCGAGATGGCCGAGAACGGCGCCTCGGTCACCGTCAGCTTCGGCTGCAGCCTGCCCGGCGTGCGCCGCCTGCTGCTGCTGGTGGACAAGAACCCCAACCCGGTGTGCGCGCTGTTCGAGCTGGGCGAGGGCATGGACGCCGCCTTCACCACCCGGATGAAGATGAGCCAGACCGCCCAGGTGCAGGCGGTGGCGGTGCTGGCCGATGGCCGGGTGCTGTTCGCCCAGCGCGAGATCAAGGTGACGATTGGCAGCTGTGGCACGTGAGGCGACCACCCCCACCCTCATCCGCGCCCAGCTGGCCGGTGACCGGGCCACGGTGCGCATGCTGATGGCGCACGAGATGGAGAGTGGCCAGCGCAAGGACAGCGCCGGCCAGACCGTGCCGGCCTGGCACATCCAGCAGGTGCTGGCCACGCTCAACGGGCGCATGGTGTTCAGCGCCCAGTGGGGACCGGGCATGGCCAAGAACCCCTACCTGCAGTTCAGCCTGCGGGGTGCCAAGGCCGGCGATAAGCTGGCCCTGCGCTGGCAGGACAACCGCGGCGCGTCGCGCAGCGACGAGATCACGCTGGCCTGATCAGGCCGGCGCATCAGACCAGTTCCTGCACCGCCAGGAAGTGGCAGGTGCTGCCGGTGATGACGAACAGGTGCCACACCAGGTGGCTGTAGGGCATGCGCCGGTCCAGCAGGAAGAACAGGCTGCCCAGCGAATAGGCCACGCCACCGGCCACCAGCAGCCGCAGGCCGGCCGGCGGCAGCGCCGCCAGCATGGGTTGGGCCACCGCCGCCACCAGCCAGCCGTAGGCCAGGTACAGCAGGGTGGACCACAGCCGGTTCTGCAGCCGGTTGCCCAGCTTCAGCACCATGCCCAGCAGGGCCACGCCCCACACCGCGGCCAGGGTTTCGGCGCCCTCGCCCCGCTGCAGGGCGGCCAGCGCAAACGGCGTGTAGCTGCCGGCGATGAAGATGAAGATCACCGCGTGGTCGCACTTGCGCAGCCAGCACTTGGCCTGGCCCACCGGCACCGCGTGGTACACGGCCGATACCAGGTACATCAGCACCATGCTGGCGATGAACACGGTCACCCCCAGCTCGCGCAGCGGGTGCTGGCCCGCATCCACCTGCTGGGCCAGCGCGGGCATGGCCAGCAGGGCCAGCACGCAGCCCAGCGCATGGCTGGCGGCATTGGCCCGCTCTTCCCGGCCCGTCTGGCTGAACGACATCTCCTGCTGCATGGTGGACTGCCCCGGTTGCGGCGGCGCTCCGGCAGCACCGCCCCATGGCAGAGATGTCGGCGCTGCGGCGGCGAACTGATGCGCGCAGTTGTGCCGCAGGCATTGCAGATGCAAGCAAATGTGTGGCGGGTGTGGCGTGAGCACCCTGCCGGGCCACACGCACAATCGGCGCCCACCATGCCCCAGCCCAAGCCGCGTCCCCCTGCCCTGGCCACCGTGGCCTGCCTGACCGGCCTGCTGCTGGGCACCAGCCCGGCCCTGCGCGCCCAGGTGGCGGCTCCGCCACCGGCCGCCGCGGCGTCGGCGCCGCAGACGGTGGAGATCACCGGCAACACCACGCCCGACGGCAACGACGAGCGCCGCCGCGCCACCGCCTCGCGCATCACCTACGGCCGCGAGGAGCTGGACCGCATGGGCGACAGCACCCTGGGCGAGGTGCTCAAGCGCCTGCCCGGCGTCACCCTGGGCGGGCCGCCGGGGCGCGGTGGCCAGGTGCGCATGCGCGGCATGGGCGGCGGCTACACCCAGATCCTGATCGACGGCCAGCGCATGGCGCCGGGCTTCTCGCTGGATGCCATCGCGCCCGAGCAGATCGAGAAGATCGAGGTGATGCGTGCGCCGGTGGCCGAATACGGCACCCGCGCCATCGCCGGCACCATCAACGTGGTGATGCGCAGCGATTTCCGGCGCAAGGCCAACGAGTTCAAGGTCGGTGGTGGCGCCGACGGCAGCAGCCCGCAGCTGGGTGCCAGCTGGGTGGCCAATGGCAACAGCGACACGCTGGGCTACAACCTGTCGGCCACCGTGTTCCGCGGCGGGCAGGACAGCGAGAGCGAGACGCGTGTGCTGGGCCGCGATGCCGCTGGCAACACCACGCTGGACCAGCGGGTGCAGCACAGCGGCGAGGGCAGCCGCCGCGGCTTGTTCGCCAACGCCCGCCTGCAGTGGCGCCTGGGCCCGGGCCAGAGCCTGGACCTGCAGCCCTTTGTCAACCTGGTGCGCGGCCGCAGCAGCGGCCTGTCCCTGCTGGACCAGCCGGTGGGCGCCGACCAGCCCCATGCCCGCGCTGCCAGCCAGACCGACAGCGACTGGCAGATGGCGCGCCTGAACGGCACCTGGAATGCCAGCACCGGCAGCGGCGGGCGCCTGCTGCTGCGCTTTGGCGGCCGGCGGTCGGAGGCCAACACCACGGTGGACCGGCGCGAGACCGGGGGCCGCGCCGCCGCCGGCCGCCAGCGCCAGGACGACAGCGGCAACCGCGAGTCCTCGCTGGACATGAACGGCAAGTTCTCGCAGCTGATCGCCGAGCGCCACAGCGCCAGCGCCGGCTGGGAGCTGGAGCACACCACGCGTGACGACCGGCGCCGCATCAGCGTCGACGGCCTGCCGGTGCAGAGCGACTTCGGCGAGAACCTCGCCGCCCGGGTGCAGCGCGTGGCCGCCTACGCCCAGGACGAATGGGAATGGAGCAAGCAGTTCTCGTTCTACCTGGGCGCACGCTGGGAGGCCATCGAGACCCGCAGCGACGCCCTGGCCGGCCAGCCCGCAGTGGCCAACCGCAGCGCGGTGTTCGCGCCGCTGGCGCACATGGTGTGGAAGTTCCCCGACGCCCCGCGTGACCAGCTGCGCCTGAGCCTGACCCGCAGCTACCGCTCGCCCAACCTCAACCAGCTGATCGCCCGGCCCACCAGCCATCCCGACCACGACGATCTCAGCCGGCCCAACACCGCCAGCCGGCCCGACCGGGTGGGCAACCCCGGCCTGAAGCCCGAGCTGTCCTGGGGCCTGGAGCTGGGCTACGAGCACTATCTGGATGCGGGCGGCGTGCTCAGCGCCAACCTCTACCTCAAGCGCATCGACGATCTCATCCGCACCGTGCGCAGCCTGGAGCCCGTGCCCTGGTCGAAGGTGGAGCGCCACGTGGCACGCCCGCAGAACCTGGGCAGCGCCGACGCCGCCGGCCTGGAGCTGGAAGCCAAGGCCAGGCTGCAGGACCTGTGGGCCGCTGCGCCGGCGGCCGTGCAGGCCGTCACCCTGCGCGCCAATGCCAGCCTGATGTGGAGCCGCGTGGCCCAGGTGCCCGGGCCCGACAACCGGCTGGAAGGCCAGCCGCCCTGGACCGCCAACCTGGGGCTGGACTGGCCGGTCAAGGGCTTGCCGCTGACCGTGGGTGCCAGCCTGAACCTCACGCCCGGCTTCCAGGTGCAGGAGATCGACGACCGCTTCAGCCGCCAGGGCGCCAAGCCGGTGCTGGACCTCAACGCCCTGTGGCGCTTCAATCCCGACGCCAGCCTGCGCCTGACCGTCAGCAACGCCGGCGCCCGCCGCTATGACAGCGGCAGCACCACGGTGCTGGCCGACGGCAGCAGCGAGGCCAGCGACACCAGCGCGCGCACTTACACCACCGTCAACCTGCGCGCCGAGTTCAGGTTCTGACGCCGGCAAGGCAGGGTTCACGCGGTTGACGCTGGCGCGGGCCGCCGCATCCAATGGCCTGACAAAGGCAGCACAGCCCGGGCCCCGGTGACCGTGTTCCGCCACCGGAGGCCGTCCCATGCATCCCATCCTGTGCCAGGCCCTGCGCCTGGCTGCCTTGTCCATCGGCCTGCTGGCGGGGCTGCCCGCCGCCGCCGCGCCCGAGCCCAAGCTGGCCTTGCGTGTGCTGTCCGGCCCGGCGCACTACGTCACCGGCGGCAATGCCCGCATCGCCGTCACTGCCTCGCCCGACCTGCACGACAAGCTGCAGTTCTGGCTCAACGGCCAGCCCATCACGCCGGCCATGGCCTCGCAGGGCGACCAGCTCGACGGCGTGGTCAGCGGCCTGCGCCTGGGCGCCAACACGCTGGAAGTGCGCCACCGCCACGGCCGCGGCCTGGGCGTGCGGGGCGCGATCCAGCTGGTCAACCACCCCATCACCGGGCCGGTGTTCTCCGGCCCGCAGCTGCAGCCGTTCGAGTGCCGCACCCTGCAGTCGGGCCTGGGCGCGCCGCTGGACGCGCAGTGCTCGGCCGCCACCCGCTACGACTGGTTCTACATGCGCAGCAGCGGTGCGCTGGCGGCGCTGGCCGACCCCACCGGCCCACGCCCGGCCGACCTGGCAGAGACCACCACCAGCGAGGGCCGGCGTGTGCCCTTCATCGTGCGGGTGGAATCGGGCACCATCAACCGCAGCATCTACCGCATCGCCGTGCTGGACGACCCGCGTGGCGCCGGCTGGAACCCGGCCGGCTGGAACCGGCGCGTGGTCTTCACCATCGGTGAATCCACCGGCGCGCAGTACCACCAGGGCGTGAACCAGGTCACCAGCGTGCTGGGCAACACCGCGGCCGCGCTGGCCCTGGCCTCGGGCCATGCGCTGGTGGTCTCCACCCAGCATGTGAACCGGCTCAACCCCAACGACATGCTGTCGGCCGAGGGCCTGATGATGCTCAAGGAGCACCTGATCGAGGCCTATGGCGTGCCACGCTGGGTGATGGGCTACGGCGGCTCGGGGGGCGCCATCCAGCAGTTCCTGATCGCGCAGAACTACCCCGGCCTGCTCGACGGCATCCTGCCCAATGCCGCCTTCCCCGACGTGTTCGGCACCGCGCAGTCGGTGGCCGATTGCCGGCTGCTGAACCGGCTGTTCAGCGCCGACGGCACACCGTCCGCCGTGCGCCAGGCCTTCGAGGGCTTTGCGCCCACCACCTGCCGCAACTGGGACGCCGGCAACGGCGACGCCATCCTGGCCACCGGTGGCAGCGGCGAGGGCTGCGGCCTGCTCGACAAGAGCCTGGTCTACCACCCCGTCACCAACCCGGGCGGCGCGCGATGCACCATCCAGGATGTCAACGCCAACAACCTGGGGCGGGATCCGGCCACCGGCTTCGCCCGCCGCCCGCTGGACAACGAGGGCATCCAGTACGGCCTGCTGGCGCTGCGCCAGGGCCGCATCAGCAGCAGCCAGTTCCTGGACGTGAATGCGCGCATCGGCGGTTACGACATCGACGGCAACCTGGTGCCCCAGCGCAGCGTGGCCGACGCCGCCACCCTGGCGCGTGCCTACGAGCGGGGGCGCATCCTCTCCGGCGGCGGTGGCCTGGCCAGCGTGCCCATCATGCAGGCCCGGGTGTGGGCCGAGCCGGCCGGCGACATCCACACCGCCTACAACGACGTGCAGCTGCGCGCCAAGCTGCTGCAGGCCAACGGCCGTGCCGACAACCAGGTGGTGTGGGTGCTGCCCCATCCCCAACTGCCGCTGCTGATCGGCGGCACCCCCGCCGACGTGGCGCGCCTGAACAGCCTGGTCAACGCCGTGGTGGCGCAGCAGTTCCAGCTGATGGCGCAGTGGCTGGACGCGCTGGCGGCCGACCCCGCGCCGCCCAGTGCCGACAAGCTGGTGCGCCTGAAGCCGGCCGCCGCCACCGACGCCTGCTGGGACTACCGCAACAACAACCGCATCGCCGAGGCGCCCAGCCTGGCCGGCGGCGCCTGCAATGCGCTGTACCCCAAGGGCGTGTCGCCGCGCATCATGGCCGGCGCGCCGTTGGCCGACGACGTGCTGAAGTGCCAGCGCAAGCCCATCAACGAGGCCGACTACCTGCCGGTGGTGTTCAGCGCCGACGAGCGCGCCCGGCTGGCGGCCATCTTCCCCGGCGGCGTGTGCGACCACAGCCTGCCCGGCGTGTCGCAGCGGCCGCTGGTGGGCACCTGGCTGCGCCATTGAATGGCACCCCCCGATCCGCAGGGGTGGCCCGGTGCGACGCCAGGGTCCGGTCCGCATAAATTCGTGTGGTTTGGCACGCCCGCAATCCCTGCGGTGGCGGCCACGCTGCGGAGAGCTGCCTTGATCCCCACCACCCTGCCAGCTGCTGTGCGCCTTGCGGCGCTTTCCGCCACCCTGTTGCTGCTGCAGGCACCGGCCCAGGCCGGGCTGATCAGCGGCAGCTGGGACCCCGAGTTCGGCGCCGCCCTGCCCGGGCTGAGCTGGGCCGTGCATGCCGAGGTGCTGGTGCCGAACAACGACTGCACCAACCTGGTCGGCAGCCAGGCCATCAGCGGTGACTGCGCTGGCGCCACGGTGCAGGCGGTGTTCCTGCGGCTCTACAACACCGGCCTGCCCGCGCCCGACTGGAACGACCCCGCCAGCTACCAGTCGTCGGTGCCCGATGTGGCGGCCTTCTCGCTGTGCGACAGCTCGGTCGACGGCAACACCAACTACACCAACCGCTGCTTCGGCAACTACGGCAGCTACTTCAACCTCGGCGGGCTGCGCATCGAGGGAGGCAACGTGGTGGGCCTGCAGGCCAGCGTGGGCGCGATCTTCGCCACCCTGGTCGATTTCGGCGACGGGCCCGTGCCCCTGCCCAGCAGTGCCCAGGGCAACAGCTTCTCGCTGAACTTCACGCTGGACGGCCCCGAACTGTTCTGCACCACCTGCGAAGGCGGCCCGCTGCGCTCCGACACCGTGGGCCTGCGGCAGTTCCTCATCACCTACACCAGCGACGACACCAGCACGCCGAAGTACAGCACCCGCGACGGCCAGGCGCTGGGCGCCCTGCTCGATGCCGAAGGCCGGTTGCTGGGCCTGGCCACCTCGATCGACGGCCGGCCCGTGCCCGAGCCCGGTGGCTTGGCGCTGGCCGCCACCGCGCTGGCGGCCGCAGCCCTGGTGCGCCGGCGCCGCCGCTGACCCGATTCAACAACCGGCGCCGACGGCGCCCCTCTGGAGACCCCCTGCATGTTTTCGCACATCATGATCGGCACCAACAACCTGGAGGCCTCGAAGGCCTTCTACGACGCGGTGCTGGGCACCCTGGGCGTGCCTGCCGGCGCCGTGGACCGCCACCGCGTGTTCTGGCGCACGCCCACCGGGGTGTTCTCGGTCAGCCTGCCGATCAACGGCCAGCCGGCGGTGGTGGGCAATGGCAGCACCATCGGCTTTGCCGCCCAGACGCCCGCACAGGCCGATGCCTGGCATGCCGCCGGCGTGGCCAACGGTGGCAGCACCTGCGAAGACCCGCCGGGCGTGCGCGAAGGTGCCGGCGGCAAGCTCTACCTGGCCTATCTGCGCGACCCCGACGGCAACAAGATCTGCGCCCTGCACCGCATGCCCAAGGCCTGACGGGGGTGTGAGCGCGGCGGCCCTGCCCTGCCTGGCCCCGTCAGGCCGGGCCGCGGCGGGCCGGGCGGCGCTTGCGGGGGCTCTCGGGCTGCGCCGGCGCCGCCGGGCCGGCGCTGCGGTCTTCCAGCCACAGCAGCGCATCGGCATGGGCCATGAAGCGCTGCAGGTAGGCCGGCGACAGGCTGCGCAGGGCCTGCAGGGTCTGCAGCATCAGGCGCTGTGAATTCAGCGGCCCGGCGTTGTCGGGCTGGCGCACCACCGAGCGCTGCAGTTGCTGGTCCACCCGCAGCCGGGCCCAGGTGCCGGCGAACTGCTGCACCGCCTTCAGCTCGGTGGGTGGCGCGGCTGTTGCCGCAGCGCCGGGCAGCGTGGCGGGGGCCATGCCGTGCAGCAGCGTTGCCAGCGGCCCGGGCAGCGGTGCGCCGGCGGGCCCAGGGGCCGGGGGCCCGGCCTGGTGCGGCCCCAGCCGCTGCTGCAGGTCGGCCACGGCCGCTGCCAGGCGCTGCTCCAGCCGCTGGCGCAAGGCGCCCTGCTGGCCGGCGCTGCGCCGGGCCAGCGCGGCCAGGAAGTGAAAGCGCAGTGGCTCACGCTGCGCCGCACCCCGGGCGGCCAGCGCCGCGATGGCGGCCGCGGTGTCCTCCGGCATGCCGCTCAACCGGCAGGCTTGCGCCCGCCACTGGCCGCGCGTGGCACGGGTGCCATCTCTACCCGCCGGTTGCGGGCGCGGCCGGCGGCGTCGGCATTGCTGGCCACCGGCTGCTCGGGGCCGAAGGCGGCGGCAAACACCTGGCCCGACGGGATGCCGGCCTCCACCAGCGCCCGGGTCACGGTGAGCGCACGCTGGGCCGACAGTTCCAGGTTGTCGGCAAAGGCGCGGTTGCCCTCGCGCAGCAGGCGGTCGTCGGTGAAACCGCTGACCATCAGCAGCTCGTCGCGCGCCCGCAGATAACCCGCCAGCGGCGCGGCCAGGCTCTTCAGCAGCTGCCGGCCCTCGGGCTGCAGCTGGTCGGAGTTCTGCGCAAACAGCACGCTGCCGCTGATGCCGATGCGCCCGTCCACCAGGGTGATGCGCCCGCTGGCCAGCGGGGCGGCCAGGGCCTGTTCCAGCGTCTGGCGGCGCTGCTGCTCGGCCTGCCGCTGCTGCACCTCGCTGGCCAGCTGGCTGGCCAGCTCCAGCTGCACGCCGATCACCAGCACCAGGATCAGCACGAAGGCGCCCAACAGGCCGGCCATCAGGTCGCCGAAGACGGCCCACACCGGGGCGCTGGCCTCCAGGCCGGCGTCGTCGTCGCCCAGGGCCTGCATCAGGCCACCTCGGCGGCCTCGGCCGCCGTGCCGGCCACCGGGCGCCGCGCCAGCTGCTGCAGCTCGTCGACGATCTGCTTCTGCGACAGCAGGCTCAGGTCGATGATCTCGCGCGCCTGGGCCACGTAGTAGGCCAGCTGCTCGTCGCTGCGCTGCAGGCTCTTGCCCAGCGCCGCCTCGATGCGGGCCAGCTGGCCGATCAGCGCCTGGTTGCCGTCGCCGAACTGGCCGACGGCGGCACCGAAGGCCTCGCCCAGGCTGGCCACTTCCAGCGCACCGGCGGCCACCTGGGTGGCGGCCTCGGCCACCTGGCCCACGGCCAGCCCGGCCTGGCCGGCGCTGGCTTCCGCCTGCTGGCCGAAGCGCTCGGCGGCCTGCTGCAGCTGCTGCGCCGCGCCGGCCACCAGGCTGTCGATGGCCGCGCGCTGGGCGCTGGTGGTGTGCTGCACCGCGTCGAGCAGGCCGTGCAGGGTGGCGGCGGTGTGGCTGCGCTCCTCCAGCAGGGCCTGGTCACGCGCCAGGCTGTCCGACAGCTGCTGGCGCAGTGCGGCCATGGCCTCGGCCGCGGCGCGGGGCGCCTCGCCGGCGGCCTGCAGCAGGCGGCTGACTTCGGCGGTGGTCTCCCGCGTCTGCGCACCGGCATCGGCGTGCATGGCCTGCACCGCGGCCTGCAGCGTGTGGGCGATGGTCTGCTGCTGCCGCACCGCCTCGGCGCCGGCCTCCTGCCAGCCGCTGCGCAGCTCGGCGGCCATGGCCTGCAGCGGCTGCACCAGGGCGGCCAGGCGCTGGGTATCGCGCTCGGCCAGCTCGGCCAGCAGGCGCTGCTGGGCCTGGTCGACCGCGGCCAGCAGGGCGCTGGACTGCTGGCCCAGGCTGCTGCTGAAACCGGCCTGCGTGGCCTGCAGTTCGGCGCTGATGGCGCTGCTGGTGTGCTGGTGCTGGTCCAGCGCGGCCTGCCAGCCGGCGGCCACCTGGGCGGCCTGCGCCTGCAGGCCCTGGGCGGCGGCCTGCAGCGTGTGGGCCATGCGCTGCTGTTGCTGCTCGGCCTGGCTGCCGGCCCGCTGCCAGGCGGCGCCCAGGTCGGTGGCCAGGGCCTGCAGCGGCTGGGCCAGGGCGGCCAGGCGCTGGCTGTCGCGCTCGGCCAGGTCGGCCAGCAGGCGCTGCTGGGCCTGGTCCACCGCGGCCAGCAGGGCGCTGGACTGCTGCGCCAGCCTGTCGCTGATCTCGGCCTGGCTGGCCTGCAGCGCGGCGCTGAAGGCCTGGCCGGTCTGCTGCTGCTGGGCCAGCGCCGCCTGCCAGGTGGCGGCCACGCTGTCGACGGTGCTGCCGAAGCGTACCGCGAGCCCGTCCAGCTGCTGCTGCACCGCATCGGCCATGCGGCCCTGCAGGCTGCTGGTCTCCTGGTGGATGCCGGCCAGGGTGGCCTGCACCAGCGGCGTGAGGGTGGCGCCGGCCAGGCGGGTGGTTTCGGCCAGGCTGTGCTTCAGCGACTGGTCGACCGAGGCCGCCAGGCCGCTGTGGGTGGCCTGGGCGCTGCGGTGGAAGTGCTCCTGGCCGGCCAGCAGCTGGGCGCCCAGTGCCTGGTGGTGCTGGGCGATCTGGCCCATCACCGCCTGCAGCTGGTCCACCAGGGCCGGCATGGCCTGGGCCTGCTGCTGTTGCAGGGCCTGCAGCGCCTGCAGGCTCAGCGCCCGCTGGTGGGCCTGGGAGAAATGCTGCAGCGGGCCGGCGGCCAGGCGGTCCAGCCGCTGGCCGGCCTGCAGCCGGGCGCGCCGGCACAGCGCCGACACCAGGCCCAGCATGGCCGAGGCCGCCACGCCGGCCACGCTGGTGCCGAAGGCCAGGCCCAGGCCCTGCACCGGCACGGTGAGCGCGGCGCGGATGGTGGGCAGGTCGGTGCTGGTCTGCAGCGCCGCGGCCGCGCCCTGCAGCGTGACCACCATGCCGAGGAAGGTGCCCAGCATGCCCAGCAGCACCAGCAGGCCCACCAGGTAGGGGGCCAGCGCCGGGCCGGGCAGGCCCACCCGTTCGCCCTCGATGCGCAGGCGCACCGGGTTCTGCAGGCTGGGGTGCAGCTGCTGCAGCCACTGGCCCAGGGCCGCGGGGCTGTCGGGGATGGGCGCTGCCGCGGTGCCGAGGGCCTGCAGCGCCTGCTGCAGGCCGGTGGTGGCCTGGTGGTAGCGCCACAGCTCCAGGCCGCCGGCCGCATAGACCAGGCCGATCAGCAAGGTCATCCCCAGGGCCAGCGGGCTGCTGCCGATGTAGCCCGCGCCCACCCAGGCCAGCGCGGCCAGGCCGGTGGCGAAGGCGGCCAGGCCCAGGCGTGTGGCGCGCGGGCTGCTCATCCGCGCTCCTGCGCCAGCGCGTCCAGCAGGCCCTGGGCCGGCTGCAGCCGCAGGTCCAGCTCGGCCAGCAGGGCGCCCTGCATGTCCTGGTGGAAGCGGGCCAGCCAGCCCGCCGCCCCGGCCTGCTGGGCCCGCCGGAACTGCTGTTCGAGATGGGCCACCACCCCGCCCAGCAGATGGCGTTCACGCTCGCCCAGGGCGGCGTCCAGCGTGGCGTCCAGCACGGCCAGCCGGGCCAGGCCGGGCGAGGCGGCCGCCAGCGCGCTGCGCAGCCGGGTGCGCAGCGGGCCGATGGCGGTCGCCATGGCGCGCTGGCGCGCTTGGCAGGCGCGGCGGTAGGGGGCGATGTCGGCCGTGCCGTCGCTGTCCAGGCCCTGCAGGTAGACCGGGTCGGTGCTGATCAGGCGCGCCTGCTCGGCCCGCACCAGGGCCAGGGCCTGTGCCAGCGTGGGCAGGTCCGGGCCGGGGCCGGTGGCGCCGGCAGCGGCGGTGGGTGGCTGGTTCAGCGCCGCCGACAGGGCGATGGCGTCGGTCCAGTCCAGCCACTGGCCCAGGCGCTCGGCCAGGCTGTCGCGGGCGGTGGTGCCGGCACCCGCACTGGCACCGCCGTCAGCCGCCCACTGGGCCAGCAGGCGCACCAGGGCCGGGCTGTTGAACGGGGTGCGCGGCAGCCCCGGCGCCGTTGCTGTGATCGACCGCAAGCTTGTCCGCCCGTGCAAAAAAGGGGCGGAGTCTACCGCAGCCCCCCACCCGGCCGGGCGGGCCGGGGCGGCTCAGCGGCCGTGTTGCGCCAGGAAGGCCAGCGCCTGGCCCATGGCCTGGCTGCGCCGGGCATCACCCTCGATCAGCAGCTCGTGCTCGGCCCCGGGGATCACCACCGGGCCGCCGTCGGGCCCGCCGCAGCCGGCGCCGGGGTGGGCGGCGGCCATCCGCTGGCAGAAGCTGGCGGCGCCGTCGTTGAGCACGATGCGGTCCCCGCCGGCCACCATCAGCAGCAGCGGCGTCTGCACCGCGGCAGCCTCGCTGCGTGCGGCGTGGGCGGCATCGCAGCTGCGTGCCACCCAGCCCCAGGTGGGGCTGCCCAGCTTGGTGGCGGGCGCTTCCTCGGCCTGGTCCACCATGCGCTGGCTGCGCACCGCGCTGCGGCTGTACTTGTTGTCCTGCACATCGGCGGGCCGGTAGGGCCCACCACCCCAGTGCCAGTTGCTGGCAGCGCCCAGGGCCACCGCGCTGTGCGCCAGCAGGTTGCAGCTGAACAGCTCGGCCGACAGGCCGGGCACCAGGCCCACGACGGCCAGCATCGGCGACGACAGCACCGCCGCCTGCACCTGGGCCACCGAGGGTCGGCCCGATTGCAGGTAGCGGGCGGTGATGGCACCGCCCATGGAGTGCGCCCAAAGGAAGCGCCGCGCATGGCCGGCCGGCAGCACCTGGGTGCTGAGCCAGGTGTCCAGGTCGGCCACGTAGTCGTCGAAGCGGTTGACATGGCCCTTCTGCGGCGCATCGCGCACCTCGGGTTCCCGCTCGGACAGGCCCTGGCCGCGGTGGTCGTGGATGTAGACGCTCCAGCCGTTGCGGAACAGGTCGTAGACCACTTCCTTGTACTTGAGCATGCTTTCGGTGCGGCCCGAGACCAGCACGATGGCGCCCTTTTCGGTCGCCCGGTCGGGCTGCAGGAAGCGCTGGGTGGCCAGCGCCAGCCCGCCCTGGCCGCTGATCTGGCCCGGCTGGCCGCGCTGGCGCCAGAAGGCCTCGATGGCGGCAGGCACGGTGCCGCCCTGCAGCTGGTCTTCGGTGGTCAGCAGGGGCGCCTGCGCCGCGGCAGGCCCCGCCAGCACCAGCGCCGCGGCCACGGCCAGCGCTGCGCGGGCCACCCTCTGCCGGCTGCTGCCGGCCGTCGATCCATGCATCTGCTGCTCCCCGCGTGTCCAGGCGTGGCAGTCTGCCATGGTGGTGTAGCCAGGGCCTCATGCTGTTGGAGGGTGGCCGACGGGGCCGGCTGCAGCCGCCGCCGGCTTGATGCCGGGCAAGCCGCAGCGTGGCGGCCCGGTGTTCAATGCGGGCACCACAACCTCCAGGAAACGCCATGTCCGGCACCGACAGCTTCCATGACCTGACCAGCAGCGTCAGCACCCACCTGGCCAGCCTGCGCAGCAGCACACCGGGCGTGATGAAGGCCTTCGGCGAGCTGGGCCGGGCCGCCACTGCGCCCGGCGCGCTGGACAGCAAGACCAAGGAGCTGATCGCCCTGGCCCTGGGGGTGGCCGCACGCTGCGACGCCTGCATCGGCTTCCACACCCAGGCCTTGGTCAAGTTGGGCGCCACCCGCCAGGAAGTGGACGAGGCACTGGGCGTCACCACCTACATGGGCGGCGGGCCGTCGCTGATGTATGCGGCCAGCGCCGTGGCGGCGTTCGACGAGGCCCAGCGCGCCGCGTCGGCCTGAGGGCAGGACATCCGGGGATCAGCCGGCCGCGGCCAGCGCCGCACGCAGGCGCTCGATGCGGGCGCGGTTGGCGCCCAGGTCGCTGGCGCCCAGGCGCGAGGCCGAGCGCAGCTGGATCACCCGGTTGGCCGGGTCGGCCCAGAACTCGGCATCGTCGACGAAGCCGAGCCAGCGGCTGGTGAAGCGCACATAGAGGTAGTCGGCGCGGTGGGTCACCACTTCGGCCCCGGGCATGGCCTGCACCGCCTGGCGCAGCCGGGCCATGGCCTCGGCCGGTGTGCCACGCAGCGGCAGCGGCTTGATCATCGCCAGCTGCTGCATGGCGTGGCCCTCCCACAGCGCGGCCTGGCTGGACACGCTGTTGGGCGTGCTGGCCGGGGCCTTGAGCCGGCCCTGGTGCACGCCCAGGTCGTCGGGTGCGGTGCCGGCCAGCAGGCCCAGCTGGCCGGCGCCCAGCGCCACCACGGCCACCATCACCAGGGCCACACCGGCCATGCGCCAGCGCCCCCGGCTCACGCCGTGGCGCCGGGCTCGGCGCTGGCGCTGCTCAGCGTGGCGATGTCGGTGGCCGACAGCGCCAGCCGCACCGCGCCGGCCAGCTCGGCCCACTGCGCCACGCTGGTGGCGCTGACGATGGGTGCCGTCAGCCCCGGCCGGTGGATCTGCCAGGCCAGCGCCACCTGGGCCGGTGTGCTGTTGTGCGCCTGGGCCACGGCGTCGAGTGCCGCCAGCACACCCTGGCCACGTGCGTTCAGGTAGCCCTTGACACCAGCACCGCGTGGGCTCTTGGACAGGTCGGCCTCGCTGCGGTACTTGCCGCTGAGAAAGCCCTTGGCCAGGCCGTAGAAATTGATCACGCCCAGGCCCTCGGTGCGGCACAGCGGCTCCAGCTCGGCCTCGTAGACCGCGCGGTCCATCAGGTTGTAGTGCGGCTGCAGGGTCTGGTAGCGCGGCAGGCCCAGGCGGGCGCTGGTGGCCAGGGCCTCGGCCAGGCGCGCCGCGCTGTAGTTGCTGGCACCGATGGCGCGCAGCTTGCCCTCGGCGATCAGCTCGGCATAGGTGGACAGGGTCTCCTCCAGCGGCGTGGTGGCGTCGTCGGTGTGGCTCTGGTAGAGATCGATGCGGTCGGTCTGCAGCCGGCGCAGCGAGGCCTCCACCGACTGCCGGATCCAGCGGCGCGACAGGCCCTTGCGGGTTTCCGCACCATCGCCGCCCATGTCCATGCCCACCTTGGTGGCGATCAGCACCTGGCTGCGCTTGCCCGGGTTGGCGGCCAGCCACTGGCCGATCAGGGTCTCCGATTCACCACCGGTGTGGCCCGGCACCCAGCGTGAATACACATCGGCGGTGTCCACCAGGTTGAAGCCGCTGTCGACGAAGGCGTCGAGCAGGGCGAAGGACGTGGCACGGTCGGCCGTCCAGCCGAACACATTGCCGCCGAAGACCAGGGGTGCGGTGCTCAGGCCGGATTGGCCCAGCGGGCGTTGCTGCATGGGGAAGCTCCAGAAGGCATCAATCGATGCTGAGGCGGTTGAACCAGCGTGCGGCCGGTGGGATGTCGTCGCGCAGCGCGGGGCGGAAAGGTGGCACGCCGGGTTGGTCGGGCGGCGCGCTGATGCGGTTGAGGTCCACCGCCTGCGGCGTGCCCACCAGGCCGTTGCCGGCCGGCTTCAGCTGGAAGTACACGCCGTTCCACAGCTTGGCGCCGAACTCCGACGGTGTCTTGAACATGAACAGCAGCGCGTGCTCCAGCCAGGCCAGGTCGTTCGGCGCCACGGTGAAGGGCTGGGCCTGCGGGTAGGGATAGGGCACATGGCAGAACACCTCGGCGGGCGCCTGCACGCACTTGAACTCCTTCATCGACAGGAAGAAGTCCTGGAACACCTCGTGCCGCAGCTGCAGCACGAAGCTGCTGCGGCCATCGGCCCGGGGCGTGAACTGCACCGTGCCCAGCTGCAGGCTGGCACCGTCCTGGCTGTGCAGGCGCAGCGTGCGTGTGCCGTCCAGCGGCTGGGCCGCTGCGCCGGTGACGGCCAGCAGGCTGGGCAGCAGGACGCGCAGGCGCTGCAGCAAGTGGTGGTTGGGCACGGCAGGCTTGGTGGCTGGGGCGGTGGCCTGCATGCTCGCACAGCGGCCTTGCCCACCCTTCTAACCGGGCTTGTGCCGTGCAGCGCGTGCCGACAGGGCATTGGGAAAGTACAGCGCCGTCAGGCTCTTGCTGTGCACCGGGCTGAAGCCGGCGCCGGGCTTCTGGCCTGCACCGCCGTGCCGGCGCCAGTCCCGCACCCAGAAGATGTCGTCGGCCACTTCCATCAGGCCCATGGTCTCTCGGTCGCCCACCAGCACACCCTGCACCCGCAGGCCGAGCTGGTCGCGTGCGGCGTCCAGCGCGTCCAGCATGGCGCGGGTGCAGCCGAACTCACCGTCGCTGACGATCAGCAGGTCCGCGCTGGCCCAGCGGGCCTGGTGCACCCGCGCGATGGCACGGTCGATGGGCGCCTGCAGGTCGGTGCCACCGTCGAAGCCCTGGCCCATCAGGTCGAGCAGGCCGGCCAGGCCGTGGCCGGGGGCGCCCTGCCGTGCCAGGCCGCCGGCCAGTTCCCGCTCCACGATCTCGTCGGGCCCGCCGAAGCTGATCAGCAGGCAGCCACGCCGCTCGGCATGGGCCGTGCGCAGGGCCTGCAGCACCACGGCCTTGGCGATGGTCTCGGGCGCGCCGCGCATCGACCCCGAGGTGTCCAGGCAGACGATGATGGGCCCACGCTCCAGCGCCTCGGGCTGCGGTGGCGCCGGCATCTGGCGGGGCGGCGCGGTGGGGTCGGGCCGCCAGTCCACCAGCACCGCCCGGCTGTCGTAGCCCAGCAGGCGCGCCTCGGCATGGCGGGCACGCCAGAGCTTGTGGCCCACCGGATGGCGCAGCAGCATGGCCTCGCTGCCCAGCATGGTGTCGATGCGGCTGCTGAAGCGGATGCCGCGCAGTTCACCCGGTGCGTCGGGCAGGTGGGTCTGCACCGGCTGCAGGCCCAGCGGCGGTTGCGGCCGGGCATCGGCCAGCTGTGGTGGCAGGGCCCGGGGCTGGCTGGCTCGCTCGGTGCGGCCCAGCCGGCGGATCAGCGCCGCCAGTTCGGGCAGCTGTCGCAGCGCCTCGCTGATGCGCTGGGCCTCGGCCCATTCACGCCGTGCCAGCTGGCCCTGCACCTGGTCCCAGCGCAGGCTGGCCAGATCCCCCAGGCCCTGCAGCAGGGCCAGCACCGTGTCCCAGTCGCCCTGGATGCGCTGCCAGGCGGCGCTGAAGTCCTGCGTGATCTGCGTGATGGCCTGGCTGCGGCTGTGCCGCGGCTGCAGGTCCGCCAGCTGGTCGAGGTGCCAGAGCAGGGTGCGCAGCAACTGCTCGGCCACCATCTCCGCGCCGAAGCAGGTGGCCGCCAGGCCCAGCCGGCCGGCGGCCTCCCGCAGGGCGGCCATGGCATCGGCACAGCCGAAGTCGGCATCGGCGGGTGGCAGCTCACCCTGCGCCAGGGCCACGCGCCAGCGCTGCACATCGGCCAGGCGCTGGGCGCTGGCATCGGCCTGCAGATCGCCCGCCGGCCCGGCGCTGCACACCAGGGCCGGCAGCCACAGCGTGCGCGGCAGCAGCGCCAGGCGCTCGTAGGGCTGCTCCAGTGGTGACGCGGCAGGGGAATCGTTGTCCATCTACCGTGGGTGTCAGGCCGCCAGGGCGACGGCGGGGGGGGCCGTGGCGGGCAGGCTGTCGTCGACGGCATGCCCGGCAAAGCCGCTGCGGGTGGCCGCCAGGCGGGCCTGCAGCCCCGCCAGGGTGGCCAGGGTCTGCTGGTGGGCGCCCAGCCAGCCGGCGCCCAGGGTGGGCGGCAGCCACAGCCGCCCGGCCAGGCGCTGCGCCAGTGCATCGTGTGCGGCCCGCACCTGGTCGCGGGCAGCCGCGGCGCGCTGGGCCACCGCATCCACCTGGGCCAGGCGGGCGGCCACGTGCACCGGGCTGAAGCGGCGGCGCTGCCGCGCTTCCAGCGTGGCGGCCAGGATGCGCTGCATGCCGCCGCCGGCCTCGCCACCGTCGTTGGCACCCAGGCTGCGCGCCAGGGCCAGCTTGCCGGCGTCCTCGTCGGCGCTGCCGCCCTCGTCGGCGGGCAGGCGTTGCTCGATCTCCAGCTGTTTCTCGAACGCGGTGACGGCATGCGCCAGCCAGGCCAGCGGCAGCGCCTCGGCCTGCAGCAGGCTGCCGCTGACCCAGGCCGCCAGCGCGGCCAGGCTGGCGTCGCTGTCGCCCACCACGCAGGGTGCCAGCCACAGATCCAGCGTGTCGAGCGCGCCGCGGCCCTCGGTGGCGGCGGCACAGCGCATCAGCGCCACCAGCTGGCGCCAGCGGCGGTCGGACACGGTCAGGCCCAGGCGGGCCGCCTCGGCGCGCAGGGCGCCCAGCGCGGCCAGGGCTTCATCGCCCAGCTGCACCTCGGGCTGCGCGGCGCGCACCGCCGCACGCTCCTCTGCGGTGATGGGGTCCGGCAGGGGCGGCGTGTGGCGCGTGTCCAGCAGCAGCAGCGCTGCAAACGCTGCATCGCCCACCGGCGCCACCGGCACCCGCAGCAGGAAGCGGTCGTGGAAAGCTTGCAGCGATTCATCCGCGGGCCGCTCGTTGCTGGCGCCCACCACGCAGATCAGCGGCGTGGCCAGGCGCTGCGCGCCGTTGTCGAACTCCCGCTCGTTGAGCAGGGTCAGCAAGGCGTTGAGGATGGCCGAGTTGGCCTTGAACACCTCGTCGAGGAAGGCGATGCCGGCGGTGGGCAGGTAGCCATCGATCAGGCGCTCGTAGCGGTCGTCCTCCAGCGCCTTCAGCGAGAGTGGGCCGAACAGCTCCTCGGGCGTGGAGAAGCGGGTGAGCAGGCGCTCGAAGTAGCGTGCACCGCCAAAGGCCCGGTGCAGCCGCCGTGCCAGCTCGCTCTTGGCCGTGCCGGGTGGGCCGATCAGCAGCACATGTTCACCGGCCAGTGCCGCCAGCAGCAGCAGGCGGGCTGCCGTCTCACGTTCCAGCAGGCCGTGTTCCAGGGCCTGCAGATGGGCTTGCAGGCGGTTGCGCAGGGTGTTCAGGGGGAGGGTGGTGCCGTGCATCCGTGGATTGTGGCAAGTCGGTTGTCAGTCGGGTTGGGGCTCTGGGCTGTCGTTGCTGTTGTTGAACAGCCGACGTTCGTAGGTTGGCGCGAGGCCGAGGACGGCGGGTGAC
>JAZKFQ010000060.1:0-48116 GCA_040386375.1 Pseudomonadota bacterium
TTTGAACTCTGCGAGACGTGCAGCGCAGCTCTCGCCACCCAGGCGCTGCGCCTCGGCGCTGACAAGCGCTGCGCTGGTGTCGGACAGTTCAGAAAGGGCCTTTTGATCCAAACTTTTGGCCCAGCAAAAGTTTGGTCGCCTGCCGGGGCGAGACCCGGCGCGCTGCAGCGCACCGGCGAAGCCGCTGCAGACGATCAAGACAACAAAGACAACAGAGACGACAGAGACGACAAAGACAAGCGGGTCAAGCGAAACCAAGCCCCTCGAACCGCCCCGTCTCCCGCCAACTCTTCAGGCACTGGAAAAAAGCGCTGGCGCCGGCCGGATAGCCCACCGCATAACGCGCCGCCTCGGTGGGCGCTGCGCCCTCGTTGTTGTAGTAGCCGGGCGTGCAATCCGGCCCGCCGATCATGCGGCCCGGGCCGGTCAGCAGCAGTTGCACCCAGGCGTCCTGCGCGGCCTGCGTCACCTCCACGGTGCGGTGGCCACCGGCCAGCGCATGCTGCACCACCATGGCAATGCTGCGGCCGGCCTCGGTGAGGTTGTGCGGCACGTTGGAGATCAGGTTGGCGCCCTGGGCGGGCTGCACGAAGAAGGCGTTGGGAAAGCCGTGCACGTGCACACCGTGCAGGCTGCGCATGCCGCCGGCCCAGGCGTCCGACAGCTTCAGCCCACCGCGCCCGACCAGGTCGAAGCCGGCGCGCTGGGTGTAGGCCGTGCCCACCTCGAAGCCCGAGGCGTAGATGATGCAGTCCACCACATGCTCCACACCCGCCACCACCAGGCCGCGCTCGGTGATGCGCTCCACGCCCCGGCCATCGGTGTCCAGCAGCTGGCAGTTCGGCTGGTTGAAGGCCTGCAGATAAGCGTCGTGGAAGCAGGGCCGCTTGCACAGCTGGCGGTACCAGGCCTTGAGCCGCTGCGCCGTGGCCGCATCGGCCACCGTGCTGTCCACCCGGGCGCGGATCTGGTTCATCTTCTCGAAGTCGGCATCCTCGAAGGCGGCCAGCATGGTCTGCGGCGTGAGTTCGCTGCGTGGCAGGCCCACCAGCCTGGCGCGGATGCGGCGGGCCAGGTCGGTCCAGCCGTCCATCACCAGGTCGTCGGTGGCGCCGCCGCCCGCCTGGTTGGCGGTGAAGTTGTCCAGCCAGCGCTGCTGCCAGCCGGGGGTGGCGATGCTGGCGAACCAGCCGGGGTCGATGGGCGCGTTGTTGCGCACGTCCACCGACGAGGGCGTGCGCTGCACCACCAGCAGTTGCCGGCAGGCGCGCGCCAGGTGCGGCACACATTGCACCGCGGTGGCGCCGGTGCCGATGATGGCCACCCGCTTGTCGGCCAGCTGGTGCAGCGGTGCGCCCAGGGGATCGCCGCCGGTGTAGGCATAGTCCCAGCGGCTGGTGTGGAAGGCATGGCCCTGGAAGCTGTGGATGCCCGGGATGCCGGGCAGCTTGGGCACATGCAGCGGGCCGGTGCCCAGGCCGATGAAGTCGGCCGTGAAGCAGTCACCCCGGTTGGTGCTGACCACCCAGCAGCGGCGTTCGGCGTCCCACTGCAGCTGCTCCACCTCGGTGTGGAACAGCGCCTGCTGCGCCAGGCCGTACTGCCGGCCGATGCGCTGGCACTGGGCCAGGATCTCCGGCGCATGGGCGTATTTTTCGGTCGGCCGGTGGCCGGTCTCCTCCAGCAGCGGCATGTAGACCATGGAGGCGGTGTCGCACTGTGCGCCGGGGTAGCGGTTCCAGTACCAGGTGCCGCCGAAGCCACCACCCTTCTCGACGATGCGCACGTCGCGCACGCCGGCTTCCACCAGGCGGGCGCCGGTCACCAGGCCGGCAAAACCGCCGCCGATGAAGGCGAAGCGCACATGGTCGAACTTGGGCGCACGGTCCACGCGCGGGGTGTAGGGGTCGTCCAGGCCCTGGTCCAGCACGGTCTGCACGCGCAGGTACTGGCCGTTGCCATCGGGTCGCAGGCGCTTGTCGCGCTCCTGGCGGTACTTCGCCAGCAGGGCAGCCTTGTCGAATTGGGCAGCTTGCTCGGCCATCTTGCTCAGGCCTGGCCACCATCGCGCCAGGCGGCCGCAAAGCCATCCTCGTAGGCGTCTTCCGGTGCGTTGCGCACCATCACGTCCAGGCGCCGGGCGTCGTCGCCCACCAGGATGCGCCAGCGCCCGGCGCGCACGCCGTCCAGGATGGTGGTGGCCGCCTGGTCGGCCGTGGTGGGCGCCTTGTCGCGGAAATCGATGGCGCGCTGGTGCATCAGCTGGCGGATGGCGTCGTCGGGCAGCTCGGACACCGGCGCGCCGGCCTTCAGCATGCGCGCACGCAGCACCGCCACCTGGGCCGCGGTGAGCTGGCGCGCGTCGTAGGTGTTCAGCGCGATGGATGTGCCCACATGGCCGGGCATCACCAGCACGCAGCTGACATGCGGCGCATTGGTGCGCAGGTCGGTGATCAGCGCCTCGGTGAAGCCCTTCACCGCGAACTTGGCAGCGCTGTAGGCGGTGTGGGGCACACCCGGCCCCAGGCTGGCCCAGAAGCCGTTGACGCTGCTGACGTTGACGATGCAGCCCACCGGGCTGGCCACCAGCATGGGCATGAAGGCGCGCGCCGAGAAGTACACACCGAACCAGTCGATGTTGAAGGTGCGCTCCCAGTCGGCCCGGTTGCCGTTGACAAACGCACCACCGCCGGCCGTGCCGGCGTTGTTGAACAGCAGGTGGATGTGGTCGCTGTGGTGCTCGGCACGCACCGCGTCGCGGAAGGCCAGCACCGCCGGCTCCTGGCTGACGTCGGCCACGCAGCAGGTGACCCGCGTGCCGGCGGGTGCGCCGGCCAGGCACATGGCCTGGGTCTCGGCCATGTTCGCGGCCGACACATCGCACATGGCCACGTGCACCCCGGCGGCGCTCAGTTGCCGCGCCAGGGCACGGCCGATGCCGGTGCCACCGCCGGTCAACACCGCAATCTGTCCAGGTTCGATCTGCATGGGGGCCTTGGCTGGGGTGGGGCGCCCAGGCTAGGTGCAGGCGCGCCGCGCCGCTGCTGCCGAGGTGACAGGCTCAAACCGGGCCATCGACATGGCACACGCTGCGCAGCATGCCGCCGCGCAGCGCGCGCAGGCCCTGCACGGCGCCGCTGCAGGCGTCGAAGCTGGCCACCATCAGGTCCAGCGCATCCCGTGCCGCATGCACCTCCACCGGTAGCCAGGGCGCGCCCAGCGCCGCCCATTGGCCATCGTCGAGCAGCAGCTCGCCGGTGAGGAAGAGCTGGTGGTCGTGCCGGCCACGCTCGAAGGAGGCGGCCCGCGCCTGGCCGGCATCGGCCGGGCGGCACAGGCCGTGGGCCAGGGTCTGGTCGAACACCAGCAGATCGCCCGGCGCCAGCGGCAGGCGCAGGCCGGCATGGGCCAGCACGAACTCCACATCGGCCAGGTCCAGCGCCAGCACCCAGAACAGGCAGCGCGACCAGTGCCCGTTGACGTCGTTGTGGAAGCCGGCACCGCGGCAGCCCAGGTAGTCGATGCGGCCGGCGGTGGCGCGCTGGTAGCGGGCGTGGTCGTCACCCAGCACGCCGGTGCGCTGCAGGGCGGCTGCGATGCGGCCCGCCAGGCCGGACAAGTGCGGCGCGGCCGCCGCCAGATCGGCCGGCGTGGTGCTGGCATGGCTGATGTCCAGCGCCGCCTCCAGCCGGATGCGTGACCAGCCCTGTGCCGACAAGCCGGCCAGCGCGCCGCTGTCCAGCAGGCCGCTGCGCAGCCGGTGCACCCGGCCATAGGGCGCGCGGGCCAGCCAGGCATGCGGCGGCTCGTCGCTGCGCACCGCGAAGTGGCGGAAGGGCCGCGGCGCCACCAGGCCGTCGATGGCGGCGATGTGGTGGCTGGTGACGGCGGGCATGGCCCGATTGTGCGGACTGGTTGTGCGGACTGCCCGTGCGCACTGACCGTGCAGAGCGGCGCGGCGGATACTGGCCGCTTCGCCGCCCGACGCCCCACACCATGACCCGACTGCAACAGGAGTTGCAACGCCTCTACCTGCCACCGGGCACGGCGCCTGCCGAGGCCGGGCCCTGGCCGCTGGTCGGCGCTGATGGGCGCATGCGCGCCATGGTGCTGGAACTGCACAGCCCGGCCGACTGGGCCGCCCTGTCCCAGGTCTGGCAGGGTGTGCAGGCCGATCTGGACCTGCCGGCACCGGCCATCGCGGTGTCGGGCCGGGATGGCTACCAGCTCTGGTTCGCGCTGGAGGCCCCGGTGCCGGTTGCACAGGCCGCGGCCTTTCTGGAGGCCTTGCGTCAGCGCTACCTGGGGTCGGTCAAGCCCTGGCGGCTGCACCGCCTGCCGGCCACCGATGGTGGGGACCAGCCCGCGTGGCACCCGGCGGCTGTGCCCGCGCCGCAGGCCGACGACGAGCATTGGTCGGCCTTTGTCGCCCCCGACCTGGCGCCGGTGTTTGCCGACACGCCCTGGCTGGACACACCGCCAAATCCCGACGGCCAGGCCAGCCTGCTGGCCCCGCTGCGCTGCGCCACGGCGGCCGCCTTCCAGCGTGCGCTGCAGGCCTGCGGCCTGGTGGCCGAGGCGCCACCACCTGTGAAGGCGGCGACTGCGCCGGTGATGGTGGCGGCGCCTGCGGCGGGCGTGCCGCAAGACCCGCGGCAGTTCCTGCTGTCGGTGATGCACGATGCCAGTGTGCCGCTGGCCCAGCGCATCGAGGCGGCCAAGGCGCTGCTGGGCGCTGCCGCCGGCCCGCCGCGCGGCTGACCGGCCCCGCTCAGGTGCCGCAGAAGGTGCGGTAGCCCGCGGTCAGCTGCAGCGGCGCGGGCTGGGCATAGGGCGCCAGGGCCGGGTCGTCGTCGAAGGGCCGGCGCAGCGCGGCCAGCAGGGCATCGAAGGGCCCCAGGTCGCCCTGGTCGGAGGCGGCCGCCAGCGCCTCTTCCACCTTGTGGTTGCGGGGGATCACCAGCGGGTTGGCCCGGCGCAGGCTGGCTGCCCGCGCGTCGGCGGCACCGGGGTTGCCGGCATCCAGCAGCGCGCAGCGCGCCTGCCAGCGCGCCAGCCAGGGGTTCAGCGCGGCGGGATCGGCCAGCAGGGCGCGCAGCGGGTTGGCATCACCGGCCGCCGCATCGGCCAGGCGGCGCCAGGCCAGGGTGAAGTCGGCGCCTTGCTGTTCCAGCAGCAGCAGCCAGTCGTCGGCCAGTGTGGTGTCGCTGGCCAGCGCCTCGGCCGGCAGGCCCAGCTTGGCCGCCTGGCCGCGCCGCAGTGCCTGGTCGTAGAGGGCCGGGAAGTCGTCGATCACGGCTGTGACCTCGGCCACCGCATGCTGCACCGCGGCCTCGTCGTCGCCATCGGCCATCAGCGGCAGCAGGGCTTCGGCCAGTCGGGCCAGGTTCCAGCGTGCGATGGCCGGCTGGTTGCCGTAGGCATAGCGCCCGCCGTGGTCGATGCTGCTGAACACCGCGGCCGGGTTGGTGGTCTCCATGAAGGCGCAGGGCCCGTAGTCGATGGTCTCGCCCGAGATGGTCATGTTGTCGGTGTTCATCACACCGTGGATGAAGCCCAGGTTCATCCACTGGGCGATCAGGCTGGCCTGGCGCGCGGCCACGGCGCGCAGCAGGGCCAGGTGGCGGCCCGGCGTGCCGGCCAGTGCGGGGTCGTGGCGGGCGATGCTGTAGTCGGCCAGCTGCGCCAGCCGCTCCAGATCACCCCGCGCCGCGAAGAACTGGAAGCTGCCCACCCGCAGGTGGCTGGCCGCCACCCGGGTGAGCACCGCACCGGGCAGGGCCTTGTCACGCTGCACCAGGTCGCCGGTGGCGGCCACCGCCAGGGCGCGTGTGGTGGGCACGCCCAGGGCGTGCATGGCCTCGCCGATCAGCACCTCGCGCAGCATCGGCCCCACGGCGGCGCGGCCATCGCCCCCGCGCGAGAACGGCGTGCGGCCCGAGCCCTTGAAGGCGATGTCGCGGCGCCGGCCCTGGCGGTCGATCAGCTCACCCAGCAGCAGGGCGCGGCCGTCACCCAGCTGCGGTGAAAAGCCGCCGAACTGGTGGCCGGCATAGGCCTGGGCCAGGGGGTCGGCACCGGCGGGCAGGGCATTGCCGGCGAACAGCGCGGCGCCGCTGGCGCCGCCCAGCGTGGCCGGGTCCAGGCCCAGTTCATCGGCCAGTGCCTGGTTGAGGAAGAGCAGGGCCGGCGCGGGCGCCGGCGCCGGCTGGGCGCGCACATAAAAGCCCTGCGGCAGGCGGGCATAGGTGTTGTCGAAGGGGATGGTCAGCATGGAGGGCCTGCGGCAGCGGAATGGCGGGATCGTCGCCCAGCATGCCGCATCCTGCACGCCCGGGGTCTCCCGCCGGCGCCGTGCGTGGCGCCAGGCCGCTCAGGCGCCTGCGGCAGGCGCGGCTGGCAGCGCCATCATGATGGCCACGCCGCCCGATGCCACCAGGCTCAGCGCCCACAGCACCTCCAGGTTGAACCAGGCCGCGCGCAGGGCACGCAGGCCCAGGTGGCGGTAGACCAGCCAGGCGGCCAGCAGCCCCGAGGCCATCATCGCGGCCGAATGCAGCAGCGACACGGCGACCGCGGTGCCGAGGCTGGACCGCATCAGCGCCATCATGCCGGCGTGCCCGAACGCGCCTGGCGGTCCGGCTGCATCCGCCACCGGGGTCTCGCACAGCCCCAGCAGAAACGGCAGCAGCATCAGGGCCGCGCCATGCGCCGTGGCCATCAGCAAGGACCACAGCACGAGCTGGGACGGCCCCACACGCACCAGCCAGCGCGGGTGACGGCGCAGCAGCAGCCTGGCGATGCCGAACAGCAGCACCAGCACACCGGCGGCGATGCGGATCTCGCGGCTCCAGGCCAGCAGCCACGACAGCAGCGCAAACGGCACCAGCACCAGCGCCATGGCCAGCAGGTGGCCCGCGCCCAGCGGCAGGAAGGTGGTGAAGACGGAGGCGGCGCGCTTGTCGCTCAGGCCCCGGGCCACCGCCAGGGGCCAGCCCATCGCCGGGTTCAGGCCGTGGTAGGCGCCGATCGCCACCACCCCCAGCCACAGCCATGCGGTGGCGTCGTGAAACACGGCGCGGCCGGCATCAGGCCGACGGGTAGCAGAAGGAGTCGGTCGAGCAGTCGCCGCCCTGCAGGCGGATCTGGTGGGCGCCGTACTCGGCGCCGAAGTCGACCACGAAGTCCTTGTCCAGCGTGATGCCGCCATCGGCGCCCACGTTGCACATCACCTGCCGGCCCGGCACGCCGTCGGGGTAGAACTGCCTGTCCCAGGCGCTGTACAGGGAGTTGGTGAAGTAGATACGCTGGCCGTCGCGGCTGATCTCCGTCATCTGCGGGCCACCACCGAAGGCCGAACCGTTCGGATGCGGGGTGCGCCGCGCGATGCCACCGATGTGCACGCTGCCCGCCAGTTCCGGTTTCATCGGATCGCGCACATCGTATTGCCGCAGCTCGCCCGTGCCCCAGCAGGCCACGTAGAGGAAACGGTCGTCCAGCGACAGGTCGATGTCGCTGATCAGCGGTGGCACGGCGCCGAAGCCCTTCAGCAGGGGCGGCAGCAGCGCGGCGTCGGCCGGCTCGGGCGGGATGACGGCGGTCTTGCGCGCGTGGAACTGGCCACCCTCCCGGTACCAGGTCCAGATCGAGCCCTCGAGGTTGGTGGTGTCCACCACCACGCCGAGAAAGCCGTACTCGCGGGTCGGGTCGTGCGCCGGGCGCAGTTCCAGCGCCATCTGGTGGTTGGCGCCCAGGTCGATGCTCTGCACATGGCGGCGCGCGCTGAGCTCCCAGAAATGGATGCCGTGCCCATAGCGGTTGGCCAGCAGGTCCTCGGCGACGATGCCGTGCTCGAACTGCGGCGGCAGGCCCCATTCGCTGGACACCATGTAGTCGCGGGGCAGGTTCCACCAGAAGTCGTAGTGCAGCTTCTGCGGGCCACGCTCGATCTCCCACTTCCCGAGCAGCTCGAAGTTCTCGCAGTCCATCAGGAAGATGCCGGGCGGCCCTTGGGTGCCGTCGGCGCCAGCGCCGCCCAGGGTGCTGATGTAGATGCCCTCGGGCCCGCAATGCACGGTGTGGGGGCGTGAATAACCCGTCTTGCGCAGCACCTCCTCGGGTTCGATGACCTTGACGATCTTCGGCCGCGCCGGATCGGGCTCGGTGTCGATGATGTAGAGGCGCGACGAGCGGATGCCGGGCATCACCAGGTAGCGCCGCTTCAGGAAGGCATGGCCCGACATGGGCGACAGCGCAGAGCTGCAGGCGTTCCAGCCGAAGTGGTGGAACTCGTCACCCCGATGGGGCATGTCGAGGCGGTGCAGCACGGACCCCCAGGTCTTGGAGCCGGGATCGACATCCACCACCGCCAGTGCATCGGGCCGCGAGGCATCGGGCGACAGCAGCGCGGTGTAGGCGATGCGTTCGCGCTCGGCTTGCATCGCCAGTCGCGGCGACGGGTGGAAGGTGGGGTCGGGGCGCAGCTTCTCGAACATGGTGGGCTCCTCCGGGGCTGAGCGGTGGCCTGTCAAGCCATCGGCGCGCCTGCGCGTGCCGCTGGCGTCGCGGGGCGCAGAGATTGCGCCTCGGGCAGGCCCGAGGCAACCCCCTAAGGCCGGCGCAGGCATCCGCCCAGCGGCGGCGCGCCGGGCTTCCGCCCCCGCCGCAAGCGGAGTAGGCTGGGCCGGTCGTGCACCCCAATCACCAGGAGGCAACCATGTCGGACCATGTGTACAAGGTGGTGGAACTCGTAGGCTCGTCCAAGACGGGCTCGGACGATGCCATCCGCCAGGCCATCGAGACCGCCGGCAAGACGCTGCGGCACATCGACTGGTTCGAGGTCATCGAGACCCGCGGCCATGTGGTCGACGGCAAGGTCGGGCACTTCCAGGTGACGCTGAAGGTGGGCTTCCGGCTCGAACACTGACAGTCCGGCCCCGCGTCCGGTCACCCGGCCAACGACAAGCGGGGTGGCCGTGGCCACCCCGCACTGCAGGCGCACATCGCTGCGCGCCTGCACACTGCACCCGCCTGTGGGCGGGTGCTCGGCGATCAGTAGTCGATGCCGTAGTACGAGCTGACGCGGCGGCCGTACTCGTCGGTGTAGGCCGGGCTGTCATCGGCGTTGTAGCGCGGCGCCTTGTCCAGCTTGTCCTTGTCCAGCGGCACCACATAGCCTTCCAGCGTGGTGTCGTACTTCAGCATCGACCAGGGCAGGGGGTAGCGGTCGGTGCCGATGCCCAGGAAGCCGCCGAACTCCAGCACGGCATAGCGCACCTGGCCGCTCTGCTTGTTGATCATCAGGCCGTCGATGGAGCCCAGCTTGTCGCCGGTGGTGCTGTAGACGTCGGTGCCTTCCACACGGTCGGACGCGATCACGTCGTCGGTGCGGTTGTTCAGGGTGGTGGTGTTCATGGGTAGCTCCTTGCTCAGGGTCTGAGAACCCGCGGCTGCCGTTGCCGGCTGGGGCGGGGACCGCGCAGTGATTGCGCCGACATGCCGACTGTGCCCGCCAGGCCGGCGCCGGCCCGGCAGACAGTGCCGCGCAGGTGTGTAGGCATTTGCTGGCAGCCCGCGCCAAGCCATGCTGCACCGCACGCGCGGGTAATCCGCCATGGAGCCTGCGCCGCACGCTGCCTAGAGTCGGCCGCGGTCCTTCCACCACACCCCCTCGGATGAAAAGCCTGCCATGAACACCATGCTCCGCAGACGCCGCTTGCTGCAGGTGGGCGCCGCCAGCGCACTGCCGCTGTTCTCCATCGCCAGCCACGCACAGAGCTGGCCCCAGCGGCCCATCCGGCTGATCGTGGGCTATCCGGCCGGCGGCCAGACCGATCTGTTCGCCCGCACCTACGGCGAGTACATCACCCAGCAGACCGGCCAGCAGGTGCTGGTCGACAACAAGCCCGGCGCCGGTGGCTCGCTGGCCGCGGCCGAGCTCAAGCGTGCCGAGCCCGACGGCCACAGCTTCATGTTCACCATTTCCACCACGGTGATCATGAACCGCGTGCTCTACAAGAGCCTGCCCTACGATTTCGACAAGGATTTCCGGCTGGTCACCGTCATGCCCTCGGGCAGCCTGCCCACCCTGGCGGCCACGCGCACCAGTGCCACCAACCTCAAGCAGTTCATCGAGCACGCCCGCCGCACCGAGAAGGTGAACATCGGCACCTATGCCGCCGGCTCCTACGCGCACATGGTGGTGGCCGAGCTGAACCGGGAGTTCGGCCTGAAGATGGAGGCCGTGCACTACAAGGGTGAATCGCCAATGTGGACCGACCTGGGCGGCGGCACCATCGATGCCGGCACCGGCAGCTTCGGCGCGGCGCTGCCCATGCTGCAGTCCGGCAAGGGCCGTGCCATCGGCGTCTCGCGCAAGCGCATCCGCCAGTTGCCCGACGTGGCCACCTTCCAGGAGCAGGGCGTGCAGTCCAAGGCCTTCCAGCTCACCGGGTTCCAGAGCTGCGTGGCCCACATCGGCACGCCCATGCCCATCGTGCGCCGCATGTCGGAGCTGCTGGTGGCCGGCAGCCAGAGCCCCAGGATCCAGCAGCAGATGGCCAACCTGGGCGTGGACGATCCTGCCATGAACTACGACGCCACCCAGAAGCTCTACCAGGACGAAGCCCCGATCTGGATCGACCTGGTGAAGGGCCTGGGGCTGACGCCGATGTGAGCGCGGCCGCGCGCCACGGCCTGCCGGGCCGCCGGCTCAGCGCGCCGGGGCGCCGGCCGACTCGGCCCGGGCTTCAGCGTTCTTCGCCGCGCCGCCGTTGCGCAACAGCGCGCCGGAGAAGGTCTGGGTCTGCTGGTCGTCGCGCAGCGTCACCTCGCCGTTCACCAGCACGAAGCGGTAGCCCCTGGCACGCTGGATGCGCCGCCATTCCCCACCCGGCAGATCGTGCACGATCTCTTCCGGCAGCACGGCCAGGTTCTCGAAGTCATAGACGATCAGGTCGGCCGGCGCGCCCTCCAGCAGCACGCCCCGGCCGGTGAACCCCGCCACCGCCGCCGGCAGGGCCGACAGCCGCCAGTGGGCCTCCTCGAGCGAGAGCATGCGGTGCTCGCGCACCACCTTGCACAGGGTCTCGGTGGGGTAGCGGCCGGCGGTGAGGAACTTGGTGTGCGCTCCACCGTCGGAGACGCCGAACAGCACATAGGGGTCGTCGACGATCTCCTTCAGGTGCTCGATCTTGCCGTTCGGCGGCGCTGCGAAGAACGCCGTCTTCAGCTGCTCCTCCACCGCCATGTCCAGCATCACATCGACCGGGTCCTTGCCCATCTTCTGGCCGGCCAGCGCCAGGCTGTGGTCCAGCCACTGCTGGTTCTTCTGCAGCGTCGGGCCGGTGATCACGATGCCCTGGATCGGGCCGGTCGCCGTCTGTGGCAGCTGCGCCTTCAGCGCCGCGCGGCGCGCCGGGTCGCCCAGCTTGGCGATGCGCTCCTCGAGCGTGCCGGTGGTGGCGTCGCGCCAGGCGGGGGAGTCGTCGAACAGGTTCCAGTCCTCGAAGGTGAAGGCGAAGCCGGCATCGGTGGTGAGGCCCTGCCCGACCACGCGTATGCCACGCTCGCGGCAGCTGCGCAGCCACTTCAGCACGCGGCGGTGGATCTCCGGGCGGTGGTCGAAGGCCTGCACCACGTTCATGATCATCGGGCGGCCCGAGATCTCGGCCATCTCCTCGTAGAAGGCCTGGTCGCGGGCGTTGTCGCCCGAGATCATCAGCATCTGCATGAAGCCCTCGTTGCGTGCCCGCAGCACGCCGGCCAGCTCGCGGCAGGTGTCGTCGTGCATCACGTCGGTGGGCATGGGGCTGCCGTCGAAATCGCGCTGCACCGACGCCGGGCCGTCGGGCAGCATGCGCTGGGCCGACCAGCCGCAGCCGCCGGCGTCCATGGCTTCGTTCAGCAGGCGCCGCAGCTCGGCGTGTTCGGCGTCGGTCGGCCGCCGGCCGGCCTTGGCGTCTTCCAAGCCCAGCACCCAGATCAGCATCGGGCCGACCGGCACATAGGGCAGGATGTTCACCGCCTTGGGCGTGCGCTCCACGCTGTCCAGGAATTCCGGGAAGCTGACCCAGTCCCAGGGCATGCCCGCCGCCATCGAGGCCAGCGGGATCGCCTCCACCCGCGTCATCGACAGCATGGCGCGCTCACGCAGCGCGGGCTTCACCGGCGCGAAGCCGAAGCCGCAGTTGCCGATCACCACCGAGGTGATGCCATGCCAGCTGGAGAGCGTGCAGTAGGGGTCCCAGAACACCTGGGCGTCGTAGTGGGTGTGCAGGTCGATGAAGCCGGGGGCGACGATCAGCCCCTTGGCGTCGATCTCCTCCCTGGCCTGCCCGGGCGGGATGCGGCCGATCTTGGCGATCAGGCCGTCCTTGATGCCGATGTCGCCCCGGTAGCGCGGGGCGCGTGTGCCGTCCACGATCATGCCGTCACGGACCACCCTGTCATAGCGCATCTGCACGTCCTCCATCCGTCGCCATCCGCACAGGCCGCTGTGCCCGCTTGATTGTGAAGCGCATGGGCGGGCCGCGCCCGCAGGGGTTTCACGCCCTGCACCTCCACCTGCGGCGGGCCTTGGCGTGTTATTCGGCTGCCAGCAGGGCCACCGCCATCTCGCGCAGCTTGCCACGCTGGATCTTGGTGCCGTTGGCGCTGTGGACCACCGGAAAGGCGTCCACCCACCACAGGCGTGCCGGCACCTTGAACGCCGCCAGCTGCGCCTGCACCGCGGCGATCACCGCCGCGGCGTCGGGCGCCGCGCCGGGCGCAGCCGTGGCAAACGCCACCGCACGGGTCTTGCCGCCCAGGTCCACCGCCACCACCTGCGCGGCTGCCACGCCGGGCTGGGCCTTGATCACTTCCTCGATCTCGGTGGGCGCCACCAGGTAGCCGCCCAGGCGGATGGCGTCGCCCGCACGCGTCAGGTAGACGAAGCTGCCGTCGGGGCGCAGGTGGCCGATGTCGCCGCTGCTGAACCAGCCCTCGGCGTCCAGGGCTGCGGCGGTGGCCGCGGGGTTGTTCAGGTAGCCGCTGAAGTTGCTGGGCGACCGGAACTCCAGCAGCCCCGTTGCGCCCGCGGGCAGCAGGGCCCCGGTCTCCAGGTCCCGCACCCGGATCTCGGCCTCGGGGTTGACGGGTGTGCCACCGCCTTCCAGCCGCTCGGCCAGCGGCCGCTGCAGCCCCTGGATGGCGAACAGCGCATGCACCTCGCTGCTGCCGTACAGCCCGGCCATCGGCAGGCCACGCCGGATGCAGGCCTCGGCCACCAGCGCCGCCCCGGCGCGGAAGGCCGCAAAGCCGCACAGGCGCAGCGCCGGGTAGGCGGGGCCGGTGTCGGGCGCCGGCGCATGGGCCAGCAGGCCCTCGAACATCTCGTCGCTGCCGAAGCAGTGGGTGATGCGGTGCGCCACAAGCAGCTGCGCGGCCCGGGCGGCGTCGAAGCTGTGCATCACCACGCTGGGCTTGCCCGCGGCCAGGGCCGCCAGCATGGACACATAACCGAAGGTGCCTGCAAAGGGCAGCGCGGCCAGCAGGCGCACACCATCGGCGGCAAAGCCCATGGCCTGGGCGATGCGCTGCACATGCAGGCTGACCGTGCGCTGGCTGTGCACCACCAGCTTGGGGCCGCTGGTGGTGCCCGAGGTGGTGAACAGGATGGCGGGTGCGTCCGGCGACACCGTGGCGGCCGCTGCCACCACCCGCTGGCCGGCGGGCAGGCCGTGCAGGTCGAAGTGCAGCACCGGCTTGCCCAGCAGGCTGGTGGGCAGGGCCCGTGCGCCCGGCTCGCCCGCTGCGCCTGCAGGGCCTGCACCCACCACCACCACCTGCTGCACGCTGGCGGCGCTGGCCGGATCCAGCTGCTGCAGCACGGCGGCAAAGTCGATCTGGCGGAAGTGCAGCTGCAGCACCAGCAGGCGTGGCTGGCTGCGCGCCAGCAGGTCGCCCACCTCGGCGGCGCGGTAGCGGGTGTTCACCGTCATCACGGCCGCCCCCAGGCGGGCCAGCGCGAAGTGCAGCACCAGCCAGTCCAGCCGGTTGACCAGCCACAGCGCCACGGTGTCGCCTGCCACCACGCCGCGCTCCTGCAGCCAGGCGGCCGCGCGGCCCACCAGGTCGTCGAACTGGGCCACGCTCAGCGTGCGCTCGCCGCCACCGTCGGGGTCGACCTCGATGAAGGCGGTGGCACCCGGCTGGCGGGCCAGCTGGCGCGCCAGCAGGGCGTTCAGGCTGTGCACAGGGCCGCTGATGGCATGCAGGGCCTGGGCCACCAGGGCGGTGTCACGCGGGCGCACCAGGCGGGCCTGCTCCTGCCCGTCCTGCAGCAGCACCAGGGTGGGCCAGAGCTTCACGCCGAAGCTGCGGCCCAGGGCGCGGCCGGGGCCGTCTTCCACCCGCAGATGGCGCAGGCCGGGGTGGGCGGCCAGGGCCGCTTCCACGGCGGGCCGGGCGGCGCGGCAATGGCCGCACCAGTCGGTGCCGAACTCCAGCAGCAGCGGGCCGCGGGTGGCGGCGATGTCGGCCTGGGTCGGGGCCTGGGACGGGCTCAGGTAGAGGGGGGCGTTCATGCTGCCATTTTGGGCCCGTGCTGGCCCGTGCTGGCGCGGCGCGGGCGGGCCAGCCCTGGCCGCACCCGGCTGCGCAGGGCCACGGAACAGCCCGGCGGTGCCGGGCCGCCGCAGGGCTCAAGGCGCCGGTGCGCCCAGTTCACGCTCGGGATGGCGGTGCCTGCCCAGCCCGGTGATGAAGGCCGCCACGGCCCGGTCGGCCTTGGCGGCCGTGCCGGTCACCATGCCGGGATCGGCCGCGCCGCTGGCCAGCGTCATGGCGACGCCGGCCTGGGCCAGCAGCGCGGTGGAGGCGCTCAGCGCCAGGATGGTCTTGCCGTGCCGGTGCTGGTTGGAGATGAAGTCCAGCACCTCGATCCGGGCACCGAGCGTGCGCACGCCGCCGGCGCCATCGGGCAGCACCAGCCCGTCGAACAGCACCGGTGCGGCGTTCTCCAGCGTGGCCGTGGCCTGCAAGGCCTCGCCGCTGGTGGTCTTCACCGGGCCCAGGCGCGGCGCGACCAGGTGCACCGTGGCGCCCGCCGCCAGCAGCGCCGCCTGCACGGTGGCGACCGACTTGCCGTCCACCCCGTCGGCCACCAGCACCGCGACGCTGCGCGTGCGGATGCCACCGTCACCCGGCAGGGCCGTCAGCGACAGCGCGGCGGAGGTCGTGACCTCGGGCGTGGCGGGATGCGCCAGCGCCTTGGGCATGGCCGCGGGCACGTCCATGCCCAGGCCGGCGGCCACGGTGGCGGCCAGTTCGGGCGACACGTTGACCAGGGACGACAGCATGCGTTCGCGGATGGCGGGCACGGTGAGCTTGCTCAGCTCGAAGCGGAAGCCGCCCGCGGTGTGCGCCTTCTCGACCGGCGTCAGGCTGTCGTAGAACAGGCGGGCCTGGGTGTAGTGGTCGGCAAACTTCTCCGGCTTGCCACGCAGCTTGTCGCCTTCCACCGCCTGCGGAAAGGAGACGAAGCCCGCCGCGCCGGCCTGGAAGGGGCAGCCGCCGCCCAGCGAGTTGGGCTCGTAGGCCACCCGGCCGCGCGGGATGGCCTGGCGGTGCAGGCCGTCGCGCTGGTGGTTGTGCACCGGCACCAGCGGTGCATTGATCGGGATCTCGTGGAAGTTGGCGCCGCCCAGCCGGGTGATCTGCGTGTCCAGGTAGGAGTGGATGCGCCCGGCCAGCAGGGGGTCGTTGCTGAAATCGATGCCGGGCACCACATGGGCCGTGCAGAACGCCACCTGCTCGGTCTCGGCGAAGAAGTTGTCGGGGTTGCGGTTGAGCACCATGCGGCCCACCGGCGTCACCGGCACCAGTTCCTCGGGGATCAGCTTGGTGGCGTCGAGCACATCGAAGCTGAAGCCCTCGGCCTGCGCCTCGGTGAAGATCTGCAGGCCCAGTTCCCACTCGGGGTAGGCGCCCGATTCGATGGCTTCCCACAGGTCGCGGCGGTGGAAGTCGGGGTCGGCGCCCGAGATCTTCACCGCCTCGTCCCACACCAGGGAGTGGGTGCCCAGCAGCGGCTTCCAGTGGAACTTGACGAAGTGCGATTCGCCCTGGGCATTGACCAGCCGGTAGGTGTGCACGCCGAAGCCCTGCATCATGCGCAGGCTGCGCGGGATGCCGCGGTCCGACATCACCCACATCAGCGTGTGCGTGGTCTCGGGCATCAGCGAGGCGAAGTCCCAGAAGGTGTCGTGCGCCGAGGCGGCCTGCGGCATGCCGTGGTGCGGCTCGGGCTTGACCGCGTGCACCAGGTCCGGGAACTTCATCGCGTCCTGGATGAAGAACACCGGAACGTTGTTGCCCACCAGGTCCCAGTTGCCTTCGTCGGTGTAGAACTTGACGGCAAAGCCGCGGATGTCGCGCGCGGTGTCCGAGGAACCACGCTCGCCGGCCACCGTCGAGAAGCGGGTGAACACCGGCGTGATCTTGCCGGCGGCCTGGAACGGCGCGGCCCGTGTGACCGCCGTCATCGGCGCATAGGCCTCGAAGTAGCCGTGGGCCGCGGATCCACGCGCATGCACGATGCGCTCGGGGATGCGCTCATGGTCGAAGTGGGTGATCTTCTCGCGCAGGATGAAGTCTTCCAGCAGCGTCGGCCCACGCAGCCCGGCCTTCAGCGAGTTCTGGTTGTCGCCGATCGCCACGCCCTGGTTGGTCGTCAGGACCTGGCCCGAGCCATCCGAGCGTGCGGCGTCCAGCGCCGCCGACTTGGCCGACATGTTGTGTTCGCTCAGCGTGCTGGCTGCAACCTCCGGCGCGTCGCTCGCGGTGCTGGCACCGCGTGGCGGCGCGACGGCGTTCTCGCGGCCGAACTCCAGCGCCTTGTTGGCGTTGTGCGGCATCGCTGCAGCCAGTGCTTGCGTGGCGGCCAGCTGCGCTGCCTGAGCCGCCGGTGAGGGGGCGTCGTGCCGCGCCTTGTCGGCGCGCTTGCTCTTGCTGGATGTCTTCATGGGTCAACTCCTGGTGTGAGGGGCGCAGGACCTGCCTGTGCACTTTGATGTTGGGGGATCAGCGTCCCGATGGCGGCGGCTTGCCGCCCGGGCCGGGCACCAGCTGGGCCCGGCGCTTGGCGTCCAGGCCGGGGGTGGCCCGCATGTCGGTGTCGACCATGCCGGCGTCGATGTCGCGCTTGGCCTGCACGATGACGGGGTCGGGTGCGTCGGCGGTGTCCTGGGTGGCTTGGTCGCGTTCATGCGGCAGCGCCAGGCCGGGCGCGGACAGCGGCGCCTTGGCGCCGCGCGGTGGTGTGGCCAGCTGGCGACCGACGCTGCGCCTGGTCTTTGGGTTGATGGACATCTGGCAATCTCCTTGGGTGGTTGAACATGCTGGCCGCCGGTTGCGGCGGCCTCGGGTCGGTGGTGTGCAGGCTCAGAGCTGGGTGCCGATCAGCGAGGCCAGCCACTCGCCGACCTTTTCCTGCGCCGGCCTGGCCAGCCACTCGGCATGGCTCACCGGGCGCGCGCGTGCCAGGTCGGCTTCGAAGGTGGCGGTCTGCGCCCGCGCGAAGGCCGGGTCGACGATGTTCAGCGTGGCTTCGTCGTTGAGGCGGAACGAGCGGTTGTCGAAGTTGGTCGACCCCACCGAGGTGAGCAGGCCGTCGACGATCATCACCTTGCAGTGGTACATCGTGGGCCCGTACTCGGCGATGGTGGCGCCGGCGCGGAGCAGCGGCCCCCACATGGCGCGGGACGCGCCGCGCACGGTGTCGCTGTCGATGTGCGCGCCCGGCACGACGATGCGCAGCTTGACGCCGCGCTTCTGAGCGGCCACCAGGGCACGCAGGGTCAGGTCGTCCGGCACGAAGTACGCGGCCGACAGGTCGATGGACCGCGACGCCGCCGTCACGGCCAGCAAGACCATCAGCTGCATGCTCTCGCTGCCACCGCTGGGTGAGCTGCTGAACATCTGCGCCAGGCTGCTGCCCGCGGCCGACAGTGGCGGAAAGTAGGCCGGGCCGTGCAGCACCTCGCCGGTGACCTTGATCCAGTTGTCGATGAAGACCGACTGCATCTGCGCCACCACCGGGCCGTGGATCTCGAAGTGGGTGTCGCGCCAGTGCGCCGGGTCCTGGGCCCGGCCCGTCCACTGCGGCGCCACGCCCACGCCGCCGGTGAAGCCGATGCGGCCGTCCACCACCAGCAGCTTGCGGTGGGTGCGGTTGTTCAGCCGGCCCAGGTGCGACCAATGCGGTGGGTGGAAGCGCCGCACCTGCACGCCGGCCTGCTCCAGCACCGCCACCAGGCTGTCGTCCATCTTGGCGCTGCCCACCCAGTCCAGCAGCACATGCACCCGCACACCCTGGCGTGCACGCTCGGCCAGGGCATCGGCAAAGGCGCGGCCGATGTCGCCCGACCAGTAGATGTAGGTCTCGAAGGTGATGGACACCTGCGCGGCGCGGATGGCCGCCAGCATGGGCGGGAAGATCTCGTCCCCGTTCAGCAGGGCGCGGACCTGGTTGCCCGGCAGGAAGGTCGGGCCGAGCAGCACACCCAGCTCTTGCGTGAAGCGCGGGTCGTCCAGCGCGTAGATCCGCTCGATGCGGCGTTCGATCTTGGCTTCCCCGCCGACGAAATTCGCTACCAGCAGGCCTGCCAGCAGACAGAGGCCGGCGACGACACCGGCCAGCAGCCAACGGGATGTGCGACGCATGCTGCGCTTCCGGCCGCGGCTCAGCGCCTGGCTTTGGGCTTGGGCTTGGGTCTGGCCTTGGGCGCGGGCGGCGCCACCGCGTCCTTGACCGCGGCCTGCACCTGCCGCTTGGCCTCTGCCGTGGCCTGCCCGCGCACCGACCCCGCCACGCGGTTTGCCGCGCTCAGCCACATGCTCATGAACGGGTTCTTCTTCAACCAGGGGTTGGCCATGGCACGTGCTCAGGCGGCCTGGGCCAGCAGTTCGTCCTTGCGAGCGGCGAGTTGCGCACCCAGCGCGGCCATGTCGAGCGAGGTGGTCTTGGCCTTCACGAACATCTCCGTCTGCTCTTCCTTGACGTGGTGCTTCACGTACTCCGACAGCACCTTGACCTTGGCGTCCACCATCTCGTCACCGGGTTTCGCACCCTGCAGTTGCACCACCAGGTCCTTGATGCTGGCGTGTTCCACCGTCGCCTCGGGCACCAGCAGCTTGTCCTTCAGCGCAGCCTTCACCGCCGGGTAGAAGATCTCTTCCTCGATCTGCGCATGCACGCTCAGCGCGGTGCAGATTTCGGCGATCAGGGCCTGCTTGTTGGCGACCGAACGGGTCTTCTCGTACTCGGCAAACAGCTGGTCCACGGCCGTGTGGTCGGCCTTGAGCAGGGCGATGGCGTCCTGCGCTGCGGGCTTGGTCTTGGCGGCGGTGGTGGTCTTGGTGTTGGGCATGGTGGGTCCTTGTGGTGGGTGTTGGGCAGGTGTGCGGTCAACCCGCGAACAGGGCGATCAGGATGATGATCGGGATGGGAATGCCGAGAAACAGAAGTAGCAGTGAGCGCATGGCGGCCTCGTGGGAGTGAAGGGAAGCAGGTTCAGGCGTCGCGGCGGCGGCCGCCGAACGTGGCCGCCAGGCTGGCGACGAACGCGCCGGCGAGCAGCGACACGAACAGCCAGAGCGCGCTGCGGGCCGAGGCCTTGCGTGCCTTGTCGGCCGCGTTGCGTGCGGCCGTCTCCGTGTCGGTGAAGCTGGCCTGCAACCTGGCGTGCACATCGGCGGCCCGCTTCTCGGCATCCTGCTGCGACAGGCCGGTGTGCCGGGCCACCAGCTGGCCCACGTGGCGCAGGTCGGCGCCGGGCAGCGGCTCGGACCGGCTGGCGTGCATGAAGATGCGCTGGACCTCGGCCATGGCCTGGCTGGAGACCGGGCCGTCTGCGGTGGTGTTTGCCGTGGCGTCCGTGCTGCTGGCCTGCCCGGTGATGGGAGCGGCCGCGGTGCCGGTGGCTGCATCACGCCTGAACAGCGAGTCGACGAAGTAGCCCATCGGCCCGCCCTCGGTGGCGGGCGCCTGGCGTGGCGAGGCCAGTGCGCTGCCGACGGCGGTGGTGCCGGCAGCCCCGGCCAGTAACGCGCCAGCCTGGACACCACCACCGACGATGGAGGCGATGGTCGATGTCAGCAGGGCAGCGGTGGCCAAGGACGCCACGGCCCAGGCCAGGAAGCCGTGGGCGGTGTCGCGGAAGTACACCTCGTCCGGCGCGGCATCGGCCCAGCGGTGGCGCAGGCGGCCGGCGAGGTAGCCGCCCATGGCCGCCGCCGCCAGCTGCGTGAAGGCCAGCCACAGGATGGTCGACACGCCGAAGGCGGCCGCACTCACACCCGCGCCCGCCCACGGCGACACCGAGGACAGCCCCAGGCCCACGCCAAGGATCAGCAGGATCAGGGACAGCGAAGCAGCCGCTGCCGCACCCGCGGCGATCGATCCCCAGGCCACGGCACTGGCCCGGGGGCTGGGCTGCACGGCGGGCAGGTGTTGGTCCGCGGCAAGCGGGCTGGCGAGGGGCATGGGGATCCTGGGCTGACAAACACACTGGCCGAGCCGGGCTGGCTGGCTGATGCGTCACCGTAGCCCTGCCGGACCTCACCCCATGTAGTCCGATGCCCTGCATGCCTGTCGGCGCCGGGCGCCGGGTGGTGTCGTCTGCTGCGGGCGCCGCCCTGCCCGCGTGGCGCCCTTTCAGCGCAGCGTGTCGCCGCGACGCCGGCGGTAGCGCGCCATCAGTGGCGTCACCGAGATGCCGTGCACGATGATCGAGCTCACCACCACGGCCACCGTCAGCCCGACCAGCGCCTGGGCGTGGGCATCCGGCAGGCCGTGGTTGAGGGCGTAGCTCAGGTAGTACAGCGAGCCGATGCCGCGGATGCCGAACCATCCGATCAGACGCCGCTGCCCCATCGAGGTCCGGCGGGAGCCTGCGAGACCGGCGGCCACCGACAGCGGACGCACCAGCAACAGCACCAGGGGCACGAACCACCATGCGGCCGGCACCCATGGCACCGCCCACAGCAGCATGCCCAGCATCACCACGCCGACCATCTCGCCGATGCGGTCGATCTGGTCGTTGAAGCTCAGGACGGCATGGGCCAGGTCGGCCGGCACGTGGGGCGGGTCGCTGGCGATCACCGGGGCGGTGCTGGCCTGCGCGGTGTTGCGCAGGGCCAGGCCGGCAGCGAACACGGCGAGAAAGCCATAGGCCATCACCAGCACCGCGCAGCCATAGGCCAGCCCGATGAGGCCCAGGGCGAGAAAGTTCTCGTAGCCCAGCCCCTGGTGGTGGTGGCGCCGCAGGTACAGCACCAGCCGGCCGAGGCCCGTGCCCAGGGCGGCGCCGATGGCGATGCCGGCACCGCAGGCCCACAACACGTCGACCGCCAGCCAGCGCCAGCCGAAGGCACCCAGGTCATGTGCGCCGAGCAGGCCCAGGCCGAGCATCACCACCGGAAACGCCGTGCCGTCGTTGAGCCCGCCTTCGCCGGTCAGCGCAAAGCGCAGCTGGTCGCGGTCGGCCGGGTTGTCCACCTGCACCTCGGTGGCCAGCACCGGGTCGGTCGGGGCCAGAATGCCACCCAGCAGCACCGCAGCCCCCAGCGGCAGCCCGAGCAGCCAGACACCGGCCGCCGTGATCAGCGCCACCGTCGCCAGCATGGACAGCAGCGCCAGCCTCAGCGGCGAGAACCAGCGCTTGTCGCGCAGCCCCACGCTCATCTTCAGGCCCGCGGTGAACAGCGACAGCAGCACGATGACCTCGGTCAGGTGCTCCAGCAGGACGCCGTGGTCGAAGGGGTCGGGCGCGGCGAGCGCCAGCCCCAGCGGCCCCACCGCCAGCCCGGCCAGCAGATAGACCATCGACGTGCTGACGGGCATGCGCGACAGCATGGACCCGGCCAGTGCCATGAACACCAGGAGCGCGCCGCCCAGGGTGAGCCAGAGTGCAAATGTCATCGGTCAGGATACCCCGACCGTGTGCCGCGCTGGGCGAAGGGCGGGGTAGGGGCCCTATGGCAGCATCCAGTGGCCGAGCCCGATGCGAAAGCTGAAGCGGTTGCCCACCTTCAGGCCGCGCAGGTCCACCTGCACCCCGTGCGCATCGAAGCTCAGCAGGCCGTGGTTGCGCCGCTCGGCGCCGAACACCACACCGCGCCGCGCCACCGCCGAGCTGACGATCTCGACCACGCCGCTGTCGTCGTAGACGGCGTTGCGGTGCGCGTCGCCCGACACCACCAGCGCCCCGGCCCGGCCCTGCAGCAGGCCGACCAGGCGCTGGAACGCGCCCGGGTGCTGCTCCCAGCTCTGGCCGCCGAAGTGGTGCAGGTTGGTGGCCGAGGCCACCACCAGGAAGGTGGCGGTGCTGGCCTGCAGCTGCTGCTCCAGCCAGGCCCACTGCCGGGCGCCCAGCATGGCGTTGCGCGGGTCCACGGTGCGGCTGGGGTGGCTGCGGTAGAAGCGGGTGTCCAGCAGGATCAGGTCCACCAGGCCCAGGCTGTGGCGGGCATAGACGTCGGGGCTGGCCGGCCCGGCCTGGAAGGCGCGCACGAAGGCGGCACGCGCGGCCTCGCGCAGCGCCGGATCGTGGTCACCGCCGCAGCGGTCGTCGCCCAGGAAGTCGTGGTCGTCGTAGACCGCCAGCAGCGGTGCCCGGCGCGCGCGCAGGTCGGCCAGCAGGGCCGCGAAGCCGGGTTCGGCGAACTGCCGTGCGTACAGCGCGTCCAGTTCGGCGGCCAGCGGCCCGGGCTGCTGGTGCTGGTCGTGGTCCAGGTAGACGTTGTCGCCCAGCAGCAGCAGCGCATCGGGCTGCTGCGCCTGGATGTCGGCCCATGCGGGTTGCAGCGGCAGATCCTGGATCTTGCTGCAGGAGGCCAGGGCGAGCTTGAACATGGGCGGCTTCGGCCGTGGGGTGGCCTGGTGGCGGGTGCACCCGATGATCGCAGGCGCCGGGCCGGCACCCACGGCAGGCGGGCGTGGTGCGGCCCGCCGGCGCGAGAATCCACCGGCAGCGGCACCCATCCCCATGAAGCTCTTTCTCTCGTATCCATCCGGCCAGCGCGACCTGGCCGAGCGGCTGACGCTGGCGCTGGAAGCCGAGGGCCATGCGGTCTTCATGGACCGCAGCGGGCTGACGCCCGGTGAGTCCTTCCACCAGCGGCTGCGCGAATCCATCCTCGACGCCGACGCCATGGTCTTCCTCGTCACGCCCGAATCGGTGCGGTCCGGAAGCTATGCGCTGGCCGAGCTGAACCTGGCGCAGCAACGCTGGCGCCGCCCGGGCGGGCGCGTGCTGCCGGTGATCGTGCTGCCGACGCCAATGGCCACCTTGCCGCCCTATCTGACGGCCGTGACGGTGCTGGAACCACGCGGCGATGCCGTCGCCGAGACCGTGGCCGCGGTGGCCAGGTTGCAGGTGCCGTCGCAGGCCTGGCGCAAGTGGCTGGCGGGCAGCGCCGCCGCAGCGGCCGTGGTGGCGGCCGCTGTCTTCCTGCATGCCCGCCAGACCCAGCAGGCTGCTGCCGACGCCGCGCAGCAAGCCGCAGTGCAGCGCGACCTGGCGCAGGCCAGGTCGGCGCGGGAGCTGTGCCTGACCGGCGGCCATGCCGTGGCGCTGGCGCAGCTGAACGAACTGGCGGCACGCCCGCCGGTGCAGGACGCTGTGCTCGACGCCCGCGAGGACTGTGCGATGCGCTGGCTGCGTGACATGCGCGCCGTGGTGGGCCAGCAGACCTTCGGCGAGCAGGTGGCACAGGCGCAGCCGCTGCTGCTGCAGGGCATGGCGCGTGCCGTGGACAAGCAGCGCCTGGCCGATCTGCGCGCGCACATCGGCTGGGGCGAGTACCTGCGCAGCCGCGAGGGTGTGGCCGGCGTCGACCCGGTGCCGCACTGGCGGCGTGCACTGACCGACGATGCCGGCAATGCCTTTGCGCACGCCATGTGGGCGCGCCAGCTGCTCGACAGGCCGGGGCGCTTCGACGAAGCCCGCACGCATTTCGCGGCGGCCGTGTCCAGCAGCCAGGCCCGCGCCTTCGTGCGCGCGCTGCAGTTCACCACCTTGCTGGCCGGCCCGAACCAGAACACGGCCTATGCCCTGGTGGTCGCCGACGCGATGCGGCGGGGCCAGGAGGCCATGCGGCCCGATCACCGCGACCGGTTCTGGAGCTACGCCTTCGGCACGCACCTGCTCGGGGCCGATGACCGTGCCGCCGTGTTGTCGTCCCTGCCGCCGGCGGACCTGCTGGCAACCTTTCTCTGGCTGTTTCCGCAGGCCGAGGTCGGCATGGACCGGCGGGCGCTGTGGCGCTTCAATCTGGCCACCTTGCAGGCCCAGGCGGGCGACCGCGACGCGGCGCGCCGGGGCCTGCAGTCGCTGGTGGCTGAACTCGAGGCCAAGCAGCAGACCGGGCGCCTGCTCGACGAAGCGCAGCGTGGCCTGGCGGCATTGGGTGCGGCGGCGGCGGCCAAGAAGGTGCCGGGCCGGACGCCGGCAAACTGAGCGGCACGGCGGGCTGACCCGCCGGTGACGCCGTGTTGCCGCCTGTCTGCGGCACCATGGCCGCCGGACCACCACCCACGGAGACAGCCCATGACCGCCTGGCGCACCCGCACCGCCACCCCCTTCAGCACCGAGAAGCGCCCGGCCACCGGCAGCCGCGGCATGGTCGTCACCAACCACCCGCTGGCCTCGGCCGCCGGTGCCGAGATGCTGGCCGGCGGCGGCAACGCGGTGGACGCCGCCGTGGCCGCGCTGTTCACGCTGACCGTGGTGGAGCCGATGATGGTCGGCATCCTGGGTGGCGGCTTTGCCAACATCCGCCTGGCCGATGGCTCGCAGACCATCCTGGAAGGCCAGGGCCGCTGCCCCCAGGCCGTGGGCCCACAGACCTTCACGCCCGACCCCGCTGCCGGCCAGGGTGTGCTGGATGCCGTGGGCCGGCGCAACAGCGTGGGCCGTGCCGCCGTGGCGGTGCCCGGCAACCTGATGGCCTGGTGCCAGATGCTGCAGCGCCATGGCAGCCTGGCCCTGGCCGACGTGGTGGAGCCGGCCATCCGCCATGCCGAGCGGGGCTTTGCCGCCACCGCCTACCTGGCCGACTGCGTGGCCGATTGCGCCGCCGACCTGGCGCTGGACCCGGAGATCGCGCGCATCTTCCTGCCCGGCGGCCAGCGCCTGCAGGCCGGGCAGCGGGTGCTGAACGCCGCGTATGCGGACACCCTGCGCAGCATCGTGCGCGACGGCCCGGCCACGCTGTACGGCGGCGCGCTGGGCCAGGCCCTGGCCGACGACATGCAGCGCCATGGCGCCTACCTGTCGCTGGACGACCTGCGCGGCTACCGCACCAACGACATGGCGGTGCTGCGCAGCATGTACCGCGGCTTCGAGATCACCGGCCCGCCGCCGCCCTGCGCCGGGCCGCTGCACATCGCCCAGATGCTGCAGGTGCTGGAAGGCTTCGACACCGCAGGCGACGGCTTCGGCACGGTCGATGGTGTGCACCGCATCGCCGAGGTGCTGCGCATGGCCTTTGCCGACCGCGCCGCCTGCACCGCCGACCCGGATTTCGTGCAGGTGCCGGTGGCCGCGCTGCTGGACCCCGCCTATGCCAGCCGCCGCCGGGCCGCCATCGATCCACGGCGCAGCCAGCAATGGCAGGCCGGTGTGCAGGCCGGCCCGCTGCGCGCGGCCGGTGGCAACGAGAGCGCCAACACCACCCACATCACCGTGGCCGACCACGACGGCCGCATCGTCTGCGCCACCCAGACCATCAACTCGCTGTTCGGCGCGCGGTACATGGTGCCGGGCACCGGCGCCATCCCGAACAACTACCTCTATGTCTTCAACCCGGCCCCGGGGCTGGCCAACTCCCTGGCGCCGGGCAAGCGGGTGACCTCGTCGATGGCGCCGCTGATCGTGCTGAAGGACGGCCAGCCGCGCTTCGCCCTGGGCCTGCCGGGCGGGCTGCGCATCTTCCCGTCGGCGCTGCAGGCGGTGCTGAACCTGGTCGACCACGGCATGACGCTGCAGGAGGCGGTGGAGGCGCCGCGGGTGTGGACCCAGGGCTTCGGGCTGGAACTGGAGCCGCACTTTCCGGCGGCCGTGGCCGATGGCCTGGCCGTGCGTGGCCATGGGGTCGAGCGTGTGCCCAACGTGGGGGGTGGCATGGGCGGCATCGCCTTCCACCCGAATGGCGACATGGAGGGCGCGGCCTGCTGGCGCGCCGATGGCACGCCCATCGGCGTGGGCGGTGGCTTTGCGCGGGCCGGCGTGCGCTTTCTGCCGGAGGCGCGGCGCTCGGCCGCCCAGGGCCCGGATCAACCGTAGCCTTGGTGCACACCACCTGCCCGGGACGCCCGGTGCCGGCCCCGGGGACACAGGCTAGACTGAGCCTCCATCGAACGCGCCGAACCGCATCGGCCGAGCACGCGCCCGGTCTGTTGTTCGACCGCCATGTCCTCGTCGAACGCGTGCGGGCGAGCCTTTGACCGACGCCACCATGAACCGACGCGATCCTCGCCGCTGCGCCGACGTGCACGGCGCCAGAGCGCCCTGCGGGGCCCGTGCATGACGGACCAGGGCACCCGCGGCCTGTCGCGCTGGCGGGTGCTGGGGCCGTTCACCGCCGCCTTTGTGGTGCTGCTGGGCCTGTGCATCGGCGGATATGAGATGTTGTCCGCCGTGCGTGCCTTCGTCGGGGGCGAGAGCCTGTGGTCCAAGGCCCGCAGCGTGGCCATGGCCCAGTTGCGCCTGTATGCCGGCACCGGCGCACCCGACGCTTTTGCGCGGTTCAACACCGCGCTGGAGGTGCCGCTCGGTGACCGCATGGCCCGCGAGGAACTCGACGCCGACCGTCCGGACCTGGCGCTTGCGCGCACGGGTTTCCTGCGTGGGGGCAACCATGCCGACGATGTGGCCGGCATGGTGCGGCTGTACCGGGCCTTCAGCAACACCGCGCTGATGCGCGATGCGATTGATGCCTGGAAGCAAGGCGACCGCTGCATCGAGGAACTGGTTGCCATCGGCATCGGCCTGCAGCTGTCGTTGGCGCAGCGCGGTCCACTGCCCAGCCAGGAACGCGAGGCGCTGGACACCCGGCTCGACGCGCTCAACACCCGCCTGATCGAGGTCGAAAAGCGCTTTTCGGCGTCGCTGGGCGAGGCCTCCAGGGCGGCTGTGGTCTTGCTCGAGATCGCGATTCTGGGTTTTGCGGCGGTGATGGGCCTGGGCGTGCTGGTCTACGCCGGCCGCGTGCTGCGCAGCACCGAACAGCACCGGCGCCAGCTGGCCGAGGCCAACCAGCGCTGGACCCTGGCCACCGCGAGCGACGGCCTCGGCCTCTTCGAATGGCCATTCCACAGCGGCAGCCTGCTGCTGGACGCCCGTGCCGGCGCGCTGTTCGGCCTGCAGATCGGGCCCGGCGGGCGATCGGTCGGCTTCGACGAACTGCGCACCGTTCTGCACCCCGACGACGTGCAAGCTGTGCGCGCGGGCTTCAACCGCGCGGTATCGACCGGCACGCTGCTGAAGCTGCGCGCGCGTGTCAGGCAGGGCGATGGCGCACTGCGCCACATCGAGGCCACCGGCATCGTGCAGAAGGCCGGGCCGCCCGACCAGGCGCGTTTGCTCGGCGTGCTGCGCGACGTCAGCGATGAGGTGCTGCGCGTCCAGCTCAGTGCCGAGAAGACCGCCGCCGAGCAGGTCGCCCGCGCCCGCATGGAATTCCTGTCCCGGCTGAGCCATGAGTTGCGCACGCCGCTCAATGCCGTGCTGGGTTTTTCGCAGCTGCTGCTGATGGACCGCACCAACCCCTTGTCGCCAGCCACTGCCACCCAGGTCCGCCACATCGAGACAGCCGGCGTGCACTTGCTGCGCCTGGTCGAGGACGTGCTGAACATCACGCGCATCGACGCCGGTCAGCTGCAGGTGGAGATGCAGCCGGTCGCGCTGCAGCCTGTGGTGCAGTCCGCGCTGCGGCTGGTGGAGGCACAGCGCCAGGCCCTGGGCATCGTGGTCGTCGACCGCCTGCCCAGCGAAGCACTGGTGGTGCGTGCCGACCCGCAGCGTCTGCAGCAGGTGTTCGTGAACCTGCTGAGCAATGGCTGCAAGTACAACCGCCGCGGCGGCTTGTTGACACTGTCACACCGCGTCGAGGCTGGCCAGGTGCTGTTGGCGGTCGGCGACCAGGGGCATGGGCTGGCGGCCGACGAGATCGGGCAGTTGTTCCAGCCCTTCCACAGGCTGTCGCGCCACAGCACGGTCGACGGCACCGGCCTGGGGCTGGTGATCGCCAGGCAACTGTTGCTGCAGATGGACGGTGAAGTGGACGTCACCAGCGTCCAGGGCCAGGGCAGCACCTTCACCGTGCGCCTGGCGCTGGCTGGTGGCGACCCGACCCTCCGTCCGGTGGCCGGGCCCTGACGACCAGCGCCCTCGGCGGGTCAACCCACCGGCACCGCCTGCTGCCCGCGCACCAGCTGGCCGGGCAAGGCGCCGGTGGCCTCGCCGTGGCGGTAGGTGGGCACGCCCGAGACGATGGTGGCCTCGTAGCCCTCGGCGCGCTGCAGCAGGCGCCGGCCACCGGCAGGCAGGTCGTCGGCCATCACCGGCGCCAGCACTTTCAGCCGGTCCATGTCGATCACGTTCAGGTCGGCCTTGTAGCCGGGCGCCACCAGGCCGCGGTCGAGCAGGCCCACGGTGCGGGCGGTGTCCGCGGTCTGGCGCTTGACCAGCCAGCCCAGGTCGAAGCGGCCACGCGCCCGGTCCCGCCCCCAATGGGCCAGCAGGTAGGTGGGGAAGCTGCCGTCGCTGATCACGCTGACATGAGCGCCACCGTCACCCAGGCCGGGCACGGTGTGCGGGTGGTCCAGCATGTCGTGGCAGGCGTCGAGGTGGCCGTTGGCGTAGTTGGCGAAGGGCGCAAACAGGAAGGCGCGGCCGCTGTCGCCCAGCAGCATGTCGTAGGCCGTCTCGGCCGCTGGCTGGCCGCGCTGGCGGGCGATGGCGGTGATGGCCAGCTCGGGTGGCGGCTCGTAGTCGGGCGGGTTGCCGAAGGCATAGATGCGGCTGAAGTCCGAGAAGCGCGGCAGCAGCGGGTCGGCCGGCCGGCCGTCCAGCTGCTGCAGCTCGGCCAGGATGCGGCTGCGCACCTCGGGCTGGCGCAGCAGGGCCAGGCGCTGGTCCAGGCTGAGCTGGGCCATGGCCTGGTAGCTGGCACAGGCCGAGAACGGGTTGCGGCTGCCCTGCAGGCCCAGCAGCACGCCGATGGGCCGCGGCGCCACCTGGGCCGCCATGCGCAGGCCCTGGGCATTGGCGTCGCTGGTCAGCTGCAGCAGCCGGCGCCAGCCCTCGGGCGCGCGGTGGCTCTGCGCCAGCGAGAAGGACAGCGGCCGGCCTGAGTCACGCACCAGCCGGGTCAGCATGGCGAACTCGTCTTCCAGCGAGGGCACGTTGAAATCGGAGATGAACTGCAGCACGCCACGGCCGGCATCCTTCAGGCCGGCGGCGATGGCCTGCAACTCGTCTTCGGCCGCGCGCAGGCTGGGCGTGGGCTCGCCCTTGACCGAGCGGTGGTTGACCGAGCGCGAGGTGGAAAAGCCGATGGCGCCGGCGCGCATGGCCTCGGCCGCCAGCAGGCGCATCTGGGCCCGGTCGTCGGCGGTGGCGGCCTCCAGCCGCGCACCGCGCTCGCCCATCACATAGACCCGCAGCGCACCATGCGGCAGCTGGGCGGCGATGTCGATGTCATGCGGCTGCGGCCCCAGCGTGTCCAGGTAGTCGCCGAAGCTTTCCCACTGCCAGCTCAGCCCCTCGTGCAGGGCCGTGCCGGGGATGTCTTCCACACCCTCCATCAGCTCCACCAGGCGCTGGCGGTGGCGCGCATGCACCGGGGCGAAGCCCACGCCGCAATTGCCCATCACCGCGGTGGTCACGCCATGCCAGCTGCTGGGCTGCATGCGGGTGTCCCAGCTGGCCTGGCCGTCGTAGTGGGTGTGGATGTCGACGAAGCCGGGTGTCACCAGCTTGCCGCGGGCGTCGATCTCCTCGCGGCCGCTGCCGGCCACCCGGCCCACGGCGCTGATGCGGCCGTTGTCGACGGCCACATCGGCCGTGCGCAGCGGGCCACCATGGCCGTCGGCCAGCTCACCACCGCGGAGTACCAGATCATGGCGCATGCCAGGGCCTTTCATGCAGGATGCACACCAGCTGTGCCGAACCAGTCTGCGCCCGCCGCAGCGCAGCAAGAAGTCGCCTCGGTGACCCCGCAGTGCAGCATGGCCGCGGCCGGTCTTGTCGCAGCCGGGACAAACTTGGCGCGGGCCGGATGCCACGATGACCGACCGTCCTCCAGCCGAGACCCAAGATGCCCCTGCCCGATGGCCTGATCGTCGTCGCCAAGCGTGAATGCCCCACCTGCATCCTGGTGGAGCCCTTGCTGGCAGCGCTGGCCGATGCTGGCCAGCCGCTCACCGTCTATGTGCAGGACGACCCCGCCTACGCCGCCGGCCTGCCCGGCGCGGTGTACGACGACACGCTGGAGCAGAGCTTCCGCCTGGGCATCGAGTTCGTGCCCACGCTGATCCGCGTGCAGGGTGGGCAGGAGGTGGCCCGCACCTATGGCTGGCACCGCGGTGATTGGCAGCAGATCAGCGGCCTGCCCGCGCTGGGCGACAACCTGCCCGAGCTGCGCCCCGGCTGCGCCAGCAAGACCCTGGACCCGGGCGTGGCCGAGGCCCTGCAGCTGCGTTTCGGCGACAGCGGCCTGACAGCCCGCAACATCGCCCTGGGCGACGCCGAAGACCCGGTGGAGGCCTGCTTCGACCGCGGCTGGACCGACGGCCTGCCGGTGGTGCCGCCCACGCCCGAGCGTGTGCTGCGCATGCTGGCCGGCACCACCCGGCAGCCCGGCGAGGTGCTGGGCCTGGTGCCGCCCGACCTGGCGCCCTGCACGGTGGAGAAGGTGGCCATCAATGCGGTGATGGCCGGCTGCAAGCCCGAGTACATGCCCCTGGTGCTGGCCGCGGTGGAAGCCGCCCTGGTCGACGAGTTCGGCATGCATGGCGTGCTGTGCACCACCATGTTCTGCGGCCCGATGGTGATCGTGAACGGCCCGCTGGGCCGGGCGGTGGGCGTGAACTCCGGTGTCAACGCCCTGGGCCAGGGCCACCGCGCCAATGCCAGCATCGGCCGCGCGCTGCAGCTGGTGATCCGCAACGTGGGCGGCGGCCGCCCCGGCGAGGTCGACCGCTCCACGCTGGGCACACCCGGCAAGTACAGCTTCTGCTTCGCCGAGTCGGAAATCCCGGAGTGGGAGCCCCTGCATGTGCAGCGTGGGTTTGCGCGCGAGACCTCCACCGTCACCCTGTTTGCCGGCGAGGGCGTGCAGGGCGTGGTCGACCAGAAGAGCCGCACGCCCGAGTCGCTGGCGCGCAGCTTTGCCGCCTGCCTGCGGGTGGTGGACCACCCCAAGCTGGCCATGGCCGGCGACGCGGTGCTGGTGGTCTCGCCCGACCACTGCCGGGTGTTCCTGGAGGCCGGCTGGAACAAGGCGCGGCTGCTGGAAGAATTGACGCGGCTGCTCACCGTGCCCGGCGACACATTGCTGGCCGGCGTGGACGGCATCGCCGAGGGCCTGCCCGCCAGCCTGGCCGGCAAGCCGGTGCCCAAGTTCCGCCCAGGCGGCCTGTTCATCGTGCGCGCCGGCGGCGGCGCCGGCCTGTTCTCGGCCATCATTGCCGGCTGGGCCGCTTCCGGCCCGGTCGGTTCCATCCCTGTCACCAAGGAGATCCTGGCATGAATGCCTCTCTGGTCCTGCTGGACCCCACCTCGGAGCGATCCCCCGTCGCCCGGGCGCTGGTGCCGCGGCCGCCCTCGCTGCAAGGCCTGGCGGTGGCGGTGCTCGACATCTCGAAGGCACGCGGCAACGTGTTCCTCGACCGGGTGTCGGAGCTGCTCGCCGCCCAGGGCATCACCGTCAACCGCTACCGCAAGCCCACCTTCACCCGGCCCGCGCCCACCGCGCTGCGCCAGCAGATCGCGGCCGAGAACCAGCTCGTCATCGAAGGCCTGGCCGACTGAGGGTCTTGCACGTCGTGCTGTATGCATGACATCGCAGACCTGGAGTCGCGGGGCCTTCCGGGAGTGGGGGTTGCGTCCAGTGAATTTGTGCAGGCGGCGGCCGCGCAGGCCCAGTCGCTGGGCTTCGATGCGGCCATGGTGTTTGTCGCCCATCCCATCCAGGACCGCAGCGACGACGAGATGCGCGCCCTGGCCGATGCGGCGCTGCCGGGCATCATCGCCCGGCTGGTGGCCACGCAGCCTGCGGCCTAGCAGCGCGCTTGCACAAGGCGGCGTGGCGTGATCATCGCCACTGCCGGCCATGTGGACCATGGCAAGACCAGCCTGGTCGGGGCGCTGAGCGCCGGCTACACCGACCAGGCGCCCGAGGCCCAGGCCCGGGGCATGACCATCGACCTGGGCTTTGCCAGCGGCCAGCTGGACGCGGCCACGCGGGTCGCCTTCATCGACGTGCCCGGGCATGAGCGCTTCGTGCGCAACATGCTGGCCGGCGTGGCCGCCATCGATCTCGCCCTGCTGGTGGTGGCGGCCGACGACGGCCCCATGCCGCAGACCCTGGAGCACCTGGCCATCCTGGGCCTGCTGGGCGTGCCGCGCCTGGTGGTGGTGCTGAGCAAGGTGGACCGGGTGGATGGCCCGCGCCTGGCGCAGGCGGGCAAGCAGATCCAGGCACTGCTGGCGGCCGGGCCGTTTGCGGATGCACCGGTGTTTCCGGTGGCTGCACCGGCCGGCCTGGGGGTGCAGGCACTGCGCCAGCATCTGGTGGCCCAGGCTGCGGCGCTGGCCCAGCGGCCGGCCGAGGGCCGCTTCCGCCTGACCATCGACCGCAGCTTCGCAGTGTCCGGCAGCGGCCGGGTGGTGACCGGCGCGGTGCTGGCCGGTGCGCTGCGGGTGGGGGACGCGGTGCAGCTGCTGCCGCAGGCCGGCAAGCTGCGCGTGCGCAGCCTGCAGGTGCTGAACCAGCCTGTGGACAGCGTGCGCGCCGGCCAGCGCTGTGCCGTCAACCTGGCAGGCGCCGAGCTGAAGCGGGCCGAGCCGGCGCGTGGGGATTGGCTGGTGGCCGAGGGCGACCCGGGCACCAGCGACCGGCTGGACGTGCTGCTGCAGCTGCTGCCCGGGCCGCAGCCGGCGCCAGGCCCGCGTGCCCAGCTGCTGTTGCACCTGGGCGCCGCGGCACGGGTGGTGCGGCTGGCGCCGCTGGGGGCGCCGGGACAGCCGGGACTGCCGGGCGATCCAGCGCTGCGGCCCGGCCCGGCGCAGCTGGTGCGCCTGCTGCTGGACCAGCCGGTGAGCGCGGCCTGGGGCGACCGCTTCATCCTGCGGGATGCCGCGGCCAACCGCACGCTGGCCGGTGGCCGGGTCATCGACCCCTTCGGCCCGCCGCGTGGCCGCGCCCAGCCGCAGCGGCTGGCGCAGCTGGCGGCGCTGGCGCTGGACGATCCGGCGCAGGCTCTGCAGGCACTGCTGGTGGCTGCGCCCGATGGCGTGGACCTGTCGCACTTCGCCCGGGCCCGTGGCCTGCGGGCCGACGAGGCCGAGCTGCTGCACCGGCGCCTGGGCCTGCAGCTGCTGCCAGGCAGCGTGCCCCAGCTGGCGGTGACGGCGGCGCACTGGCGCGCCTGTTTGGCCCGGCTGCTGCAGGCGGTGGATGCCTGGCATGCAGACCAGCCCGAGAGCGTGGGTCCGGACGAGGCCCAGCTGGGCCAGCAGCTGGGCGCAGGCCCGGCCACCCAGCCGCTGCTGCGGGCCGGCCTGCGGGTGGCGGTGGGCGAGGGCACGCTGCTGCGTGACGGCCTCAGCCACCGCCGCCCGGGCCATGTGCCGGTGCTGGCCGAGGCCGATGCGGCGCTGCTGGCCCGCGTGGTGGCCGTGCTGCAGCCCGCCGGCCTGCGCCCGCCCATCGTCGGTGACCTGGCCCTGCAGCTGGGTCAGCCCCTGGCGGCGCTGCATGCCGGCCTGGGCCGGCTGGTGGCGCGTGGCCTGCTGGTGCGTGTGGCGCCCAACCGCTACTACCTGCCGGCCACGGTGGCGCAGCTGGAGGCGCAGGCCCGCGCCCTGGCCGCTGCCAGCGCCGACGGCAGCTACGACGCCGCGGCCTACCGCGACCGCACCGGCATCGGCCGCAACCTGACGGTGCAGGTGCTGGAGTTCCTGGACCGGGCGGGCGTGACGCGCTTTGACGGTGTGCGCCACCGCCTGAGAGCCTGAGGCGACAGGTCGCGCCCAGGCCTGCGTGCTACCTTCGACCAGACGCAGGAAGAGTCTGGCTCCCGGTGGAGTCCCTGGTCTTCAAAACCAGTGGGATGCGCCCAGCGTGTCCGGTGGGTTCGACTCCCATACTCTTCCGCCACCACCAGGCGCGTCAGCCATGCACGCCGGTGTACTCGCTCATGATCGCCAGATCACCCAGGTGCTCACGCGGGATCTCCCCGCCCAGCTGGCCGCGCTTGATCACCAGCACGCGCTGCGACACCGCGGCGATGAACTCCAGGTTCTGCTCCACCAGCACGATGGTGAGCTGCATGCGGTCGCGCAGCGTGGCCAGGGTCTCGGCGATCTCCTCGATGATCGACGGCTGGATGCCCTCGGTGGGCTCGTCCAGCAGCAGCAGGCTGGGGTTGCCGGCCAGGGCCCGCGCCAGCGCCAGCAGCTGCTGCTCACCGCCGGACAGCGAGCCGCCCGCCCGGTCGAGCAGGGGCTTCAGGCGCGGGAAATCGGCCAGCAGGCGGTCGATGCCGGCGCTGCCGCCCTGGTCCAGCTGGCCGGTCTTGGCCAGGCCCATGCGCAGGTTGTCGGCCACGCTCAGTGCCGGGAAGATCTCGCGCCCCTGCGGCACATAGGCCATGCCCAGGCGGGCGCGTGCATGCGGCGCGGCGCGGGTGACGTCGCTGCCGTTCAGCGCCACCGTGCCGGCGGTGGCCTTCAGCGCCCCGATCAGCGTGCGCAGCAGCGTGGTCTTGCCCATGCCGTTGTGGCCCAGGATGCCCACCGATTCACCGGGCTGGATGGCCAGCGTGATGTCGCGCAGCACGGGGATGGCGCCGTAGCCGGCGCACAGGCCTTTTGCTTCGAGCATCGCCATCAGTGACTCTTCTTGCCCAGGTAGATCTGCTGCACGAGTGGGTCGCTCATGATGCGGTCGGGCGTGTCTTCGCGCAGGATGGCGCCCTGGTGCAGCACCGTCACCTTCTTGGCGATCATGCGGATGAAGTTCATGTCGTGCTCCACCACCACCAGCGCATGCTGGCGGTTGATCTCCAGGATCAGCTCGGCCGTGCGCGCGACCTCGCCGTCGCTCATGCCGGCAGCGGGTTCGTCCAGCAGGATCAGCGGCGGGTCGGCGGCGATCACCACCGCAATCTCCACCCACTGGCGCAGGCCATGGGCCAGCAGGCCGGCCAGGTTGTCGCGGTAGGCCAGCATGCCCACCCGCTCCAGCGTGTCGCGGGTGATGCGCTGGGCTTGCTGGTTGCTGTTGGTGCGGCGCGCCGACAGCCACACGTTCTCCCACACGCTCAGGCCGTTGAACAGGCTGGGCACCTGTGTCTTGATGCCGATGCCCAGGCGGCCGGGGTGGTGCGGCTGCATGTTGGAGATGTCCTGGCCGCGGAACAGGATCTGCCCCGAGCTGGGCTTGGTCTGGCCGGTCAGCAGCTTGAAGAAGGTGCTCTTGCCCGCGCCGTTGGGGCCGATCACGCAGCGCAGCTCGGCCTCGGCCAGGCTGAAGTTGACGTCCCGCGTGGCGTGCACGCCACCGAAGCGCACGTTCAGCATGCGGGTCTCGAGCAGGGGCGTGACGCTCATCGTCCGGGCTCCGTCGAGGCCAGGCCCGGGGCGGGTGGGGGCGTGGCCACGACAGCCGGCCGGCGCCGGCGCCACAGCGCCACGCCCAGGTCGCCCAGGCTGGGCACGATGCCGCGTGGCACCAGCAGCACGAAGACCACCAGGATGGCGCCCAGCACCAGGTTGGAATTGAAGGCCTGCTGGGTGCCGATGGCGGTGGTCAGCCACTGGATGGCGACACAGCCCACCACCGGGCCCACCAGGGTGCCCAGGCCGCCCACGATCACCCAGATGATGATCTGCGCCGACATCGCCAGGCCGAAGATGGTGGGGCTGGTGAAGGCCCCCCAGTTGGCGAACAGGCAGCCGGCCAGCCCGGCGATGGCACCGCCCAGGCTGAAGCAGCCCAGCTTGTAGGCACGCGCGTCGTAGCCCAGCAGCAGCACCCGCTGCTCGTTCTCCTTGGCGGCGATGATGACGCGGCCGATCTTGCTGGCGATGAGCCAGCGCAGGCCGGCATACACCAGCAGCAGGCAGACCATGGCGATGGAGAACAGCGCCTGCTGGCTCAGCACCTCGTCCGGGTTGCCCGGCAGGTTCAGCGTGGGGATGCCGGGGATGCCGTTGAAGCCGCCCAGCGGCGCGTTGCCGATCTTCCATTCCGGCCCGGCGGTGGAATTGACCAGGTTGAACAGGATCAGGGTGACGGTGAGCGTGATCACGCCCATGTACACGTCGGACAGGCGGCCGTAGAAGATCACATAACCCAGCAGGGCCGCGAACAGGCCGGGCACCACGATGGCCAGCAGGAAGGGGATGGTGCTGTCGCCCATGTTGATCACGGCGATGGCATAGGTGTAGGCCCCCAGGCCGAAGAAGGCCGCCTGGCCGAAGCACAGGATGCCGCCGAAGCCCCAGATGAAGCCCAGACTCACGCCCAGGATGGCCATCACCGCGTAGATGGTGAGCTGGATCAGGGTGAAATCGTCCACCAGGCCCGGCAGCAGGAACAGCAGGGCCGTGCCGATGGCCAGCGTCAGCGCGGCGCTGTGCCAGGAATTCACGAAGCGGTTCACAGCGATCCCTTGAAGAAGCGGCCGGTGATGCCCTGCGGCAGCAGGCGCAGCATCACGATGGCGGCGAACAGCAAGGCCACCTCGCCGAACACCGGCGTGGTGACGAAGGTGGCCACCTGGTTGATGGCGCCGAACAGCGACGAGGCGCTGACCAGGCCGGCCAGGATGGCCGGCCCGCCACCGATCACCGTGATGAAGGCCTTGGCGATGAAGGCGCCGCCCATGGTGGGCACCACGCCGGTGAGCGGTGCCAGCAGCGCGCCGGCCAGGCCCGACAGGGCCGCGCCCACCGCGAAGGTGACCGAATACACCTTGCCCGGGCTGATGCCCAGGGCGTCGGCCATCTCGGGCTTCTGCATGGTGCCGCGGGCGATCAGGCCCCAGGACGTGCGCAGCAGCACCCAGCGGATGGCCAGGGCCAGCACCACCGCCACGGCGATGATCACCAGGGTGTAGCCACTGACGGAGTAGGCGCCGATGGAGAAGCTGCCCAGCGGTGCCGACACCCCCGCCGTGGTGTTGCCGGCGACGGAGGTGACGATGCCCACCAGCAGCAGCGACAGGCCCCAGGTGGCCAGCATGGTGTCGACCATGCGGCCGTACAGCCGGCGGATCACCAGCCGTTCCAGCAGCACGCCGATCAGGCCCACCGCCACCGGCGCCACGATGAACATCGCCAGCCACAGGTTGAGCCCCAGGCCATGGGCGGTGATGGTGGCATAGGCGCCCAGCATCATGAATTCACCATGCGCCAGGTTGATCACCTTCATCATGCCGAAGATGACGGCCAGGCCGGCCGACACGATGACCAGGCTGGCCACCGCGTACAGCACCTGGATCAAGACAACCGCAACAAGGTCCACGCAATCGCTCCAAGACGCAGCAGTCCGTCAAGCGGACGCCGCGGAACCGGCTTCGCCGGGCCGCTGGGGTCGCCCCCCGGGGGGCTGAGGCCGGACACAAACGGCGTGCCGTTTGTGCCTGCCGAAGGGCTGGGCCTCCGGCCCAGCGCGGCCTGCAAGGCCGCCGCAGGCGCTTCGGGGGGCCTTGTTCAGGCTTTGATGACGTACTGCTGGTTGTCGCGCGGGTTCTTCTTCAGGTCGCACACCGCGCTGGTGTCGGTGGGCGCCTGCTGCTGGAAGGTCTGCACGATGTTGAGCTGCTTGTTGCGCGTTTCGGCGATGCTGACATTGAGCACGCAGTGGTGGGTAGCGGGGTCGATGCTGACCTTGCCGCTGGGCCCCTCGATGCTGATGCCCGATTCCAGCGCCGTGGTCACCTTGGCGATGTCCACCGAGCCGGCCTTCTTCACGCCCTCGGCCCAGAGCTTGAAGCCCTGGTAGGTGCCCATGGCCAGCTCGGTGATGTTGGGATAGTCCTTGCCGAAACGGGCGTAGAAGCGCTCCTTGAAGGCCTTGTTGGCGGGTGTGTCGAGGTTCTGGAAATAGTTGTAGCAGACCAGGAAACCGTCGGTCTCGGCCGCCGACAGCACGATGTGCTCGTTGCCACCGGCAAAGGTGGTGGAGGCCAGCGGGATCTTCTTGGTCAGGCCGGCCGCCGCCCATTGGCGGTAGAACGACATGTGGGCGCCACCCACCAGGGCCGAGACCACCATGTCGGGCTTGGCCGCCTCGATCTTGGCGATGGTGGGGCCGAAGGTGGTCACGTCCAGCGGGAAGAAATCGATGGACGCCACCGAGCCGCCGTTCTCCAGGGTGAACTTCTTCACCCACTGCGAGGTGATCTGGCCGTAGTTGTAGTCGGCCGCGATCACATAGACCTTCTTGCCCCATTTCTTCATCGCATAGGGCACCAGCTTGGCCACGGTCTGGGCCGGTGTCACGCCGGTGCTGAAGGTGCCGCGGTCGCACACGCCGCCTTCGTACTGGGTGTTGTAGAAGTACAGCGTCTTGTTGCGGTTGAGCACCGGGCGGATCACCTCGCGCGAGGCGGAGGTGATGCCGCCGTGCACCACGGCCACCTTGTCCTTGAGCGCCGCCTGCTGCGCAAACTGCGCGTACATCTGCATGTTGGACTGCGGGTCGTAGCTGACCAGCTTGAGCTTCCTGCCCAGCAGGCCGCCGGCAGCGTTCTGCTCCTCGATGGCCAGGGTCAGGCAATCGAGCATGGGCTTGCCGTAGATGTCGAGCCCGCCCGAGAGATCGTGGATGCTGCCCACGCCGATCTCGTCGGCGGCCAGGGCCGAAAGAGGCAGCAGCAGCGAACTGCTGCCGGCCAGTGTGGCGCCCGAGGTCTGGATGAATGTGCGACGGTCCATGGTGCTTCCTGTTGAATTGGTTGTGGCGTGCAGGGCGGGGTCAGATCTTCTTCCAGTCGCCGGCCTGCTCGAAGGCATAGGCGGCGCGGTAGATCGTGGCTTCGTCGTAGTGCTTGCCGATCAGCATCAGGCCCACTGGCAGGCCGTCGACCAGGCCGCAGGGCACGCTGATGGCAGGGTGGCCGGTGATGTCGAAGGGGCAGGTGTTGGGCAGCATCTCGAAGGCGCGTGCCACCACTTCCTCCACCGGCGCGCCCGGCTTGGGGATGGGCGTGGCGGTGAGCGGCAGCGTGGGCATCAGCAGCAGGTCGAAGTCGGCCAGGGCGCTGTCGTAGGCCGCCTGCAGCTGGCGCGCCAGGTTCTGTGACTTGGCGTAGTAGTGGCCGCGGTAGTGCTGGATGAAGTACTCGCCCAGCACCATGGTGAGCTTGAGCGTCTCCGACAGCTCGTCGGCCCGCGCCTTCCAGCCGGCATGGAAGTCGACCATGCTGGTGACGTACAGCCCCTTCCAGTTGAAGCCGTGGCCGTTGTCCTTCATCATCTGCTGGGTGGCGCCTTCGGCAGCGATGGGCAGCCAGATCGCCGGGCCCACCAGGTGCATGGGCACCGACACCTCGGACACCTTGGCGCCCAGAGCGGTGAACACCGCCGCGGCCTTCTTCACCTTGGCGTCGCTCTCGGCCATGCTCTGCGGCCAGCCGAAGCCCTCTTTCACGATGCCGATCTTCAGGCCCGCCACGCCCTGCTTCATCAGCGTGGCATAGGGCTGGCTCTCGCGGCCGGCGTGCTGGCGCGGGTCCAGGCCATCGGGGCCGGCCAGCACTTCCAGCATCAGGGCGTTGTCGCTCACATTGGCCGTCATGGGGCCGGTGTGGTCGATGGTGAGCTCGATGGGCATCACGCCGGTGTAGGGCACCAGGCCGTGGGTGGGCTTCATGCCGACGATGCCGCAGTAGGACGCCGGCATGCGGATGGACCCACCCTGGTCGCCGCCGATGGCCAGGTCGACCTCGCCAGCCGCCACCAGGGCCGCGCTGCCCGACGACGAGCCACCCGCCGAATAGCCCATGCGGTGCGGATTGTGCACCGGTGCGGGCGAACTGGTGTGCGATCCACCCGAGAAGCAGAAGTACTCGCAAGTGGCCTTGCCCACCACGGTGGCGCCGGCATCCAGCAGGCGGGTGACGATGGTGGCGTCGACGTTGGGCACATAGCCTTCCAGCGTGGAGGCGCCGTTCATCATCGGCACGCCGGCCAGGCACACGTTGTCCTTCAGCACCACGGTCTTGCCGGCCAGCTTGCCCTCGGGCTTGCCCTTGATGGTGGTCTTGACGTACCAGGCCCCGTACTTGTTTTCCTCGGCGGACGGGAAGTAGCCGGGCGTGCGCGGGTAGCTGACGCGCGGCAGGTAGTCGGGCAGGGCGTCGACCACGTCGTAGGCATCGAAGTTGGCCTGCAGCAGGTTGTTGTAGACACCGGCCTGCTCGGGCGACAGGTGGATGCCCAGGCTCAGCGCCACGTCTTGCAGCTGGTCGAGGGTGGGACGTTTGATGGCCATGTTGACTCCGGATGTGGTTGGACCCTGTTGCGCCGCGGCGGGCCTGGGCCCGGGCCGCTGCGCCTGTCTGCATCGGTGCATTCCGTGAAGCACATCACGTGCCCGACGTGCGGAGATTCTGGGTGGGGATGTTTTCCGCGTCAACAAAAATGTTTGCGTTGGAAAACAAAAGCCATCCCGTCGGGGCAGGTCACAGGCGGGTGATCACACTGAATACATGGCCCTCGGCGCGGGCCAGGTAGATCGGCGTGTCGCTGATGCCACCACCGGCATAACGCGCCGCGCGGGCACTCAGGTAGTCCAGCGGCGTGCGGCCCATGGCGCTCCAGGCTTCGGGCGAGTGCAGCGCCTGGTTGAACAGCGCGGCCAGAAAATGCACGCCCTCGTAGGTGGACTGGCCGAAGGTGTTGAGCGTGGGCGCACGTTCGCCGAAGTGGTCGCGGTAGCGCTGCTTGAAGTCCAGGTTCTGGTCGGTGTCCAGGTTGGCGAAGTAGCCGCTGGAGACATACAGGCCCTCGGTGTTCTCGGCGCCGATGCCCAGCAGCTCGTTCTCGCCCAGCGCGCCCGACAGCCGCAGCACGCTGCGCGACAGGCCCGCGCGCCCGAAGGCGCGGTTGAACTCCACCGAGTCCTGGCCCACCAGCGACACCAGCACCGCATCCACCTGCTGGCGGCGGATCTGGTCCAGCACCTCGCTGAAATCGCTGCTGCCGAAGGGCAGGTAGCTCTCGGCCACCATCTCGCCACCCGATTCGGTGATGTAGCCGCGCGCCTGCCGGTGCGACACATGCGGCCACACATAGTCGTTGCCCACCGCCAGCCAGCGCCTGGGCCGGTGGTGGGCACCCAGCCAGCGGATGGCCGGCTGCAGCTGCCGGGCCGTCACCTCGCCGATGGCGAACACGCCGGGCGTGTGCTCGCCACCTTCATACAGCGGGGTGTAGACGAAGGGGATGTGGCCGCCGACCGCGCGCAGGATGCGGTGGCGCACCGCGCTGGTGTGCAGACCGACCAGCGCATCGACCTCGCGGTTTTCCACCAAGCCGACCAGGGTGGCCTCGATGTCGGGGCTGTCGTCGGCCGCATTCACCGTGATCAGCCGGCAGGCGCGGCCGTGGATGCCGGCACCGCGGTTGAGCTCGGCCACCGCCAGCCGCGCGCAGGCCATGCCCGACGGCCCCCAGATGCCGGCCGAGCCGCCCAGCGGCACACACAGGGCCACCGTCAGATCGCCCTGCGGCAGGGCCTGGTGGCGCGGCGGGCGCGCAGCCACGCGCGGCCGCAGCGGTGGGCGTGCTGCAACACGGGCGCCTGCCGCCTGGCAAACCCCGGGGCTGGTTGAAGCCATCGATCAACTCCTGGTGATGCACCAAGTTGGATTCAGGATGTTCGGGCATCACGCAGCCCGCACCACGGTGGTTTCCCTGGAAAGCTATTTTGCGTAGACTTCGGTGCAAAGCGCCATCGTGAATGCACTGACCATGCCTGCCGACCAAGACATCTCCGACTACCTGGCCTATCTGCTGGCCTCGGCCAACCGACGCATGCACCTGGGCCTGGCCCAGTCCATCGCCGCCGAGGAGGTGACCGAGGAGCAGTGGCGCGTGTTGCAGGTGCTGTCCGACGAGCAGGGCCGCTCCATGGGTGAACTGGCCGAGCGGGTGCTGATGAACCATCCGGCGCTGACCAAGAACATCGACCGCCTGGTCAGCCGCGGCCTGGTGCAGCGCGCCGCCGACGCGCACGACAACCGCAAGGTGCTGGTCTACATCAGTGATCTGGGGTTGGAGACCGTCACCCGGCTGAAGGTCAATGTCGACGCCCACCACGGCTCGGTGGAGGAGGCCATGGGCCCGCGCAAGGTGGAGCAGCTCAAGAAGCTGCTCAAGCAGTTCATCGAGGAGTCGGCTGCGGGCTGATGCAGCCGGCGGCCCAGGGGAAACCGCAGCGGGAAACTCCTGCCAGCCTGGGGCCGGGGCCTCCCTAGAATGGGTCGCTAGACCCAAGGAGTCGCCCCCGATGCCATCCCAACGCCGCAGTGCTGCCAAGCCGGCTTCCGAAGCCGCCGCTGAAGGCGCCACGCGGGTGCTCAAGAAGTACCCCAACCGGCGGCTGTACGACACCCGCACCAGCAGCTACATCACCCTGGCCGACGTCAAGCAGATGGTGCTCGAGGGCGAGACCTTCGAGGTGCGCGACGCCAAGACCGGCGAGGAGATCACCCGCAGCATCCTGCTGCAGATCATCCTGGAAGAAGAGACCGGCGGCATGCCGATGTTCACCACCCAGATGCTGGCCCAGGTGATCCGCTTCTACGGCCATGCCATGCAGGGCATGATGGGCTCGTACCTCGAGAAGAACCTGCAGACCTTCGTCGACCTGCAGGGCCGCTTTGCCGAGCAGAGCAAGGGCTTGTACGACCCCAAGAGCTTCACGCCCGAGATGTGGAGCCAGTTCATGACCGGCCAGGCGCCGCTGATGCAGGGCCTGATGGGCAACTACCTGGAGCAGAGCAAGAACCTGTTCGTGCAGATGCAGGAGAAGGTGCAGGAGCAGATGCAGGCGGGTGCGCTGTTTCCCGGCATCCCGGGCCTGCTGCCCAAGAAATAGCGCGGCGCTGCCCGCGCGGCCCAGGTCGCGGACAATCGGCAGATGTCTGCATCCAACACCCCGGCGGCCGCCCCTGTGGCCGCCCCCAAGATCGGCTTCGTCTCCCTGGGCTGCCCCAAGGCGCTGACCGATTCCGAACTGATCCTCACCCAGCTCAGCGCCGAGGGCTACCAGACCAGCAAGCACTTCGAGGGCGCTGACCTGGTGATCGTCAACACCTGCGGCTTCATCGACGATGCGGTCAAGGAAAGCCTGGACACCATCGGCGAGGCCCTGGCCGCCAACGGCCGGGTGATCGTGACCGGCTGCCTGGGCGCGCGCAGCGGCGACGACGGCGGCAACCTGGTGCGCAACATGCACCCCAGCGTGCTGGCCGTCACCGGCCCGCATGCCACGCAGGAGGTGATGGACGCGGTGCACCTGCATGTGCCCAAGCCGCATGATCCCTTCGTCGACCTGGTGCCCGAGGTGCGCAGCCAGTTCCGCGGCGAGGCCGGCATCAAGCTCACGCCGCGCCACTACGCCTACCTGAAGATCAGCGAAGGCTGCAACCACCGCTGCACCTTCTGCATCATCCCCAGCATGCGGGGTGATCTGGTCTCGCGGCCGGTGGGCGACGTGCTGGCCGAGGCGCGGGCATTGTTCGAATCCGGCGTGAAGGAATTGCTGGTGGTCAGCCAGGACACCAGCGCCTATGGCGTGGATGTGAAGTACCGCACCGGCTTCTTCGACGGCCGGCCGGTGAAGACCCGCATGACCGAGCTGTGCGCCGCGCTGGCCGAGCTGGCCAAGCCGCATGGCGCCTGGGTGCGGCTGCACTACGTCTACCCCTACCCGCATGTGGACGAGCTGCTGCCGCTGATGGCCAGCGGCGCCATCCTGCCCTACCTGGACGTGCCCTTCCAGCACAGCCACCCCGATGTGCTGCGCCGCATGAAGCGCCCGGCCAGCGGCGAGAAGAACCTCGACCGGCTGCTGCAGTGGCGCGCCGCCTGCCCCGAGCTGGTGATCCGCTCCACCTTCATCGCCGGCTTCCCTGGCGAGACCGAGGCCGAGTTCCAGCACCTGCTGGACTTCGTGCGCGAAGCGCAGATCGACCGTGCCGGCTGCTTTGCCTATTCGCCGGTCAAGGGTGCGGCCGCCAACGACCTGCCGGGCGCGCTGCCCGATGCGCTGCGCGAGGAGCGCCGCGCACGGTTCATGGCCGTGGCCGAGGAGGTGTCCATCGCCCGCTTGCAGCGCCGTGTGGGCGCCACCATGCAGGTGCTGGTGGACCATGCCCCGGCGCTGGGCCGCAAGGGCGGCAGCGGCCGCAGTTATGCCGACGCGCCCGAGATCGACGGCACGGTGCGCCTGCTGCCGCCGGAGAAGGCCAGCAAGACGCTGAAGCCCGGTGAATTCACCCGCGCCCGCATCGTGGCCACCGACGGCCATGACCTGGTCGGCCAGCCGATCTGAGCCCCCCATCTTCAAGAACCTGGCACGCACGATGAGCGACACGCACACACCGCAACAGACACCGCCCCAAGACCTGGTCACCAGCCTGTTGCACCACCCCTACCAGGCGCCGGCCAGCTGGGACGCGGTGCCGCCGGGTGTGTTCAAGGCCTCGACGGTGATCTTCCCGGACACCCAGGCCCTGCGCAGCCGCACCTACACCGCCAAGACCGGCTACACCTACGGCCTGCGCGGCACACCCACCACCTACCTGCTGGAAGAGCGCCTGGCCACGCTGGAGGGTGGGCGCTTCTGCATCCTGTCGCCCAGCGGCCTGGCGGCCATCACCAACGTCAACCTGGGCCTGCTGCGCCAGGGTGATGAACTGCTGCTGCCGGCCAACGTCTACGGCCCGTCCAACGACATGGCGGTGAACGTGTTGTCGCGCTGGGGCATCACGCACCAGTTCTACGACCCGATGGATCCGGCCGACCTGGCGGCCCGGATCAGCCCGGCCACCCGGCTGGTGTGGCTGGAGGCACCGGGTTCGGTGACCATGGAGTTCCCCGACCTGCCGGCCCTGGTGGCCGCGGCCAAGTCCAGGGGTGTGCTGGTGGCGCTGGACAACACCTGGGGCGCCGGCCTGGCCTTCCGGGCCTTCGACCTGGGCGTCGACATCGTGATGCAGGCGCTGACCAAGTACCCCTCGGGTGGGGCCGACGTGCTGATGGGCTCGGTGGTCACCTGCGACGAGGCCTTGCACCTGAAGCTGCTGAAGCTGCACGGCCAGCTGGGCCTGGGTGTGGCGGCCAACGATGCCGAGTTCATCCTCAAGGGCCTGCCCACCATGGCCCTGCGCTACCATGCGCACGACCAGGCGGCCCGCCGGCTGGCCACCTGGCTGGGCACCCAGCCGGCGGTGCGCCAGGTGCTGCACCCGGCGCTGGCCGGATCCCCCGGCCATGCCCATTGGGCCGCCAGCTGCCAGGCGGCGGCCGGCCTGTTCTCGGTGCTGCTGGATCCGGCGCTGAAGCCGGCCCAGGTCGACCGCTTCGTCGATGCCCTGCGCCTGTTCAAGATCGGCTACTCCTGGGGTGGGCCGGTCAGCCTGGTCGTGCCCTACGACCTGGACGGCATGCGCAGCGACCGCTCGGCCCTGCCGGGCCATCTGGTGCGCTTCTCCATCGGCCTGGAGGCGGTGGCCGATCTGCAGGCCGACCTGGCACAGGCCCTGGCCACGCTGGGCTGAGGCGCAGGCGCGCCCGCCCAGGGCCTGGGCGGGCAGCGTGCGCACAAGTGCGCAACCCGGCCTGCGGCGCAGCGTTTGCCGGGCCGGGGCTGCGGTATACCCATGGCTTCGTCCAGCTGCCCGCCACACCCATGCCCGACTGGGATCCGTCCACCATCGCCATCGACCCCGACCAGCTCACCCTGCTGCAGGGCCTGGATGGCGCCGAACCGCGGCGCTGCAGCCTGGTCGTCTACAGCGGCGGCGACACCGGCCGCCAGATCACCCTGCCCGAGGGCCGCAGCAGCATCGGGCGCTCGGCGGCGGCCAGCCTGCAGATCGACGGCCCAGGCATGAGCCGCCTGCATGCCGAGATCGTGGTGGACGGCGGCCAGGTGGTGCTGCGTGACCTGGGCTCGGCCAACGGCAGCTTCGTGCAGGACCTGCGCCTGAGCGGCCCACGCCAGCTGCACGACGGCGACCGCCTGCGCCTGGGCAGCGTGCTGCTGAAGTTCTACGAGCACCACAGCGTGGATGCCGCGCTGCACGACCGGGTCTACCGCATGGCGATGGTGGATGCCGGCACCGGCCTGTACAACCGGCGCTACCTGCACGACACCCTGCGGCGCGAGCTGCGCCAGTCGCGCCAGGGCGGGCGGCCGATGTCGGTGGTCAGCTTCGACCTGGACCGTTTCAAGGCCGTCAACGACACCCACGGCCATGCCGCGGGTGACCTGGTGCTGCGTGAATGTGCCGCCGTGGTGAGCGCGGTGGTGGGGGCCGCGCCGGCCGGCAGCGCCACGCTGGGCCGGCTGGGGGGTGAAGAGTTCCTGGTGCTGATGCCCGGCGCCACGCTGGACGCAGCGCGCCAGCTGGCCGAACGCCTGCGCGCGGCCGTGGCCGGCCACACCTTCGTGCTGCCGGTGGGCCACGACGGGCACCGGCGGGTGGTGCCCCACCACCAGACCATCTCGCTGGGTGTGGCGGCCTGGACCAGCGCCATGCTGGACGCCTCCGACCTGCTGGACGCCGCCGACCGCAGGCTCTACCAGGCCAAGCACGAGGGGCGTGACCGGGTCTGCGGCTGACGGCGCCGCCCGGCGCTTGTGTCAGCCTTCGCCGGGCCCGGCCAGCAGCGGGATGGCGCCGTCGGAGCTGGCGCCCAGCAGGCCCACGCTGGTGTAGATGCCCAGCTTCTGGCGTGTGTCCTGGATGTCGAGGTTGCGCATGGTCAGCTGGCCGATGCGGTCGGCCGGCGTGAAGGCGCCTTCCACCTTCTCCATGCTCAGCCGCTCGGGCTGGTAGGTCAGGTTGGGGCTGCTGGTGTCCATGATGGAGTAGTCGTTGCCACGGCGCAGCTGCAGCACCACCTCGCCGGTGACAGCACGCGCCACCCAGCGCTGGGCGGTCTCGCGCAGCATCAGGCACTGCGGGTCGAACCAGCGGCCCTGGTACAGCAGGCGGCCCAGGCGGCGGCCGTTGTTGCGGTACTGCTCGATGGTGTCCTCGTTGTGGATGCCGGTCACCAGGCGCTCGTAGGCGATGTGCAGCAGGGCCATGCCGGGGGCTTCGTAGATGCCGCGGCTCTTGGCCTCGATGATGCGGTTCTCGATCTGGTCGCACATGCCCAGGCCGTGGCGGCCACCGATGCGGTTGGCCTCCTCGAACAGCGACACGGCGCTGTCGAAGCTACGGCCGTTCAGGGCCACCGGCTGGCCCTCCTCGAAGCGCACCGTCACCTCTTCGGCCTTCACCACCACCTCGTCGCGCCAGAAGGCCACGCCCATGATGGGGTTGACGATGTGCATGCCGGCGTTCAGGAACTCCAGGTCCTTGGCCTCGTGGGTGGCGCCCAGCATGTTGCTGTCGGTGCTGTAGGCCTTCTCCACGCTCATCTTGTAGTCGAAGCCGTTGGCGATGAGGAACTCGCTCATCTCCTTGCGGCCGCCCAATTCGTCGATGAAGGTCTGGTCCAGCCAGGGCTTGTAGATGCGCAGCGCCGGGTTGGCCAGCAGGCCGTAGCGGTAGAAGCGCTCGATGTCGTTGCCCTTGTAGGTGCTGCCAT
>JAZKFQ010000061.1:0-40814 GCA_040386375.1 Pseudomonadota bacterium
ACGGCAACGCCATCAAGGACCTGGTGGCGGCCAACATCTTCCCCGGCGACATGCTGTGGAAGAACTTCGGCGTCACCCGCCACGGCAAGGTGGTGTTCTACGACTACGACGAGATCGAGTACATCACTGACTGCAATTTCCGCCGTGTGCCCGCACCGCGCAACGAGGAAGACGAGATGTCGGGCGAGATCTGGTACGCGGTGGGCCCGAAGGACGTGTTTCCCGAGACCTTCGAGCCCTTTCTGCTGGGCAACCCGGCCGTGCGCAAGGTGTTCATGCAGCACCATGCCGACCTGCTGGACGCCGCCTTCTGGCAAGGCCACAAGGACCGCATCCTGGCCGGCCATGTGCACGACGTCTTTCCCTACGAGCCGCACAAGCGCTTTGCCCACACCCGCGCCAAGTCGGCCACGATGTAGGCCGCCGCGTCCTCCATCGGTTCTTCACCCCCACTCCGGAGCCCACCATGGCCGAATCCATCGTCATCGTCTCTGCCGCCCGCACGCCCATCGGTGGCCTGCTGGGTGATTTTTCGGCGCTGGCCGCCTGGGAACTGGGCGCCGTGGCCATCCAGGCCGCCGTGCAGCGTGCCGGCGTGCCGGGCGACGCCATCAACGAGGTGCTGATGGGCAACTGCCTGATGGCCGGCCAGGGCCAGGCGCCGGCACGCCAGGCGGTGCGCAAGGCCGGCCTGCCCGACAGCGCCGGCGCGGTGACGCTCAGCAAGATGTGCGGCAGCGGCATGCGCGCCATGATGTTCGCCCACGACATGCTGGCCGCCGGCAGTGCCCAGGTGGTGGTGGCAGGCGGCATGGAAAGCATGACGAATGCACCGCACCTGATGTTCGCCCGCAAGGGTGTGAAGTACGGCGCCGCCCAGCTGTTCGACCACATGGCGATGGACGGCCTGGAAGACGCGTACGAGCGCGGCAAGGCCATGGGTGTGTTCGCCGAGCAGTGCGTGGACAAGTACAGGTTCAGCCGCGAGGCGCAGGACCAGTACGCCATCACCTCCACCACCCGGGCCAAGGCCGCCAACGAAGACGGCAGCTTCGGCTGGGAGATGGCGCCGGTGGCGCTGGGCGACAAGGCCGGCACCGTGGTCAAGTTCGACGAGCAGCCCTTCAAGGCCAAGCTCGACAAGATCCCCGGCCTGAAGCCGGCCTTCAAGAAGGACGGCACCATCACCGCCGCCAACGCCAGCAGCATTTCCGACGGCGCCGCGGCCCTGGTGCTGATGCGTGAGTCCACCGCCCGTGCCATGGGCGCCACGCCCATCGCCCGCATCGTGGCGCACGCGGTGCATGCGCAGGAGCCGCAGTGGTTTGCCACCGCCCCGGCCGGCGCCATCCGCCAGGTGCTCAAGCAAGCCGGCTGGGATGCCAAGAGCGTGAACCTGTGGGAGGTGAACGAGGCCTTCGCCGCCGTCACCATGGCGGCCATGCATGAGTTCGACCTGCCGCACGACATCGTCAACGTGCACGGCGGTGCCTGCGCCCTGGGCCACCCCATCGGCGCCAGCGGCGCACGCATCGTCGTGACCCTGCTGGGCGCGCTGAAGAAGCGCCACCTGAAGCGGGGTGTGGCCGCGCTGTGCATCGGTGGTGGCGAGGCCACGGCGCTGGCGGTGGAACTGCTGTGATCGAGGCGCCCGTCCTGCTGCCCTTGGTGCAGGCCGGCGACACCTGCAGCCGCAGCGTGCGCTTCAGCCGCGACGAGATTGCCACCTTCGCCCGCCTCAGCGGCGACAGCAACCCGCTGCACCACGACCAGCAAGCCGCGCAGCGGGCGCTGCACGGCGAGATCATCGCCAGCGGCGAGCACACCACGGCCGTGCTCATCGGCCTGGCGTCGTCGTTTTTCTCGCTGCCCGATGCCCATGGCCCGCGCGAGCTGCTGTGCCTGCACTTCAACTTCGCCTTCAAGGCGCCGGTGTTCGCCGAGCAGGCCATCGAGCTGAGCTGGACGGTGGCCTCGGTGGAGCCCAATCAGCGCCTTGGCGGGCTGCTGGTGCATCTGGACGGCAAGGCTGCGGTGCGCCACGCCAACCCGGCGGTGGTGGGCCGCGGCACCTTGCTGGTCAAGTCCAGCCAGGCCTGAGGGGCGCAACACATGCATGTCCTGATCCTCGGCGCGTCACGGGGCATCGGCCTCGAACTGGTGCGGCAATGCCTGGCGGCCGGCCACCGCGTGGTGGCCACGGCGCGCGACGATGCCGGCCTCGCGCACCTGCAGGCCCTGGGGGCCACCGCGCTGCGGCTGGACGTGGCCAGCGCCGCCGGCTGCGCCGGCCTGGCCTGGCCCATCGACGGTGAGCAGTTCGACCAGGCCTGGCTGGTGGCTGGCGTCTACGGCCCGCGCCATGCCGGCCTGCAGGCGCCGACCGACGACGAATTCAACAGCGTGATGCACACCAATGTGCTGGCCGCCATGCGCCTGCTGCCCCAGGTGGCCGAGGCGCTGGCGCCTGGCGCCAGGCTGGCCGTGCTGTCGTCGCGCATGGGCAGCATCGGGGAGCGCAGCAGCCCCCAGGGCTGGCTGTACCGGGCGTCCAAGGCGGCGCTGAACTCGGTGCTGAAGGATGTGTCGCTGGCGCTGGCCGGGCGCGCCATCTGCGTCAGCCTGCACCCGGGCTGGGTGCAGACCGACATGGGCGGCGCCGGTGCCGCGCTGACGGTCGAGCGCAGCGCTGCCGACCTGCTGGCCACCGTGGCGCGGCTGACACCGGCCGACAACGGCCGCTTCCTCAACCACGACGGCCAGCCCTTGCCGTGGTGACCGGACAGGCCGGCCGGGCCGGCCCAGAACACTTCCAGGAGATGACCCCCCATGTTGCTCAGTGACGACCACCGTGCGGTGCAGGAAGCCGTGCGCCAGTATGTGCAGGCCGAGATCGCCCCCCATGCCGCGGCCTGGGACAAGAGCCACCAGTTCCCCGCCGCACAGCTCAAGGGCCTGGCCGCGCTGGGCTGCTACGGCGTGGCGGTGCCGGCCGAGCTGGGTGGTGCCGGGCTGGACTACCTGGCCCTGGCCATCATCCTGGAGGAGGTGGCCGCCGGCGACGGCGCCACCAGCACCGTGGTCAGCGTCAACAACTGCCCGGTGTGCTCCATCCTGATGGCCTTCGGCAATGCCGACCAGCAGCAGCGGTTCCTGCAGCCGCTGGCGCGTGGCGACATGCTGGGCGCCTTCTGCCTGACCGAGCCGCATGTGGGCAGCGAGGCCGGTGGCCTCAAGACCACGGCGGTGCGGGATGGTGACGACTACCTGCTCAACGGCGTCAAGCAGTTCATCACCAGCGGCAAGAACGGCGATGTGGCCATCGTCATGGCCGTCACCGACAAGGCCGCCGGCAAGAAGGGCATCAGCGCCTTCCTGGTGCCCACCAGCACGCCCGGCTACACGGTGGCGCGGGTGGAAGACAAGATGGGTCAGCATGCCAGCGACACGGCGCAGATCGTGTTCGAACACTGCCGCGTGCCAGCCGCCAACCGCCTGGGCCAGGAAGGCCAGGGCCTGAAGATCGCGCTGTCGGGGCTGGAGGGTGGGCGCATCGGCATCGCCAGCCAGGCCCTGGGCATGGCGCGTGCGGCCTTCGAGTTTGCGCTGGCCTACAGCAAGGACCGTGTCGCCTTCGGCGTGCCCATCTTCGAGCACCAGGCGGTGCAGTTCAAGCTGGCCGACATGGCCACCAGGATCGAGGCCACGCGCCAGCTGATCTGGCATGCCGCCACGCTCAAGGACGCCGGCCTGCCCTGCCTGAAGGAGGCCGCCATGGCCAAGCTGATGGCCAGCGAGATGGCCGAGGCCGTGTGCTCGGGCGCCATCCAGGTGCTGGGTGGCTATGGCTATCTGAGCGACTTCCCGGTCGAGCGCATCTACCGCGATGTGCGGGTGTGCCAGATCTACGAAGGCACCTCCGAGGTGCAGAAGATCCTGATCGGCCGCGCGCTGGCCGGTTGATGCGCCGTGCCGCCATGACCATCCCCCGCCCCATCCGCGCCCTGGGCGCCGCCGAAGCCGCCGCCGCCGTGCCCGCGCTGGCCGAGGTGCTGATCGACTGCGTGCACGGCGGCGCCTCGGTCAGCTTCATGGCACCGCTGCCGCTGCCCAAGGCGCTGGCTTTCTGGCAGGCTGTGGCCGGTGGCGTGGCCGCTGGCGAGCGCCTGCTGCTGGTGTCCGAAGACGCGGCCGGCATCGCCGGCACGGTGCAGCTGGTGCTGGCCCAGCCCGACAACCAGCCGCACCGCGCCGACGTGGCCAAGATGCTGGTGCACCGCCGCGCCCGCCGCCAGGGCCTGGCGGCCCGCCTGCTGGCCGCCGCCGAAGACGCGGCCCGCAGCGCCGGCAAGACCGTGCTGGTGCTCGACACCGTCACCGGCGGCGACGCCGAGCGGCTGTACGCCCGCGCCGGCTGGCAGCGGGTGGGCGAGATCCCCCACTACGCGCTGATGCCCGACGGCACGCCTTGCAGCACCACCTATTTCCACAAGCAGCTGCCGGCCTGATCAGTCTTTGGGAAGATAAAGCCGGTCGGAGTAGGTGGCCAGCCACTCGGGCCGGAAGGCCACGAAGATGGCCACCAGCATGCCGGTGAGAAAGGCCTCGCCCGAGGCGGTGAGAAAACGCGCCAGCAGCAGGTCGCCATTGTCGGTGCCCACCGGCGCCGCCACCCGGCCCAGGGCCAGGGCGCCGGCCAGCGTGACGGCGATCCAGGTGGTGAAGAAGCCGCGCCCCATGATGTAGACGAACAAATGCCGGGGCAGCCAGCGCCGCACGCCCGCGCCCAGCAGCATGGCCAGGGTGCCGGGCACCAGGCCCAGCCACACCAGGCGGTGCAGGGCCTCGTCCCAGGGCAGGCCGCCCACGGCCACCATCACCCCGGCCACCGGCAGCAGGGCCAGCACCGCCAGCGGCCAGCCCGCCAGCAGCACCAGCAGGGAGGCACCCGACAGCGGCTGGATGATGGCGCTGGCCGCCAGCTTGTCGGCGCCCCAGCACAGCGGCAGCAGCGCGCAGCAGGCCAGCCAGGGCCAGGGTGGGCCGGCCGCGCCGGTGCTGCGCCAGGGCCGCAGCGCCAGGGCCGGCACCACGGCCAGCAGCGTCAGCACGGCGTCGAGGATCATCGCTGCCGATTCTGCGTGCCGCCACCGGCCGGCGCCTGCGCGAGGTCAAGCCCGGGCCGCCCCCGTGCACGGCGAGAATGTGCAGATGACCCCCGAACCCGGCGCCAGCGCCCCGCCCCCGCCCTTACTTTGGACCGGCGACGACGGCCAGCCGCAGCAGGCCGACTGGCGCTCGCTGGCCGGCCACCCGGTGCCCGCGGCGGTGCAGCTGGCCGACGACACCTGGTCGGCCGATGCCGCCTACCGTCTGCTGGACACCGGCACCGCGCTGCTGTGGCGGGGCGATTACCAGAACGCCCGCCACCTGCTGCAGGCACTGGGCCGCCGGCTCGACAAGCGCCAGGCCCGGCCCGGCCGCGCCCCCGGCACGCCGGCCGCCGCCTTCCAGGCCCAGCGCCAGGCCCAGGCCCGGCGCGCCCGCCTGCTGGGCGGCCTGTTGCTGCCCTTCGATGCCGACCATGGCCTGCCACTGCGCCGTGCGCCCGATGTGCGGGCCGCCGGGGCCCAGGCCCATGGGCCGGTGGCCGGGCCGTATGTGCAATCCCTGCGGGAGCTGCTGGGTGTGGTGGGGGCGTTCGAATGGCGCAAGAAGGGCGTGCCCATCCCGGCACTGCAGGCCAGCATCCATCCGCACCACGGTGTGTTCTCGCCGGTGCGTGGCGAGTATGTCGACCTGGTGGCGCAGGCGCCGCTGCCCGCCGCCGCCCTGTCGTCTGGCGCGGTGGACATCGGCACCGGCACCGGCGTGCTGGCGGCGGTGCTGGCGCGGCGTGGGGTGCAGGTGATCGGCACCGATCTGTCGGCGGCGGCGCTGGCCTGCGCCGCCGACAACCTGCGCCGCCTGGGGCTGCAGCGGCAGGCCACGCTGCAGCGGGCCGATCTGTTCCCGGCGGGGGAGGGCCGCTTCGGCCTGCTGGTCTGCAACCCGCCCTGGGTGCCGGCGCCGGCCGGCTCGGCCCTGGAGGCCGCGGTCTACGACCCCGACAGCCGCATGCTGCGCGGCTTTCTGGCCGGGCTGGCGCAGCGCTTGGCGCCGGGTGGCGAGGGCTGGCTGATCCTGTCGGACCTGGCCGAACACCTGGGCCTGCGCCCACGCGCCACGCTGGACGCCTGGATCGCCGAGGCCGGCCTGCAGGTGCTGGGCCGGCACGACACCCGGCCCCGCCACGCGCGGGCGCTGGACACCACCGACCCGCTGCACACCGCCCGCGCGGCCGAACTCACTTCACTCTGGCGCCTGGGCGCCGCCTGACCATGGCCATGACGATGCTGCAACCTCAAGCCTTGACCGACGCGGCCTTCGCCCCCTACGGCCGGGTGCTGCAGGTGCCGGCGGATGGTGCAGGTGGCCACCCCATCAACGCCGGCACCACCCAGCGCCATGAACTGCTGGCCGATGCGCAGCTGACGGCCGACGCCGGCCGTCCGGTCATCAGCATCAGCCGTGCCCAGGCGCGGCAGCTGCCGATGGCCTTGCAGGAGATGGAGCGCCATGTGCTGGGCAGCCAGAGCTTCATCCCCATGGGGGCGGCGCGGCGGCTGGTGCTGGTGGTGGCGCGGCCGGGGCCGGCACCACGGGGGCCGGCCGATCTGGCGGCCTTCGTCAGCGACGGTGCGCAGGGGGTGTGGCTGGCGCCAGGCACCTGGCACCACCCGCTGCTGGCCCTGGAGGCCGGGGACTTTCTGGTGGTCGAACGGCGCAGTGGCCAGGTGGACTGCGACGTGGTGGCGCTGCAGCCACCGGTGTGGCTGGCAGCGCCTGGCTGAGCTTCAGCTGCGCTGGGCGGCGGCCGCGGCGCTGGCCTGTGCCTGCTGCGCGGCGGCGGCCTTGGCCAGCACGGTGGCCGCATGCTGCTCGGTGGCCAGGTGATTCAGGCTGCCCAGGGCCACCACGGTCATGCACAGGGCCAGGCCCAGGGCAGCGGTGGTGCGGGCGATGCGGGCGAAGGTGGTGGTGGTCATGTGGGGCTCCTGCGGGTGGCTGCTGCGGTGTCGATGGGATGGACTCTAGGCAAGCCCCTGCACCACCACCACCGGCTTGCGACGAAGCGCCGCTGCCAGGCACCAAACCGCAGAAACCCCGGATGAACCGCGCCCCGATGAACCGCGCCGGCTACACCGTGCGCCGCAGCGCCTCGAAGAACAGCTCGCTCTGCAGGCGCTCGCCCAGGGTCTGGGCGGCCACGCGCGCGGCCAGGGCCGCATCCACCGGTGCCAGCGGCCGGCCGGTGCCCTGTGCCAGCACCTGGGCCTGGCAGGCGCGCTCCAGGTAGTACAGGTCGTCGTAGGCGTGCGACAGCTGCGGCCCGCAGACCACCACGCCGTGGTTGGCCAGGAACACCACGTCCGCGTCGCCCATGGCACGGGCGATGCGTTCACCTTCGCTGGCATCCAGCGCCAGGCCGTTGTAATGCGCATCCACCGCCAGCCGGCCGTGGAAGCGCATCGCCGTCTGCGACAGCGCCGGGTCCAGCGCGCGGTCGGCCGTCAGCGTCAGCGCCGTGGCATGCGGCATGTGGGTGTGCAGCACGCAGGGCTGGCGGGCGATGCGGTGGATGGCGGCGTGGATGAACATGGCGGTGGATTCCACCGGGTGCCGGCCGGCCAGCGCGGTGCCGCCGGTGTCCACCAGCACGATGTCGTCGGCCTGCACCTCCTGCCACAGCAGGCCGCGCGGGTTCAGCAGGAAGCGGCCCGAGCCATCGGGCAGTTCCACGCTGAAATGGTTGCACACGCCCTCGGCCAGGCCATGGTGGGCGGCTGCACGCAGCGCCAGGGCCAGGTCGGCGCGCAGGGCGGCCACGGGCGCGCTGTCGAAGTCCAGGGCGTGCTGGTTGGTGGTCATGTCAGTCTCCAGGATTCCGGCGCTGCTCGCGCAGCATGAACAGGTACAGGCTCTCCACCTTCTCGCGCGCCCAGGGGGTCTTGCGCAGGAACTTCAGGCTGGAGTTGAGGCTGGGCTCGTGGGTGAAGCAGCGCAGCGCGATGCGCTCGCCCAGGCCCGGCCAGCCGTAATGGGCCACCAGGGCGCTGACGATGGCCTCCAGCGTCAGGCCATACAGCGGATTGCGGGGTTGGTTGGGAGTGGCGGGAGGAACATCTGCGGGCATGCGCCGATTCTGTCAGCGCGCCACGCTGGCCATACTGGGGCCAACGATCCAGCCACCGGAGCAGCCACGATGAAGAAGTCCGTCACCACCATGGTCAACGAGGCCCTGGCCTTGATCACCACCCACAGCGTGGACGCCGCCCGCGCCCTGCACGGCCAGCCGGGGGTGCAATTCGTCGACTTGCGTGACCCACGTGAACTGGAGCGCGAGGGTGCCATCCCCGGCGCCTTCCATGCGCCGCGCGGCATGCTGGAGTTCTGGGTCGACACCGAGTCGCCGTACCACAAGCCGGTGTTCAACCAGCCCGGCACGCAGTACGTGCTGTTCTGCGCCGGTGGCTGGCGCTCGGCCCTGGCGGCCCGCACCATGCTGGAGATGGGCATCGAGAACGTGTCGCACATCCACGGCGGTTATGGCGCGTGGAAGGCGGCCGGGGCGCCGGTGGAGGCCAAGGCGCCGCCGGGCCGCCCCAAGGCGCCTTGACCCCCTCGGGGGTGAGGGGCCATGACAGCAGAGCGGCCGGCCAGGGTTGCCCCCGGGCCGGCCGCTGCCTGAATCGCAGACGGGGCAGTTTCTCCGCGCCAGATCAGCCTGCGAACTTGGCGACCGTGGCCGCCAGGCGCTCGCCAAAGGCCTTGGCGGTGGCGATGTCGCCGACCACCATCTCGTCGGTGGACGCGTCCGACGGCGTGGTCGTCATCAGGCCGGCAAACGAGGCCACGTAGTTCAGCGAATCACGTGTGGCCGCCTTGTTGTTGCTGGGCATCATGCCGGTGCCCACCCACACGCCCGAGTGCTGCATGGCCAGCGTCATGAAGTAGTGCAGGGTGCTGAGCTTGTCACCGTTCATCGACGCGCTGTTGGTGAAGCCGGCGAACAGCTTGTCCTTCCAGGCCTGGCCGAACCAGGGCTTGCTGCTGGCATCGGCGAATTTCTTGAACTGCCAGCTCACGCTGCCCATGTAGGTGGGCGAGCCGAAGGTGATCAGCTTGGCCGCGGCCAGGGTTTCCCAGCCGCCTTCGGGCAGGTTGCCCTCGGCGTCGATGGCCAGCAGCTTGGCGCCGCTGGTGGAGGCCACGGCCTCGGCGATCTTGGCGGTGTGGCCGTAGCCGCTGTGGTAGACGATGACGATGGCGCTCATGGTGTGTCCTTTGGGTGGATCCCCCGTGTTCGGGGCATGGGACAAATTGTGCGGAGCGCGCCCCGCACCGGCGTGCGGTGGGGTTGATGCAACCGTTCTAAAAATCTGATGGGCCCAGCCGCTGCAGCACCAGCTCGGCCATCGCCAGGCTGGAGGTGAGCCCGGGCGACTCGATGCCGAACAGGTTCACCAGCCCCGGCACACCGTGCACCGCGGGGCCATCGATGCGGAAATCGGCCGCCGGCTCACCCGGGCCGCTGATCTTGGGCCGCAGGCCGGCATAGGCCGGTTGCAGCACGGCATCGGGCAGGGCGGGCCAGTAGCGCCGCACCTGGTCGTAGAAATGGTCGGCGCCGGCCGGGTCCACCGTGTAGTCCTCGGCCTGCACCCAGTCGAAGCTGGGGCCGAAGCGGGCCTGGCCGCCCAGGTCCAGCGTCAGGTGCACACCCAGGTGGCCGCTCTGGCCCGGTGCCGGGTAGACCAGGCGCGAGAAGGGTGCACGCCCGGGCAGGCTGAAGTAGCAGCCCTTGGCCAGGTGGTCTGGCGGGATGTGGGCCGCATCCAGCCCGGCGAACTGCCGCGCCAGTGCCGGCGCATGCAGGCTGGCGCTGTTGACCACGGTGCGGGCGCGCAGCTGCATCGGCGCATCACCACCCACGTCCAGCTCCATGCCTTGCGGCGTGCTGCGCCCGGCCAGCACCGGCGCGCGCAAGGCCAGGGCGGCGCCGGCCGCTTCGGCATCGCCCAGCATGGCCAGCATCAGGCCGTGGCTGTCGACGATGCCGGTGGACGGGCTCAGCAGCGCACCCACGCAGTGCAGGGCCGGCTCCAGCGCCTGCGCGTCGGCGGCGCCGAGGCGCTGCAGGTCGTGCACGCCGTTGGCCTGGGCGGTGGCCAGCAGCTTGTCCAGGGCCGGCAGTTCATCGGCGCTGCAGGCCACGATCAGCTTGCCGCAGCGCTGGTGCGCCACGCCATGGCTGGCGCAGAAGTCGTACAGCAGCTGTTTGCCCCGCACACACAGCTGCGCACGCAGCGAGCCGGTGGGGTAGTAGATGCCGGCGTGGATGACCTCGCTGTTGCGGCTGCTGACGCCGGTGCCGAAGGCGTTCTGGGCCTCCAGGATGATGACCTCGCGCCCGGCCTGGGCCAGGGCGCGTGCCACGGCCAGGCCCACCACGCCGGCGCCGATCACCACCGCATCGACGTCCTCGACCACCATCAGATCCCGTCGGCCACCAGCTTGGCCAGCGCTGTACCCAGCTGGGTGGTGCTGGCCGTGCCGCCCAGGTCGGGCGTGCGGGGGCCGTCGCGCAGCACCGCCTCGATGGCGCGCAGCATGGCGTCGTGGGCATCGCGGTGGCCCAGGAAGTCCAGCATCATGGCCGCGCTCCACACCATGGCCACCGGGTTGGCGATGTTCTGGCCGAAGATGTCGGGCGCCGAGCCGTGCACCGGCTCGAACAGGCTGGGGAAACTGCGCTCGGGGTTGAGGTTGGCGCTGGGCGCGATGCCGATGGTGCCGGTGCAGGCCGGGCCCAGGTCGCTCAGGATGTCGCCGAACAGGTTGGTGGCGGCCACCACGTCGAAGCGCTGCGGCTGCAGCACGAAGCGCGCGGCCAGGATGTCGATGTGCTGCTTGTCCCATGTGATGTCGGGGTGGCGGGCGGCGGCTTCGGCGGCGCGCTCGTCCCACCAGGGCATGCTGATCGCGATGCCGTTGCTCTTGGTGGCCACGGTCACATGCTTGCGGGCCCGGCTGCGGGCCAGGTTGAAGGCGTAGTTCAGCAATCGCTCGCTGCCGTGGCGGGTGAACACGCTCTCCTGCAGCACGAACTCACGCGCCGTGCCGCCGAACATCACGCCGCCCACGCTGCTGTATTCACCCTCGGTGTTCTCGCGCACGATCAGCATGTCGATCTCGCCGGGCTTGCGGTTCGCCAGCGGGCAGGGCACACCTTCGAACAGGCGTGCCGGGCGCAGGTTGATGTACTGGTCGAACTCCCGCCGGAACTTGAGCAGGCTGCCCCACAGCGAGATGTGGTCGGGCACGGTGGCCGGCCAGCCCACGGCGCCGAACAGCAGGGCGTCCATGCCGCCGATCTGGGCCTTCCAGTCGTCGGGCATCATCTGGCCGGTCTGGGCAAAGTGCTCGCAGCTGGCCCAGGCGATGGGCGTGATCTCCAGTGCGATGTCGAAGCGCCTGGCGGCGGCTTGCAGCACCCGCAGGCCTTCGGGCATCACTTCGCGGCCGATGCCATCACCGGGGATGGCTGCAATGCGGTGGGGGGTGGTCATGTCGTCTCCAGGGCTGGGCGACCGGGATGCTAGACCATCGGCGCGCCGGCCTGGCGGCCCTGGCCTGCCGGCCTCTGGCACGGCGGATCCGGGTGAACCCTGATCCTGATCAAGCCCTGGCGGGGCCGCCGCGGCCAGACTGCCGGCTGTTTTGCCCACCCCACGGCCGCCGCGCGGCTGCCTGCCATGCCCGCTGCTGCCACCACTTCCATCCAGCCCGACCTGCTGCCCCTGCTGGCCGCCAGCGGTCTGCAGCCCCTGGCCCTGGCCGGCCGGGCCCTGCTGCCCATCGTGCAGGGCGGCATGGGCGTGGGCGTGTCGGCCCACCGCCTGGCCGGCAGCGTGGCGGCGCTGGGTGGTGTGGGCACGCTCAGCTCGGTGGACCTGCGCCGCCACCACCCCGACCTGATGGAGCGCACCCAGCACCTGGCCCAGCGTGTGGGCTGCGATGCCGACAGCAAGCTTCAAATTGACGCCGCCAACCTCGAGGCCGTGGGCCGCGAAGTGCGCGCCGCCCTGGCCCTGGCCGGCGGCCGTGGCCTGGTGGCGATGAATGTGATGCGTGCCGTCAGCGACTACGCCGCCTATGTGCGCACCGCGCTGGAAGCCGGTGTGCACATGGTGGTGGTGGGCGCCGGTCTGCCGCTGGACCTGCCCGACCTGGCGGCCGATTTTCCGCAGGCCCTGCTGGTGCCCATCCTCAGCGATGCACGCGGCGTAGCCCTGGTGGTGAAGAAGTGGGAGCGCAAGAAGCGCCTGCCCGACGCCATCGTCATCGAGCACCCGCGCCTGGCCGGCGGCCACCTGGGCGCCGCGAAGATCGCCGACCTGGGCGACCCGCGCTTCGACTTCGAGCGCTGCATCCCGGAGTCGCTGGCGTTCCTGCGCAGCGCCGGGCTGGAAGGCCGCATCCCGCTGATCGCCGCCGGCGGCGTGCGCCAGCAGGCCGACATCGCCCGCATCCAGGCCCTGGGCGGCGCGGCGGTGCAGCTGGGCACACCGTTCGCCGTCACCACCGAGGGCGACGCCAGCCCCGGCTTCAAGCAGGTGCTGGCCAGCGCGCGTGAGGAGGACATGGTCACCTTCACCAGCGTGGCCGGTCTGCCGGCGCGCGCCGTGGCCACGCCCTGGCTCAAGGCCTATCTGAAGGCCGAACCACGGCTGCAGGCGGTGGCCCATGCCAAGGGCCGCTGCACCCAGGCCTTCGATTGCCTGGCCCAGTGCGGCCTGCGTGACGGCCTGGCCGGCTGGGGCCAGTTCTGCATCGACCAGCAGCTGGCCGCTGCGCTGCGCGGCGACGAGAAGAAGGGCCTGTATTTCCGCGGTGTGGGCGCCTTGCCGTTTGGCGACCAGATCCGGCCGGTGCGGGATCTGGTCGAGCACCTGCTGCGCCCGGCCAGCGCCGCCCAGCTGCCCGCGCCGGATGCCGCGCTGGCGATCGCGATGGCCTGACCCGGTGTGACAACCAGCCCTGCAGCAGACTTTTTTTGGGCTGGGCAGCAGCAGCGGTGTAACCCGCGGGGGGGCGTGGACGACTGGCGAGTGTCACGGGTGTGCAGGCTGGCACCCGGCGCTACGGCCGGCAGGCCATCCACCACTTGCGGAGCATCCACCATGACCCCCCTGCACACCCTCACACCCACGGCCGCCACCCTGGCGCTGGCCCTGGGCACGGCGCTGACACTGGCCGCCGCGCCTGCCGCCATGGCGCAGGCTGCCGACAAGGAAAAGTGCTTCGGCGTTGCGCTCAAGGGCAAGAACGACTGCGCCGCCGGCCCCGGCACCACCTGCGCCGCCACCTCGACCCGGGATTTCCAGGGCAATGCCTGGACCCTGGTGGCCAAGGGAACCTGCACCAAGACGGTGTCCAAGACCTCGCCCACCGGCTTTGGCCAGGCCAGTGAGTTCAAGGAGAAGAAGGCCTGATCCGCCCGCGCCCGGCGCCACCGCCATGCACACCGCTGCGCTGGCCGGCATCGGCCTCAAGGATGAACATCTGCTGCCGCTGCTGCGTGGGCAGGCCGGCACCGAGGCTGTCGGCTTTGTCGAGGTGCATGCCGAAAACCTGATGGCGGCGGGTGGCCCGCGCCTGGCGCGCTGGGCCAGGGTGCGGGCCGCGCGGCCGCTGTCGGTGCACGGTGTGGGCCTGGGCATCGGCGGTGCGGCGCCGCCCTGCGCACAGCACCTGGCGCGCCTGGCCGCCGTGCTGCAGCGGTTTGAGCCGCAGTGGTTCTCCGAGCACCTGGCCTGGTCAGGGCATGGCGGCGCCTGGTTCAACGACCTGCTGCCGCTGCCCTACGACCAAGCCACGCTGGCGCGTGTCTGCACCCATGTCGACATGGTGCAAACGCGCCTGCAGCGCCGGCTGCTGCTGGAGAACCCCAGCACCTATGTCGAATTCCAGGCCTCGACGATGGACGAGGCCGACTTCCTGGCGGCCGTGGTGCGGCGCACCGGCTGCGGCCTGCTGCTGGACCTGAACAACGCCCATGTCAGCGCCGTCAACCACGGCCGCAGCGCGCAGCAGGCGATCAACCACCTGCTCGGCGCCGTGCCCCCGGGCAGCGTGGGCGAGATCCACCTCGCCGGCCATGCCGAAGACCAGGACGCCGCCGGCGACCGCTTGCTCATCGACAGCCATGGCGCGCCGGTGGCCGATGCCGTGTGGGCGCTGTATGCCCAGGCCATTGCGCAACTCGGCCCGGTGCCCACGCTGATCGAGCGTGACCAGAACCTGCCACCGCTGCGCCAGCTGGCAGCCGAGGCCACCCGTGCCCACGACCTGATGCTGGCCATGGTGGAGCTGCCGGCATGACGGCCGACTTGGCTGCCTTCGCGCAGGCGCTGCGCGCACCCGGCACACCGGCGCCGCCCGGGCTGAAGGCCTGGAACGGGTCCGACGTGCGGCGGCGCTTCGACGTACACCGCAACACGCTGCTGGTGTCCTTGACGCAGGCCCTGGGCGACAGCCTGCCTGTGTGCCGCCAGGCGCTGGGCGCCGCCTGTTTTGATGCGCTGGCGCGTGGCTTCGTGCTGGCGCATCCACCTGCGTCCCCGGTGCTGGCGGCCTGGGGTGACGGGTTTGCGCCCTGGCTCGAACGATCGGCAGCGGCCGCCGCCTGGCCCTGGCTGGCTGACCTGGCGCGGCTGGAGCGGGCCCGCGTGTGTGCCTTCCATGCGGCCGACGCCGCGCCGCTGGCCCCGGCCAGGCTGGCGGCGGCGCTAGCCGACGCGCCCTCGCTGCCGGCCTCGCGGCCGGTGTTGCACCCGTCGTGCGCCCTGGTGGTGGCCGACTGGGCGGTGCTCAGCCTGTGGGCTGCGCACCAGGGCGATGCGCTCCCCGCCGACCTGGCCGTGCTGGAACGGCCCGAGGCCGCCCTGGTGCTGCGCGACGACACCAGCGCTGCCAGCGCTGACGATGACAGCGGCGTGCGGGTGTTGCCGCTGCCCCTGGCCGGCGTGGCGTTCTGCGCCGCGCTCTCGGGGGGCTGCAGCTTCGCCGAGGCGGTGTCGGCTGCCGGCACCGGCACCAGCACCCACGCGGGCACCCCCGCCTTTGACCTGGCCGGCATGCTGGCCTTGCTGATCCGCCACGGCGCGCTGGTCGCCTGGCTGGCCCCTGGAGAACCTGCATGAACCTGTCCGTCCCGATGCGGCATGCCGCGTGGCTGCAGCAGCGCCTGGCCACGCTGCCCTGGGCCGATGACCTGCTCGCCCTGCTGGCGCGGGTGTCGATCGCCGGTGTCTTCTGGCGCTCGGGCCAGACCAAGGTCGAGGGCTTGCAGATCGACCTGGTCGAGGGCCGCTTCGCGCTGGGCTGGCCACGCCTGGCCGACCAGACGGTGGACCTGTTCCGCGACGAATACCGCCTGCCGCTGCTGGCGCCGGAGCTGGCGGCGGTGCTGGCCACCTGGGCCGAGCACCTGCTGCCGCTGGCGCTGCTGCTGGGCCTGGCCACACGTTTGTCGGCGCTGGTGCTGCTGGGCATGACGGCGGTGATCCAGCTGCTGGTCTACCCCGGCGCCTGGCCCACCCACGGTGTCTGGGCGGCGGTGCTGCTGATGCTGGTGCTGCGGGGCCCCGGCGCCTGGTCGCTGGACCATGGAGTGGCACATGCCCTCGCTGGCCGCCGTGCTTGACCTGGTGGGCGAGCCGGGGCCGGCCAGCCGGGCGCCACAACGCCAGGCGCACAGCGCCGAGAATGCCGCCGGCGCGGCCTGCCCCACCGCGCGCATCCCCTTGAGCCTTCCGCACGACGATTTTGAAAGCCGGCTCAAGCCGCTGTGGCTGGCCGCCCAGGCGGGCGACGAGGCGGCCTACCGCGAGGCCTTGCGCCGCATCGCGCAGCGGCTGCGCAGCTATCTGCGGCGGCGCATGCAGTCCTTGCCCGACGACCTGGAAGACCTGGTGCAGGAGACCCTGCTGGCCCTGCATCTGCAGCGTGGCACCTGGGACCCGGCGCTGCCGGTCAGTGCCTGGGTGCTGGCGATCGCCCGCCACAAGCTGGTCGACCTGTGGCGCCGCCGCGGCCGCCAGGACGCGCTGCACGACCCGCTGGACGGGGTCGACGAGGCGCTGCTGGCCCAGCCCGACGCCGAGCCCCTGGCCCGGCGCGACCTGGGTGCCCTGCTGGCCGGCCTGCCGACGGCGCAGCGGGAGGCGATCATGCTGACCAAGATCGACGGCTTGTCGGTGGCCGAGGCCTCGGTGCGCACCGGCGCCAGTGAATCGGCGATCAAGGTGCAGGTGCACCGTGGCTTGAAGAAGCTGGCAGCGCTGGTGCGCTGCGGCTGAAGGAACACTGGACATGAAGACCGACGACCTGATCGACCTGCTGTCGCGGGGCTCTGGCCCGGCGCCACGCGCCGTGGCCGCACGGCGGCTGCTGCCGGTGGCGGCGCTGGGCCTGGTGGCCAGTGCGCTGCTGGCAGCCTGGGTGATGGGCTGGGTGCCCACCAGCCTGTATGCGCAGCCGGCACCCTGGTTCAAGCTGGGTTATGCGGGCCTGCTGGCCGCAGCCTCGGCCTGGGCCGCCGCCTGGTTGGCGCGGCCGCTGTCACGCCCGCTGTGGCGGCTGCAGGCACCGGGTGGCGCTGTTGCGGCGGTGCTGCTGGCCGCCGGCGCCGTGGGCCTGGCCGACTGGCTGGCCACCCCGGTGGCCGAGCGGGGCCTCGGCCTGATGGGCCATTCCTGGGCCGGCTGCCCGCTGAGTGTGCTGCTGCTGTCCTTGCCGGCGCTGGCGGCGGCGCTGTGGGCACTGCGTGGCCTGGCGCCAACCCGGCCGGTGGCAGCCGGCGCGGCGGCCGGCCTGTTCGCCGGGTCGCTGGGCGCCTTCGGTTATGCCCTGGCCTGCGATGAACTGGCGCTGAGCTTCGTGGCCGCCTGGTACACGCTGGGCATCGCCCTGGTGGTGGCCACCGGGGCCTGGCTGGGGCCCAGGGTGTTGCGGTGGTGAGCACCCGCCGCGCGCTGTTGCTGGCGGCCAGCCATGGCGTGGTGGGGCTGGCCGGTGTTGGCGCCGGCATCTACCTGTTGCCCATCCTGACGGCGCCGCCGCCGCCGGCCCTGGCCGACGTGCAGGCGGCCATGGCGGCGCCCGGCTTCAAGGCCCGCTTCGTGCGCGATCTGGTCGGCAGCGACGCGCTGCACTGGGGCGAAGGCGAGGTCACGGTGTCGGCCAGCGTGGTGGCCTTTGCCGGCCGTCTGGCGCCCGGGCCCGACTACAAGCTCTACCTGGTGCCGGCGTTTGTGCAGACCGAGGCCGAGTTCCTGCGGCTGAAGCCGCGTGCGCTGCGTGTGGGTGACATCAAGAGCTTCAACGGTTTTCTGCTGCCGCTGCCCGCCGGCACCGACCCGGCGGCCTACACCACCGTGCTGGTGTGGTGCGAGACCTTTGGCGAGTTCATCAGCGCGGCGCAATACCGCTGAGCCCGTCCGCGCCGAGGCAACTCGCGCAGTGCGAACAACCGCTGTAACCAACGCGGGGAGTGCAGCGACTGGCACAGGGGCCGCATCCCCGGCCTCCCACCCACTTCAGGAGTTCTGCATGGCACGCGTTTCTTCATTCGCCCCCTTGTTCCTGGCCGCCCGGCGCGGCGCACTGCCGCTGGCGCTGGCCATCGGCGGCGCGTTGTCGCCGATGTTGGCAAACGCCTCCGACGAGCACTACACCAAGGACGGCATCGCCGTGGCCGGCCTGGATGTGGTGGCCTACCACACCCAGGGTGCGCCGGCACAGGGGTCGGCGCAGTACACCGCCGAGTACCAGGGCGCGATGTGGCAGTTCTCCAGCGCCGCCCACCGCGACCTGTTCGCCGCCAACCCGGCCAAATACGCCCCGGCTTATGGCGGCTGGTGCTCGGCCGGTGCCAGCAAGGGCAAGAAGGTGGCGACCAAGCCGGAGTTCTGGCGCATCGTCGACGGCCAGCTGTACCTCAACAGCTCGGACGCCGCCCACACCAAGCTGTTCCTGGCCGACACGGCGGGCATCATCCGCAAGGGCGAGGCGAACTGGAAGACCATCTACGCCACGCCGGCCGCCAAGCTCTGAGCGTCGTGCGCCTGCTGCGGCGCGCCGGCCCATGCCCCAGGGCTGGGCCCTGACAGGGCTTGTGCCGGCTGGCAGGCGTGGTGGGGTGTGGCAGACTCTGCAATCATCACACCATTGAGACCGCCCATGCCCGCAGCCAGCAGCACTCCCCACAACCGCGTCGCCCTGGTCACCGGGGCCGGTTCGGGCATCGGCCTGGGCTGCGCTGCGGCCCTGGTGGCCGATGGCTGGCGCGTGGTCTACACCGGCCGCCGGGCCGAGGCCCTGGCGGCGGCCATCGCCAAGGCCGGTGATCCCTTCGGCGACATCGCCGAGCGCACCCTGGCCGTGCCCTGCGACGTGGGCGACGAGACCTCGGTGGCCGCGCTGTTCGCCGCCATCGGCCAGCGCTTCGGCCGGCTGGACCTGCTGTTCAACAACGCCGGGGTCTCGCTGCCGGTGCAGACCCCCGACGAGATCGATGCCGCCACCTGGCGCCGCGCGGTCGACACCAACCTGAACGGCGCCTTCTTCTGCCTGGCCGGCGCGTTCAAGATGATGCGTGCGCAGTCGCCCATGGGCGGGCGCATCATCAACAACGGCTCGATCTCGGCCTATGCGCCGCGGCCGGGCTCCATCGCCTACACCGCCACCAAGCATGCGGTGTCGGGCCTCACCCGCGCCGCCTCGCTGGACGGCCGCGCCTTCGACATCGCGGTGGGCCAGCTCGACATCGGCAACGTGGCCAGCGACATGACCGAGCGCATGGCCAAGGGTGTGCCCCAGGCCGACGGCAGCATCAAGCCCGAGGCGCGCATGGACCTGCAGTCGGTGGTCGACGCCTTCATGACCATGGCGCGCCTGCCGGCCAGCGCCAATGTGCTGTTCATGACGGTGATGGCCACCAAGATGCCCTTCGTGGGCCGCGGCTGAGGCGCTCGCGGCGCCGTTGCGGCCTGGCGATGAGCCCCACGGCGCCGTCCGAGGCCGGGCCCTGGCCGCAGCCGCCGGCCGGCCGGTCCACGTTGCGGCAATGCCTCACGCTGGCGCTGTTGCTGCATGTGCTGGTGGTGCTGGTGTTCGGCAACACCGAAGGCGGCAGCGCCCGGCCCGGCCAGGGCGTCTGGGGTGCGCTGAACGTCCGGCTGGCCGGCAGCGATGCCGGCAGCCAGCCCGAGGCCACCGTAGCCTCGGACGCCTACAGCGGCCCGCAGGGCCAGGCGCGTGAGCGCCGCTGGGGCGGTGCGGTGCGTGCGCCGCAGGACCGGCCCGATGCCCACCGCAGCCCGGGGGCGGCGCGTGCGGGTGTCTGGCAGCCGCAGCCTGCGCCACCGGCAGCTGCCGACATGGCGCCTGCGGCGCCGGCCGATGCCGCACCGGCGGCGGCGGCGGCCGAGCTACTCCCGTCGGCCGCGCCCGAGGTGGCGCCAGCGCAGGTGGCCGAGGCCGCAGCAGCACCCGAGCCACCGCCCCAGCCATCTGCCGAGCCGCTGCCCGAACGTGTGCCGCTGCTGGCCCGGCCGGCTGAGGCCCTGCCGACCATCACCCCCGCAGCCCTGCCCGCGCCCGTGCTGCCGGCCATGCCGCTGCCGGCCTTGAACCTGCCGCCCCCACCGACGGCACCACCGACAACGCCGCCGCCGACCCCGCCGACAACGCCGCCGGAGCCCGCCCCACCGCCGCGTTCGCCACCCGCGCCGGCTCGCGGCGCCAACCGCGCCCTGTCGGCGCCCTCCATGGCCGTGCCGGCGCCGGGGCCCATGCCCCTGCCGGCGCTGGCCCTGCCACCACCCGAGGCGCCCACGCCGGCACGCAGCGTGGCTCCGCGTGCGCTGGGGCCGGCCATCGGCGCGCCGGCGGTGCAGGCTGCGCCGGTGGCCGCCGTGCCGGTGCCCGCCGTGCTGCCGCCCCGGCCGCCGGCCCAGGCCGCGCCCCTGGTGCCGGCCACCACGGCGACCGCGGCGCCGGCGCCCGAGCCTGCGCTGCCTGTGCGGGTGCCCACCCCACCGCGTGCCAGCGTGCGCAGCATCACCGCGCCGGCTGTGCCCGACACGACCGCAGTGCTGGCCGACACCGTGCCGCTGCCACGGCTGGCCGCGGCGCCGGTGCCGGTGCCACAGCCGCCCCCTGCGCCGGTGCCTGCGCCGCTGCCGTTGCCTGCGGCCGGGATGTCAGGCCCGGTGCCAGCGCCGGCTGAGCCACCATCCACTGCAGCAACCGCCGCAGCAAACACCACACCACCCACCGCCCCAACCGCCCCCACCGCCCAGGCGGCCGCCCAGACACCGGCCGCGCCACCCAGCCCGGCCGCCGCCGCGCCGGCGGTGCCGCCTAGCGCCCAGTCGGCCGCGCCGGCCAGCGCCGCCGCCGCGGCTGCCGTGTCCCCCGCCACAGCTGCGCCCGCCCTGTCCGGCGCCGCGCCGTCCACCACCACCGGCCGGCCGCCCGGTGCGCCCGATGCGGGCGCCCGCACCGGGCACGACGTGGCCACCGCGCCGTCGCTGCCCGCCAGCGCGCCGCGGCTCAATCTGGATCTGGTGCGGCCACGCGGTGGCCTGGTGTCGCCGCTGGGCCCGCGTGGCCTGCTGCCGGTGCTGCCGCATCCCCCCGAGCAGCCGTCCAAGCTGGCGCGTGACATCGAGAAGGCCGGCAAACCCGATTGCCGCCAGGCCTACGGCGGCATGGGCCTGCTGGCCGTGGTGCCGCTGGCGGCGGACGCGCTGCGCGACAAGGGCTGCCGCTGGTGATGCCGGTCGGGTGCTGGCCGGGTTCTGGCCGGGTGCCGCCCGGCCATCCGGGACGCGGGTTATCCCGCTGCGCCGACCAGGCGGCCTTGCCCCACACTCGCGCCTGATTGGCCTGACCAGTTAACCAATTTCCATGCCCCTGCAACCCCTGGTGTCCCGCCGCCTCTACCGCCAGATCGCCGACCAGCTGCGTGGCCTGATCCGCGCCGGTGAATTTGCCGTGGGCAGCCGCCTGCCGGCCGAGCGTGACCTGGCGCTGCAGCTGGGCGTGTCGCGCCCCTCGGTGCGCGAGGCGCTGATCGCGCTGGAGGTCGAGGGCCTGGTGGCGGTGCGCATGGGCTCGGGCGTGGTCGTCACCGCCTGCGAGCCGGCCGCCAGTGCCAAGGCGGTGGACGCCGCTTTCGGCCCGTTCGAGATCATCCGGGCACGCCAGGTCATCGAATGTGAGCTGGCGGCGATGGCGGCGCTGGCCACCGGCCCCACCCAGGTGGCCGAGCTGCAGGCCGCGCTGGACCTGATGCGCGCCGACATGGCGCTGGGCCGCGCGCCGGTGCAGGGCGACCGGCTGTTCCACCTGCGCATTGCCGAGGCGGCCGACAACGGCCCGCTGCTGCGCACCGTGACCGAGCTCTACGACGAGCGCAACACACCGCTGTTCGAGCAGCTGGGCCAGCACTATGAAACGCACACCAGCTGGCGCCTGGCGCTGGCCGAGCACCAGGCGGTGGTCGACGCCATCGCCCGCCACGACCCCGAGGCCGCGCGCGCAGCCATGCATGCCCACCTGCAGCAATCGCATGACCGGCTGGCGGGCCTGCTGTCGCCATCCCTGAGCGCTGCAGCCTGACCCACGCCAACCCGCTCCACCCCACCGAGACCCCACCATGTCGCAACGACTCCAGGGCAAGACCGCCTTCATCACCGCCGCCGGCCAGGGCATCGGCCGGGCCATCGCCGAGGCCTTCGTGCGGGAAGGCGCGCAGGTGATCGCCACCGATCTCAGCGCGGCCCTGCTGCACAGCGTGGTGGAGGCCACGGGCTGCCGCGCCCAGGTGCTGGACGCCACCGATGCCGCCGCCATCCGCGCCGCCGCGGCCAGCGCCGGCCCGGTGGACGTGCTGGTCAATGCCGCCGGCTATGTGCATGCCGGCACCGTGCTCGACTGCACCGAGGCCGACTGGGACTTCGCCTTCAACCTCAACGTGCGCAGCCAGTTCCGCACCATCCAGGCTTTCCTGCCCGGCATGCTGGTGGAGAACGGCGGCCATGGCGGCAGCATCATCAACCTGGCCAGCGTGGCTGGCAGCTTGAAGGGCGCGCCCAACCGCTTCGTCTACGGCAGCACCAAGGCTGCGGTGATCGGCCTGACCAAGGCGGTGGCGGCCGACTTCATCACCCGGGGCGTGCGCTGCAACGCCATCTGTCCGGGCACGGTGGAATCGCCCTCGCTGCGCGAGCGCATCGCCGCCCAGGCGGCCGCCAGCGGCCAGAGCGCGGCCGAGGTGGAGGCCGCGTTCATCGCGCGCCAGCCCATGGGCCGCCTGGGCCGCACCAGCGAGATCGCCGCGCTGGCGGTGTACCTGGCCAGTGATGAGAGCGCCTTCACCACCGGCACCGCCCAGGTCATCGACGGCGGCTGGAGTAACTGACCCCCCCCGAAGCGCCTGCGGCGCTCCCCCCCAGGGGGGCGGCCCCGGTGGCCCGGCAAAGCCGGTTCCACGGCGCCCGTTGGATCTGCAACGCTTCGGCTTCATTGAGCAACGTTTGACCGAGGAGACCTTATGAAACTGCTGCGCTACGGCCCCAAGGGCCAGGAAAAGCCCGCGATGCTGGATGCCCAGGGCCAGGTGCGTGACCTGTCGGGCGTGATCGCCGACCTGCGTGCCGACATGCTGACGCCGGCGGGCCTGGCCCCGCTGCGGGGGCTCGACCCGGGCAGCCTGCCGCTGGTGGCCAACCCGGGCCGCATGGCACCGCCCTGGAGCGGCATGGGCAAGTTCATCTGCGTGGGCCTGAACTACGCCGACCATGCGGCTGAATCGGGCATGCCGGTGCCGGCCGAGCCGGTGCTGTTCACCAAGCACACCAGCACCGTGGTGGGCTGCAACGACCCCGTGGTGCTGCCGCAAGGCTCCACCAAGACCGACTGGGAGGTGGAGCTGGGTGTGGTGATCGGCGCCCAGGCCCGCTATGTGTCCGAGGCCGATGCGCTCTCCCATGTGGCGGGTTATTGCGTGGTCAACGATGTCTCCGAGCGTGAGTACCAGCTCGAGCGTGGCGGCACCTGGGACAAGGGCAAGGGCTGCGACACCTTCGGCCCCATCGGCCCCTGGCTGGTGACGGCCGACGAGGTGCCCGATCCGCAGAACCTGCCGATGTGGCTGGAGGTCAACGGCCACCGCCACCAGAACGGCAGCACCAAGACCATGGTCTTCGGCGTCGCCCAGTTGGTCAGCTACATCAGCCGCTTCATGACCCTCTATCCGGGGGACCTGATCACCACCGGAACTCCGCCAGGAGTGGGAATGGGTCACAAACCGCAGCCGCTGTTCCTGAAGCCCGGCGATAAAATGACCCTCGGCATCAGCGGCCTGGGACAGCAGAACCAGACCGTCTACGCGTGGGATCCGGCCTTGATCGACAACTGATCATCTAACCGGTTTGGTACGCGGCATGGTGCCCACGACAAGATCGCGTCGCTGGGGATGGCCACCGGCGGCTTCATGGGGGGGAAACCCATCGAAGGCCAACAGGTCATGCAGACTAGAACCGTCACCATCTACACCGGCACCCGCATCCGCGTGCCCGAGCACATCCAGCGCATCGACACGCACAGCACCCATGGCTGGCAGATGCGCTATGGCCAGCCCACGCTGTTCTTCAGTGACGGACAAGGCCCGGGCAACGGCCCGCGCCCGGCGCTCAAGCGTGCGGTGGACGCCCTGCGCCAGCGCATCGCCGAACTGCCTGCACCCACCGGCCTGCAGCGGGGCACCAGCCCCAACAAGCAGAACGACCTGCCGGTGGGCATCAGCGGCCCCATCCTGCGCCAGCGGCCCGGCCGCTCGGTGCCGGAATGCCATTTCTCGGTCAACCTGCCGCGCTATGGCGGCCGCCCGCTGCGCCGCAGCGTGTACATCGCCAACCAGAACACCTATTCCCCCGAGCGCTACACCGAGGCCCTCAACGCTGCGCTGGACATGCGCCGCAAGGCCGAGGAGCAGTACCAGCTCGATGCCACCGCCGCCAAGCGGCGCGCTGCCGCCAAGCTGTGAGCGCCTGAGCGTTTGCGGGTCGGGGGCGACCAGGAGCCCCGCATGACCCAGCCCGCAGCACCCAGCATCCGCATCCACCCGGCCGACAACGTCGTCATCGCCCGCCGCCAGCTGCTGGGCGGCACGGTGCTGGCCGAGGAGGGGGGGCTCACGGTCACCGGCCTGGTGCCACCCGGCCACAAGCTGGCCACCACGCCCATCGCCGCGGGCGAGGCCGTGCGCCGGTACAACCAGGTGATCGGCCATGCCACCCAGGCGATCGCGCCGGGGCAGCATGTGCACACCCACAACCTGGCCTTCGCCAGCTTCGAGCGGGTGCACGAGGTCGGCGCCGGGGCCTTGCCCACGCAGTTCGTGGCCGATCCCGCCAGCTTCCTGGGCATCGTGCGCGCCGACGGGCGCGTGGCCACGCGCAACTACATCGGTGTGCTCACCAGCGTGAACTGCTCGGCCACCGCGGCGCGGGCGATTGCCGACCACTTCCGGCGGGATGTTCGCCCCGCCGCGCTGGCCGACTATCCCCATGTCGACGGTGTGGTGGCACTGACCCATGGCATGGGTTGCGCCACCGACAGCGAGGGCGAGGAACTGCGGGTGCTGCGCCGCACCCTGGGCGGCTACGCCCGCCATGCCAACTTTGCGGCCGTGCTGGTGGTGGGCCTGGGCTGCGAGACCAACCAGATCCAGGGCCTGATCGCGCAGGAGGGCCTGCAGGAGGGTGCCAGGCTGGTGGCCTTCAGCATCCAGGACACCGGCGGCACGGCCAAGACCGTGGCGCGCGGGGTGGAGCTGATCCGGTCCATGCTGCCCGAGGCCAACCGCGTGCAGCGCCAGCCGGTGCCCGCCAGCCATCTGGTGGTGGGCCTGCAATGTGGTGGCTCGGACGGTTATTCCGGCATCAGCGCCAACCCGGCCCTGGGTGCGGCGGTGGACCGTCTGGTGCGCCACGGCGGCACGGCCATCCTCAGCGAGACGCCTGAGATCTACGGCGGTGAGCACCTGCTGACACGCCGCGCCGCCAGCCCCGCCGTGGCCGACAAGCTGCTGGCGCGCATCCGCTGGTGGGAGGCCTACACCGCGAGAAACGCCATGCGCATGGACAACAACCCCTCGGCCGGCAACAAGGCCGGCGGGCTGACCACCATCCTGGAGAAGAGCCTGGGCGCCATCGCCAAGAGTGGCACCACGGCGCTGGTGGATGTCTACGAGTTCGCCGAACGCATCACCGCCAGCGGCTTCGTCTACATGGATTCACCGGGCTACGACCCGGTGTCGGCCACCGGCCAGGTGGCCAGCGGCGCCAACCTGATCTGCTTCACCACCGGACGCGGTTCGGCCTATGGCTGCGCGCCGTCACCGTCGCTCAAGCTGGCCACCAACACCGCGCTGTGGCTGAAGCAGGAGGAGGACATGGACATCAACTGCGGCGGCATCGTCGACGGCAGCGAGACGGTGGACCAGGCCGGCGAACGCATCTTCCGGTTGATGCTGGCCACGGCGTCCGGCCAGGCCAGCAAGAGCGAGCTGCACGGCTACGGGCAGAACGAGTTTGTGCCCTGGCAACTCGGGGCGGTGATGTAGCCGGCGTCCGGTTCGGGCCGGGTTTGGCGCCGCTGGTGCGCGGGAATGTGCAGTTCGTCGCGAACGCCTCGCGGCGGCCGCTGCAAACGCCGACAGTGCAGCCATCGCACCTCGCCAACCCACCCGGAGCCGCACCATGACCCGCCTCAAGACCATCGCCCCGCTGCAGCAACTGGCCGCCCTGGCCATCGCCGCCGTGATGACCACGCTGGTGCTGGTCTCGCTGGGTGCCCAGGCCGACACGCAACATGCCGATGCCCTGGCCAGCGCCCAGAGCGCCAACCAGTTGCTGTGCGCCGCGCCGCAGCGCGCCACCCGCAGCTGAGGCCCGGTTGCCGGGCAGACGCGGCGCAACCGGCTTTGCCGGGCCGCGGCGGTCGCCTCCTCCAGCGAGACCACCGCAGGCGCTACGCCGTCGGGCTGGTCCGCACGTAGATGTCGGTGTCGGGCAGCACGCCGCGCAGGGCCTGGAAGGCGCTGTCGGCGAGCAACGCGCCGCCGCAGCCGGCCTGCAGGGCCAGCAGCAGTTCCACCTCGCCGTCGCGCACATGCAGGGCCCGCACCATGCCACCGGTCTCGGGCGCGCCCAGCACCGGCGCCAGCGCCTTCAGCAGCCGCGCCAGCGCATCGGCCGGGCCGCTGAGCGTGGGTGCTTCGCAGGGCTGGCCCAGCGCCGCAAGGCAGACCGGCCCGCTGTCGGCGGCGCCGTGCACGCAGCCGCCGCAGGCCGGAACCGGGCTGGCAGCGTGGATCGGGATGTGGTGGGGTGAGGGGCCCATGGCGGCATCTTCGCGCCCCCAGCTGACAGCGGCTTGACCGGCATCAACTTGACCGGCATCAAGCTAGCCGTCAGCAACCCAGCTGGTCGGCCAGGGCGTTGAGATCGGGGGCCACGGTGTCGAACACGGCATCGCCCACCGGCTCCATCCAGCCACCCGGGCCGTATTCGGCGGGGCGGGGGATGTAGGCGGTCCGCAGGCCGGCACGCCGGGCCGCCACCAGGTCGGTCGGGTGGGCTGCCACCATCAGCACCTGGCCGGGCTCCAGGCCCAGCAGCCGGGCCGCCCCCAGGTAGACCGCCGGGTCGGGCTTGAAGCGGCCGAACAGCTCGGCCGTCAGCACGGCATCCCAGGGCAGGCCGGCGTGCTTGGCCATGGCCACCAGCAGCGACAGGTTGCCGTTGGACAGCGTGGTGATGGTGAAGCCACGCTTCAGCCGGCCCAGGCCGGCCACGCTGTCGGGCCAGGGCGCCAGCCTGTGCCACGCCTGGTTGAAGTGTGCGCGCTGGGCCTCGTCCAGCGCCTGCAGGCCGAAGCGCGGCAGCAGATGGTCCAGCACCTGGCGGTGCAGGGCGTCGATGGTGGCCCAGGCCAGCTCGCCCCGCGCCACACGGGCCATGGTGGCGAAGTAGCCCTTGCGCCAGGCATCGGCCAGTGCGGCCCAGTCGGCCTGCAGGCCCAGGCGCGCGCCCAGGGCCTGGCCTTCGGCGATGACGCTGCTGCGCCAGTCGACCACGGTGCCGAAGACGTCGAAGCAGAGGGCGCGCACGCTGTGGGGCAGGTTGTTCATGCGGGGGATGATGCCCCAGCCGGCGCCGGGATTGATCTGGCGCAAGCCCGGCCCAGAGCGCCGGGCTGCACGTCCCGCCAGCGACAAGGCCGCACCGGTGCGCGCCGAAGAATCCGCCGCATGGACTTCGCCGACTCCCCCCGTTCCCAGGCGCTGCAGGCCCAGCTGCGGCAATTCATGGCCGATCTGGTGCTGCCGTCGCTGGCGGAGTGGCACCGCTGGTCGGATGCAGGGGTCTACCCACTGGATCTGCTGCAGGACCTGAAGGGCCGCGCCCGCGCGCTGGGGCTGTGGAACCTGTTCCTGCCCAGCCTGCGCGACGACCAGCCCGGCACACGCTTGGGCAACCTCGACTACGCCCCGCTGGCCGAGATCATGGGCCAGGTGCCCTGGGCGGCCGAGATCTTCAACTGCAGCGCACCCGACAGCGGCAGCATGGAACTGCTGCAGATCGCCGCCAGCCCCGACCAGGTGCAGCGCTGGCTGAACCCGCTGCTGGCCGGCGAGATCCGTTCCTGCTTCGCGATGAGCGAGCCCGACACCGCCTCGTCCGACCCCACCCAGCTGACCACCCGCATCCAGCGTGATGGGGACCACTGGGTGCTGAACGGCCGCAAGTGGTTCATCACCGGCGCCGCCCATCCGCTGTGCCGGCTGGCGGTGGTGATGGGGGTGAGCGAAGACGAGAACGCGCCCGAGCACGCCCGCCACAGCATGCTGCTGGTGCCCATGGACACACCCGGCCTGCTGGTGGAACGCAACATCCCGGTGATGGACCACCAGAGCCTGGACGGCCATTGCGAGCTGGTGTTCCGCCAGGTGCGCGTGCCGCTGGACGCGATGCTGGGCCAGCCCGGCGAAGGCTTTGCCCTGGCGCAGGCGCGGCTGGGGCCGGGTCGGGTGCACCACGCCATGCGCAGCATCGGCCAGTGTGAGCTGGCACTGGCGCTGATGTGCGAACGGGCGCTGGAGCGGCGTGCCTTCGGCGGCCGGCTGAGCGATTTCTCCAATGTGCAGGACTGGATCGCCGAGAGCCGTGTCGAGATCGACCAGGCCCGGCTGCTGGTGCTACGCGCCGCCTGGGTGCTGGACCAGGCCGGCAGCGCTGCGGCCCGCACCGATGTGTCGGCCATCAAGCTGGTCAGCAGCCGGCTGCAGACCCGGGTGCTGGACCGTGCGATGCAGGTCTTCGGTGCGATGAGCCTGTCACCCGACACACCGCTGGCCCGGTTGTGGGCCTGGGGCCGGGCGCTGCGCTTCCTGGACGGGCCCGACGAGGTGCACCTGCGCAGCGTGGCCCGTGCCGAACTGAAGCGCGCCAAGGGCCAGCGCGGCGCCAACGCGGCGCACCTGCGGCGCTGGATGCCGCCCGAAGCCGGCAGCTGAGGCCGGCCACCTGAGCCGGCGCTGGGCCAGGCGCCTGCCGATGCCTACCTGCGGCAGCGCGCCGGGAACAGCTCGCAATAGCTGGTCACGTTGCAGCTACCCACATGGATGGCGTCGGCCGCCATCAGCGCGCGGATGATGGCGCGCGACAGCACGTCGGCCGCCGCGCCGCCGATCTGGTTGATGTTGGGCGTGGTCGTCACCGTGCCGGTGGCCAGCGAGAACACCGTGTCGCCGTCCCCCGTGCCATGGGCCGGCCGCACGGCGCGCGCCAGGCCGTCGTCGGCCATCTGCGCCACCTTGTTGGCCTGCGCCTTGGTGAGCCGGGCATTGGTGGCCACCACCGCGATGGTGGTGGCGCGCAGCAGGTCGTCGCGGTCGGCCGTGGGGTCGGGCACGGCCGAGGCCACCGTGGGGTCGGCGGTGTTCATGATGTAGCCGGCGAAGAAATCCCCGGTGCCGGCGTCGAAGGTGCGGCCGGCCGAATTGACCGAGACGATGGCACCCACCACCACGCCGTTGGGCAGCATGGCGCTGGCGGTGCCGATGCCGCCCTTCACGCCGCCCGAGCGGGCACCCGCGCCGGCGCCCACATTGCCCATCTGCACCGGGCCGTTGTTGGCCGCGCGGCAGGCATTGGTGCCGAACGAGGCATCGGGGCGGAAGGTGAAGGGGGCGCAGCGGCCGGGATCGAACACCACCGCCGCGGGCACCACCGGCACGATGGCGCCGTTGGCCACCGGCGTGCCGATGCCCTGGCTCTCCAGGCAGGTCATCACGCCGTCGGCCGCGGCCAGGCCATAGGCGCTGCCGCCGGTGAGCACCACCGCATGCGCCGTGCCCAGCGCCTTCTCGGATTTCAGCAGGTCGGTCTCGCGGGTGCCGGGCGCGCCACCACGCTGGGTGACACCGGCGGTGGCGCCACCACGGGCGATGACCACCGTGGTGCCGGTCATGCCGCCGGTGCCGCTGCTGGCGGTGTGCTGGCCCACCTCGATGCCGGGCACGTCGGTGATGGCGTTCTTGGGGCCGGGGGTCTGCGGCAGGGTCTGCGCAAGAACCGCACTGGTGACGACGCTGCACAGCAGGCCGGCAATCGCAATCTGGCGTTGCATGGTGATCCTCTTTAGCGCCGGTTGCGGCATGCGGACGGGAAGGCGTCGCAATAACTGGGCTGGCACGCGGTCGATTTCGCCGCCAGCAGCGCGTGCACGGTGGCGCGCGACACCGCATCGGCCGCGGCCGTGCCGATCTGCGTGACCACCGTGTTCGGGTCGCCCAGCGTGGCCATGGCCAGCCGGGCCGTGCCCAGCACGAACAGCGTGTCGCCGTCACCCGCGGTGTGGGCCGGGCTGATGGCCCGCGCCACACCGTCGTCGGCCATCTCGGCGATGCGCGTGGCCTGTGACTTGGTGAGCTGCACATTGGTGGCCACCACCGCGTTGGTGCCGCTGCGCAGCGGCCCGCCGGGCAGGCTGGGCGGCACGCGCTTCTGCTGGCCGCCGGCCTTGGTCAGCGCGCGGAATTCCTGGCCCAGGCCCAGGTCCAGCGCGTAGAGATCACCGTCGGCGTTGTAGGGTGTGCCCTCGGAGTTCAGCGAGACCAGCGCGCCCACGATGATGCCGTTGGGCAGCACCACGCTGGCCGAACCGATGCCGCCCTTGACGCCGCCGGCCACTGCGCCGGTGCCCGCACCCACGTTGCCCTGGGCCACCGGGCCGGTGTTGGCCGCCACGCAGGCCTGCTGGCCGGAGGTGAAATCCGGCCGCGACCCGGCGGGCGCGCCGCAGGTGGCGCGGTCGAAGGAGACCGCCGCCACCACGATGGGCACCACGTTGCCACCGCCCACCGGGAAGCCGACGGCGCGCTCCTCCAGGCAGCGCATCACGCCGCTGGCCGCCGCCAGGCCGTAGGAACTGCCGCCGGACAGCAGCACCGCGTTCATCACCTCGACCATGTTGTCGGGGCGCATCAGGTCGGTTTCGCGGGTGCCGGGCGAGCCACCCCGCTGGGTGACACCACCGGCCACACCCTGGCCGGTGGCGCTGGCCGCCAGCACCACGGTGGCGCCGGAATCCTGGCCGGTGGCGTGGCCCACGCTGATGCCCGGCACGTCGGTGATGGCATTGTGCGGGCCGGGGGCCTGGGCCCCCGCCGGGCCGGCCAGCGCCAGGGCCAGCCAGCCCCAGCCAATGCTAGCGTGCAAAAGACGCGGTCTCATCATGCTCTCCAGTCTTGCAGGCAGAACGGCGCGGGCGGGGCCCGCAGGATTCACCGCCGATGCACCGTGGCGCCGTGGCTGGTGGTTCGATATTCGGGCATGGCGCGCGGCGCTGTCAACCACGTTTGGCCCGGGGGTCAGTAGTGGATGGCGCGCGGTGCACCGCCGCCCACGCACACTGCGTCACCGTTGATCGCACGCGACTTGGGCGAGCAGAGGAAGGCCACCACATGCGCCACCTCGGTGGCATCGACGAGGTGCTGGATGGAGTTGCCGGCGGCCATCTGGGCCTCCAGCGTGGCCGGATCCACACCCTGCGCCGCCGCACGCGCGGCCAGCAGCGGCGCGGTGCGCTCGGTGCGGGTGATGCCGGGGTGCACCACGGTCACCTGGATGCCGGCGGGGCCGAGTTCGTCGGCCATGTTCTTGGCCAGCGCGGCCACCGCCACGTTGCGGATGCTGCCCACGGTGTTGCCGGCCTGCCGCGCGGCCAGGCCGCTGACGTGCACGATGCGGCCCCAGCCCGTGGCGCGCATGCCCGGCAGCACGGCCTGGCTGCAGCGGATGTAGCCCATCACCTTGGTGTCCAGCTCGGCCTGGAAGAATGCGCCGGTGATCTCGCCCAGCTTGGGCGGTCCTGCATAACCCGCAGGTTCGGCGGCCGCATTCACCAGGATCTGCAGCGGCCCGCCCAGGCGAGCGGCGGCCTCGGCCACGGCGGCCTGCACCGCGGCCTCGTCGCGGGTGTCGGCCACCACGCCCACCACGGTGCGGCCGGTGGCGGCCATCAGCTCGGCGGCGGTGGCGGCCAGGTCGGCGGCGTCGCGCGCCAGCAGGGCCACGTCGGCGCCCTCCTGCGCCAGCGCGCGGGCCACGGCCTTGCCGATGCCGCGGCTGCCGCCGGTGACCAGGGCGCGCTTGCCGGTGAGTTCCAGGTCCATGGGTTGCCCCTGCGGTGGTGAAGTGGGGCCAGCTTAAGCCGCCAGGCCACGGCGCTACAGTCGCCTGCATGACCTATGAACTGCATTACTGGCCGACCATCCAAGGCCGCGGCGAATTTGTGCGCCTGGCGCTGGAGGCGGCGGGCGCCGCCTACGTCGACGTGGCGCGTGGTGACGCCGCCGCCGGCCAGGGCCTGCCGGCGATGATGAAGCTGCTGAACGACCGCCAGCAGCCCCATCCGCCGTTTGCGCCACCCGTTCTGAAGGACGGCGCATTGCTGATCGGCCAGACCGCCACCATCCTGCAGCACCTGGGCCCCACCCTGAAGCTGGTGGGCCGCAGCGACGCAGCGCGGGTGTGGACCCAGCAGATCCAGCTGACCATCGCCGACATGGTGACCGAGGCCCACGACACCCACCACCCCATCGCCAGCAGCCTGTTCTACGAGGACCAGCAGGCCGAGGCCCTGAAGCGCGCCGCCAACTTCTGCCGCGAGCGCCTGCCCAAATACCTGCAGTGGTTCGAGGCCATCATCACCCGCAACCCCGCCGGCAGCCGCCAGCTGGTGGGCGGCAAGCTGAGTTATGCCGACCTGTCGCTGTTCCAGCTGGTGGAGGGGCTGCGTTATGCCTTTCCGCAGGCGGCGCAGCGGGCGCTGGCCGCCGCGCCCGGTGTGGTGGCCCTGCACGCCCGGGTGGCGGCCCTGCCCAGGCTGAAGGCCTACCTGCGCAGCGAGCGCCGCATCCCGTTCAACCAGCAGGGCATCTTCCGCCAATACCCGGAACTGGACATCGTCTGACCATGCCCACCCCCAGCCTGCCCACCCTGCCCCCCGCCGCCCGGCCGGGTGATGCCCTGGCCGGCATCGACACCCCGGCCCTGGTGCTGGACCTGGACGCCTTCGAGCGCAACTGCGATGCCATGCAGGCCGCAGCCAACAGCGCCGGCGTGGCCCTGCGCCCGCATGCCAAGGCGCACAAGACACCGGCCATCGCGCTGGCCCAGCTGCAGCGTGGCGCGGTGGGCATCTGCTGCCAGAAGGTGAGCGAGGCCCTGCCTTTCCTGCAGGCCGGGGTGGCCGACATCCACATCAGCAACCAGATCGCCGGCGCGGCCAAGGCCACACTGCTGGCCCGGCTGGCGCTGCATGGCCGCTTCAGCGTGTGTGTGGACCATGTGCAGCAGGTGGCCGATCTGGCTGCCGCCACGGCCGAGCAGGGCAGCCGGCTGACGCTGTTCATCGAGATCGACATCGGCCAGGGCCGCTGCGGCGTGGCCGATGCCGACGCGGTGCTGCGCCTGCTGGAGGCGCTGGCAGCCCATGGGCAGCTGCGCTTCGGCGGGCTGCAGGCCTACCACGGGGGTGTGCAGCATGTGCGCAGCCATGGCGAGCGCCAGGCTGCGGCGCAGCGGGCGGGCGCGCGCACGGCGGCGGTGGTGGCGGCCCTGGCCGCGGCCGGCGTGGCCTGCCCGGTGGTGACGGGTGGCGGCAGCGGCAGTGTGGAGTTCGACCTGGCCGGCGGTGTCTACACCGAACTGCAGCCCGGCAGCTATGTCTTCATGGATGGCGACTACGGCCGCAACCAGGCGGGCGCGGCGCTGCGCTTCGCGCACAGCCTGTTCGTGGCCAGCACGGTGATGAGCGTGGGGGATGGCGGGCGCTGCATCCTGGACGCAGGGCTGAAGTCGCTGGCGGTGGATTCCGGCCTGCCCACGGTGTGGCAGCCCGGTGCCGATGGCGCCGGCCTGGTCTATGCCGCCGCCAACGACGAGCACGGCATCGTGCGCGCGGCCGACACCGCCCCATGCCCGCCACTGGGCAGCCAGCTGCTGCTGGTGCCCGGCCACTGCGACCCCACGCTGAACCTGCACGACCAGCTGGTGGCGGTGCGTGGTGGGGTGGTCGAGGCCCTGTGGCCGGTTGCAGCACGCGGCCTCAGCCGCTGACGGCAGCCGGCCTCAGCCGCTGAAGGCAGCCCGTCTCAGCGCCCCGCCGCCAGCAGCGGCAGCACATCCAGCCGGGTCTCGATCTCGCGCAGCATGGCCTGGTAGGCCGGCGCACCCACACCGCCGAAGCGGCGCCGGAACTCGGCCTCGGGCATGTACTCGGGCAGGTCGCCGACATCGGGCATCAGGTCGGCCTCGGCCAGGCCCCGGGCCAGGCGGGCCTGGAAGCCGAGTGGGTCACGCCGTGCATGCAGGCCCAGCCGGGTGCCGGCGCGGTCGGCGGCGATGTCGCGGAAGCTGAAGCCGCTGCCGTGGCGGGCGTCGGCCACCTCCTTGTACAGGCCGATGGCGTCGGCCAGCGGCCCGCCACCCTCGGCCGCCAGTGCGGCCGAGATCAGCAGGTGCTGCGGAAAATCCACCCGGCCGCCCAGGCGGATGTCGGGCAGGCGGAGTGGCCGCTGGCTGGCGGCGGCCACCGGCGTCATCGCCGGGCTCAGCAGCGGCGCCAGGCGCTGGCCGTTGGCCAGGAAGGCCAGGGCCAGCAGGGCGGCGCGGTTCTCCAGCGCTGCGCTGTCGGCGTCGGTGCTGTGGCCGGCCGCCAGCCCGAACATGGGCTGCAGCAGCTGGGTGACCGACACCGTGGCCGGGCGGCCCGGCGGGCCGGCCAGGTTGGTGGCAAGGGTGGCCAGGTGCTCGGCATGGCGGCGCAGCCGGGCCTGCGCATCGGGCGCCAGCAGCGATTCGGCCAGCGCCTGCTGCGGGTTGTCGGGCCAGGCATAGGCCAGCACCAGGGCCTGGCTGCGGAAGCCCACCTGGCTGACCAGGCGCTGCGCCAGCTCGCCCTGGGCCCGCAGGTTCAGCGCCTGCAGCACCCGCGGCAGCGCGGCCTCGGCCAGCCAGCCCGGCACCGGCAGCTGGCCGATGCGCAACTGCTGCACCGCGGGCAGGGCGGGCGTCTCGCGCAGCACGGCGCGCAGGTTCAGCCAGCCGCCCCAGGGGTTGTCGGGCAGGGCCAGGCTGGCCTCGACCAGGGCCAGCCCGGGCTGCAGCCGCACCCGGCCACGCCCGCCGGCGCCCAGGCGCTGGCCGGCCTGCTGGATCACCAGCTCCAGGTCGCGCTGGGTCAGCACCACGGCACGGGTGATGCCGGGCAGGGCGTGGCGCGGGTCGTTGCGCTGCAGCAGGCGGCGTGCACGGTCGATGTCCTGCACCGACACGGCGGTGTCGCTGGTGCCCACCCGCGGTGTGCGCTCGATGGCCAGCCACAGGCCCACCACCAGCATGCCGGCCAGCAGCAGGGCTATCAGCAGGGCCAGGGCCCAGACGTGGCGGCGTGGACGGGGGACAGCGGGCATCGTGGCAGTCTGCCACCCCTGGGCCGGCGCGGTCGCCGCAGCAGCGGCCGCGCCACCAGCCAATCAGCTCACCACACGTCCACGAAGCGTGCCGGTGCCAGGCCGCTGCCCGCCGCGCCCGCGCCCCGCACCGCGCCGCTGCTGTCCAGCCCCCGCACCAGCCAGGCCCGGGTGTCGGCGGGGTCGATCACCGCGTCGATCTCCAGCGTGGTGGCCATGTTGATGGCCGAGCCGTTCTCATACTGGCGCGCCACCAGCTGCTGGTACAGCGCTTCACGCGCCGGGCCGGCCGCCGCGGCCTCCAGCTCCTTGCGGTAGCCCAGCTTGACTGCGCCTTCCAGCCCCATGCCGCCGAATTCACCGGTGGGCCAGGCCACGGTGAACAGCGGGGCGTCGAAGCCGCCCACCGCCATCGCCTGGGCACCCAGGCCATAGCCCTTGCGGATGACCACGGTGAACACCGGCACCTGCAGGTGCGCCGCGGTGACGAACAGCCGGCAGGCATGGCGCACCTGGGCCTGGCGCTCCACCTCGGGGCCGACCATGAAGCCGGGGGTGTCGCACAGGCTCAGCAGCGGGATGCCGTGGGCATTGCACAGCTGCATGAAGCGGGCGCCCTTGTCGGCCGCGTCGGGGTCGATGGCGCCACCCAGGTGGTGCGGGTTGTTGGCGAAGATGCCCACCGGCCGGCCTTCGATGCGGGCCAGCGCCGTCACCATGCCATGGCCCCAGCCACGCCGCAGCTCCAGCACGCTGCCGCTGTCGGCCAGGGCGTGGATGACGGCGCGCATGTCGTAGACCCGCAGCCGGTTCTCGGGCACCAGGTGGCGCAGGGCGCGGGGGTCGGCGGCCTGCCAGTCGGTCAGCCGGCCCTGGAAGTAGCCCAGGTACTGACGGGTGGCGGCCACCGCGGCGGCTTCGTCGTCCACCAGCAGGTCGACCACGCCGTTGGCATGCAGCTCGGCGGCGGGGCCGATCTCCTCGGGCCGGAACACACCCAGCCCGCCGCCTTCGATCATGGCCGGCCCGCCCATGCCGATGTTGGCGCTGCGGGTGCTGATGATCACGTCGGCACAGCCCAGCAGGGCGGCATTGCCGGCGAAGCAGCGGCCGTGCACCACGCCCACCACCGGCACCTTGCCCGACAGCGCGGCGAACTGGCTGAAGGTGTGGTTGTCCAGCCCCGCCACGATGGGCATGTCCACATCCCCTGGCCGGCCGCCGCCACCCTCGGCAAACAGCACCGTGGGCAGCTTCCACTGGTGGGCCACGCCCAGCAGCCGGTCTTTCTTCTTGTGGTTGCGCCAGCCCTGCGTGCCGGCCAGCACGGTGTAGTCGTAGGCCATCACCGCGGTGCGGCTGCGCTCGGGCCCGAAGTGGCCGCCGTTGACGGTGCCGATGCCGGTCACCATGCCGTCGGCCGGGGTGTTGCGCACCAGGTCGTCCAGCGTGCGGCGGCTGGCCTGGGCGGCGATGGCGTAGCCGCCGTACTCGCTGAAGCTGCCGGGGTCGACCAGGTCGGCGATGTTCTCGCGCGCGGTGCGGCCCCCTTGCGCATGGCGCTTGGCCACGGCCTGGGGCCGGGCGGCATCCTGCAGCAGGCTGTCGCGGTCGCGCACCCGCTGCAGGTCGGCGCGGATGTGGTCCAGGTCATGGGCCAGCGCATCGGCCGCGGCGGCCCCGGCCTGGTCCACCGCGGCCAGGGTCATCAGCAGCTGGCCCTCGGCGACGAAGTCACCCGCGGCCACGTGCAGCTGCAGCACCTGGCCGGCACCAGGTGCGCCGATGCCGTGCTGCATCTTCATGGCCTCGAGCACCAGGGCCTCGCTGCCGGCGGCCAGGGTTTGGCCGGGTTCGGCGTTGAACTGCACCAGGCGGCCCGCCATCGGGGCGCGCAGGCCGATCTGGCCCTCGGGCACGGCGGCTTCGGCCGGGCCTGCCGCCACGGGGCCGGGCGCGGCATGCGGTGCCGCATCGGTGTGCGCGGCCAGCTCGCCCTGCAGCTGCGGCCAGGCGCTTTCCAGCCAGCGGGTGTGGATGTGGTGGTGGGCCACGTCCGCATGCGCGGCCAGGGCACGCAGCAGCGGCAGGTTGGTGGCCAGGCCCTCCAGCCGGCATTCGGCCAGGGCCCGCTGCGACCGCCGCAGCGCCTGGGCATAACTGCCCGCGTGGTGCACCACCAGCTTGGCCAGCAGGCTGTCGTGGTGGGGCGATGGCGCCAGGCCAGCGTAGGCGTGGGTGTCGACACGCACGCCGGGGCCTTGCGCCAGATCGCAGCGGCTGAGCCGGCCCGACGAGGGCCGCGCCTGGCCGGCGTCGTCCAGCGTCTCGGCATTGATGCGCCACTGGATGGCCACGCCCTGCGCGGCGGGTGGGTGGGCCGGGTCCAGGCCCAGGCCGGCCAGCGTCTGCCCGGCGGCCACGGCGATCTGCGCGGCCACCAGGTCGACACCGGTGACGGCCTCGGTCACGGTGTGCTCCACCTGCAGGCGCGGGTTGGCCTCGATGAAGACGAACGGCAGGTCGGCCGAGGCGTCGTCGACCAGGAACTCGAAGGTGCCCAGCCCGCGGTAGGCGCTGGCCCGGGCCAGCTGCAGTGCGGCCGCGATCAGCTGGGCCCGCAGCGCCGGGTTCAGGCCCGGACTGGGGGCGATCTCCACCAGCTTCTGGAAGCGGCGCTGCAGCGTGCATTCACGCTCGCCCAGGGCCATCACCTGGCGGCCGTCACCCAGCACCTGCACCTCCAGGTGGCGGGCGTGGGCGATCAGGCGCTCGGCATACACCGCACCCACGCCGAAGGCCGCCTGCGCTTCGGCGCTGCAGCGGGCATGGGCCTCGGGCAGGGCGGCGGGGTCGTGCACCGCGCGCATGCCGCGCCCGCCGCCGCCGGCCACCGCCTTGAGCATCACGCCGCAATCCGGGTTGCGGCTGCGCTGCTCGGCGAAGAATGCCCGGATCTCTTGCAGCGTGGCCGCGCCGGTGCCGGGCAGCAGGGGCACGCCGTGTTCGGCCGCCAGCGCGCGGGCGCTGGCCTTGTCGCCGAACAGCGCCAGCTGCGCCGGCGTGGGGCCGACGAAGACCAGGCCGGCGTCGGCGCAGGCCTGGGCGAAATCGGCGCGCTCGCTCAGGAAGCCGTAGCCCGGGTGCACCGCCTCGGCACCGGTGGCGCGGGCGATGGCCACCAGCGCCGGGATGTCGAGGTAGGCCGCCGGGCCTGTGGCCTCCAGCGGGCATGCTTCGTCGGCCAGCCTGGTGTGCAGCGCCTCGGCGTCGTCACGGGAGAACACCGCCACGGTGGCGATGCCCAGGTCTTGCGCGGCGCGCAGGATGCGCACGGCGACTTCGCCACGGTTGGCGATCAGGAGCTTTTTGAACATGGTGCAGCCCATCCTACGGACGGGCCGCAGCCGCCGGCGTCACCTTGGTGATGACGCCGGGCGGTGGTGGATCAGGCGATGCGCCGCACTTCGCCCGCGCCGTGCAGGTTGCTGACGCAGCGCCCGCACAGGCCCAGGTAGGCACCGGCGCCGGTGTCCACGCCCACATCTTCCCGGTAGTGCCAGCAGCGCTCGCACTTCGGCGCGCTGGCGGCAGCCACGCTGATGGCCAGGCCGTCGCCCGGCAGCAGGCTGACGGCCGAGGTGATGAACACGAACTTCAGGTCATCACCCAGGCTGGCCAGCAGGGCATGGGTCTCGGGCGGCGCCGTCACCACCACGTTGGCCTGCAGTGAGGCGCCGACACCACCGGTGCTGCGCAGGTCTTCAATGGCCTTGTTGACGGCCTCACGCACCCCGCGCACGGCCGCCCACTTGGCCAGCAAGGCCGCATCGGGCGTGGCCAGCGGCCAGTAGGTCTGCTTGAAGATGGAGCCGCGGCCGGAGGCAAACACCGCCCAGGCTTCTTCGGCGGTGAAGCTCATGAACGGCGCCATCCAGCGCAGCATGGCCTGGGTGATGTGCCACAGCGCGGTCTGCGCACTGCGCCGCGCCAGGCTCTTGGGCGCGGTGGTGTAGAGCCGGTCCTTCAGCACGTCCAGGTAGAAGGCGCCCAGGTCCTCGCTGCAGTACACCTGCAGCTTGGCCACCACCGGATGGAATTCATACACCTCGAAATGCGCCAGGATCTCGTCCTGCAGCTGGCTGGCGCGGGCCAGCGCAAAGCGGTCGACCTCCAGCAGTTCAGCGGGGCCCACGCTGTCGGCGGCCACGTCGAAGTCGCTCACATTGGCCAGCAGGAAGCGCAGCGTGTTGCGGATGCGGCGGTAGCCGTCCACCACCCGCGCCAGGATCTTGTCGTCGCCGGCGATGTCGCCCGAATAGTCGCTGGCGGCCACCCACAGGCGGATGATCTCGGCGCCCAGCTTCTGGTTGATCACCTGCGGCTCGATGCCGTTGTTCAGGCTCTTGCTCATCTTGCGGCCCTGGCTGTCCACGGTGAAGCCGTGGGTCAGCAGGCCGCGGTAGGGCGCCTGGCCGTGGATGGCGCAGCTCAGCAGCAGGCTGGAGTGGAACCAGCCGCGGTGCTGGTCATGGCCTTCCAGGTACAGGTCGGCCTCGGGGCCGGTGTCGTGGTGGCCCAGCGAGCCGTGGTTGTCGGCATGCGTGCCGCGCAGCACGTGCATGAAGGTGCTGCCCGAATCGAACCAGACCTCGAGGATGTCGCTGCTCTTGGTGTAGTGCGGCGCGTCGGCGGCGCCCAGGATCTCTTCGGCCGTCACCCGGCTCCAGGCCTCGATGCCGCCTTGCTGCACGATGTCGGCCGCCTGGTCCAGGATCTCCATGGTGCGCGGATGCAGTTCACCGGTGTCCTTGTGCAGGAAGAACGGCACCGGCACCCCCCAGCTGCGCTGGCGGCTGATGCACCAGTCGGGGCGGTTGGCGATCATGTCGCGCAGCCGGGCCTGGCCGTTCTGCGGGTAGAAGCTGGTCTGCTCGATGGCCGCCAGGGCCATCTGGCGCAGGGTCTGCGGCGCCTTGTCCTTGGTGAACACACCCACACCCTCGTCCATGCGCACGAACCACTGTGCGGCGGCGCGGTAGATCACCGGCGTCTTGTGGCGCCAGCAGTGCGGGTAGCTGTGGCTGATGGTGGCGGTGGCCAGCAGGCGGCCGGCATCCCGCAGCGCGTCGATGATCTGCGGCACGGCCTTCCAGATGTTCAGGCCGCCGAACAGCGGGAAATCGGCCGCATAGCTGCCATTGCCCTGCACCGGGTTGAGGATGTCGTCGACCTGCAGGCCGTGGGCGGTGCAGCTGTTGAAGTCGTCCACGCCGTAGGCCGGCGAGCTGTGGACCAGGCCGGTGCCGTCGTCGGCGGTGGCGTAGTCGGCCAGGTAGACCGGGCTCAGCCGGTCGTAGCCTGGATGCACACGGCTCAGCGGGTGGTGGAAATTCAGCCCGCCCAGGTGTTTGCCCAGCGTGGTGGCCAGCACGGTACCGGCGATGCCGTAGCGTGCCAGGCAGGTTTCAACAAGGCTGGCAGCCAAAATCAGCAAACCACGCTCGGTGTCGACCAGCGAATAGTCCAGCGCCGGGTTCAGGTTCAGCGCCTGGTTGGCCGGGATGGTCCAGGCGGTGGTGGTCCAGAT
>JAZKFQ010000062.1:0-81957 GCA_040386375.1 Pseudomonadota bacterium
GGCCGGGGGGACACGGAGCAGAACACGCCCGCCCGGCACGGCGCGATCGCGCCAATCGCCGAAAGTCAGCTCCGAGCCCCAACCAGCCCTCAACCGCGCCCGAACCGGTCAGCAATCCTCTCCAGCAGCAGCATCAGATCCGCCTGCAGCCGTGAAAAGCCGGCGTGCGTCTGCAGCGTGGCCTGGTCCATGTAGAGCCGCTTGTTCACCTCCAGCTGCAGGCTGTGGAAGCCGGCAGCGGGGTCGGCGTAGGCCCGCACCAGCTCCACGCCCTTGAAGGGGTCGTTCACTTTCACGTCGTAGCCCTGGGACTGCAAGACCTCACGCACGAAGGCGGTGAACGCAGGCGCACAGGTGGTGCCATCACGGTCACCCAGCACCATGTCGGCGCGTGGCTGGCCGGCACCACCTTCGCCCATGGCGCCGCTCACCGCATTCATCGAGTGGCAGTTCAGGTGGTAGACCACGCCGTGCTGCGCATGGGCCGCATCCAGCAGGCCACGCAGGGCCTGGTGGTAAGGCACGTGGCAGCGCGCAATGCGCTGGCGCAGTTCCTGCACTGTGAGCTTGCGGTTGTAGATCGACCGCCCGTCGTCCAGCGTGCGCCACACCAGCGACTTGCCGATGCGCGCCTTGCCACTGGGCACCAGTTCACCGGGCCAGGGCGCGTCCAGCAGGTCGGTGTCGATGTCGCCCGCATGGCGGTTGGGGTCGAGGTAGGTGCGCGGAAATTGTGCTGCCAGCAGCGGGATGCCCCGCTCGGTGGCCGGAAGGTACAGCTGATCGATGAAACAGTCTTCACCATCACGCAGGTCGGATTCGGGCAACACAGACCCGAAGTCTGCCGGCATGCGGGTTCCCGAATGGGGAGAGTCCAGCACCAGCGGCAATGCCGCCGTGTGCGGGCCATGGATGCGCAAAACATCGTCGTCGGTCATGGCCTGCAGTATCCGCCTCAGGCTGCGCACCTGTTCGGGGCGACACCGATAGCCGCACCCCTTGCAACCGATAGCATGACGCACCCGACCAGCCCCAGGCCCGTCAAAAAGCACCCGCATCCGCCCACAGGAGCCCTCCATGGACCAGCATGAAACCGAACTTCGCCACCTGATCAGCGAAGTCAAAGACGGCAGGCTGCCGCGCCGCAGCTTCATCTCGCAGATGGTGGGCCTGGGCCTCAGCGCCCCGATGGCCGGCATGCTGCTGATGCACGCCGGCGTGGCCAATGCGCAGGCCACCATCCCCTACAAGGGCACCAAGCGCGGTGGTGGCGGCACGCTCAAGCTGATCTACTGGCAGGCCGCCGTGCACCTGAACCCGCACTTTGCCGGCGGCACCAAGGACCAGGACGCCAGCCGCATCTTCTACGAGCCGCTGGCCGGCTGGGACACCGAAGGCAACCTGGTGCCGGCGCTGGCCGCCGAGATCCCGTCCAAGGAAAACGGCGGTGTGGCCGCCGACGGCAGGTCCGTCACCTGGAAGCTGAAGAAGGGTGTCACCTGGCACGACGGCAAGCCCTTCACCGCCGACGACGTGGTGTTCACCGCCCAGTACGCCGGTGATCCGGCCACGTCCACCGTGACCGTGGCCACCTACAAGGACGTGAAGGTCGAGAAGCTCGATTCGCACACCGTCAAGCTCACCTATCCCAAGCCCACCCCGTTCTGGGCCGAGGCGCTGACCGGCATCGTCGGCTGCATCCTGCCCAAGCATGTGTTCGAGGGCTTCACCGGCGCCAAGTCGCGCGAGGCCGCGGCCAACACCAAGCCGGTGGGCACAGGCCCCTACAAGATCGTCGACTTCAAGCCCGGTGACAGCCTGGTGGCCGAGGCCAACATGGCTTACCACGTGCCCAACCAGCCGTTCTTCGACCGGCTGGAGGTCAAGGGCGGTGGCGACGCGCTGAGCGCCGCGCGCGCCGTGCTGCAGACCAACGAATACGACGTGGCCTGGAACCTGGCGGTGGAAGACGAACTGCTGAAGCGCCTGGAAGCCGCCGGCAAGGGCCGCATGGAGTTCTACGCCGGCAGCGACATCGAGTTCGTCAGCCTCAACGTCACCGACCCCTGGAAGGAAGTGGACGGTGAACGCGCCAGCGCCAAGAGCAAGCACCCGGCCTTCACCGACAAGGCGGTGCGCGAAGCCATGTCCATGCTGGTCGACCGCAAGAACATCGGCGAGCAGATCTACGGCCGCGGCGCCGTTGTCACGTCGAACTTCCTGAACAACCCGCCGCGCTTCCGCAGCGGCAACACCAGGTACGAGTTCAGCATCGACAAGGCCAACCAGGTGCTGGAGGCCGCGGGCTGGAAGAAGGGCGCCGACGGCATCCGCGCCAAGGGCGACGTGAAGCTGAAGTTCGTGTTCCAGACCTCGGTGAGCGGCCCGCGCCAGAAGTGCCAGGCCATCATCAAGGACGCCTGCACCAAGGCCGGCATCGACCTGGAGCTGAAGAGCGTGGTGGCGGCGGTGTTCTTCGGCAGCGATGCCGCGAACCCCGACACCTACCAGAAGTTCTGGTCCGACATGCAGATGTTCACCACCACCATGGGCAGCCCGGACCCGCAGTACTTCATGGAGCAGTTCGTCACCGAGCAGCTCTCGCAGAAGGCCAACAAGTGGTCCAGCCGCAACCTGGCACGCTGGACCAACCCCGAGTACGACGCCGCGCACAAGGCCGCGCAGGTGGAGTTCGACCCGGTCAAGCGCGCCGCCCTGTTCATCAAGATGAACGACCTGGTGGTCAATGACAAGCACATCATCCCGCTGTTCGCCCGCCCCCGCCCCTATGGCGTGCTGAACAAGATGAAGCCGGTGTTCTCGGCCTGGGACAACACCACCTGGGCCATCGGCTACTGGACCCGTGACGCTTGACGGGGGCGTCCAGCTGCTGCGCGACCCGATCTTGCGCCTGTGATGCTCGCCGTACGGAAGTACGGCTGCGCTTCTCGGCACAACCTCGGGCCGCTCGCGACGCTGGCCACTCCCCGCCGAGGCATCGCTTCCCTGCACAGGTCTGAACGTCGGCTTCCATCTTGCTCAACTACATCATCCGCCGCCTGCTGATCGCGCTGCCCAGCTTGCTGGGCATCAGCCTGGTGCTGTTCACCGTGCTGGCGCTGGCACCAGGCGACCCGTTCGAAGACCTGGCCAACAACCCGAATGTGCCGCCGGAAGTGCGCATGGCACTGCGGGCGCAGTTCGGCCTGGACGACCCGATCTGGGAACGCTATCTGCGCTGGCTGAGCAGCATGCTGCAGGGCGACTGGGGCTTCTCCTTCGTCAGCCGCATCGACGTGGACGCGCTGATCACCCAGCGCATCGGCGTCACCATCGCGGTGATCGGCATGTCGCAGCTGGTGGCCTTGCTGGTGGCGCTGCCGGTGGGCGTGCTGGCCGCCGTCAAGCCCTACAGCTGGTTCGACCGCATCGCCAGCACCCTGGCCTTCATCGGCTTCTCGCTGCCCACCTTCTTCACCGGCGTGCTGTTCATCCTGCTGTTCTCGGTGCAGCTGGGCTGGCTGCCCTTTGTCTACCGCAGCGATCTGGCGTCCACCGGCTGGCAGTGGTGGGTGGACCAGTTCAAGCAGTCCATCATGCCCATCATGGTGCTGGGCCTGTTCCAGGCCGCCAGCTGGATGCGCTATGTGCGCTCGGCCGTGCTCGATGTGATCCGGCTCGACTACGTCACCACCGCCCGCAGCAAGGGCCTGGGTGAGCGTGCGGTGATCAACAAGCATGTGGTGCGCAACGCCCTGATCCCGGTGGTCACCCTGGTGGCCTTGCAGATGCCGGCGGTGTTCGGCGGCGCCATCGTCACCGAGCAGATCTTCCGCATCCCCGGCATCGGCAGCCTGCTGATCGACGCCATCCTGCGCAACGATACGCCGGTGATCATGGCGGTCACCTTCGTCTTCAGTTGTCTCGTGATCTTCTTCAACCTGGTTGCCGACGTGCTCTATGGCTGGCTTGACCCCCGCATCAGCTACCGCTAACGCGGTGGCACCCCGGCCGGCCAACAGCTCGCCCTGGGCCGAGGCCTGGCGCCGCTTCAAACGGCACCGGCTCGCATACTGGAGCCTGTGGCTGCTGGGCGCCCTGGTGGCGGCGGTGCTGATCGGCCCGCTGTTCTACAAGGTCGGCATCAACGACGTCGACTTCGCCGCCAAGCTGGGCACACCCTCCTGGCAGCACCCGATGGGCACCGACGACCTGGGCCGTGATCTGCTGGCGCGTGTGCTGTACGGCGGGCGCATCTCGCTGGCGGTGGGCCTGGCGGCGATGCTGATGGCCGTCACCGTGGGCGTGCTGATCGGCGCGGTGGCCGGCATGGCACGTGGCTGGGTCGATGTGGTGCTGATGTGGGTCACCGACCTGTTCCTCAGCCTGCCGCAACTGCCCCTGCTGCTGCTGCTGATCTTCCTGTTCCGCGACCCGCTGAAGGCCGCCTTCGGCCTGGAGGTGGGCATCTTCATCCTCATCGTGCTGGTGATCGGCGGCTTCCGCTGGATGCCGGTGGCGCGCCTGGTGCGGGCGCAGTTCTTCAGCCTGCGCGAGAAGGAGTTCGTCGAGGCCGCACGGGCGCTGGGCGCCAGCGTGCCCCGCCAGGTGGTGCGCCACATCCTGCCCAACAGCCTGGGGCCGGTGATCGTGGCCGGCACCATCGACATCGCCGCGGCCATCATCGCCGAGAGCACGCTCAGCTTCCTGGGCCTGGGCTTCCCGCCCGACGTGCCCACCTGGGGCCGCATCCTCTACGACGGCCGTGACTACATGGACCTGGCCATGCACTGGGCCCTGTTCCCCGGCATCGCCATCTTCCTCACCGTGCTGACCATCAACTTCATCGGCGACGGGCTGCGTGACGCGCTCGATCCCCGTCGGGTCCTCTGATGCCCCTTCTCGACATCCGCGGGCTCAAGACCCATTTCAAGACCGACGACGGCTGGCTGCATGCGGTGGACGGCGTCGACCTGGCCATCGAGGCCGGCCAGACCGTGTGCGTGGTGGGCGAATCCGGCTGCGGCAAGAGCGTCACCGCCAAGACGGTGATGAAGCTCATCGACATGCCGCCCGGCAAGATCGTGGCCGGCCAGGTGCTGTGGCAGGGGCGGGATCTGGTGCCCCTGGGGCCCGAAGCCATGCAGAAGATCCGGGCCAAGGAGATCGCCATCATCTTCCAGGAGCCGATGACCAGCCTGAACCCGGTGTACACCGTGGGCGAGCAGATCGCCGAGTCCATCCGCCTGCACGAGGGCCTGGGCCGGCGCGAGGCCATGGACCGCGCGGTGCAGATGCTCAAGCTGGTCAACATCCCCACGCCCGAGCGGCGGGTGAAGGACTACCCGCACCAGTTCAGCGGCGGCATGCGCCAGCGCGTGATGATCGCCATCGCCCTGGCCTGCAGCCCCAAGCTGCTGATCGCCGACGAGCCCACCACCGCACTCGACGTCACCATCCAGGCCCAGATCCTGGACCTGATGGTCGAGCTCAAGGAGCGGCTGGGCATGGCCATCATGCTGATCACCCACGCCATGGGCGTGGTGGCCGAGACCGCCCAGCGGGTGGTGGTGATGTATGCCGGCAAGGTGGTGGAAGAAGCGAGTGTGGAAGACCTGTTCGCCCACCCGCGCCACCCCTACACCCAGGGCCTGATCCGCAGCATTCCACGCATCGACATGGCCGCCACCCACAAGGTGCGGCTCGAAGCCATCGCCGGCACGGTGCCCAAGCTGATCGACCCGCCCGAGGGCTGCCGCTTTGCGGCCCGCTGCAAGTTCGCGATGCCGGCCTGCACCACGGCCACACCGCCGCTGCTGGAGGTGAAGCCGGGGCACAAGGTGGCCTGCATCCTGGAGGCGGCTGCAGCATGAATGCCCCGCTCCTGAAGGTCGAGAACCTCGTCAAGCACTTCCCGATCAAGGGCGGCATCCTGGCCCGCACGGTCGACAAGGTGCATGCCGTCGACGGTGTCAGCTTCGAGCTGCTGGCCGGCGAGACGCTGGGCGTGGTGGGGGAATCGGGCTGCGGCAAGAGCACCACCGGCCGCTGCATCCTGCGCCTGATCGAGCCCACCTCGGGCTCGGTGTGGTTCGAGGGCAAGAACGTCACCACCATGGGCAAGACCGAGCTGAGGTCCATGGCGCGTGACATGCAGATCATCTTCCAGGACCCGTACGCCAGCCTGAACCCGCGCATGACGGTGTCCGCCATCATCGGCGAGGCACTCACCATCCACAAGCTGGCGCCCGACCCCGCGGCCTACGAGGCGCGCATCGTCGAGCTGCTGCAGACGGTGGGCCTGTCGGCCGACCACATGCGGCGCTTTCCGCATGAGTTCTCGGGCGGGCAGCGCCAGCGCATCGGCATCGCCCGCGCGCTGGCGGTCAACCCCAAGCTGATCGTCTGCGACGAGGCGGTGAGCGCACTCGACGTGTCCATCCAGGCCCAGGTGATCAACCTGCTGGAAGACCTGCAGTCGCAGTTCAACCTGACCTACCTCTTCATCGCCCACGACCTGAGCGTGGTGGAGCACATCAGCGACCGGGTGGCGGTGATGTACCTGGGCCGCATCGTCGAGATCGCCTCGTCGAAAGACCTGTACACCCGGCCGCAGCACCCCTACACCGAGGCCCTGCTGTCGGCCGTGCCCATCCCTGATCCCCAGGTCAAGCGCAAGCGCATCCCGCTGCAGGGCGACGTGCCCAACCCCATCAACCCGCCCAAGGGCTGCCACTTCCACACCCGCTGCCCCATCGCGCAGAAGGGGCTGTGCGACGTGCAGTCGCCGGTGCTGAAAGCCGCAGGCGGCGACGGCCACCTGGTGGCCTGTCACCTGCGGGGCTGAGCGCCAGCCGCCCACGCGGGCGGCGGCAGGCTCAACGGCGCTGGCGGCGTGCCAGCGTCGCGACGGCCCCCAGGCCCAGCAGCAGCAACGCCGTGGTGGCCGGCTCGGGCACCACGGACACCACCGCGGTGAAGCCGATGTTCTGGAAGTCGACCTGGCGGTTGCTGCCGCTCAGGAAGGCCTTGACGCTGCGCACGTTCAGCGGCGCCGCCAGCGGGATGTCCTGCGCCAGGATGGCCGGCGAGCTGCCCAGGGCCGGCGTCAGCGTGAGGCTGCCGATCTCGGCATTGCCCGCGTTGTAGAAGCGGAAGCTCAGGCTGTCGACGTCGAAGCCCTCGCTGTCGTAGTTCCAGAAGTGCAGCGTCTGCAGGTCGTAGCTGGTGCCGAAGTCGAACACCAGTTCGAGCCCGCCCCCCACGCTGTCGGCGGTGAACCAGATGTGGGTGGTCTGGCTGTGGACCTCGGCGGCGGCAGCGCTGGGCGCGTCGATCACCTTCGCAATGGTCCGGCCGCCGCTGAACGTGTTGTTGAAACCACCGGCCGACGTGCCAGCGCCCACCGCCACGGTGATGTTGTCCTGGTTCAGGTAGACCGTGTCTGCAGCCAGTGCCTGCTGCGCCGGCAGGGCCGCCAGCAGCAGTGGAACCACGATGGATCGCATGGAGGACTCCCCGCCCCGGCCACAGCACGGCATGCGCTGTGGAACCCAGGCCACATTCATTCTGAGCGGCCGATGTGCCAGCGCCAACGGCCAGGGCTGCCCGCCCCCCGCGAGCAAGGGGGGCGCTTCAGCGCAGCAGGCGCTCCACCTCGTCCATCACGGCGTTCATGCGATTGACCAGCACCCGGTAGGGCTCGGGCGAGGTCAGGTCCAGCCCGGCGCGCTGCAGCAGCTGGTGCGGCGGCACCGAGCCACCGGCCTGCAGCACGCCCAGGTAGGCTTCGCGTGCGCCGGGCGTGCCGGCCAGGATGCGCGCGCCGAAGAACTGTGCCGCCGTGGCGCTGGTGGCATAGGCATAGACGTAGAACGGCCGGTGGAAGTGCGGGATGAAGGCCCACTCGGCGCAGTACAGCGGGTTGATGGCCATCACGCCGGCATCGGCGCCGTGGTACTTGCGCAGCAGGCCGCAGTACATCTCGGTGAACTTCTTGCCCGACAGCGCCTCGCCACGCTGCTGCGCGTCGTGCGCCAGCAGTTCGAACTCGGCAAACATGGTCTGGCGGAAGAAGCCGGCCCGCATACGCTCCAGTTCTTGGCTGAGCACGAAGATGCGCTCCTGCGGCGTGCGCGCCAGCGTCAGCATGTGGTCGGTGAGCAGCACCTCGTTGGTGGTGGACGCGATCTCGGCCAGGAACAAGGGGTAGCCGGCCGTCTCGGGCGGCTGGGCGCGCTGTGCCAGCACGTTGTGCATGCCATGGCCCCATTCATGCGCGAACACCACCAGGCTCTCGAAGTTGTCGGTGTGGTTCAGGAAGATGTAGGGCGTCTGGCCGTACACGCCGGTGGCATAGGCGCCGCTGCGTTTGCCCGGCGCCGGCCGCACGTGCATGCTGCGCGCCTGCAGGGCCAGCTGCAGCGCATCCTGGTAGTCGTCGCCCAGCGGCTTCATCGCCGCGAGCGTCAGCGCCGACGATTCCTCCAGCGGGTAGGTGCGGGTCGAGGTCACCAGGTTGGGGTAGATGTCGTGGTAGTGCAGATCGGGCAGCTTCAGCAGGGCCTGGCGCAGCCTGAAGTAGCGGTGCAGCGCGGGCAGGGCCTGGTTGACCTCGGCCACCAGGGTGCGCAGCACCGCCTCGGGCACCTCGGTCGAGAACAGCGAGGCCGCCGCCGCGCTGGGGTGCTGGCGCAGGCGGGCGTCGATCACGCCCTGCTGCACCCGCTGGGCCAGCAGCGCGCCCAGGGTGTTCTCGTAGCGGCCATAGGCGGCCCAGAAGGTCTCGAAGGCCTGCTGGCGCACGGCGCGGTCGGGATGCTGGCGCAGCGCGTTGTAGCCGGTGTCGCTCAGCCGCACCAGCTTGCCGTCGACAGTGATGCTGGGCCAGTCGATGTCGGCGTTGACCAGCAGCTCACGGGTGTTGGAGAAGCTGCCCAGCACCGGGTTGTAGGCGGCCAGCGCAGCCTCCACCTCGGGCGCCAGGGTGTGCGGTGCCTGGCGCAGGGCGCTGCGGATGCGCGCCGCATGCGGCTTGAGCCCCGGCTCGCCGGCCTGGAAGGCGGCCAGCCTGTCGGCGCCGATGGCCTGCAGCTCCGTGTCCACCCAGGCCAGGCCGCTGGCGTAGCGCCCGTACAGGCTGCCCACCAGGGCGGTGCGCTCCTGGTTGCGCCGGTTGCCGGTGTCGGTGCTGGCCTGCGTGCTGGCATAGACCCACAGCCGCACCACACGCTGGTAGGCGGCGGAGATGCGGTCCAGCCCCGCGCGCAGGCTGGCGGCATCACGCTCCAGCGTGCCACGCAGCGCCGCCAGCTGCGGCAGCTGCTCGGCAAAGGCCAGGCGCTCGGCGTCCCAGGCCGCATCGGTGGGGAACAGGCGGCTCAGGTCCCACACCAGGCGCGGGTCGCTGCTGCTGGGCGTGGCCGGCTGGGCAGGCGCGGTGTTGCTGGCCAGGGCCAGCAGGGCGGCGGCCAGCAGGTGAAGGCAGGGCTTGTGGCGCATGGTCTGGCGGTGGAAGGGAGAAGCGGTGGACCAGTTTAGGCCGGCCCGGCCAGCGGTGAGAATCCCGCCATGGCCAAAGACTTCGACCAGATGGAAGACAGCAACCGCAGCGGCAATGCCACGCTGCTGAGCGTGTCCGACCCGGCACGCCGGCGGTGGCTGCAGGGTGGGCTGGGGGCCGCGCTGGCGGCGAGCTTTGCACCCATGGCGGCCGGTTTGTCGGGCTGCGCCAGCACGGGCGGCGCAGCGGCCCGGCTGGGCTTCAAGCCGGTGCCTGCCTCGCGTGCCGACAGCGTGGTGGTGCCCGAGGGCTACAGCGCCCAGGTGATCGCCGCCTGGGGTGAGCCGGTGGGCATCCCCGGCGCCATGCCGGCCTGGCGGCCCGATGCCAGCAACAGCGCAGCCGACCAGGCGTTGCAGATGGGCATGCACCACGACGGCCTGCACTTCTACCCCCTGGCCGATGGCAGTGACGGCAACCGGCGTGGCCTGCTGGTGATGAACCACGAGTACACCGACGATGGCCTGCTGCATACCGACGGCCTGGGCAACTGGTCGGCCGAGAAGGTGCGCAAGGCCCAGGCGGCGCATGGCGTCTCGGTGGTCGAGGTGGCGCTGGGCAGGGCGGGCGGCGACAGCGGCTGGCAGCTGGTGCGCCCCTCGCCCCATGCACGCCGCTTCACCGCCAGCACGCCGTTCGCCGTGGGCGGCCCGGCGGCCGGCCATGCGCTGATGCAGACCGCCGCCGACCCCACGGGCCGCACCGTGCTGGGCACGCTGAACAACTGCGCCGCCGGCATGACGCCCTGGGGCACCTACCTGTCGGGCGAGGAGAACTTCGCCTTCTACTTCAACGGCCCGGCCCAGCCCGATGCCCACCAGGCGCGCTGGGGCATCCGGCCCAGCAACTTCTACCGCTGGCACCTGCACGACGAACGCTTCGACGCCGCCAAGCACCCCAACGAGGCCAACCGCTTCGGCTGGGTGGTGGAGATCGATCCGCTGGACCCCACCAGCACACCGGTGAAGCGCACCGCCCTGGGCCGTGCCGCCCACGAAGGCGCCTGGGTGGCCACGACGCGCGACGGCCGCGCCGTGGTGTATTCAGGCGAGGATGCCCGCTTCGAATACATCTACAAGTTCGTCAGCCGCGACCGCATCGCCCCCGGTGGTGCCCAGGCCAATGCCACGCTGCTGGACCACGGCACGCTGCATGTGGCGCGCTTCGATGCCGATGGCACGGGCCGCTGGCTGCCCCTGGTGCACGGCCAGGGCCCGCTGACCGCCGCCAACGGCTTTGCCGACCAGAGCGAGGTGCTGATCAAGGCGCGCCAGGCCAGCGACCTGCTCGGCGCCACCAAGATGGACCGGCCCGAATGGCTGGCCATCAACCCCGCCACCCGCGAGGTGCTGTGCACCCTCACCAACAACAGCCGGCGTGGCGCTGCCGGCCAGCCCGGGCCCGATGCCGCCAACCCGCGCGCCAACAACGTGATGGGCCAGATCATCCGCTGGGTGGACGCCGGTGATTTCGACGGCACCACCATGCGCTGGAACCACCTGCTGCTGGCGGGTGACCCGGCCCAGGCCCGGCCCGAGGCACAGGGCAATGTGCAGGGCGACCTCTTCGCCTGCCCCGACGGCCTGACCATGGATGGCCGCGGTGTGCTGTGGATCCAGACCGACATGTCCTCGTCGGTGATGCATCAGGGCGAGATGGCGGCCTTCGGCAACAACCAGATGCTGGCCTGCGACATGCACAGCGGCGAGATCCGGCGTTTTCTCACCGGGCCGGTGGGCTGCGAGATCACCGGCTGCGCCTTCACGCCCGATGGCCGCACCCTGTTCATCAACGTGCAGCACCCGGGTGAATCGCCCAGCGAGCGCAGTGATGCCGCTCGGCCCACCCGTTATTCCACCTGGCCCGACGGGCCCGGCAGCGCCCGCCCACGCTCGGCCACGGTGGTGGTGCGCAAGCACGACGGCGGCGTGATCGGCACCTGAGCCTGGCCTGAGCGGACCCTGAAGCCATGCGCATCGCCGACATCCAGCAACGCCTGCAGGCCCTGGGCGCCAAGCCGGTGCACCTGCAGCGTGTGCTGCGGCACTGGACCCATGCCCTGCCGCACAGCCACAACAAGCGCCAGCCCGAACACTGGCTGCCCAAGGCCGTGCTCGACGACCTGCCGGCGCTGGACGCCACCCTGGCCGGCCTGGTGCGCCTGCACAGCCAGCACCCGGCCGAGGACGGCAGCGCCCGCCTGCTGCTGGCCCTGGCCGACGGCCAGACGGTGGAAGCCGTGCTGCTGCCGCCGGGCCGCACGCCGGGCCTGTGTGTCAGCAGCCAGGTCGGCTGTGCGGTCGGCTGCCAGTTCTGCATGACCGGCGTGGGCGGCCTGCTGCGCCAGCTGGGCAGCGCCGAGATCGTGGCCCAGGTGGCGCTGGCGCGCAGCCTGCGCCCAGTGCACAAGGTGGTGTTCATGGGCATGGGCGAACCGGCCCACAACCTGGACAACGTGATGGAGGCGATCCAGCTGCTGGGCACGGTGGGCCAGATCGGCCACAAGAACCTGGTGTTCTCCACCGTGGGCGACCCGCGCGCCTTCGCCCACCTGCAGGCCCTGGGTACCGGCACCGTGCGGCCGGCGCTGGCGGTGTCGCTGCACACCAGCGATGCGGCACTGCGCGAGCGCCTGCTGCCACGCGCGCCGCGCCTGGCACCGCACGAGCTGGTGGCACAGGCCGACGCCTATGCGCGCGCCAGCGGCTATCCGGTGCAGTACCAGTGGACCCTGCTGCACGGCGTGAACGACGGCGAGGACGAGCTGGACGGCATCACCCGCCTGCTGGCCGGCCGCTACGGCGTGCTGAACCTGATCCCCTGGAACACGGTGGACGGGCTGGACTTCCAGCGCCCCAGCTGGGAACGTGCGGCCGAGATGGCCCGTGTGCTGCACCGCCGCGGCATCCTCACCAAGCTGCGGCACTCGGCCGGGCAGGATGTGGAGGGTGGCTGCGGCCAGCTGCGGGCGCGGGCGGGGGTGGAGGCCGCGCCTGCTGCTGGCGGGGCGGCCCCCATCTGGCTCAAAGCGACTGCTTGAAGAAGCGCACCACCCGGCGGCGGGCCTCGTGGGCCTGGTCCACGTCGGGCACGATGCGCACCAGCGGCACCACGCCGGTGGCGAAGTAGCTGCCCTCGTTGGCGAAGATGTCGGCCGCGGTCACCGGCACCATGATGCGGTCCCAGGCGTGGAAGGCGCCCGGGTAGGTCTGCACCTGCACCACGTGGTTGTTGCTGGGGTTCACCGCCGCCGCCAGCGCCTGGCAGCGTGTGCTGCCGTTGTCGTAGTCGTCATTGGTGCCCACCTGGATCAGCACCGGTGCGCCGGTCAGCTGCAGCAGCTGGGTGCCGGTGCGGGACGGGGGCTGCAGCGCCGGGATGGTGGTGTTGTTGGCGCCGTAACACACAGGGTAATGGGCCACATGCGCCGCAAACTTGCGGCCGCCGCCGAACATGCCTGTGTACAGGCGCTCGGCCGAGGCCAGGCTGATCACGCCGCCCCAGGAGAAGCCCAGCACGCCCACCCGCTCGGCGTCCACCTCGGGCAGGCCGGCCAGGAAGGCCAGCGCCGAATACGCGTCGGGGTAGGTGAAGATGGGTGCGGCCGGCCGGTTGGTCAGGCTGGTGACACCACGCGCCTCCCACATGTCGATCTGCAGCGTGATGAAGCCTGCCGCGTTCAGGGCCTGCTGGTAAAAATCGCCGCGGGAATCGACGCCCGACGAGCCATGCAGGATCAGCACCGCCGGCAGCTTGTGGGCGCCCAGGCAGCGCTGCTTGCCGTCGGCCGCCCCGGGGTAGCTCAGCTTGCCCTTGATCGTCAGCAGCGACGGCGGGTTGGTGGCGATGTTGGGCGATGGAAACTGGATGAAGCGGGTGGACGCACCCACGCCATCCGGGCAGTCGGCCCAGGCGGCAGCGGGCGCGGTCAGCGCAGCCAGCACCCAGGCGGCACCGGCGCAGGCGCCACGAAACACACGAGACAGGGATTGCATCAGAGACTCCTTCGGGCAGGACACAGGCTCGCCACCGCAGGACGGCAGGGCGTCGGCATCGGGCGAGGGCGATGCCGGCTTGCCGGGCGCCAGCGCGGATGGAAGCATGGTTTCCACCACACCACCCGGCTAACAGATGGGGTGCGCGTGCGCAGCACGGCAGGCAGCAAGTCCCGGGCCATCGGCCTGCAGGCCCGGTGGGCCTTGCAACTGCGGCCCGGCGCCACCCCAAGGTGTCAAGTTTCCCGACAGCACACCGCAGCGCGGCCGGCGTTCAGCCGCCGGCCGCGAGAAAGCCCAGCAGCAGGCGGTTGACCGCCTCGGGTTGTTCCTGCTGCACCCAGTGGCCGGCGCCGGGCAGCAGGTGGCAGCCGCGCAACTGGCTGCACGCGCCGGCCTGCATCGCCGCCAGGGCCCCGGGCCGCTGGTGGATGCCCCAGTCGCTGGCGCCGGCGATGTAGAGCGCGGGCACGTCGATCGTGCGGCCGGCCATCAGCTGCAGCTCGGCCTGGCCGGCAGGGTCGGTGCTGTTGCGGTACCAGTTCAGGCCACCCTGGAAGCCGCTGCGGGCGTACTCGGCGGCATACACCGCCAGCGCCTGGTCGGGCAGCCAGTGGCAGGCGGTGATCTGGGCCGGTGTGGGCATGTGCGGTGCCACGGTGGCGGGCATGCTGGTGCCCAGGTCCATCACGTAATAGGTGGGCAGCCGGGCCAGCGCCTCGGCCGTCCAGCCGGGCAGCGGCTGCGGCCGGTTGCCGGGCCAGTCGGCGCTCTTGTGGTGGTAGTAGGCACGGAGGAAATCATGCAGGCCCTGGGGCGGGTGGTCCATCTCGGCCGCGGCGCCGCGGCCGCTGTAGTACCACTGGTAGTGCTGGCGCGGACGCGGCAGCGCGGCCAGGGCGGCGTGCACGTCGGGCGCGGGCGGTGCCGGTGGGCGGGCGAGGGTGTCGAACGGCAGGGCCGGCGGGCCACCGAACGGGGCGCTCATCAGCACCACGCGCTGGAACACATCGGGCCGCAGCAAGGCGCACCAGGCCGCCAGCGGCGAGCCGAAGTCATGCCCCACCACCGCATGCACCTGGCGGTGGCCCAGGGCCAGCACCAGGGCCAGGGCATCACGCGCCAGGCTGAACCAGCGGTAGGGCGCGATGGGCGCGTCCGGGCCGTCCGCCCAGCCGGTGGTGCGGCCGTAACCACGCAGATCGGGCGCGATGGCGTGGTAGCCGGCGGCGGCCAGCGCCGGCAGCACCTGGCGCCAGCTGTAGGCCAGCTCGGGGAAGCCGTGCAGCAGCAGCACCAGCGGCCGGCCCGGCGCGTCGAAGCCGGCGTCCAGCACGTGCATGCGCAAGCCGTTCACGCCGGGCACGAAGCGGCTGCGCACGCCGGGTGGCAGCAGGCTGGCGTCCAGCGGTTCGGGCAAGGCAGCGGTCATCGTCGGGTCTCCTGGGTGCCAGATTGTGTTGGGGCCAGCGCCTAGCATGCGTCACCCACCCGACGCGAGGCCACGATGACGCTCACCCCTGCAGAAGAACAGCTGATCGCCCAGGCCGCCACGCTGGCGCGGGAGCGCATCACGCCGCTGGCGCCCACCTGGGAGCAGGAGCGCCGCATCGGCCACGAGGTGCTGGCCGAAGCCGCGGCCCTGGGCCTGACCCGGCTGCAGCTGCCGGCCAGCCACGGCGGCCTGGACTTCAGCTTCCGCTGCAAGGCGCGGGTGGCCGAGGTGCTGGCGGCGGGCGACTTCGGCTTCACCATGTCGTGGATCAACACCCACAACGTGGCCGCCCTGCTGGCACGCAAGGCCCAGCCTGCGGTGGCCGCGCGCTACGTGGACGATCTGGTGGCCGGCCGGCGCCTGGGCTGCACGGCGCTGACCGAACCGGGTGCCGGCTCCGACTTTGCCGCCATCACCACCAGCGCCAGCCGGTTGCCCGGTGGCGGCTGGCGCATCGCCGGCACCAAGGCCTGGATCACCAACGCCGCCGAGGCTGACGTGGTGGTGCTCTACGCCCAGACCGAGCCCGGCAGCGGCGGGCGCGGCATCGCCGGCTTCGTGGTCGACGGCCGGCGCGCCGGTTTCATCCGCCAGCCGGCGTTTGCGCTGGGCGGCCAGCACAGCATCGGCACCGGCGGCTTCACGCTGGACGGCTACCTGGCCAGCGACGACGAACTGCTGCACCCGCCCGGCCAGGCCTTCAAGGCCGCGCTGGGCTCGATCAACGGCGCGCGCACCTACATCGCCGCCATGTGCTGCGGCATGGTGGGCGAGGCGCTGCGGGTGGCCCAGGCCCACGGCGCACAGCGCCGCAGCTTCGGTGCGCCGCTGCAGCAGCACCAGGGCTGGCGCTGGCGCCTGGCCGAGGCCGCCAGCGAGCTGGCCGCCTGCCGGGCCATGGTGGCGCAGGCGGCCGCCGCCATTGACGCCGGCGAAGACGCCCAGCTGCCGGCGGCGCAGGCCAAGCTGCTGGCCACCCGCCTGGCCGACCGCCAGTTGCCGGCCCTGGCCCAGGCCATGGGCGCCGAGGGCCTGCGTGAGCACCATCCCTTTGCCCGCCACCTGATGGGCGCGCGTGTGGCCGGCTTCGTCGACGGCTCCACCGAGATGCTGCTGGAGCGCATTGCGGCGGTGATGGCGCGCTGAGCCGGCCAGGTGTGGACCGGGCAGACGCCCATGGCAGACTGGTCCGCACCGCTGTCCGTCCTCCCATCACGTCCGCCAACCGCCGCCACACCATGCCCGACACCCTCCCCACCCACATCCGCTTCGGCCGCATCCTGCTCACCGGCGCGGCCGGCAACCTGGGCCAGCAGCTGCGCCCGCGCCTGAAGCGCTGGTGTGAAACGCTGCGCCTGTCCGACCGTGCCGAGATGGCCGCAGCTGGCCCGGGTGAAGAAGTGCAGAGCGCCGACCTGGCCGACAAGGACAGCGTGCACCGATTGATGGCCGGTGTGGACGTGGTGGTGCACATGGGCGGTGTGTCCACCGAGCAGGCATGGAACGCCATCCTCGACGCCAACATCGTCGGCCTGGTCAACCTGTACGAAGCGGCGCGTGCCCATGGCACCAGGCGCATCGTGTTCGCCAGCAGCAACCATGTCACCGGCTTCTACCGGCAAGACCAGGTGGTGGGCCCCCGCGACCCCATCCGCCCCGATGGCTTCTACGGCCTGAGCAAGGCCTTCGGCGAGGGCCTGGCCCAGCTGTACTGGGACCGCCACCAGATCGAGACGGTGAGCCTGCGCATCGGCTCGTCCTTCCCCGCCCCGCGGGACCGGCGCATGCTGGCCACCTGGCTCAGCTACGACGACGCCGAGCGCCTGGTGGCGGCCGCGCTGTCGGCGCCGGTGGTGGGCCACAGCATCATCTACGGCATGTCGGACAACCCGCTGACCTGGTGGGACAACACAGCCGCGCGCCACATCGGCTACCGCCCGCAGGACAGCTCGGAGACCTTCCGCGCCGAGGTGGAGCAGCGCCAGCAGACCATCGATGCCAGCGATCCCGCCACCCGGTACCAGGGCGGCGCCTTCGTGCGCACCGGCCCGTTCTTCGGCTGAAGGCAGGCCATGGCCAGCGTCTTAACGCACGGCAGCCAGGCCGAGTTGCTGTGCGAGGCCCGCTGCCAGGTGGGCGAAAGCCCGCTGTGGAACGTGGCCGAACAGGCCTGGTCCTGGGTGGACATCGAAGGCCGCGCCGTGCACCACGTGGGCAGCGACGGCCGGCACCAGCAATGGCCAGTGGCCGAGCGCATCGGCTGCATCGTGCTGCGCAGCGGCGGCGGCCTGCTGGCCGCGATGGAGACCGGCCTCTTCACGCTGGACCTGCAGGACCATGGCCAGGTGGCCAGCCGGCTGCTGCATCCGGTGCAGTTCCCATTGCCGCAGATGCGCTTCAACGACGGTCGCACCGACCGCCAGGGCCGCTTCTGGGTCAGCAGCATGGTGCGTGACATGGCAGCCAACAAGGCAGCAGGTGCGCTGTTTAGGTTGGACGCGCAGGGCCTGGCACCCACAGGCATCAGCGGCCTGCTCACCGGCAACGGCCTGGGCTTCAGCCCCGACGGACGGCGGATGTACCTGTCGGACTCCCACCCCATGGTGCAGCGCATCTGGGTCTTCGACCTGGGCGACGATGGCCAGCCCCGCAACCAGCGCCTGTTCGTGGACATGACCCAGCACCCCGGCCGGCCCGATGGTGCGGCGGTGGACGCCGACGGCTGCTACTGGATCTGCGCCAACGACGCCGGCCTGGTGCACCGCTTCACGCCCGACGGCCGGCTCGACCGCTCCCTGGCCGTGCCGGCCGCCAAGCCGGCCATGTGCGCCTTCGGCGGGCCGGGCCTGGACCGCCTGGTCGTCACCACCATCAACCCGGCCGCGCCGGTGGCGGGTTATGACCCCCGGTTGGCGGGTGCGGTGTTCGTGCTGAGCCCCGGCTGCGTGGGCCTGGCCGATGCCTGCTTCCCGGGCTGACGCGCCGCCAGCAGGCCCTAGACTGGCCGGCTGCCGCTGAACCCTGGCCAAGAAAGCACCCGCCATGACAACCCCTCCTGCCCCGATCACACGCGCCCTGCGCGGCCTGGCCGTGCTGGCCGCCTGCGCCACCCTGGTGGCCTGCGGCACCACCACCCCGGCGCCGCCACGCTTCCAGGGCGAGACGCCGGCCTCGCTGCTGTGGGCCGGCAACAGCTTCTTCTACTTCAACAACAGCATGCACGGCCACCTGGGCGGCCTGCTCAATGCGGCCGGGGTGCGTGGCATCCGCCAGACCTCGGTCACCATCAGCGGCGCCGGGCTGGACTGGCACGACATGGGCTCGCACTTCAAGCCCGGCACCGGCATGGCGCGCTACAGCTTCACGCCCGGCAACGACGTGGCCTTCAACCAGTTCGAACGCGCCTACGACATGGTGCTGATGATGGACTGCAGCCAGTGCCCCATCCACCCCAAGCTGCAGCAGGCCTTCCACGACACCGCCAAGGCCCATGCCACCACGGTGCGCCAGGCCGGCGCCGAGCCGGCGCTGTTCCTCAGCTGGGCCTACCAGGACCAGCCGCAGATGACCGCGCAGCTGGCGGCCGAGTACAGCAAGGCCGGCCTTGCCAACGCCATGCGGGTGGTGCCGGCCGGGCCGGCGTTTGCCGCGTCCATCGCCAGGCGGCCCGACATCAACCTGTACGCGCCCGACAAGCGCCACCCCAGCCTGGCCGGCACCTACCTGGGCGCGGCGGTGGTGATGGCCAGCCTGTTCAAGAAATCGCCGGTGGGCAACAGCTACACCGCCGGCCTGCCGGCCGATGTGGCGCAGCACCTGCAGGCCGTGGCCTGGGAGACGGTGCAGGGCTTCAAGCCCTGATCGCGGGCCTGGCCCGCCGCGGGTCAGTGTTCGTACTGGAAGCCCGGCGCGGGCGGCTGCACCGGGGCCACGCGGGCATCGGCCACGATGCCGTCGGCCAGCAGCAGCACACCACCGGCGGCATGGACGGTGGTGGTGGCGGCCTCAGTCGCGGCCGCGCCACGCAGGGCCACGGCCATCTTCAAGCCGGGACCGGCTGCGGTGGCCGGGGCGGGCGCCGCGGCCTGGGCGGCCGGCGCCGCCACGGTCTGGGCGCTGGCCTGTGCAGCCAACAGGCTGCAGGCCGCAAACATGGTCAGGATGGCGTGGCTGGTGGTCATGGAGGGCCCGTTGGTGGTGGTGCGGGCGCCCGCTGGCCGGGCGCCGTCGCATCAAGGCCTTCGGCCACGGCTGCCCGGGCTGAAGCGCATGCACCGGCCCCCGCCCACCGGGCGTGACCGACTGCACACAGCGGCCGGCACCCCCGCCCTGGCGGGTGGCTCAGGGCAGCACGGCCAGCGGTGCCGGCAGCGCCATGCCGCGCCTGGCCATGGCCGTGCGCACCCGGTCGGGCCGGTCGCTGACGATGCCGTCCACGCCCAGGTCCAGCATGGCCTCGATCTGGGCCGGCTCGTTCACCGTCCAGGCCAGCACCTGGATGCCCAGGGCCTGCGCCTCCTTCACCTGGGCCGCATCCAGGTCGCCATGGAAGCTGCTCCAGAACTTGCCACCGGCGGCATGCACCAGCTTCGGCACCGAGCCGTGGTCCTTCAGCGCAAAGCCGGCGGTCCAGGGCGAGGCCGGGCCGCTGCCCACGTTGTCCAGCCAGCGCTGGCGCGCCGTGAGGTAGACGGTGGGGATCTCCGGCGCCTCGCGCTGGATGGCCTGCAGCGTGCGCCAGTCGAACGACAGGATGCTGGTGCGGCTGGCCAGGCCGGCGTCGCGCACCGCGGCCACCAGCGCCCGGGCGAAGGGCTCGGGCGCGGCGGTGTCGTCGGGCGCCAGCGGGCTGAGCTTGGTCTCCAGCGCCAGGCGCAGCTGCGGGTTGCCGGCCCGCTTGACCAGGGCGAACAGCTCGGCCAGGGTGGGCAGGCGCGCGCCGTCGGCCGCCTGCTGCTCGGGGTACTGGCTGGCGTAGCGGGTGCCGGGCTTGAGCCGGCCCACGTCGTAGCGCTGCAGTTCGGCGGCCGGGGTGTGGAAGATCAGCGGCCCGCGCGTGGCCAGCCACTGGCCGTCGGGCCCGCGGGTGATGTCGGGGTTGAGCGAGGGGTCGTGCGAGATCAGCAGCACACCGTCGCGGCTGATGGCGATGTCGGTCTCCAGCGTGTGCACGCCCACCGCCAGCGCGCGGGCGAAGCCGGCCAGGGTGTTCTCGGGCGCCAGGCCACGCGCGCCGCGGTGGCCCTGCAGGTCGAAGGCATGGGCGCCGTGCAGCGGCGCCAGCAGGGCCGCGGCCACCAGCCAGGCGGTGCTCAGGGTTTTCATCAGCGGCTCTCCAGCGTGGGGGCTCCGACTTTAAGCCGCCGCACAATCCCGGCATGACTGCACCGCCCCTGCCCCCGCTGCAATCCATCCACATCGCCAGCCATGCCCCCGGGCCGCGCCTGCTGGTCACCGGCGCGGTGCATGGCAACGAGGTCTGCGGCACGCTGGCCATCCGCCGCGTGCTGGCGGAACTGGAATCCGGCGCGCTGGTGGTCCGGCGCGGCAGCGTCAGTTTCGTGCCGGTGTGCAACCCGCTGGCCTTCCAGCGGGGCCAGCGGGCGGGCGACCGCAACCTCAACCGTGCGCTGGAGCCCAAGCCGCAGCCGCTGGACAACGAAGACCGGCTGGCGAACTGGCTGTGCCCCTTGCTGGCCGCGCACGAGGGCCTGCTGGACCTGCACTCCTTCCACTCCGGCGGCGCGCCCTTCGTGATGGTGGGCCCCACCGACAACAGCGGCACGCTGGAGCCCTTCAGCCAGGCCGCCACCGAAGAGTCCCTGGCCCGCGTGCTGGGCGTGCCGCGCGCGGTGGACGGCTGGCTGGGCACCTATGCCAGCGGCGTGGCCCAGCGTGCCTTGCAGGCCCAGGCCGATGGCCTGGCCCCCGAGGCCCTGCCCGAGCTGCATCCACGCTATGGCGTGGGCACCACCGAATACATGCGCAGCCAGGGCGGCTGGGCGCTGACGCTGGAATGCGGCGCCCACACCGACCCGCAGTCGCCCGAGGTGGCCTGGCGGGCCATCCACCGCACCCTGGCCCACCTCGGCATGACGGACGAAGCGCCGCCGCAGCCCGATGCCGGCATCGAATTGCTGAGCCTGCATGCCGTGGTCGACAAGCAGCATGCCGACGACCGCTTCGTGCGCGACTGGCAGAGCTTCGACCCGGTGCGCGCGGGCGAACTGATCGGCCACCGTGCCAGTGGCGCAGCGGTGCACGCACCGGCCGATGGCTGGCTGGTGTTCCCCAACGCCCGGGCCGCGGCGCGCCAGGAGTGGTTCTACCTGGCCCGCGCCAGCCGGCGCTTCAACCCGGCCTGAGCGGGCCGGGCCGGGCGCAGCCCGTCCCCGGGGCGCTCACAGGCACTCGATCACCACCGGCCCTGGCGCCGGCGCCGCATCGGCCAGCGTGATGGCGGCCAGCACGGCGCTGCGGGCCACGGCCGCGGCGTCGGCCGTGGCGGCATGCACCAGCAGCAGCGGGTCGCCGGCACGCACGGCCTGGCCCAGCGGCAGCACCTCGCTGAGGCCCACCCGTGGGTCCACCGCATCGCTGGCCAGGCGGCGCCCGCCGCCCAGCGCCACCACGGCCAGGCCCAGGGCGCGGGTGTCCATCGCCGCCAGCACGCCGTGGCGGGGCGCCAGCACCGGCAGCACCACCGGCGCACTGGGCAGGCCGTCATCGGCCAGCACATCGGCCGGGCCGCCCAGGCCGGCCACCATGCGGGCGAAGTGCTCGGCCGCGCGGCCGCTGGCCAGAGCAGCGTCGGCCCGGGCCTGGCCGTCGGCCAGCGTGGTGGCCAGGCCGGCGCCATGCAGCATCTGCGCCGCCAGGGCCAGGGTCAGGGCCAGCAGGCGCGGCTCCTGGGTGCTGCCACGCAGGAAGGCCAGGCTCTCGCGCACTTCCAGCGCATTGCCGGCGGTGCGGCCCAGCACCTGGTCCATGTCGGTGATCAGCGCGCGGCAGGGCAGGCCGGCACCGGCGGCCACCGCCACCAGGCTCTGCGCCAGCGTGCGCGCCTCGCCGAGATCGGTCATGAAGGCGCCATTGCCCAGCTTCACGTCCATCACCAGGCTGCCCAGCCCCGCCGCCAGCTTCTTGCTGAGGATGCTGGCGGTGATCAGCGGCACCGATTCCACCGTGGCCGTCACGTCGCGGATGGCATACAGCCGGCGGTCGGCCGGGGCCAGGTCGGCACTGGCGCCGACGATGGCGCAGCCGGCGCTGCGCAGCACCGCCAGCAGCCGGGCACGGGCCGGGGCGGTCTGGTAGCCGGGCAGGGCCGCCAGCTTGTCCAGCGTGCCGCCGGTGTGGCCCAGGCCACGGCCGCTGACCATGGGCACCACGCCGCCGCAGGCCGCCACGATGGGCGCCAGCACCAGGCTCACCTTGTCGCCCACGCCGCCGGTGGAGTGCTTGTCCACCACCGGGCCGGCCAGGCCGGCATCGTCCCAGCGCAGCACGCTGCCCGAATGCGTCATGGCCCGCGTCAGCGCCACGCATTCGGCGCGGCCCATGCCACGCAGCAGGATGGCCATGGCCAGCGCGGCCACCTGGCCCTCGCTCCAGCTGCTGTCGACCAGGCCCTGCACGAAGGCCTGGATCTGCGCCTCGGCCAGTGCGGCGCCGTCACGCTTGCGGCGGATGACCTCGGCGGGCAGCATGGTCGGCCTCAGTAGGTGCCGGCCGGGCTGGTATTGCCGGGGCCCGCGCCGCGCAGCACGGCCTCGATGTCGCCCAGCAGGCCGCTGGCGCCGAAGCGCAGGCGCCGCGGGTTGGCGGCATCGGCGCCCAGGATCTGCTGCACCAGGGCGATGTAGACCGCCGCGTCGGCCACCTGGCGGATGCCGCCCGAGGCCTTGAAGCCCACCGCCGCACCACGCGGGTGGGCCGCGATGGCCTGCAGCATCACCCGCGCCACGTCAGGCGTGGCGCCGGTGCCGGTCTTGCCGGTGCTGGTCTTGAGGAAATCCACCCCCGCATCCAGCCCGATCAGGCTGGCCTGGTGGACCAGCGCGGGCGTGGCCAGGTCGCCCGCTTCCAGGATCAGCTTGAGCGTGTGGCCGGCGCAGGCGGCGCGCACCGCCCGCACCACGGCGGCGGCGCCGGACGGATCACCGGCCTGCAAGGCGCGCCAGGGCAGCACCAGATCCACCTCGTCGCCACCGGCCGCCACGATGGCCTGCGCGTCGGCCACGGCCGCGGCCACATCCAGCCCGCCGGCGGGGAAATTGGCCACCGCCGCCACCCGCACACCGGCCGGCGCCTGGGCCTTGGCCTGCGCCACGAAGCGTGGCCACACACACAGCGCCGCCGGCGGCCCGGCCGGGCCGGCGGCCTTGGCGCACAGCAGGCGGATGGCGGCGGCATCGTCGCCGTCGTTCAGGCTGGTGAGGTCCAGGCAGGCCAGCGCGGTGCGGGCGGTGGTGGTCAGGTCGGTCATGGGCGCTGGCGAGGCTGGTGGGGCTGGTGGGGCTGGTGGGCTGCCATGGTAGCGGTGCTAGGCTGGCGGGCACCATGCCCCAGCAGCCCCTCCCACGGCCCATCCAACGGACCACCCACCGAACCAGCACCACCCGCCGCCAGGCCTTGGCCGCACTGGCCGGCGCCTGTGTGCCGGCCCTGGCCAGCGCCCAGCCGCGCTACCCCGAGCGCCCCATCACCCTGGTGGTGCCCTTTGCACCGGGGGGCATTGCCGACCTGACCGCGCGCGCCGTGGGCGAGGCGCTGGCGCGCAGCCTGGGCCAGGCGGTGGTGGTCGACAACCAGCCCGGTGCCGGCGCCATCGTGGCCAGCCAGCGGGTGGCGCGCGCCGTGCCCGACGGCCACACCCTGCTGCTGCTGAGCAATGCCAACGCGGTGGCGGTGAGCCTGATGAAGCCGCCGGGGCCGGATCCGCTGAAGGACTTCACGCCCATCAGCAGCCTGGGCAGCTTCGACCTGGGGTTGTTTGCCGCCGCAGGTGGCCAGGCGGGCGGCCGCTTCCCCACCCTGGACGCGGCCCTGGCCTGGGCCCGCGCCAACCCGGGCCGGCTGAACATCGGCAGCATCACGGTGGGCAGCACCCAGCACCTGGCGGCCAAGCTGTTCGAGGCCCGCGCCGGCATCGATGCGCTGGTGGTGCCCTACAAGGGCTCACCCGCGGCGCTGACGGCCCTGCGTGCGGGCGAGGTCGACCTGGTGGTGGAGATCCTCGGGCCCATGCTGCCGCAGATCAAGGCCGGCGTGGTGCGGGCCTTGGCCGTGAGCAGCGCGCAGCGCCACCCGCTGCTGCCCGAGGTGCCCACCACCGCCCAGGCCGGCGTGGTGGGGGCCGAGGTGGCCAGCTGGAACGGCCTGGCCGCGCCTGCCGGCACCCCGGCCGCGGTGGTGGAGCAGCTCAACCGCGCGGTGCGCGAGGCCGTGGCATCCGACGCCGTGCAGCAGCGCCTGGCACCGCTGGGCATGCGCCTGCGCGCCGGCTCTCCCGCCGAGCTGCAGGCCCTGCTGGGCAGCGAGATCCAGCGCTGGGGCGCGCTGATCCGCAGCGCCAAGATCCAGGCCGAGTGAAGCCTGCCCACGCGGCAGCAGCACCGGCGTCAGGCCGCCGGAAACAGGCCCGGCGGGTCGGGCTGCGGCGCCACGCCCGCGGCAGCCTGCAGCGTCGCGGGGAATCCGGCGCCGCCGCGGGGTGCCACGCCACCGGCCAGCGCAAGCAGGGTGGCGGCTGAAGAAACAGCGCCTGTCGCAGGGTGCTGTTGCTGCAGGCCCGTGGCAGCGGCTTCGCCTTCTTCCCCCTTCCACCACCGTGACGGCCAAGCCGAGGCCGTGGGGTCGCTGGCAGGTGCCTAGCGTGCGCCCGACGCGTAGTCGGCCAGCTTCAGCGGGCTGTGTGCGCTGATGTAGGCGCGCAGCACCTCCGCATCGTTCAGCCCGGTGTCCACATAACCCGGGTGGTTGCGCATCCTGGGGTAGCCATCGCCGCCGATGGCGGTGAAGTTGTTGATCGCCAGTGTGTAGCGCCGCGCCGGGTCGATGGGCTGGCCCCCCACGCGCGCGGCCTGCACCACACCACCGGCCACCTGCCACTGCAGGCCGGCGGTCTGCGGGAAGCCGCCTGCGCCGGGGCTCATCTTGGCAGCGGCGCCCAGCCAGTCCAGCAGCTCGGCGCCGCTGAGCGTGAGCACGCCCACGGTGTTGCCGAAGGGCTGCACCTTCAGCACGTCGCGGTAGGTGATCTGGCCGGCGGGCAGGGAATCACGCACGCCGCCGCCGTTGATGACCGCCAGGTCGGCACCGGTGCGCTGCTGCATGGCGCGGGCGATCAGCGTGCCCAGGGTGGTGGGCTGGCTGCGCACCCGCACCCGGTCGCCGTCGAATTCGCCATCGGCCTGGCCCACCGGCACCAGCAGCCTGGCCTGGCCGGTCTCCTGGAAGGGCTGCAGGAAGCGGCGCAGGCCGGCGTCCTCGGGCACGGCCGCGCCCACCAGCTGCTTCTTGCCGTCGGCGCCACGTTCCTTCAGGTTGACCGGCACCAGCTGGTACTGCAGCAGTTCCACCCGGCCAGCGTCGATGCGGAAATCGGCCCGGCCCACGTACTTGCCCCACTCATGCGCCTGCACGATCCAGGTGCCGTTCTGGCGGTCGGGGGCGCAGGGCTCGCCGGGGCGGTAGGCCTCGTTGCGGCGGTTCTCGGCCAGCATGCACACCGGGTTCTGGCTGTGGCCGCCCACGATCAGGTCGATGCCCGGCACCGCCCGCGCCATCTCCACGTCGCCCGGCGCATTGACACCATGCCGGCCATCGGGGAAGTGGCCCATGTGGGTGGCGGCGATCACCATGTCGGCCCGGGCGCGCAGCTGGGGCACCAGCACGGCGGCTTCGTCGGCCGGCTTGCGGAACGTGAGGCCGCGGATGTTGTCGGGCAGCACCATGCGGGTGGTGTCGTCGGTGGTCAGGCCCATCACCGCGATCTTGTAGCCCCCGCGCTCGAAGATGCGGAAAGGCTCGAAAGCGCGCTGCTCGCCCTGGTAGATGTTGGCCGACAGCAGCGGGAAGCTGGCCCACTGGCGCTGCTTGGCCAGCACCGCGGGCGGCTTGTCGAACTCGTGGTTGCCCACCGCCATGGCGTCGTAGCCCAGCAGCACCATGGCCTTGAAGTCGGGCTCGGCGTCCAGCAGGTCGCTCTCGGGCACACCGGTGTTCACGTCGCCGCCGTCCAGCAGCAGGCTGTGGCCACCGGCGGCCGCCACCTCGGCGCGGATGCGGTCGATCACCGTCTTGCGCGCGGCCATGCCGTATTCACCGTCGGCATTCGGCCAGAAGCGGCCGTGGTGGTCGTTGGTGTGCAGGATGGTCAGCTGCAGCGGCGCGCGGGCCGGCGGCTGCGGCGGGCTGGCGCAGGCGGCCAGCAGCAGCAGGGGCAGGACGGCGGCCAGGGTGCGGCGGTGCATGGTGTGGAGCATGGGCGTGGCGGAGCAGGCTGGTGTGCTGGCATGCTAGTGCAGCCCGGCCGCGCGGCCAGGCGCTGGTGGCACGGACAGGTGGCACGGATGTCGGCCCTGCCGGCCCACAGGGCCGACATGCCCCCCGGGCTTGGTGGGCCATTCCATGAATACATGTGTGCAAATACAATCGCGCTGTCCGCCCGCTGGCATCGTCTGCGGCGAGCGGGCAGGAGCGACAGTCTTCAGGGCCCGACCGGGCCCTGTTTTTTTGCCCGCGGCGCGGCGGGCGGTGCAGCCCTCCTATGATTTCTACATGGGCACCCCACCACCCCCCAAGGCATCCACCCGGCCGCCGCGCCAGCCACGCCAGGCCGCGCTGGCACCCACGGCCCAGGTCGACCCGGCGGCGCGTGTGCTGCGGCGCTTCCGGTCGGTGTTCAACGCGGTGAAGACACACTTCCAGCAGGTGGAGAAGCGGGCCGGTGTGGGCGGCGCCCAGCTCTGGGCGCTGAGCGTGATCCAGGCCCAGCCCGACATCGGCGTGGGTGACCTGGCCCTGGCCATGGACATCCACCAGACCACGGCCAGCAACCTGGTGCGGGCGATGGTGGCGGCCGGCCTGGCCACCGCCAACCGCGACGGCCCGGACCGCCGCGCCACCCAGCTGCGGCTGGCGCCGGCCGGGCTGCGGGTGCTCAAGAAGGCCCCGGGTCCGTTCACCGGGGTGCTGCCGCAGGCCCTGGCCGCGCTGGACGCCGAGACCCTGGCCCGCATGGACCAGGACCTGGGCCGCCTGCTGGACAAGCTGCAGGCCGATGAGCGCGCCGCCGGGATTCCGCTGGCCCAGATGTAGGCGCGCAGGCAACGCGCCCGAAGCCAGGCCGGGCGCAAGAAGCAATTGTGCAAATACAATTGGCCGGCGATGCATGCATGCCGCGCCAGCGGTGTGCGGCCCGCCCTCCCGCTGCCCTCCCGACCTCCACCCGCCGCGGCCCGCCCAGGCCCGAGACCCCCATGCCGGCCAGCCCCGATGACGCCGCAACCCCGCGCAGCGCGCTGGCCGATCTGCTGCGCCGGGCCCTGCGCATGGCCCGGGCCGGCCTGCACGGCGGCTGGCGCACGGCCCGGGACATCGACCCGGCGTTCTGGCACAACCTGCAGCGCGAGCTGCTGGCCGGCCGCCAGTGGCTGGACCGGGCCATCGTGCTTGCCTTTGCCGCCGCCACCGGCGCCGTCGTGGTCGCCTTCACGCTGCTGGCCGAGGCGGCCAGCCACGGCTTCCTGACATTGGCGCAGTGGGGCCCGCAGGGTGCAGCCCTCACGCTGCTGTGGACACCTGCGCTCACCGTGGCCCTGCTGTGGTGGGCGCGCCGCTATGTGCCGGGCGCCCTGGGCTCGGGCATCCCGCAGGTGGTGCGGGCGCTCGACGACGATCTTTCACCCGCCCAGAACGCCTGGCTGGTGTCGCTGCGTGTCTCGCTGCACAAGATCGGCCTGGTCTCGGGCGGCCTGCTGGCCGGCCTGTCCATCGGCCGCGAGGGCCCCACGGTGCAGGTGGGCGCCGGCGTGATGGTCGGTGCCAGGCGCTGGCTGTCGCCGCAGTCGGGCATCGATGCCCATGACCTGATGGTGGCCGGTGCGGCCGCGGGCATCGCAGCGGCCTTCAACACACCGCTGGGCGGCATCGTCTTCGCGCTGGAGCAGCTGACGCGGCGCCGCGGCATGTCGCACAGCGCCCTGGTGATCGCCGCCATCGTGCTGGCCGGCCTGGTGGCGGTGGCGGTGTTCGGCAACCAGACCTACTTCGGCCAGCTGCGGGTGCAGGCCATGTCCTGGTCGCTGCTGCTGCCGGGCCTGGTGGTGGCCCTGGTGGCCGGCCTCGGCGGCGGGCTGTTCGCGCGGCTGATCGTGGTCTCGGCACGTGGCCTGCCCGACCGCTTCAGCCGCTGGCGCAGCGCCCACCCGCTGCGCTTTGCCGCCGGCTGCGGCCTGGCCGTGGCGGTGATCGGCCTGGCCACCCAGGGCGCCACCGCCGGCGCGGGCTACGCCACCACCCGCGCCCTGCTGGAAGGCCATGGCGAGCTGCCCGGCGTCTACACCCTGCTGAAGTTCTGCGCCACCTGGATCTCCGCCTGGTCGGGTGTGCCCGCCGGCGTGTTCGCGCCCTCGCTGGCCATCGGCGCGGGCATCGGCCATGACGTGGCGCTGTTCATGGGCATGGGCCGCGAAGCCGCCATCCCGCTGATCGCCATGGGCATGGCCGGCTTTCTGGCGGCCACCACCGGCGGGCCGATCACCGCCTTCATCATCGTCATGGAGATGGTGTCGGGCCAGGCCATGGTGCTGAGCCTGATGGCCTGCGCGCTGCTGGCCAGCGGCGTGGCGCGCCTGGTCACCGGGCCGATGTACCAGGAGCTGGCCGCGATGCTGCCGCTGCCCCAGCAGCAGCCGCCGCCAGCCGGGCCGCCGGCCGCACCGCCGACGCGCTGACGCCTGCCCGGCGCCGCACGGCGCGCGGCATCGGGCAAGATCCGCGGCTTGTTCACCCAACGGACCGCCATGTTCCGCCAGACCTACATCGACCATGCCCAGCTCACAGCCCAGCTGGCCACCTGGGCGCAACAGCACCCCGGCATCGCCCATGTCGGCAGCCTGGGGCAGAGCGCGCTGGGGCGCGACATCCCGCTGCTGACCATCGGCCGCCAGCCCGAGCAGGCCGGCCCGGCAGTGTGGATCGACGGCAACATGCACGCCAGCGAGGTCTGCGGCACCAGCGTGGCGCTGGCGATTGCCGAAGACATCCTGGCCATCCACCAGGGCGCCAGCAGCGCCGGTGGCCAGCCGCTGCCGCCGCACATGGCGCAGGCCATCCGCGACACGCTGTTCTACGTGGCGCCGCGCCTGTCGCCCGACGGTGCGGAAGAGGTGCTCCAGCGCGGGCGCTATGTGCGCAGCAGCCCGGTGGACGACCGGGTGCAGCGTGGCCACGCCTACTGGCAGTCGGGCGACGTGGACGGCGACGGCATCGCGGGCACCATGCGCCGGCAAGATCCCGACGGTGAGCTGGTGGAGCTGTGCGGCGACGACGGCCAACCCCTGGTGCCGTCGGTGCTGGTGGCGCGCCAGCCCGAGGACGCGGGCCCGTTCTGGCGGCTCTACCCCGAGGGCCACATCGCCAACTTCGATGGCCGGCGCATCCCCGATGCCCACTTCCTGGCCGACACGGTCTACGACTTCAACCGCAACTTCCCCTACCACTGGGCGCCCGAGCCGCAGCAGGCCGGTGCCGGCCACTACCCCGGCAGCGCGCCCGAGACCCGGGCGGTGCTGGACTTCGCCACCCGCCACCCCAACATCATGGTGTGGCTGAACCTGCACACCTTCGGCGGTGTGCTGATCCGCCCGCTGGGCGACAAGCCCGACGCCAAGATGCACCCGGGCGACCTGGGCATCTACGAGCAGGTGGAGGCCTGGATGACGGCCCACACCGGCTACGCCACGGTGAGCGGCTTCCACGAGTTCCTCTACGAGCCCGACAAGCCGCTGCACGGCGACATGATGGACTACGCCTACCACCAGCGCGGCGCCCTGGCCTATGTGGTGGAGCTGTGGGACCTGTTCCAGCAGCTGGGCATCGCGCGCAAGAAGCCTTTTGTCGACCACTACAGCAAGCTCACGCGCGACGACATGCGGGCGCTGGCCAGGTTCGACCAGCAGCACAACGCCGGCCGCATCTTCGGCCGCTGGACCCCGGTGCAGCACCCCCAGCTGGGCGCCGTGGAGGTCAACGGCTTCGACCCGCGGGTGGGCATCTGGAACCCGCCGTACGAGCAGCTGGATGCCACCTGCCGGGCCCAGAGCGCGGCCTTTCTGCGGGTGGCCGCGCTGACGCCGCGCATCAGCCTGGCGGTGGTGGCGCAGGAGCGCTGCGATGGCCACACCCGCATCGAGCTGCGGGTGGCCAACCACGGCTACCTGGGCAGCTGCGGCCTGCCTTCGGCCCAGGGCCTGCCGCATGTGGAGCCGCTGCGGCTGACGGCCAGCGGCGAGGGCCTGCGTGTGCTGGCGCCCACCGAGGCGGTGGTCGAGATCGGCCACCTGGAAGGCTGGGGCGGCGGGCTGCACGGCGGGCCCAGCGTGTTCTCGCCCTGGACACGGGGCAACGGCCACGAGCGCTTCGTCACCCTGCTGGTGGCGGGCAGCGGCCGGCTGACGCTGGCGCTGGGCAGCTGCCGGGTGGGCATGCAGCAACTGGTGCTGGACATCGCCTGAGCCCCCCGGCGCGGCACAGGGCCAGCATGCGACAGCTGTTGCCACCCGGCCGCCTGCAGCCGCTGCTGCTGGTGGCGGCGGCCTGCGTGGCGCTGACCGCCATCACCAGCTACGACCTGCTGCGCGAGCGTGCGCTGGCGATCCGCACCACCCGCGCCAACACCGCCAACCTGGCCCGGCTGCTGGACGAGCAGATGCGCCAGACGCTGCGCCGGGTGGAGTCCACGCTGGCGGTGGGGGCGCTGCGGGTGGCGCGGGTGCCGCCCGCCCAGCGCGACGGCCATGCCGAGCTGCGGCAGCAGCTGCAGGCCCTGCTGCCCGGCGACGGCCTGGTGCGGGGCCTGACCCTGGTCGACGCCGCCGGCCGGCCCCTGCTGTCCACCCTGGCGCCGCCGGCCATGCTGCCGGCCGACGCCAGCCCGGCGGCGGCGCGCAGCGGCGGCCTGGCCTTCGGCCCGATGGCCCAGGACGGCAGCGGCCGCTGGGCGCTGCCGTTCAGCCTGCGCATTGGCGAGGCCGATGCGGCCGAGGGCCGGCTGGTCGCCAGCATCGACACCGACACCATCCAGCGCGCCTTCAACGCGCTGGACGTGGGCGCCCAGGGCTTCGTCACGCTGTTCCTGGACCAGGGCTGGCTGCTGGTCACCACGCCGGCCAACCCGGCGCTGTTGGCACGCAACTGGCGCGACACGCCGCTGTTCAGCACCCATCTGCCGGCCGCGCGCAGCGGCACGGTGCAGCAGGTGGTGGTGCGTGACCAGACCGAGCGGGTCTACAGCTACCGCGCTCTGGCCGACTTTCCGCTGGTGGTGTCGGTGGGCCTGTCGCTGACCGATGCACTGGCCGAGTGGCGCACCCGCGTGGGCTGGAGCCTGGCCCTGCTGGCAGCGGTGGTGGCCACGCTGCTGGCCGCCGCCGTGGCCCTGGCGCGCCACCACGAGCGCCGTGCGCGCGCCGAGCAGGCGCTGGCCGACAACGCGGAGTTCCTGCGCCAGGTGACCGACAACGTGCCGCTGCGCATCGCCTATGTCGACGCCGGGCTGCGCTACCGCTTCGTCAACGAGGCCCTGTGCCAGCGCTACGGCCTGCCGCGCCAGGCCATCCTGGGCAGCACCCGGCAGGCGCTGACCCGGCAGGCGCCGTCGCCGGTGATGGCCGCAGCGCTGCAGCAGGCCCGGCAGGGCGAGGCGGTGCGCTTCGAGCACGACGAGACCGTCGATGGCCAGCCCTGCGTGACCGAGAGCCATGTGGTGCCCGATGTCGGCCCGGACGGCCAGGTGCGCGGCTTCTACTCCGCCAGCGCCGACGTGACCGAACGCCAGCAGCAGCAGCGCCGCCTGGAGCTGGCGCTGGCCGAGCGCGAGACCTTGCTGCGCGAGGTCTACCACCGGGTGAAGAACAACCTGCAGGTGGTGCAGAGCCTGCTGACCCTGCAGCGCCGGGCGCTGCCGCCGGGCCCGGCCCAGGCGGCGCTGGACGACAGCGTGCAGCGCATCCGCGCCATGGCCCTGGTGCACGAGAAGCTCTACCAGACCGGCACGCTGTCGGCGGTGGCACTCGACGGCTACACCGCCGACCTGCTGCAGCAGATCGGCGAGGCGGCAGGCGCCGCAGGGCGGGGCATCTCGCTGCGCGCCGAGGTGGCGCCGGTGCAGGCCGCACTCGACCTGGCCGTGCCCTTCGGCCTGCTGGTGGCCGAGCTGGTGGGCAACAGCCTGAAGCACGGCTTCCCGGCCGGGCGCCGCGGCAGCGTGCGGGTGCAGCTGCAGCGGGTGGGCGCGCACCTGCGGCTGCAGGTGGCCGACAGCGGCGTCAGCCTGCCGGCCGATTTCGACCTGCAGCGCAGCCTGTCGATGGGCCTGCAGCTGGCGGCCACCCTGGCCGTGCAGCTGGGCGGCCGGCTGCAGGCGCACGACGACGGTGGCGCCGTGTTCAGCAGCGACCTGCCGCGCCTGGGGTGAATGCGCGCCGGGCCCGATCCCCCCACAATCGCAGCCCTCACAGCCCTGGAGCGTGGCGCCCATGCACAGCCCGGCCATCCTGATCGTCGAAGACGAAGCCATCGTGGCGCTGGACCTGTCGCTGCAGCTGGCCGACCTGGGCTATGCCGTGGCGGGCGTGGCCGCCAGCGGCGAGCTGGCGCTGGACCTGGTGGCGCAGCAGGCGCCCGACCTGATCCTGATGGACGTGCGGCTGCAAGGCCAGCTCGACGGCATCGAGACGGCGCAGCGCATCCGCGCCGAGCGCGACATCCCGGTGATCTTCCTCACCTCGCACAGCGACGCCGACACGGTGCAGCGCGCGGCGCGCACCGCACCGTATGGCTACCTGACCAAGCCCTACCAGCTCAAGGAGCTGCGCGCCGGCATCGAGGTGGCGCTGACCAAGTCGCGCATGGAACGCCAGCTGCGCCAGGCCGACCGCTGGTTCGCCCACACCCTGCGCTGCGTCGGCGACGGCGTGGTCGTCACCGACCTGGACGCGCGGGTGCGCTTCCTGAACCCGGCGGCCGAGCAGCTGACCGGCTGGTCGGTCGATGCGGCGCTGGGGCAGCCGGTGGACCAGGTGGTGCGCTTCCGGCCGCCCGCGGCGCCAGTGGCCGCTGGTGGCAGCGGCCAGGCCGACGGAAACCACCCCGACGCCCCCGGCCAGCTGGTGCGCGCCGTGCTGGCGCGTGGCCGCCCGCTGCCGGCCGCGCACGGCCTGTCGCTGCTGGACCAGGGCGGGGGCGCCCACCTGGTCGACCAGACCGCCGGCCCGGTCGACGACGATGGTGGCGGCCGCCTGGGGGCGGTGCTGGTGCTGCGTGATGCCAGCGCGCGCCTGGCCCAGGAAGCCCTGCTGCGCGCCAGCGAGGAGCGCTTTCGCAGCGCCTTCGACCATGCCCCGCTGGGCATGGCCCTGGTGGCGCTGGGCGGCGAGATCATGCAGGCCAACGACGCGCTGTGCCGGTTGCTGGGCGGCACGGCCGAGGCGCTGCGGCGCTGCAACCACCACAGCCTGGGGCTGGAGGACGACCGCGCCCATGAGCAGCAGCGGCTGCACGAGCTGCTGGGCGGCGCCGCACCCGGCAACGTGGTGCAGTTCGAGCGCCGCTACCGGCGCCTGGACGGTGCCGAGCCGGTGTGGACCCTGGTCAGTGTCTCGCTGATGCACGAGGGTGAATCGCCCACCTGCTACCTGTACCAGGTGCACGACCTCACCCAGCAGAAGCTGGCCGCCCAGCAGCTGGCCGAACTGGCCGAGGAGCGCCTCAAGCGCGAGGCCGGCGAGCTGGCCAGCGCCGCCAGGAGCGAGTTCCTGTCCCGCGCCAGCCACGAGATGCGCACGCCGCTGAACGCGGTGATCGGTTTCGCCCAGCTGCTGCAGATGCTCAAGGGCGGCGACCCGGCCAAGACCGAGACCTATGCCAACCACATCCGCGTGGCCGGCGAGCACCTGCTGACCCTGGTGACCGATCTGCTGGACATCAACCGCGCGTCCCAGGGGCGGCTCAGGATCGAGCCCCAGCCACTGGGCCTGCAGGGCGCGGTGCAGGAATCGCTGGAGCTGCTGTCCAGCCTGGGCCAGTCGCACGGCGTGCTGCTGGCCCGGGCCGTGCCGGCCGACCTGGTGGTGCTGGCCGACCCGACCCGGCTGCGCCAGGTGCTGCTGAACCTGGGCTCCAACGCCATCAAGTACAACCGCCAGGGTGGCGATGTGCGCTTCCTGGCCAGCCGCGCCGATGGCGGGCGCATCAGCCTCAGCGTGGTGGACAGCGGCATCGGCATGACCGAGGAACAGCTGGAGCGCCTGTTCCAGCCCTTCGACCGGCTGGGCCTGGAGCGCAGCCGCATCCCCGGCGTGGGCCTGGGCCTGGTGATCGCGCGCAGCCTGGTGCTGGAAATGGGTGGCAGCCTGGCGGTGCACAGCCGCCCGCGCAGCGGCACCAGCATCCACATCGAGCTGCCGGCCGGGCCATGACCCAGGCGGCTGCTCTGCCCGACGACGAAGCGGCGCGCCTGGCCTGCCTGCTGTCGCTGCAGGTGCTGGACAGCGCGCCCGAACCGCTGTTCGAGCAGGTGGCGGCGCTGGCCGCCCAGCTCTGCGCCATGCCGATGGCCCTGGTGAGCCTGGTCGATGCGCAGCGCCAGTGGTTCAAGGCCAAGGTCGGCCTTCCCGGCGTGGACCAGACCCCGCGCGACCTGGCCTTCTGCGCCCACGCCATCCTGGGCGACGGGCTGATGGAGGTGCCCGACGCGGCGCTGGACCCGCGCTTTGCCGACAACCCCCTGGTCACCGGGGGCCCGCGCATCCGCTTCTACGCCGGTGCGCCCATCGTCATGCCGCAGGGCGAGCGCCTGGGCACGGTGTGCGTGATCGACCAGCAACCGCGCCAGCTCGGCCCGCTGCAGCGCGACGCGCTGCTGGGCCTGGCGCGGCTGGTGGCCACCGCGCTGGCCGAGCGGCGCCAGCGGCTGGCGCTGCGCAGCGCACTCGACGCCAGCGAGGCCAGCTACCAGGCCATCGTCGAGGGCCAGTCCGAGCTGGTCTCGCTGGCCAGCCTGGACGGCACGCTGCGCTATGTCAACCGGGCCTATGCCCGCTTCTTCGGCCAGACGCCGGCGCAGCTGCAGGGCCTGCCGCTGACCGACCTGGTGGAGGCCGCCGACCGCGCCGCCGTGGTGGCCCATCTGCAGCGTGTGGCCAGCGCCAGCGCGCCGGTGCGCGGGGTCAACCGCATGGTGTCGGCCGACGGGCGCGAGCGCTGGGTGGACTGGACCAACCGCCTGCTGCCGGCCCAGGGCGGCAGTCCGGCGGTCATCCATTCGGTGGGCCGCGACATCACCGAGCAGCGCCAGGCCGAACAGCGCCTGGAACTGGCGGAGGCGCGCCAGCGCCTGCTGTACGAGTCGACACCGGCGATGCTGCATTCCATCGACGCCCAGGGCCGGCTGCTGCATGTCAGCGACAGCTGGCTGCAGCACCTGGGCCATGCACGCGCCGAGGTGATCGGCCGGCCGGCGTCCGACTTCCTCACGCCGGATGCGGCCCACGCGGCGCAGGACATGGCGCTGCCCGAGCTCTGGCGCACCGGCCGCTGCACCGAGGTGCCCCACCAGATGCGGCGGCACGACGGCACGGTGATCGACGTGCTGCTGTCGGCGGTGCTGGAGCGCGACGCGCAAGGCCTGCCGGTGCGCTCGCTGGCGGTGCTGCAGGACGTGACCGAGCGCAACCGCGCCACGGCCTCGCTGCGCGAGACCAGCCACATGCTGCAGCTGGTGCTGGACAGCCTGCCCGCGCGCATCAGCTACTGGGACGTGCGCAGCCACAACCGCTTCGCCAACAAGGCCTTCCTCGACTGGTATGCCCAGGACCAGGCCGCCATCGTCGACCGCCATGCCAGCGCCGTGCTGGGCACGGCGACCTACAACCGCATCCTGGCGCCGATCACCGCCGGGCTGGCCGGCCAGCCCGGCCAGCTGGAACTGGTGGTGGCCCAGCCCGACGGCAGCCGCGTCACCACCGACATGCGCTTCATCCCCGACCTGCGCGACGGCCAGGTGCACGGGCTGTTCGTGTTCGCGCTGGACATCAGCGCCCAGCGCCAGGCCGAGCGCGACCTGGCCGACCGCGAGAACCGCCTGAGCCTGCTGGTGGACGGCGTGCGCGACTACGCCATCTACATGCTGGACCCGCAGGGCCGGGTGGCCACCTGGAACGCCGGCGCCCAGCGCAGCAAGGGCTACAGCGCCGACCAGGTGCTGGGCCGCCCGTATGCGATGTTCTTCAGCCCGGAGGATGTGGCGCAGGACCGGCCCGGCCTGGCCCTGGCGGCGGCCGCACGTGATGGGCGTTATGAATCGGAGGGCTGGCGGGTGCGCAGCGACGGCAGCCGCTACTGGGCGGGGGTGCTGCTCAGCGCCATCCGCGACGAGCAGCAGGGCCTGGTGGGCTTTGCCAAGATCACCCACGACCTGACCGGGCAGCGCCAGCAGCGCACCTTCCTGCTGCGGGTGGTGGAGCTGGCGCCCTGCGCCATGCTGATGGCCGATGCGCAGGGCCGCATCGTGATGGTCAACGCGCTGACCGAGCACACCTTCGGCTACAGCCGCGACGAGCTGCTGGGCCAGCCGGTGGAGATGCTGGTCCCGGCACGCTGGCGCGGCGCGCATGCCGGCGTGCGCCAGGGCTTCCTGGCCGGCAGCTCGGCCCGGGCCATGGGCGCGGGGCGGGAAGTGTGTGCCCTGCACCGCAACGGCCATGCGTTCCCGGTCGAGATCGGCCTGAGCGCGATCGAGACCGCCGAGGGCCTGGGCACCCTGGCCGCGGTGTTCGACATCAGCGAGCGGCAGCGCCAGCAGGCCACCACCGAGCGGGCCCTGGCCGAGAAGGAGACCCTGCTCAAGGAGGTGTACCACCGGGTGAAGAACAACCTGCAGGTGGTGCAGAGCCTGCTGAGCCTGCAGCACCATGCCCTGCCCGCCGGCGTGGCGCGGGATGCGCTGCACGACAGCGTGCAGCGTGTGCGCGCCATGGCCATGGTGCACGAGAAGCTCTACCAGTCGGGCGACCTGGCGGCCATCCGCCTGCCGGCCTACACCCGCGAGCTGATGGCCCAGATCGCCGAAGCCCACGGCGTGGACCGCAGCCACCTGCAGCTGCAGGCCGAGATCGCCGACATCGAGACCGGCCTGGACAACGCCATCCCCTACGGCCTGCTGCTCACCGAGCTGCTGACCAACTGCTTCAAGCATGCCTTTCCAGACGGCCAGGCCGGTGTGGTGTGGGTGCGGCTGGCGCGGCACGAAGGTGGCGCCCTGCTGACGGTGCAGGACAACGGCGTGGGCTTCGAGGCCGCCCGGCAGCAGCCCGGCCAGGCGGGGTCGCTGGGGCTGAAGCTGGCCGAGGGCCTGGCCCGGCAGCTGGGTGGCCAGCTGCACACGCACCAGGCGGATGGCACCACCTCCAGCGCCCTGCTGACGCGCTTGTGAGCCGCCCTGGGGCGAGGCGCGCTACACCACCAGCGCCGGCACCACCGCCGCCAGCAGCCGCTGCGCCAGCGCCGCGGTGGCGCCGGCCGTGGCCAGGGTGTGGGCATGGCTCAGCGCCTCGTCCGACATGCCGGCGGCATAGTTGGTGAACATCGACAGCCCCAGCACCCGCAGCCCGGCGTGGCGGGCGAGGATGGTCTCGGGCACGGTGCTCATGCCCACCGCCTGCGCACCCAGCAGGCGCAGCATGCGGATCTCGGCCGGCGTCTCGAACTGCGGGCCCAGCACCCAGGCATACACACCTTCGTGCAGCTCGATGCCGGCCGCCTCGGCCGCAGCCGCGGCCTGGTCGCGCAGCGAGGCGTCGTAGGCATCCACCATGTCGACGAAGCGGCTGGCGCCGGGCTCGTCGTGCAGGGGCGTGCGCTGCACGATGTTGAGGTGGTCGCTGATCAGCATCAGCGAGCCGGGCGGCATGTCGGGCTCCAGGCTGCCGGCGGCATTGGTCAGCACCAGCACCTGGCAGCCCAGCATGGCCAGCGTGCGGATGGCGCCCTTCATGCCCGCCGCATCCCCCGTCTCGTAGGCATGCTTGCGGCCGCGCAGCAGGGCCACGCTGCGCGCCTGGGCACCGTCGCCGATGTGGCCCAGGCGCAGGCTGCCGGCATGGCCGGCCACACCCAGCACCGGAAAGGCCGGCAGCATGGCATAGGGGATGTCGACGGCGCCCTGCACCAGGTCGGCGATGCCGTCCCAGCCCGAGCCCAGCACGATGGCGATGGCCGGTCGCAGGCCGGGCGCGGCCGCCTGGATGCGCTGGGCGCTGGTGGTGATGGCGGTCTGGAGGGCGGTCTGCAGGCTGTCGTCGGTCATGGCCGGCATGGTCGCAGATTCAGCCCGGCCCCAGGTGGGCGGGGCCGAAGCTGGCCGGCAGCAGCTGGCCCAGGGTGTAGCGTGCCCGCACCACCTGCAGATCGGCCACCCACACCGGCGCATCGTCGGCAGCGAATTCACGCAGGCGCTGGCGGCAGCCGCCGCAGGGCGTGACCGGATCGGCCGCCACGCCCACCACCGCCACCGCCAGGATGCGCAGGCCACCGGCCAGCACCAGGTGGCCGATGGCCGTGGCCTCGGCACACTGGCCCTGCGGGTAGGCGGCGTTCTCCACATTGCAGCCGGCGTGGATGCGGCCTTGTTCGTCGAGCAGCGCGGCACCCACCTGGAAGCGTGAGTAAGGCGCGTAGGCCCGTTCACGCGCCGCGCGGGCGGCGTCCACCAGCCGGGCCATCAGGTCGTCGGTGACGGTCATCGTGTCTTCACGTAGGGCACGCCCAGCGCCGCCGGCGCGCGTGAGCGGCCGATGAAGCCGGCCAGCAGCACCACCGTCATCACATAGGGCAGGGCCTGGATGGCCTGCACCGGCACCGCCCCGCCGCCCAGCGCCGCCGGCAGGGCCACGCCCTGCAGGCGGATGGCCACCGCGTCGAGAAAGCCGAACAGCAGGCAGGCCCACAGCGCGAGCACCGGGTGCCACTTGCCGAAGATCATGGCCGCCAGCGCCATGTAGCCACGCCCGGCGGTCATGTTGGGCACGAAGTTGGCGTTCTGCGCCAGCACCAGGTAGCTGCCGGCCAGGGCACACAGCAGGCCGTTGCCGGCCAGCGCGCCGTAGCGCAGGCCTTTCACGCTGAGGCCGGCGGCGTCGACCATGGCCGGGTTGTCGCCGGTGGCACGCAGGCGCAGGCCCAGCCGGGTGCGGTAGAGCAGCCACCACACGCCGGGCACCAGGGCCAGGGCCGCATAGACCATGGGGTTGTGGCCCAGCAGGCCGCCGCCCAGGATGGGCCCGAGCACCGGCACGGCCTGCAGGCTGCCGGCCAGGCCGCTGAACCAGGGTGTGAGCCGCACCGCATCGGGCAAGGGCGGGGTCTGCCCACCCTGCTTGAACCAGGCGATGCCCAGCACCACGCTCAGGCCGGCGGCGATCATGGTCAGGGCCATGCCCAGCACCACCTGGTCGCCGGTGTGGCTGACGCAGGCATAACCGTGCAGCATCGACAGCGCCACGCCCACCACCAGGGCGGCCAGCAAGGCCAGGCCCAGGCTGCCGGTGAGGGCACCGGCCGCGCCGGCGGCAAAGGCCGACAGCAGCATCTTGCCTTCCAGCCCCAGGTCGATCACGCCGGCACGTTCGCTGAGCACCGCCGCCAGCGCGCACAGGATCAGCGGCGTGCTCACCCGCAGCGTGCTGGCCAGCAGGCCGCCGATCAGGGCCTCATCCATGGGCCGGCTCCACCACCGCGGCACGGGGCCGGAACCAGCCATGCACCCGCGCCAGCGCCGGTGCCGCCACCTGGGCCATGGCGCCGGAGAACAGCACGATCAGGCCCTGCAGCGTGGTGACCATGTCGCGGCTGAAGCCGGGGATCTCGAAGGCCAGCTCGGCCCCGCCCTGGAACAGCGCGCCGAACAGCAGGGCCGCCAGCACGATGCCCACCGGATGGTTGCGGCCGATCAGGCTGACGGCGATGCCAGTGAAACCGGCGCCGACGACGAAGTCCAGCAGCAGCCGGTGCTGCACGCCGGCCAGCTCGTTGATGCCCAGCAGGCCGGCCAGTGCGCCCGAGATCAGCATCGCCAGCATCACCTGGCCCCGGGGGCGGATGCCGCCGTAGTGCGCCGCGTCGGGCGAGAAGCCCACCGCGCGCAGCTCGTAACCGGCGCGGCTGCGCCACAGGAAGAAGTACACCGCCACCGCTGCCACCAGCGCCAGCAGCAGGCTCAGGTTCAGCGGCGTGCGCGGCCATTCGATGCCCAGCGCGCCCAGCAGCTGGTGCATGCCGGGCATGTGGGCCGAGGCGCTGAACGGCGCGGTCTCCACCGTCATGCTGCCCGGTGCCTTCAGCACATTCACCAGCAGATACGCCAACAGGGCCGAGGCGATGAAGTTGAACATGATGGTGGTGATGACGATGTGGCTGCCGCGCCAGGCCTGCAGCGCACCCGGCACCGCCGCCCACAGCGCACCGCCGGCCATCGCGGCCAGCACCATCAGCGGCAGCAGCAGCGCCGCGCCCAGGTGCGGCCCCAGCCACAGCGCCACCAGGGCGCAGCCCAGGCCGCCCAACATGGCCTGGCCTTCGCCGCCGATGTTGAACAGCCCGCCGTGGAAGGCCACCGCCACCGCCAGGCCGGTGAAGACGAAGGTGGTGGCGTAGTACAGCGTGTAGCTGATGCCCGCCGCACTGCCGAAGGCGCCCTTGGCCAGCAGGGTGATCACCTGCAGCGGATCCAGCCCCACCACCGCCACCACCACCGCGCACACCAGCAGGGCCAGCACCAGGTTGACCAGGGGCAGCAGGGCCACGTCCATCCAGCGTGGCAGTTCCACCGGCTGGGTCATGGCTGCCCCTCGTCCGCCGGGTACGGCGGCCGATCCCCCACGGAGATGGCGGGCCGGCTTGGGGCGGCCCGGCGCTCGGCCCGCTCTGCAGTCATCGGCAATCCTCTGCCTGGCCCGGCAGCCGCAGGCCAGGGTCGGCCACCAGAAAGCCGGCCGGCAGCACCTCGGGCGATTCATCGTCCAGCTGGCGCAGCACCTCGGCAAAGCCGAAGCGCGGCTGCCAGCCCAGTTCACGCCGGGCCAGCGCCGGGCTGTAGACCCGGTCGATGCTGGCCGGCAGGGCCCAGCCACGTTCGGCAAAGGCCTGCACCAGGGCCGGCGCGCGCTGGCGCAGCACCGCGGGGGCCTCCCGCTTCAGCGCCGCCACGTCGCCCGGCTGGAAGGGTGTGGGGCCGGAGATCACATAGCCGCGGCTGCCGGGCCGGGCGGTGTCCAGCGCGCGGGCATGGGCCTCGGCCACATCGCGTGCATCCACGCCGCGGTGCAGGCGGGCGCAGGCCATCTGCGGCGCGGTCTCGGGAAAGCAGCGCGCCATGCGCAGCACCGTCAGCCCGAAGGCGCCGGCCTCGGCATAACACGCCAGCAGCTGCTCGGCCGCCAGCTTGCTGCGGTGGTAGATGGTGCGCGGCTGGGGCACCAGGGCCTCGTCCACCCAGCCGGCGCTGTGTGCCGGCGTGGCGGCATCGCCATACAGCGCGGTGGTGCTGGTGTAGACGAACTGGGCCACGCCGGCGGCACAGGCGGCCTCGGCCAGCGTGCGCGTGGCGCCCACATTGGTCCGCGTGAATTCGGCATCGGGCACCCGCCCCACTTGCGGCGCGTGCAGGGCAGCGGTGTGCACCACCGCGTCCACACCCTGCAGCGCCCGCCGCAGCAGGCCTGCGTCGGCCAGATCCCCCACCCAGTGCGCGGTGGACGAGGCCGCGCGGTCCAGGCCCAGCACCTGGTGCTGACGCGACAGGCGCACCATCACGGCACGGCCGATGCGGCCGCTGGCGCCGGTGACGAGAACCCTCATGCGGCTTCCCGCTGTTCAACACCGGCCTCGGCACCGGCCCCGGCCATCAGCCGGCCCAGCGCCGCCTCGGTGCAATCGGCGATGGCCAGCTCGCCGGCGATGCGGCCCCGGTCCATCACCAGCACCCGGTCGGCCAGGGCCAGGATCTCGTCGAGTTCGCTGCTGACCACCAGCACCGCGCCGCCGGCATCGCGCATGGCGCGCAGGCGGCCGTGGATGAACTCGATGGCGCCGATGTCCACCCCGCGGGTGGGCTGGCCCACCAGCAGCAGCCGGGGTGGTGTCTCGGGCGCCAGGGCCTCGCGCGCCAGCACCAGCTTCTGCTGGTTGCCACCGCTGAACTTGCTGGCCCGCAGCGCCGGGTTGCGCGGGCGCACATCGTAGGCCTCCATCATCTCGGCGGTGGCCTGGCGCATCACCGCGCGCTTCATCCAGCCCCAGGCGCTGGCAAAGCGCGGGCTGCGCTGGTAGCCCAGTTCGGCGGTCTCCCAGGCGGCGAAGGGCAGCACCATGCCGCAGCGGTGGCGGTCTTCGGGCACATGGGCCAGGCCCAGGCTGCGGGCGGTGGACGGGTCCAGCCAGCGGCTGGGCGTGAAATTCCTGCCGCCCAGGCTGAGCGTGCCGGCCTGCGGCCGCGCCATGCCCGACAGCATCTCCAGCAGTTCACTCTGGCCATTGCCCGAGACCCCGGCGATGCCGACGATCTCCCCGGCACGCAGGGTGAGCGACACATCGGCCAGGCGCGGCACACCCAGCGCATCGCGCCAGGCCAGGCCCTGGGCCTGCAGCAGGGCGGCACCGGGCGTGGCGGCGCGGGCCGCCGCGTCGCGGCCGATGTGCACACGCCTGCCCACCATGGCCTCGGCCAGCTGGTCCAGGCTGCACTGGCCGATCGGGCCGTCGAACACCACCGCGCCCTGGCGCATCACCGTCACCGCGTCGCACAAGGCCATGATCTCCTTGAGCTTGTGGGTGATCAGCAGCAGGGTGGTGCCGGCGTCGCGCAGGCGGCGCAGGGTGACGAAGAGCTGCTCGGTCTCCTGCGGCGTGAGCACGGCGGTGGGCTCGTCCAGGATCAGGATCTTGGCGCCGCGGTACAGCGCCTTCAGGATCTCCAGGCGCTGGCGTTCGCCCACCGGCAGGTCTTCCACGGCGGTGTCCAGGCGCACCTGCAGGCCGGTGTCGGCCATCAGGGCCTCCAGCCTGACCCGCACCTGCGCACGCGCCTCGCCCAGCCGCCAGTGCGGTTCGGCGCCGAGCATGATGTTGTCCAGCGCCGTCAGCGGCTCCACCAGCATGAAGTGCTGGTGCACCATGCCGATGCCCAGCGCGATGGCCTGGGCCGAGCCGTCGATCTGCACCGGCTGGCCGTGGATGGCGATCCGCCCGCTGTCGGCCTGGTAGAAGCCGTAGAGGATGGACATCAGCGTGCTCTTGCCCGCGCCGTTCTCACCCACGATGCCATGCGCCGTGCCGGCAGCCACCGTGAGGTTCACGGCGCGGTTGGCCTGCACCGCGCCGAAGCGCTTGCTGATGCCTTGCATCTGTACAGCGGGAGAAGTCAAAGGCGGGCCGGTGTGCTCGTCGCCCCCCGGGGACAGGCCGCGCAGCGGCCAGGGGGAGCGGTGGTGATCGGAGCAGCCGAGCCCGATCCGGGTCCCCCGGTCGGGTTCGGTCAGCCCCTAGGGGGCCGGCGCCAGGCGCCGGGGGCGGTCAATATTTGCAGCTGTTCGTGGCCATGTAGTCGGCCACCTGGATCTTGCCGGCAATGATGTCGGCCTTGGCCGCGTCGACCTTCTTCTTCATGTCGGCGCTGATCAGCTTCTCGTTGTGCTTGTCCAGCGCATAGTCCACGCCGCCTTCCTTCAGGCCCAGCGAGCTGACGCCCGGCGTGGTCTTCTTGGCCAGGTTGTAGACCGCCACGTCCACCCGCTTGACCATGCTGGTGAGCATGGTGCCGGGGTGCATGTGGTTCTGGTTGCTGTCCACGCCGATGGCCAGCTTGCCACCGTCCTTGGCGGCCTGGTAGATGCCCACGCCGGTGCCGCCGGCCGCGGCGAAGACCACGTCCACACCCTTGGCGAACTGGGCCTTGGCCAGTTCACCACCGCGGGTGGGGTCGTTCCAGGCGGCGGGTGTGGTGCCGGTCATGTTGGCCGTGACCTCCACCTTGGGATTGGCGTACTTGGCGCCCTGCTCGTAGCCGCACTGGAACTTGCGGATCAGCGGGATGTCCATGCCGCCGATGAAGCCCACCTTGCCGCTCTTGCTGGCCAGCGCCGCCAGCATGCCCACCAGGAAGCTGCCCTCCTGCTCCTTGAACACCACCGATTCCACATTGGGCAGCTTGACCACCGAATCGATGATGGCGAACTGCAGCTTGGGGAAGTCCTTGGCCACCTTCTCGATGGTGCTGCCCTGGGCGAAGCCCACGCCGATGATGGGGTTGGCGCCCTTGTCGGCCATGCGGCGCATGGCCTGTTCACGCTGGGCCTCGTTGCTGATCTCGAAGTCCAGGTAGTTCTTGCCCGCCTCCTTCTTCCAGCGCTCGGCGCCGTTGTAGGCGGCCTCGTTGAAGCTCTTGTCGAACTTGCCGCCCATGTCGTAGATGACGGCGGGGTCGGCCATGGCGGCGGTGGCGACGAGACTCAGGCCGAGAGCGGCCAGCACAGCGTGGTTCATGGTGGGAAGCCCTGCAGGATGGGTGGCATGGTGGGCGGCAGGATAGCAAGACTCACGCCGCTGCCGGCCCCGGGCTTGCCTGCAGTCGGCCTGGGCAGCCCAGCGCCCCGGGCCGGCGCCGCGAGGCTCCGTTAGCATGGACCGATGCCGCCGCACAGCCTGCCGCCCCTGCCCGCCGCGCTGCTGCAGCGTGCCCGCCAGCTGCCCAAGGTGCTGCTGCACGAACACCTCGACGGCGGCCTGCGGGTGGCCACCCTGCTGGACCTGCTGCGCCAGCGTGGCATCGCCAGCCCGGCGCCCGACGAGGAGAGCCTGGCGGCCTGGTTCGACGCCCGCGCCCATGCCGGGTCGCTGCTGGAGTACCTGCGTGGCTTCGACCTGACCGTGGCCGCCATGGCCACGCCCGAGGGCCTGGCGCGTGTGGCCTTCGAGGCCGCCGAGGACGCACGTGCCGAAGGCTGCGTGCTGGCCGAGTTCCGCATCGCGCCGTTGCTGTTCGAGGCCCATGGTGTGCCGGGCGCGGCGGCGGTGGCGGCCATGCTGCGGGGGCTGTCGCAGAGCGCCCTGCCCAGCGGCCTGATCGTGTGCGCCATGCGGCAGGAGAGCGACGCCCGCATCGCCCAGGCCGCCGAGCTGGCCATCGCCTGCCACCAGCAGCCGGCCCCCGGCGCGGCCCAGGTGGTGGGCTTCGACCTGGCCGGGCCCGAGGCCGGCTGGCCCGCCAGCCGCCATGCCGCCCTGCTCGCACGGGTGAAGCAGGCCGGCCTGGGCCTGACCCTGCATGCCGGCGAGGCCGATGCCGGTGCGCGGGTGCTGGAGGCCGCGCGCCTGGGCGCCAGCCGCATCGGCCATGGCGTGCGACTGGCCGACCTGATCGCCGCGCCCGATGCCGGCACCGTGCTGGCCGAGGTGCGCCGGCATGGCCTGCACCTGGAGATCTGCCCCACCAGCAACCTGCACACCGGCGCCGCCGCCTCGCTGGCCCTGCATCCCATCCATGCGCTGTGGCGGGCGGGCTTGAGCCTGTCGTTCCACACCGACAACCGACTGATGTCACGCGTCGACCACAGCACCGAGGCGGCCCGCCTGGTGCAGGCAGGCTTCGGCTGGGACGAGCTGCTGCAGATGGGCCTGGACGCCGCGGCGGCATCGTTTCTGCCGCCAGCCGCGCGGGCGGCGGCCCAGGCGCAGCTGCGGGCCTGGGGTGCGGCCGAGGGGCTGGCGCCGCGGCAGCGGGCCTGAAGCGGCCACCGCTTTACAGCAGCGACACGCACCAGCAACGGTGATGCAAAGCCCCAACACGGGGCAAATCCCGGTGGTGAGCAGCCGGGCGGGCGCGCATCGTTGTCACAAACTGACCCGTCGATCAGGATCTGGCCCCCAGGCTGGGCAGCAGCCGTTGGCAGGCAACTTGCTCAACCGGCCTGCGACACCGCCCCGATGTCCGCCCCGATTCCCAACTGCAGCGAGGAGAACGCCTTTGAGCCACCACCCGTGGAACAGCTTTGCCCGCAGCGCCCTCGGCGCTGCGGTGGCCATCGTCGCGGCCGCGCCGGCCCTGGCGCAGAACACCACCGCCGCCATCGGTGGCCGGGTGGTCGATGGCAACGGCAAGGCCGTGGCCGGCGCCAGCGTCAGCATCCTGCACACCGAATCGGGCGCCACCAGCAACACCACCACCGATGCCGACGGGCGCTATGCCGCACGCGGCCTGCGGGTGGGCGGGCCCTACACCGTCACCATCCGCCAGGGCGGCCAGACCGAAACCCGCAGCGGCGTGGTGCTGGCCCTGGCCGAGACGCTGACGCTGGACGCCACCCTGGGCAATGCCACCGTGGTGGTCACCGGCCAGGCGCTGAGCCAGACCTTCAGCCGCAGCAACATGGGCGCGGGCAGCAGCATCAGCAATGCGCAGCTGAACGCACTGGCGTCCATCCAGCGCAACCTGCAGGACTACGCCCGCACCGACGCCCGGGTGGCGCAGACCGACAAGGAACGTGGCCGCATCTCGGCCGGTGGCCAGAACTTCCGCTACAACTCGGTCACCATCGACGGTGTCACCACCAATGACACCTTCGGCCTGGAAGACAACAACCTGCCCACGCTGAAGCAGCCGATCTCGATCGACGCCATCCAGTCGGCCCAGGTCAACATCAGCAACTACGACGTCAGCCAGAAGGGCTACACCGGCGCCAACATCAACGCGGTGACCAAGAGCGGCACCAACGAGTTCAAGGGCAGCGTCTACTACGTCTACCGCAACGACGATCTGGCCGGGCGGCGCAAGAACGACACCACCGGCGTGTTCTCGGCACCGGCACCGTTCACCGAGGACACCAAGGGCTTCACCCTGGGCGGGCCCATCCTCAAAGACAAGCTGTTCTTCTTCGCCAACTACGAAGAGCTGACCAGTTCGCGCACCGCGCCCAGCTTCGGCCCGATCGGTGACAGCAACACCAATGTGCTGATCAACCAGGCCGCCATCGACGCCGCCGCCGGCATCGCCAGCACCACCTACGGCCGGAACATCGGCAGCTTCGACGTGCCCGCAGGGGTGGAGCTGGTGGTCAAGGATGCGCTGCTGAAGCTGGACTGGAACATCAGCGACGACCACCGCGCCAGCCTGCGCTACAACAAGACCGAGCAGACCGAGCCGCAGTTTCCGGCGGTGAACGCCACCGCGCTGTCGTTCAACACCCACTGGTATCCGCAGGCCAAGACCATCACCTCGGTGGTGGGCCAGTGGTTTGCCGACTGGTCGCCGAACTTCAGCACCGAGTTCAAGCTCTCCAAGCGTGATTACGAGAGCCTGCCCGATGTGCTGATCAACATGCCGCAGGTGTCGCTGAACTTCACCGGCGTCTCGCCCACCGGCAGCGGCACACGCAACACCTCGCTGCTCTTCGGCACCGAGCGCAGCCGCCACTTCAACCAGCTGACCACCAACACCAAGGACGCCTACTTCGCCGGCACCTGGAACCTGGGCGCGCATGAGCTGAAGGGCGGCGTCGACATCAGCCGCAACGACGTGTTCAACGCCTTTGTGCAGGACACCAAGGGCAACTACGTGTTCCGCTGCATCAACAGCTCGGCCACGGTCAGCTACAGCTTCGGCGCCATCAACTGCGCCACGGCCACGGCCGCCCAGGTGGACGCGGCGGTGCTGGAGAACTTCCAGCGTGGCCGCCCGGTCAGCTACACCCTGGCGGCCGCAGCCGCTGGCCGCACCGTGGACGATGCAGCGGCCAACTGGTCGCTGACCAACGCCGGCGTGTTCCTGCAGGACACCTGGACCGTGAACAAGCAGCTGGCGGTGACGCTGGGCCTGCGGCTGGACCAGAGCAGTTCCGGCGACAAGCCCTTGGCCAACACGGCGGTGGCTGCCGCCGCCGTGCCCGGCACCGTCACCGGCCTGGGCACCGGCACCCGCGCCACCGGCGGCTTCGGCATCGACAACACCCGCACCATCGACGGCGAGAAGCTGGTGCAGCCGCGCCTGGGCTTCAACTGGGCGCTGGACCCCAGCGACCGGCGCAAGGGCCAGCTGCGTGGTGGTGTGGGCCTGTTCCAGGGCGAGGCGGCCTCGGTCTGGCTGAGCAACCCCTACTCCAACACCGGCGTGGTGCTGCGCACCCTGGGTTGCGGCACCGGCAGCCTGCCCGCCTGCCCCACCACCGACGGCCTGTTCAACGCCGACCCGGCGCTGCAGCCCACCACCGGCCTGGGCAGTTCCACACCGCAGACCAATGTCGACTTCCTGGCCCCCGGCGTGCGCCAGCCCTCGGTGTGGAAGTTCAACCTGGCCTTCGACCGTGAGCTGCCCTGGTTCGGCCTGCAGGCCGGGGCCGAGTGGATCCACACCCGCACCAACAGCGCCATCTACTACCAGCAGCTGAACCTGGGCGCGGCCACCGGCACCGGGCCGGACGGGCGGCCGATGTACTTCAATGCCAGCGGCTACAACCCGGCCTGCTGGACGGCCAGCGGCACACGCGCCACCGGCGCCGGCTGCACCACCGCCGTCAGCACGCGGGCGCTGAGCAATGCCGGCTACAACAACGTGCTGCAGGCCACCGACACCGACAAGGGCAGGGGCAACCAGCTGACGCTGAGCCTGCGCCAGCAGCCGCTGCCCGGCCTGGCCTGGCAGGCGGCCTACACCCGCACCTCGGCCACCGAGGTCAGCCCGCTGACCTCGTCCACCGCCGGCTCCAACTTCGGCAACCGGGCGATCTTCAGCCCGAACGAAGAGGTGACGGCGAACTCGGCCTACCTGATCCGCGACCGCGTCAGCGCCGCCGTCACCTGGTCCAAGGCCTTGATCGGCAGCTACAAGACCACCATCGGCCTGTTCTACGAAGGCCGCAAGGGTGTGCCCTACAGCTGGACCTACTTCAACGACCTGAACGGCGACGGCTTTGACGGCAACGACCTGATGTACATCCCCAAGGCGCCCGGCTCGGGCGAGGTGGTGTTCTCCGGTGGTGCGGCCGAGGAGGCCCGGTTCTGGGAGATCGTGGCCGCCAACCCCGAGCTGAACAGCGCGCGCGGCAAGACGGTGAAGCGCGCCAGCAGCTACAACCCCTTCGTCAACAGCTTCGACCTGCGCTTCAGCCAGGAGGTGCCGGGCTTCAGCAGCAAGCACAAGGGTGTGTTCACGCTGGACCTGCTGAACGTGGGCAACATGCTGGACAAGCGCTGGGGCCACATCCGCGAAGTGGCCTTCAACACCGCAGCCTTCGGCGGCGTGGCCGGCGGCGGCATCGCCCGCAGCTTCGTCAACTACCGCGGCATGCAGGACGGCAAGTACGTCTACTCACTGGCGACGCTGGAGCCGCAGGGCACCAAGCAGGTCAAGGGCGAGAGCCAGTGGGCCGTGCAGGCCACGCTGCGCTACGAGTTTTAACCCCCCCCCGAAGCGCCTGCGGCGCTCCCCCCCAGGGGGGCGCCGCCAGTGGCCCGGCAAAGCCGGTTCCACGGCGGCCGCTTGGCTGCTGTCACCGAGCCCAGGGCTGCCTCATGCGCCGCGGTCGATGCGCACGGCCAGCACCACCGAGGTGGTGGTCTTCTGCACCCCGTCCACCTGGCCGATGGCGTCGAGCAGGGCATCCAGCCGCTGGGTGCTGGGCGCCTGCAGCACGGCGATGTAGTCGAACTCGCCGCTGACGCTGCTGAGCTGCACCAGCTCGGGCAGCTTGCCCAGCGCCGCCACCACCGCCGGCCCGCTGCGCGGCAGCACGGTGATGCCCACATGGGCGCGCAGCGGCGGGCGCTGGGCGTCCTGGCCCAGGCGCAGGGTGTAGCCCACGATCACGCCGCTGCGCTCCAGCCGCGCCAGGCGCGCCACCACCGTGGTGCGCGCCACCCCCAGCCGGCGCGCCAGGTTGGCGGTGCTCTCACGGGCGTTGGCCTGCAGCAGGCTGATCAGCTGGCGGTCGAGGTCGTCGGGCTCCATGGCCTGATTCTGCCGTTGTGGCGGCTTCCAGCTGACAAAACGGCGAAGCCACCACTGATTTCGACGAACTCACTGTTTTGTTCGTCACCCGCCCTGGGCAGACTGCAGGCATCCAACCCCTTGCTGCGGAGCCCCCATGCACATCGCCCTGCTCGGCGCCGGCCACATCGGCCAGACCATCGCCCGCCTGCTGGCCGCCACCGGCGACTACCAGGTCACGCTGATCGACAAGAACCCGCAGGCGCTGGCGCGTGTGCAGGGCGCGGGCATCACCCCCCGCCAGATCGACACCGGCGACCAGCCCGCCCTGCTGGCGGCGCTGCGTGGCCACGACGCCGTGGTCAATGCCCTGCCCTACCACCTGGCCGTGGCCACCGCCACGCTGGCGCGCGAGGCCGGCTGCCACTACTTCGACCTGACCGAGGACGTGGCCGCCACCCGCGCCATCCAGCAGCTGGCCTCCGGCGCGCGCACCGCCTTCATGCCGCAGTGTGGCCTGGCGCCGGGCTTCATCGGCATCGTGGCCCACCACCTGGCCCAGGGCTTCGAGGTGCTGCACGACGTCAAGATGCGGGTGGGCGCGCTGCCGGCCTTTCCCACCAACGCGCTGAAGTACAACCTGACCTGGAGCGTGGACGGCCTGATCAACGAGTACTGCCACCCCTGCGAGGCCATCCGCGACGGCCAGGCCACCGAGGTGCTGCCGCTGGAAGGCCTGGAGCATTTCAGCCTGGACGGCACCGAGTACGAGGCCTTCAACACCAGCGGCGGCCTGGGCACGCTGTGCGAGACCCTGGCCGGCCGGGTGCGCACGCTGGACTACAAGAGCGTGCGCTACCCCGGCCACCAGGCGCTGATGAAGCTGCTGCTGGAAGACCTGCAGCTGCGCGATGACCAGCAGACCTTGAAGGACATCCTGCGCAAGAGCGTGCCCGGCACCATGCAGGACGTGGTGCTGGTGTTCGTCACCGTCAGCGGCCTGCGCTGCGGCCAGCTGCTGCAGGAGGTGTTTGCGCGCAAGATCTTTGCCGACCGCACGGAGGGCGCCGCGCTGTCGGCGATCCAGATCACCACCGCCGCCGGCATCTGCGCCGCGGTGGACCTGTTCCGCGCCGGCCAGCTGCCGCAGCAGGGCTTCATCCGCCAGGAGCAGGTGGCGCTGCCGGCCTTTCTGGCCAACCGCTTCGGCAGCGCCTACCAGCAAAGCCGGCAGGTCGAGAGCATCGGTTGAGGGATGATTCCGGCATGAGCACCGCACACCAACTCCTCAGCACCCTGGGCGTTCCCGCCGCCGCCTACACCGGCGGCAGCCTGCGCGCCCGCTCCCCCATCGACGGCAGCACCACCGGCATGGTGCACCCGGCCACGGCGGCCGATGTCGGCACCGCGGTGGGCCGCGCGCACGCCGCCTTCCTGGCCTGGCGCAGCGTGCCCGCGCCGCGCCGTGGCGAGCTGGTGCGCCTGTTCAGCGCCCAGCTGCGCACGCACAAGGCCACGCTGGCCGCCCTGGTCACGCTGGAGGCCGGCAAGGTCAGCAGCGAGGGCGAGGGCGAGGTGCAGGAGATGATCGACATCTGCGATTTCGCCGTCGGTCTGTCGCGCCAGCTGCACGGCCTGACCATCGCCAGCGAACGCCCCGGCCACCGCATGATGGAGCAGTGGCATCCGCTGGGTGTGGTGGGCGTGATCAGCGCCTTCAACTTCCCGGTGGCGGTGTGGGCCTGGAACGCCACGCTGGCCCTGGTCTGCGGCGACAGCGTGGTCTGGAAGCCCAGCGAGAAGACGCCGCTCACCGCCCTGGCCACACAGGCCTTGTTCGACGCGGCGCTGGCGCAGTTCCGCAGCCATGGCGGCGAGGCGCCCGACCACCTGAGCCAGGTGCTCAACGGCCTGGCGCCGGTGGGCGAGGCCCTGGTGGACAACACGCGGGTGGCCCTGGTGTCGGCCACCGGCTCCACCCGCATGGGCCGGGCCGTGGGCCCGCGGGTGGCGGCGCGCTTCGGCCGCTGCCTGCTGGAGCTGGGTGGCAACAACGCCATCATCGTGGCGCCCTCGGCCGACCTCGACCTGGCGGTGCGCGGCATCCTCTTCGGCGCCTACGGCACGGCCGGCCAGCGCTGCACCACCACGCGGCGGGTGATCGCCCACGACAGCATCCACGACGAACTGGCCATGCGGCTGGAGCGCGCCCGTGCCAGCCTGAAGATCGGTGACCCACGCGCGCCCGGGGTGCTGGTGGGCCCGCTGGTCGACGAAGCCGCCTTCCAGGCCATGCAGGCCGCGCTGGACCAGGCACGCGACCAGGGCGGCAGCGTGGCCGGTGGCGACCGTGTGCCGGTGGCCGGCCAGGCCGACGCCTGGTATGCCGCGCCGGCCCTGGTGCGCATGCCGGCGCAGAGCGCCGTGGTGCGGCACGAGACCTTCGCCCCCATCCTCTACCTGCTGAAGTACGCGTCCTTCGACGAGGCCATCGCACTGCAGAACGACGTGCCGCAGGGCCTGTCCTCGGCCATCTTCACGAATGACCTGCGCGAGGCCGAGGCCTTCCTGGCCGCTGCCGGCAGCGATTGCGGCATCGCCAACGTCAACATCGGCACCTCGGGCGCCGAGATCGGCGGTGCCTTTGGCGGCGAGAAGGAAACCGGTGGCGGCCGCGAGAGTGGCAGCGACGCCTGGAAGCACTACATGCGCCGCGCCACCAACACGGTGAACTACTCGCGTGCCCTGCCGCTGGCCCAGGGCGTGAAGTTCGACATCTGAGCGCCGGGCCTCAGCGGCTGATGCCCCACTGCGCCAGCAGGAAGGCATAGGCCTCGGCGCGCTCCTGCAGGGCGTCGAAGCGGCCCGACGCGCCGCCGTGGCCCACCTGCAGGTTCACCTTCAGCAGCAACGGCCTGGCATCGGTCTTCAGCGCCCGCAGCCTGGCCACGTACTTGGCCGGCTCCCAGTAGGGCACCTGGCTGTCGTTCAGGCCGGTGCGCACCAGCATCGCCGGGTAGGCGCCGGGCTTCAGGTTGTCGTAGGGGCTGTAGGCGCGGATCCAGCGGTACTGCTCTGGCAGCTTGGGGTTGCCCCACTCCTGGAACTCGGCCGTGGTGAGCGGGATGGTCTCGTCCAGCATGGTGTTGACCACGTCGACAAACGGCACCTCGGCCACCACGGCATGGAACAGCTCGGGCCGCTGGTTCACCACCGCCCCCATCAGCAGGCCGCCGGCGCTGCCGCCCAGGATGGCCAGCTGCGCCGGGCTGGTGTAGCCCTGGGCGATCAGCGCCTCGGCGCTGGCGATGAAGTCGCCGAATGTGTTCTGCTTGTGCGCCATCTTGCCGGCCTGGTACCAGCTGCGGCCCAGCTCCCCACCGCCGCGGATGTGGGCGATGGCGAACACCACGCCCCGGTCCAGCAGCGCCAGGCGGCTGGGGTTGAAGTTGGGGTCGCTGGGCGCGCCGTAGCTGCCATAGCCGTACAGCAGCAGCGGCTGCGGGCCGCCGCGCCGCAGGTCACGCCGGTAGACCAGCGAGATGGGCACGGCCGTGCCGTCGGCCGCACGGGCGCTGAGGCGTTCGCTGGCATAACGCGCCGGCTCGTAGCCACCCAGCACCGGCTGGCGCTTGCGCAGCTGGCGCTGGCGGTCGTCGAGCCCGTAGTCGTAGACCGTCTGCGGCGTCACCATCGACTGGTAGCTGAAGCGGAAGCTGCGGGTGTCGAACTCGGCGTTCTGCAGGCCCTGCACCAGGTAGGCCGGTTCGTCGAACTGCACCAGGTGCTCGGCCGCCGGGCCGCTGCGGCGCAGGTCGCGCACCCGCAGCGCATGCAGGCCGCCGCGCCGCTCGGTCACCACCAGGTGGTGGCGGAACAGGTCCACCTGCTCCAGCATCAGCCCCGGCGCGGCGGCGATCAGTTCGCGTGGCGCAGCGCGTTGCGGCGCGCGGGCCTCCACCGTCACCAGGCGGAAATCGGGTCCGGTGTCGTTGATGCGCAGGTAGAACAGGCCGGCGCGGTGGTCCAGGTCGTAGAGCACGCCGGGCCGGCGTGGCAGCACGCTGCGCCAGGCGCCGGTGGGCCGGCGTGCGTCCAGCACCCGGCTGTCGGATTCGTCCTTGCTGCCGGTCTCCAGCACCAGCCAGCGCTGGTCCCGCGTGCTGCGCACCTGGATGTCGAACTGCGCGTCCGGCTCTTCATGCACCAGCACCGGCGCCTGCGCGCTGCCGGGCACGGCGCGCCACAGCCGGTGGCTGCGCTTGGCGGCATCCATGGTCACGTAGAACAGGGTGCGGCTGTCGGCCGCCCAGGCCGCACTGCTGACCTCGGGCAACCGCCAGTCCAGGTCGCGTCCGCTGGCGATGTCGCGCACCTGCAGCAGGTTGTCGCGGCCGCCGGTCAGGTCGGTGGCGTAGGCAGCGCGCCGGCCGTCCGGGCTGAGCACACGCAGCGGCATCGACAGGTAGGCCTGGCCCTCGGCCATGCGGTTCAGGTCGAACAGCACCTGCTCGGGCGCTGCGGGGTCGAAGCGCCGCTCCGGCCCCACGGCCGGGCGGCGGATGTGGATGGGGTAGGCCGCCCCCTCGCGGGTGCGGGTGGAGTACCACCAGCGCCCCTCGCGGTAGGGCACGGCCTCGTCGTCCTGCTGCAGTCGGCCCAGCATCTCGTCGTACAGCGTCTTCTGCAACGGGCGGTGCGGCGCCAGCCAGGCGTCGGCATGGGTGTTCTCGGCCTGCAGGTGCGGCAGCAGGCGCGGGTCGTCGCGCTGGCGCATCCAGAAGTAGTCGTCGCTGCGGGGGTCGCCGTGCACGCTCACGTCGCGCGCTTGCTTCGGCGCCAGCGGGCCGGCAGGCTGTGCCAGGGCCGTGCCCAGGGCCAGCAGCAGGCCGGCCAGTGCGGCGCAGGCGCGCCGGGGGAGGTGCTGCATGGGGTCTCCAGTGGAATGCGGCCAGCCCGGATTGTGGCGGCCGAGCCGCCGGCTTCGGGCATCATGCGGGCGCTGCCGTTCCCTTTGCCCCTGCATGAGCGTCTTCCTCTTCAAACGGTTGTTGACTTTCCTGGCCACGCTGGCCGTGGCCTCGGTGCTGGTGTTCACCGTGCTGGAGCTGCTGCCCGGCAACGTGGCCCAGGTGATGCTGGGCGAGACGGCCACGCCCGAATCCATTGCCGCGCTGGAACAGAAGCTGGGCCTGGACCGCCCGCCGCTGCAGCGCTATGCGCACTGGGTGGGCGGCCTGCTGCAGGGCCGCACGGCCAACAGCTTCTCCTACGACACGCCCACCGCCGAGCTGATCGCCGAGCGCCTGCACGTCACCCTGCCGCTGGGCGTGCTGGCCATGCTGCTCACCACCGTGCTGGCGCTGGCCCTGGGCATCTATGCCGCCGCCCGCCACAACCAGCTGGGCGACGTGAGCGTGATGGCCGCCAGCCAGCTGGGCATCGCCATCCCCAGCTTCTGGTTCGCCATCCTGCTGATCCTGCTGTTCGCGGTGAAGCTGCAGTGGGTCAGCGCCGGCGGTTTTCCTGGCTGGACCGAGGACGACGGCGGCGGCCTGTGGGACGGGCTGAAGGCGCTGATCCTGCCGGCCATCGCCCTGGCCCTGGTGCAGGCGGCCATCCTGGCGCGCGTCACCCGCTCGGCGGTGCTGGAGGTGCTGCGCGAGGACTATGTGCGCACCGCCCGCGCCAAGGGCCTGTCCCGCCGCCAGACGCTGTGGCGCCATGTGCTGCGCAACGCCATGATCCCGGTGCTCACCATCATGGGCCTGCAGTTCGCCAACCTGATCACCGGCACCATCGTGGTGGAGAACGTGTTCGTGCTGCCAGGCATCGGCCGCCTGGTGTTCCAGGCCATCGCCAACCGCGACCTGGTGGTGGTGCGTGATGTGGTGATGGGGCTGGTGGCGGTGGTGGTGGTGGTGAACTTCCTGGTCGATGTGCTGTATGCGGTGGTCGATCCGCGGCTGAAGGCATCCGACGCATGACCCCCGCCGCACTCCCCGCGCCCCGCGGCCTGCCGGGTTTCGGCGCCCGCGCACTGCGCAACCCCAGCTTCCTGGTCGGCGCCCTGCTGTCGGGCCTGCTGCTGCTGGCGGCCGTGCTCAGCCTGTTCTGGGCACCCTACCCACCGGCCGAGATCGACATCCCCAACAAGCTGCAACTGCCCAGCGCTGCCCACTGGCTGGGCACCGACAGCCTGGGCCGCGACATCGCCAGCCAACTGCTGGTGGGCGCGCAGAACGCCATCGTGGTGGGCCTGGTGGCCGTGGGCATCGGCCTGCTGCTGGGCGTGGCCCTGGGCTGCCTGGCGGCGGCACGCCGCGGCTGGGTGGACGAACTGGTGATGCGCGCCGCCGACTTCACCTTCGCCTTCCCGGCCCTGCTGTCGGCCATCATGCTGGGCGCCATCTACGGGCCGGGCCTGCTCACCGGCATCCTGGCCATCGGCATCTTCAACATCCCGGTGTTCGCCCGCATCAGCCGTGGCGCGGCGCAGGCGGTGTGGGCACGTGAGTATGTGCTCGCCTCGCGGGCAGCGGGCTTCGGGCCGTGGCGCATCACGCTCAACCATGTGCTGCCCAACATCGCCAGCGTGCTGATCGTGCAGGCCACCATCTCGTTTGCCACCGCCATCCTGGCCGAGGCCGCGCTCAGCTACCTGGGCCTGGGCACGCAGCCGCCGCAGCCCAGCTGGGGGCGCATGCTCAACGAGGCCCAGAGCCTGCTGTTCCAGGCGCCGATGCTGGCCGTCTACCCCGGCGTGGCCATCGCGCTGAGCGTGCTGGGCCTGAACCTGATGGGCGACGGCCTGCGCGATCTGCTGGACCCCAAGCTCGCGCGCAAGCGCTGAAGCAGCAGAATCTGCGCCAGCGGGTACAATGCTGGGTTCTGCACGAAACGCGCCGGGGCTCTGCAGATCCGCTCAACCGGCCCAGAACCAGGCCGGCAGCGAACAGCCCGGCCCCCGAAGCAGACCGCATTGCAGGAGATTTCCGCCAGATGGCCAAAGAAGAACTGATCGAGATGCAGGGCAAGGTGACGGAAGTCCTGCCCGACTCGCGCTACCGTGTCACGCTGGACAACGGCCACGAGCTGATCGCCTACACCTCCGGCAAGATGCGCAAGCACCACATCCGCATCCTCGCGGGTGACGCCGTGTCGCTGGAACTGTCGGCCTACGACCTGAGCAAGGGTCGCATCACCTTCCGCCACATCGAGCGCCGGGGCCCCGGGCCTGACCAGCAGCGCTCGCGCTGATCCAGCCTCACTGCGACCGCCAGGCCAGCGCCAGGCTGGCCGTGGCACCGAAGGGCCGGCGTGTCAGCGGGCTGGCGGCGGCATCACCCCGCAGCTGCGACAGCGCCAGGCCACCCACGAGGGTCCAGCGGCCCTGCAGCGGCACCTGCAGCGCCAGGCCGGCATGCACATCCCGCAGGCCGGCGCCTGGCACGAAGGCCATGCGGCCGTTGTGCTGCGCCACCCCGGGCGTGATGCCGAAGTAGGTCTGCATGTGCCGCCGGTCGGCCCAGGTGGCACCCAAGCCCACCGAGGCGCTGGCCGTCGGCCAGGGTGTCCAGCCATAGCCCAGGCCCCAGCCCAGTTGGGCGCCTCCGTCGCGCCCCAGGATGTCGGCCGCATACGACAGGCTGCTGCTGAAGCCCGCCCCCAGGTTCAGCCCGCCGTGCAGCCTGGCGCGCAGCGTGCGGCGGATCGGTGGCAGGCCGGCCAGCGCCGGGTCGTCACCCGCGGACCGGCCGTTGTCGATGCGCAGGCCCAGGCCCAGCTTCCAGCGCGGGCCATCCAGCAGGTCGGCGCTGGCCCCCGAACCACGTTCCACCGACGGTGGCCCCAGCAGGCCCGACGCGCGGGCGCCGCTGATGCGCAGGCGCCCGTAGCGCAGCGCCCACAGCGGCCGCAGCTTCTGTTCACGCCCGCTGGCCCCGGCATAGGTGGGCGCGTCGATCAGCGCCAGGCCCAGGGCATAGCGCAGGCCTGCATCAGCCCGGGGCGGGCTGCCATCGGCCGGTGGCGGCGCTGCGTCCGGCCCGCCGGCTGCGGCCACCAGCACGGGCAACAGGCAGGCTGCCAGCAGGGCGGCATGTCGGGGGGCAGCGCAATGGGCGGTCGGTCGCATCCAGTCTCCGGGGCCTGACGCCGGCAGCAGGCCCACGCTCAGACCCGCAGTGTGCAGCGGCCGGGTGAAGGCCGGCTGAAGCCCTGGGTGCATGCTCCACAATGGCCCCATGCCCGCCAATGTCGAGATCAAGGCCCGCATCCCCAGCGTGGATGCCCTGCTGCCCCTGGCCCAGGCACTCAGCGACGACAAGCACCTGCAGCGCATCCACCAGGACGACAGCTTCTTCGCCGTGCCGCATGGCCGCCTCAAGCTGCGGGTGTTCGGTGATGGCTCGGGCGAGCTGATCCACTACCTGCGCCCCGATGCCACCGGCCCCAAGCTGTCGGACTACGTGCTGGTGCCGGCGCCCGAGCCCGACAGCCTGCGCGAGGCCCTGGCACGCGCCTGCGGGCTGATCGGCCGGGTGCGCAAGCACCGCATCCTGGCCCTGGTGGGGCCCACCCGCATCCACCTCGACCAGGTGGAGGGCCTGGGCGATTTCCTGGAGCTGGAAGTGATGCTGCAGGCCGGCCAGACCGAGGCCGAGGGCACGGCCATCGCGCATGATCTGATGGCGCGCCTGGGCGTGTTGCCCGACCAGCTGGTGCAGGGCGCCTACCTCGACCTGCTGCGCGCGCAGGGCGCCCACGGCGGATGAGCGGCGGCCCGGCAGACCGGCCGCCCCTGCTGGCCGTGGAAGACCTGCGTGTCACGCTGAACACCCCACGCGGGCCGGCGGATGCGCTGCGTGGCATCTCGTTCGAGCTGCAGCGTGGCCAGACCCTGGGCCTGATCGGCGAATCGGGCTGCGGCAAGAGCATCACCGCGCTGGCGCTGATGGGCCTGCTGCCTGAATCGGCGCGTGCGGCCGGCAGCATCCGGCTCGACGGGCGTGCGCTGCTGGGCCTGCCCGAGGACGACTGGTGCCGGCTGCGGGGCAACCGCCTGGCCATGGTGTTCCAGGAACCGATGACGGCGCTCAACCCGCTGCACCGCATCGGCCGCCAGATCGCCGAGCCGCTGCGCTTGCACAAGGGCCTGAGCGAGAGTGCCGCCCGCGCCGAGGCGTTGCGCCTGCTGGAGCGGGTGCAGCTGCCGCAGGCGGCGCAGCGGCTGCAGGCCTATCCGCACCAGCTGTCCGGCGGGCAGCGGCAGCGGGTGGTGATCGCCATCGCCCTGGCCTGCGGGCCGGATGTGCTGATCGCCGACGAACCCACCACCGCGCTGGACGTGACCATCCAGCGCGAGGTGCTGGACCTGATCGCCCAGCTGGTGGCCGAGGACGGCATGGCCTTGCTGCTGATCAGCCACGACCTGGGCGTGATGGCCGAGAACGTGCAGCGCCTGCTGGTGATGTACGGCGGCACGGTGGTGGAGTCCGGGCCCACGGAGGCGGTGTTCCAGCAGCGCGCCCACCCCTACACCCGCGGCCTGTTCGCCGCCCGGCCGCAGCTGGGGCTGCGCGCGGCCGCCGGCGCGGGCCGGCGCCACCGGCTGACCACCATCCCCGGGCGTGTGCCCGAGCTGATCGACCTGCCCGCCGGCTGCGGTTTTGCCGAGCGCTGCAGCCTGGCGCAGGACGCCTGCCGCGCCGCGCCGCCGCCCGCGCTGCAGGTGGCACCCGGGCACCTGGCGCGCTGCCTGCGGCTGGATGCGGCGCAGGAACTGGCATGACCGAGCCCCTGTTGCAGGTCGACCAGCTGGTCAAGCACTACAGCCTGCCACGCCAGCGCCTGCTGGCGCCAGCGCCGGTGGTCCAGGCGCTGCAGGGTGTCAGCTTCCAGCTGCGCGCCGGCCACAGCCTGGGCGTGGTGGGTGAATCCGGCTCGGGCAAGAGCACGCTGGCGCGGCTGGTGATGGCCCTGGAAGCACCCACCGCCGGCAGCGTCAAACTGGCCGGGCAAGACCTGCACCGGCTGGACGCCGCCGCGCTGCGGCGCGCCCGCGCCGGCTTCCAGATGGTGTTCCAGGATCCGTTCGGCTCCCTGGACCCGCGCCAGACCGTGGGCCGCATCGTGGCCGAGCCGCTGGCCGCACAAGGCGAGACCGGTGCCGCCGAGATGCAGCAGCGCGCGGCGCAGATGCTCGATGCCGTGGGCCTGCGCGCCAGCGACGTGTCCAAGTACCCGCATGAGTTCTCCGGCGGACAGCGCCAGCGCATCGCCATCGCCCGCGCCCTGGTCACCAACCCCAGGCTGATCGTGGCCGACGAGCCGGTCAGCGCGCTCGATGTGTCGGTGCAGGCCCAGGTGCTGAACCTGATGCAGGACCTGCAGGACCGCCTGGGCGTGACCTACCTCTTCATCAGCCACGACCTGGCGGTGGTGGACCTGGTGTGCGACGAAGTGATCGTGCTCTACCAGGGCCGGGTGGTGGAGCAAGGCACGCCCGAGACCTTGTTCACCGCCGCCGCCCACCCCTACACCCGCGCGCTGATGGACGCCGTGCCCGGTGCACGCTCCGGCGCCCAGGCCGCCGCCAGCCGCCGCCGGCGCAGCCTGCTGCCGGCCGATGCCGACCGCGGCCCGGGCAGCGCCACCGGCTGCGCCTTCGCTGCCCGCTGCCCCTGGCGGCAAGACGGCTGCCTGCAGGCCGCACCGGCCCTGCGGCCGATGGCGCCCGGCCCCGCCCACCACCAGGCGGCCTGCCACCATGCCGAGGCCGTGATGGCCGGCAGCGCGCTGGCCGCAGAATCGACCACCCCCTGAACCCGCAGCCCCTGCTGCACGAGGAGAGACCCGCATGACCCTGAGCCGCCGCCGTCTGGCCCAAGCCACCGCCCTGCTGGCCTTGCCCGGCCTGGGTCTGGACACCTTCGCCCAGCGCGCCAAGGACAGCCTGGTGCTGGGCATGGTGCTGGAGCCCTCGCCCGGCCTGGACCCCACCACGGCCGCCGCCGCCGCCATCGGCGAGGTGGTGCACTACAACGTGCTGGAGGGCCTGACCAAGGTGACCGATTCCGGCGCCGTGCTGCCCCTGCTGGCCACCGACTGGGCCAGCGACCCCGATGGCAAGACCTACACCTTCAAGCTGCGTGGTGGCGTGAAGTTCCAGGACGGCACGCCCTTCAATGCCGAGGCGGTGAAGTTCAGCTTCGAGCGCGCCAAGGCACCGGCCAGCACCAACAAGGCCAAGAAGACGGTGTTCGACAACATCTCGTCCATCGCCACGCCCCAGCCCGACGTGGTGATCCTGACGCTGAACAACCCCGACGCCACCCTGCCCTTCCGCCTGGGCGAGGCCACCGCGGTGATCCTCAGCCCGCAGAGCGCCGCCACCACCGCCACCCAGCCGGTGGGCACCGGCCCGTTCAGGCTGGACAGCTGGCAGAAGGGCAGCGCCATCACCCTGGTGCGCTGGGACGGCTTCCGCGACGTCGCCGCCATCAAGCTGCGCCGTGTCACCTTCCGCTTCATCAACGACAACGCGGCCCAGGTGGCCGCCCTGCTGGCGGGCGACATCGACGGCATGCCACGCTTCGGCGCGGTGCAGGCCATCGCCCAGCTGCGCGCCGACAAGCGCTTCGTGGTGTCGGTGGGCAGCACGGCGGGCAAGGGCATCCTGGCCATCAACAACAAGAAGAAGCCGCTGGACGATGTGCGGGTGCGCCGCGCCATCAGCCATGCCATCGACCGGCAGGCGTTCATCGACGGTGTGCTCGAAGGCCTGGCCAAGCCCATCGGCAGCCATGCCGCGCCCACCGACCTGGGCTATGTGGACCTGACCGGCCTGTACCCCTACAACCCCGACAAGGCCCGCGCCCTGCTGAAGGAGGCCGGCGTCAGCGGCCCGCTGAACCTGACCCTGACCCTGCCCCCGCCCAGCTACGCACGCAAGGGCGGCGAGGTGGTGGCCGCCATGCTGGCCAAGGTGGGCATCACCGCCAAGATCGAGAACGTGGAATGGGCGCAGTGGCTGTCGGGCGCCTTCAAGGGCAACTTCGACCTGACCATCATCAACCACGTCGAGCCGCTGGACTACGTGCAGTACGCCAACCCCGAGTACTACTGGGGCTACAACAACCCGGCCTTCAACGCCCTGGTGAAGAAGCGCGCCGAGGCCGCACGCGGCCGGCCCCAGGTGGCGCTGTACGGCGACATCCAGCGCCAGATCGCCAACGACGCGGTCAACGCCTTCCTGTTCAACCCGTCCCAGGTGTCGGTGGCGCGGCGGGGGCTCAAGGGGCTGTGGTCCAACTCGCCGGTGGCCGCGAACGACCTGTCCCAAGTGTCCTGGCAATGAGGTGATGCGATGACCGATCTGGCTGCCCTGACCACCGAGCTGCGCGCCATGGAGGAGAGCATCCTCGACCCCGCCGTGCGCGCCGACCCCGCCCGCATGCGCGCCCTGCTGACGCCCGAGTTCACCGAGTTCGGCGCCTCGGGCCGGGTGTTCGACCGCGACGGCATCATCGCCGTGCTGGCCGCCGAGCCCGCCACGCAGGCACGCCAGGCGCGTGGCTTCAAGGTGCGCCTGGTCGCCCCCGGGGCCGCGCTCACCACCTGGCGGGTGCAGCGCGACGACGGCACCGAGACCCTGCGCAGCAGCGTCTGGCAGCAGCAGGCCGACGGCCGCTGGCTGATGGTCTTCCACCAGGGCACGCTGGCCGCGCGGGACGACGAAGGCACGCTGTGAAGGCCACCATCGAGCGCTTCTGCGCCGCCTTCGCGCGGCCAGATGCGGTGCCGACGGCCTGATCCAGCGCCGGGCGCTGCCGCCTAACGCCGCTCCACCACGGCCGGCACCAGCTGCAGGGTCTGGCGCAGGCGCTGCGCCGCGGCCTGGGCCTGATCCCGGCTGGCATAGGGCCCGGCCTGCAGCCGGTGCAGGCTGCGCTCATTGAACACGGCCAGCAAGGGCGCCAGCCAGGCGGCCTCGCTGGCCACCCGCTGCTGGAAGCCGAGTGCACCGTCTCGCTGCGCAAACGCGCCCAGCTGCAGCCAGAAACCCCGGGCCGCATGGGTGGCGGCCTGGGCCGGTGCCGCCGTCTCGGGCGGCAGCGGCTCGGCATGCCGCACGTCAGGCGGCTGGCTGGCCGCGGCGGTGCGCTGCAGCAGGTCGCCGATGGGGTCGTCCAGCGCGCCCGCCTGGGCTGGCGCCGTGGACCGGCCCGGCGCCGGCTCGGCCCGCAGCGCCGGCGCCAGGGCCGCCGCACTGTCCACCGGCGTGGCCGCGCGCCAGCTGCCGCTGCGGATGGCCTCGTGGGTGATGCGCTCCACCTCCACCGCACCCACCCCGCCCAGCAGGCCCAGCTTCAGCGCCGCGGTGTAGCTCAGATCGATCACCCGGCCGGGGTGGAAGGGGCCGCGGTCGTTCACCCGCAGCACCACCTCGCGCCCGTTGGCGGGGTTGCGCACCCGGGCATAGCTGGGCAGCGGCATGGTCTTGTGCGCTGCGCTCATGGCGTACATGTTGTAGGTCTCGCCATTGGCCGTGGGGCGGCCATGGAACTTGCGGCCGTACCAGCTGGCCAGGCCACGCTCGATCAGGGGCGGGTCACCCGCCAGCGGGGTGTAGGCCTGGCCCAGCACCGCATACGGCTTGTTGGGCCCGCCCGGGCGCACGGCCTCCAGCCGCGGCTCGGCGTCGGGCACCTGCAGCAGGTCGGGGGGTGGGTTCGCCTCGGGGCCGTCGACACCCGTCTCGGCCGGCGGTGCAGGGCGCGGCAGCGGCCGTGGCGCGGGACCGGCCGGTGCATGGGCGCCGGCGGGCCGCGGCGGTGGTGGGCTGGCGCAGGCGGCGAGCAACAGCACCAGCGCCAGGCCGGTCAGGGCGCTGCGGCTGGCAGGCCGGGCAGGAACGGGCGGTCGGGGCATCGGCATCGCGGGCCACACCCTACACCAGGCCGGCGGCACGGCAGCGGCGGCGTGTACTGCGTCACAGATGCAGCATTCGCTCACAAGCGGCCCGAGACCGCTGCCCATAATCGCGGCCAGCAGGCCGCCGGCCCTGCAGTTGCCTGCCCGCCACGCCGCCCATGCTGCCCCCCACCCCTCCACCCAGCACCGCAGCGCATCCGCGCCAGCGCCTGTGGCGTGCGCTGCTGATCGGCGGCCTGGGCACGCTGATGGCCGCCGTGGGCCTGCTGGTGCTGGTGGTGGCCTGGTTCGGGCCGCAGCTGCCCTCGCTGGACCCGGTCACCACCTACCAGCCGCGCCAGCCGCTGCAGGTGTTCACCGCCGACGGGGTGGAGATCGGCCAGTTCGGCGCCGAGCGGCGGCAGTTCGTGCCCATCGCCAAGATCCCGCCGCTGATGCAGCAGGCGGTGCTGGCGGTGGAGGACGCACGCTTCTACGACCACAGCGGGCTCGACCTGGTGGGCGTGGCACGCGCCGTGGTGGCGCAGTTCACCGGTGGCCTGCGCCAGGGTGCGTCCACCATCACCCAGCAGGTGGCGCGCACCTTCTTCCTGTCGCAGCGCTTCACCGCCGAGCGCAAGATCAAGGAAGTGCTGCTGGCGCTGGAGATCGAGCGCCGCCTGGACAAGCCGCAGATCCTGGAGCTGTACATGAACCAGATCTACCTGGGCCAGCGCAGCTACGGCTTCGCGGCGGCGGCCCAGGCCTATTTCGGCAAGCCGCTGGAGGCGCTGTCGATCGCCGAGGCCGCGATGCTCGCCGGCCTGCCGCAGAACCCGCACTACGCCAACCCGGCCAGCAACCTGGAGCGCGCCACCCAGCGCCAGCGCATCGTGCTGGCGCGCATGGTGGCCACCGGCGCCATCACGCCGGCGCAGCAGGCCACGGCCAAGGCCGAGGTGCTGCGGCTGCGTGGCCCCAGCCAGCAGCTGCTGCGTGCCGACCATGTGGCCGAGATGGCGCGCCGCGTGGTGGTGGAACGCTTCGGGCCGAATGCCTATTCGCAGGGCCTGCGGGTGCACACCAGCCTGCGGGCGGCCGACCAGCAGGCCGCCGTGGCGGCGGTGCAGCGCGGCGTGCTGGCCTACGACAGCCGCCAGCCCTGGCGCGGCCCCGAGGGCCAGGAGAGCCTGGCGCCCAGCGGCCGCATGGACGCCGAGGCCGCTGCCGCCCTGGCGCTGAAGGATTACCGCGACGACGACGACCTGCGGGTGGCCGTGGTGCTGCGCACCACGCCCAAGCAGCTGCAGGTGCAGCTGGCCAGCGGCGAGCGGGTGGCCGTCAGCACCCACAGCCAGCGCGGCGCCGAAGCCGCCATCGCCCGCGGCGCACCGGCCGATCTGGCCATCCGCCCCGGGGCCGTGGTGCGGGTGGTGCAGCAGGCAGCGGGCAAGGCCGGCGAGCCCGGGACCTGGCAGCTGACGCAATGGCCCGAGGTGCAGGCCGCGCTGGTGGCGCTGGACGCCAGCAGCGGCCGGGTGCGCGCGCTGGTGGGCGGCTTCGATTTCAACCGCCAGCCCTTCAACCACGCCACCCAGGCGCGGCGCCAGCCGGGCTCGGCCTACAAGCCCTTCCTGTACTCGGCCGCGCTGGAAGCCGGCGTGATGCCGGCGACCCTGGTGAACGACGCGCCCTACAGCGCCGCCAACGGCTGGCAGCCGCAGAACAGCGACGGCCAGTTCGACGGCCCCATCACCCTGCGCCAGGCGCTGGCACGCTCCAAGAACCTGGTCAGCATCCGTGTGCTGCAGCAGGTGGGCGTGGGCAAGGTCCGCAGCTGGGGCGAGCGTTTCGGCTTCAGCCGCGCCGAGCAGCCCGACAACCTGGCCCTGGCCCTGGGCGCCGGCAGCGCCACGCCCATGCGCCTGGCCCAGGCCTACAGCGTGCTGGCCAACGGTGGCTGGCCGGTGGCGCCGGTGGTGATCGAGCGCATCACCGACGCGCAGGGAAAGCTGCTGTTCGAGGCGCCGCCGCCGGGCGTGCAGGACGAGGCCAGCCGTGTGGTGCCGGCACGCAATGTGTTCATCACCAACAGCCTGCTCAACGACGTGGCGCGCTACGGCACGGCCGCGCGTGCCCAACAGCAGCTGGGACGCAACGATCTCTACGGTAAGACCGGCACCACCAATGACGCGGTGGACGCCTGGTTTGCCGGCTTCCAGGCCGGCGCCGGCAGCCGCGGCCTGGTGGCCGTGGTGTGGATGGGCTACGACGACCCGCAGAGCCTGGGTGCGCGTGAATCGGGCGGCGGCCTGGCCCTGCCGGTGTGGATCGACTACATGGCCCAGGCCCTGAAGAACCAGCCGGTGGCGGCGCGCCCCGAGCCGCCCGACGGCCTGGCCTGGCGCGGCGACTGGGTCTATGCCGAGCTGGCCGATGGCGGCGCGGTGGCCGGCATCGGGCTTGACGAAGCCGCCGCGGTCGACCCCTGGACTGCGGCATCGGGCGCGGCCGCCCAGGGGTCGGCTGCAAGTGGTGCAGCGGGCCAGGGCACGGAGCCCCAGCCGCCAGGTGCACCCGGCACGCCCGCCACGGCCCTGCCGCCCTGGTTGGCCCCGCCGGGGCGCGGATCGGCCCCCCAGGCGCCGGTGCCGGTGGGCGGGCCATGATGCAGGGCTGCAGGCGCGAGAATCCGCTGCACCACCACTGACACGCCGCCGCCATGCAACGCCGCCTCCTGATCACCGCCACCCTGGCCCTGGCCGCCAGCAGCCATGCGCTGGCCCAAACCCCGGCCTGGCCCACCCAGCCGGTGAAGATCGTGGTGCCGGCACCGGCCGGCAGCAGCCTGGACATCATCGCCCGCCTGCTGGCCGACAAGCTGAAAGACCGCTGGGGCCAGCCCGTGCTGGTGGACAACAAGCCTGGCGCGGGCGGCATGCTGGGCGTGGACATCGCCGCCAAGGCCGCGCCCGACGGCCACACCCTGGCGGTGGGCTTCAACGGCCCGATCGCGTTTGGGCCCCACCTCTACAGCAAGATGCCCTACAACCCCGGCAAGGACCTGGTGCCGGTGGTGATGACCACCTCCCAGCCGAATGTGCTGGCCGTCAACGCCGACCTGCCGGTGAAGACGGTGAAGGAATTCGTCGACTGGGCCAAGGCCAAGGCCGGTGGCGCCAACTACAGCAGCCTGGGCCAGGGCAGCTCGGCCCACCTCACCATGGCGCTGATGATGAACGAGGCCGGTTTTGCCGCCACCCACGTGCCCTTCAACGGCTCGCCGCCGGCGGCCATGGCCGTGGCGCAGGGCACGGCCGACGCCACCTTCATGGTGGCGCCGGCCCTGCTGCCGCATGTCAGGGCCAACAAGGTGCGGCTGCTGGCCACCAGCGCCGCCCAGCGGCCCGACAGCCTGAAAGACCTGCCCACCCTGGCCGAGGCCGGCTACCCGCAGGTGGAGAGCCTGGCCTGGAACGGCCTGTTCACCGCCACCGGCACGCCGGCGGCCGTGGTCAACAAGATCAACGCCGACGTCAATGCGGCGCTGAAAGACCCGGCCGTGAAGGCGGTGCTGGATGCGCAGGGCCTGACCCCCGTGGGCGGCAGCGCCGAGGACTTCAGGCGCGTGCTGGAGGCCGACAGCCAGCGCTGGGGCGCCATCATCCGCAAGGTCGGCATCAAGCTTGACTGATGCCCCCGATGGACGCCGACGCCGCGCGTGACCTCGACAAGATCGACCTGCGCATCCTGCGGGTGCTGCAGGCCGACGGCCGCATCAGCAACCTGAAGCTGGCCGAGGAGGTGCACCTCTCGCCCACCGCGGTGCTGGAGCGGGTGAAGCGGCTCACGCGCGACGGCTACATCCTGGGCTACGAAGCCCGGCTCGACCCCAACAAGCTGGGCGCCGGCCTGCTGGTGTTCGTGGAGATCCTGCTCGACCGCACGGTGCACGACGTGATGGACACCTTCCGTGCCGCGGTGCAGGTGCGCGACGAGATCCTGGAATGCCATCTGGTGGCCGGTGGCTTCGACTACCTGCTGAAGACCCGGGTGGCCGACATGACGGCCTACCGCGAGTTCATCGGCAGCGTGATCTGGACCCTGCCGGGTGTGCGCGAGACCCGCACCTATGCGGTGATGGAAGAGGTCAAGCACACCACGCGGCTGAAGGTGTAGCCGCACCCGGCTCAGGCGGGGTAGGTCCTGCCACCGAAGATGGCCGTGCCGACACGCACGATGGTGGAACCTTCGGCCACGGCCGCTTCCAGGTCGGCACTCATGCCCATGCTCAGGGTGTCCAGCGCCAGGCCCTGGGCGTTCAGCGCCAGCAGCAGTGCATGCAGCGCCCGGTGTGGCGCACGCTGGGCCGCCTCGTCGCCCGCCGGCTCGGGAATGGCCATCAGCCCACGCAGCTGCAGGCGCGGCAGGGCGGCCACCGCCTGCGCCACCGCCGGCACGTCGGCGGGCGCCAAGCCACTTTTGCTGGTTTCCCCACTGGTGTTGACCTGCAGGCAGACCTGCAGCGGCGGCAGTTGGGCCGGGCGCTGCTCGCTCAGCCGCTGGGCGATCTTCAGCCGGTCCACCGAATGCACCCAGTCGAAGGCCTCGGCCACCGGCCGCGTCTTGTTGCTCTGCAGCGGGCCGATCAGGTGCCAGCTGATCTGGGCGCGCAAATCGGCCAGGGCAGCGATCTTGTCCAGGGCTTCCTGCACATAGTTCTCGCCGAACTGGCGGCAGCCGGCGTCGAAGGCGGCACGCACCGCATCGGGGCCGAAGGTCTTGCTCACGGCCAGCAGCGTGACACTGTCCACGGGCCGGCCTGCGCTGGCGCAGGCCCGGGCGATGCGGCTGTGGACCGCCTGGAGATTGCCGATAACGCTCGTCATAATCCCTGCAGCCTAACGCCGACTCCCATGGACATCACCCAACTGCTGGCCTTCTCGGTCAAGAACAAGGCCTCCGACCTGCATTTGTCGGCCGGCCTGCCGCCGATGATCCGGGTCAACGGCGACGTGCGCCGCATCAACGTGGAGGCGCTGGACCACAAGGCCGTGCACGACATGGTGTACGACATCATGAACGACGCCCAGCGCAAGGCCTATGAAGACACGCTGGAGTGCGACTTCTCGTTCGAGATCCAGGGCCTGGCGCGCTTCCGGGTCAACGCCTTCAACCAGAACCGGGGCGCGGGCGCGGTGTTCCGCACCATCCCCAGCAAGATCCTCACGCTGGAGCAACTGAACGCGCCCAAGATCTTTGCCGACCTGTCGCTGCGCCCGCGTGGCATGGTGCTGGTGACCGGCCCCACCGGCTCGGGCAAGAGCACCACGCTGGCGGCCATGGTCAACCACCTGAACGAAAACGAGTACGGCCATGTGCTGACGGTGGAAGACCCGATCGAGTTCGTGCACGAGAGCAAGAAGTGCCTGATCAACCAGCGCGAGGTGGGCCCGCACACCATGAGCTTCAGCAATGCGCTGCGCAGCGCGCTGCGTGAAGACCCCGACGCCATCCTGGTGGGTGAAATGCGCGATCTGGAGACCATTCGCCTGGCGCTCACCGCGGCCGAGACCGGCCACCTGGTGTTCGGCACCTTGCACACCAGCAGCGCGGCCAAGACGGTGGACCGCATCGTCGACGTGTTCCCCGCCGCCGAGAAGGAGATGGTGCGCGCGATGCTGAGTGAATCCCTGGTGGCGGTGATCTCGCAGACGCTTTGCAAGCTCAAGGACGGCAGCGGCCGCGCGGCGGCGCACGAGATCATGATCGGCAGCCCGGCCATCCGCAACCTGATCCGCGAGAACAAGGTGGCGCAGATGTATTCGTCCATCCAGACCGGCCAGAACCTGGGCATGCAGACGCTCGACCAGAACCTGGCCGACCTGGTGCGGCGTGGCATCGTCTCGCCGGCCGAGGCGCGGTCCAAGGCCAAGATCCCGGAAAATTTCCCAGGTTGAGAGGGCAGTACTGATGGAACGCGACCAGGCCTCGAAATTCATCCACGACCTGCTGCGCCTGATGGCCACGCGCGGTGGCTCCGACCTGTTCCTCACTGCCGATTTCCCGCCCGCCATCAAGGTGGATGGCAAGGTCACACGCGTGTCGCCCCAGCCGCTGACCGGCCAGCACACCATGGCCCTGGCGCGCTCGGTGATGAACGAGCGCCAGGCGGCCGAGTTCGAGCGCACCAAGGAATGCAACTTCGCCATCTCGCCCCAGGGCGTGGGGCGTTTCCGTGTCAACGCCTTCATGCAGCAAGGCCATGTGGGCATGGTGATGCGCACCATCCCGCAGGTGCTGCCCACCATCGACGGCCTGGGCCTGCCCCAGGTGATGAAGGAAGTGGCCATGACCAAGCGTGGCCTGGTCATCATGGTGGGCGCCACCGGTTCGGGCAAGAGCACCTCGCTGGCGGCCATGATCGACTGGCGCAACGAGAACAGCTACGGCCACATCATCACCATCGAAGACCCGGTGGAGTTTGTGCATGCGCACAAGAACTGCATCGTCACCCAGCGTGAGGTGGGCATCGACACCGACGGCTGGGAGCAGGCGCTGAAGAACACCCTGCGCCAGGCGCCCGACGTGATCCTGATGGGCGAGATCCGCGACCGCGAGACCATGGAACATGCCGTGGCCTTTGCCGAGACCGGCCATTTGTGCATCACCACCCTGCACGCCAACAGCGCCAACCAGGCACTCGACCGCATCATCAACCTGTTCCCCGAAGAGCGCCGCCAGCAGCTGCTGATGGACTTGTCGCTGAACCTGAAGAGCATCGTCTCGCAGCGCCTGCTGCCCAAGGAAGAGGGCAAGGGTCGCATCGCCGCGGTGGAGATCCTGCTGAACACGCCGCTGATTTCCGAGCTGATCTTCAAGGGCGAGGTGGCCGAGATGAAGGACCTGATGAAGCGCAGCCGCGAGCTGGGCATGCAGACCTTCGACCAGGCGCTGTTCGACCTGTACGAGGCCGGCGAGGTGACGATGGAAGACGCGCTGCGCAACGCCGATTCGGTGAACGACCTGCGCCTGCAGTTCAAGCTGCACAGCCAGCGGGCACGCAACCGCGATCTGTCAGCCGGCACCGAGCACATGAGCATCATGTGATGGGTGCCGGGCGTCGATAAACTCGGCGCCATGAAAACCTACGATGCAATTCCGGCACGCCGCGTCGCCTTTCTGGGCCTGGGCGTGATGGGCCACCCGATGGCCGGCCACCTGGCCCGCGCCGGCCACCAGGTCACGGTCTACAACCGCAGCGCCGCCAAGGCCCAGGCCTGGGTGGCGGAGTACGGTGGCCAGGCGGCCGCCACCCCGCGTGAAGCCGCTGCGGGCGCCGAGTTCGTGTTCTGCTGCGTCGGCAACGACGACGACCTGCGCTCGGTGGTGCTGGGTGCCGATGGTGCCTTCGCCGGCATGGCCGGCGGTGCGGTGTTCGTCGACCACACCACGGCCTCGGCCGAGGTGGCGCGCGAGCTCTACGCCGCAGCGCGCGGCCTGGGCCTGCAGTTTGTCGATGCGCCGGTGTCGGGCGGCCAGGCGGGCGCAGTCAACGGCCTGCTCACCGTGATGTGCGGCGGCGACGCGGCGGCCTTCGACGCCATGCAGCCGGTGGCCCTGGCCTTCTCGCGGGCCATCACCCTGGTGGGCGCACCGGGCGCGGGCCAGCTGGCCAAGATGGTCAACCAGATCTGCATCGCCGGCCTGGTGCAGGCGCTGTCCGAGGGCATCGCCTTCGGCCAGAAGGCCGGGCTGGACATGAAGCAGGTGCTGGACGTGATCGGCAAGGGCGCGGCCCAGAGCTGGCAGATGGACAACCGCGGCAAGACCATGGTCGACGGCCAGTTCAACTTCGGCTTTGCGGTGGACTGGATGCGCAAGGACCTGGGCCTGGTGATGGACGAGGCCCGCCGCAACGGCGCGCGGGTGCCGGTCACGGCGCTGGTGGACCAGTTCTATGCCGACGTGCAGGCCCAGGGCGGCCAGCGCTGGGACACCTCCAGCCTGATCAAGCGCCTGGGCTGAGCACGCCGGCAGCCGCGCGGCGGGCGTGGTGGCCTGCGGGGCTGCATCCAGTGCGCCTGGGTTTGCGTATGGCCTGGGGCCGGCGGCATGCAGCCGCTGGCAGCCTGCCACCCACCCACCTGGAAGACACCATGCGCAAGATCCGCCTTCCCCTGTTGTCCGCCGCCGGCTGCGCGGCGCTCGCTCTGGCCGCACCCTTGGCCTTCGCGGGGCATCTGAACCCCGTGCTGCATGCCGACCTGGACGGCCGCGCCGAAGTCAGCAGCAGCGGCAACAACGCCATCGCCGGTGACCCCCGGGCGCGCGGCGAGGTCTACATGTTCGGCATCGACGAAAGCCCGGACGTGCTGTGCTACACCATCGTCGGCGTGCGGCGCCTGGCCGAGCTGGACCTGGCGCCCGGCAGCGGCCGCGCGGCACACATCCACCGTGGCGTGAACGGCCAGAACGGCCCGGTCGTCGCCAACCTGGCCTGGCCGCAGGGCGGGCAGTCGGCCGACTGCCTGAACGGCCTGACCCAGCGCGCGCGCTTTGCCGCCGACGTGGACCCGCGCACGCTGATCGCCGACATCCTGCGCAACCCGCAGAACTACTACGTGAACGTGCACAACAGCGCCTACCCGGCCGGCGCCATCCGCGGCCAGCTGGCGCCGGCGCAAGACTGAGCGCCTGCCCCTGGCGCAAAGGTGGTGGCGGCAAGCCGCCACCGGGGCTGCAACTCAGCGGGGCTGCAGCGCGGCCAGGTCGGCCTCGCTGAGGATCTCGAACACCTTCACCACCTTGCCCACACCGCTGGTGGCGCGGGCCAGTTCGGTGGCCCGGTTGGCCTCGCGCTCGGTCACCCGGCCCATCAGGAAGATGGTGCCGCGCTCGGCCACCACCTTGATGGCATTGGCCTGCAGGTCCTTGGCGTCGACGAAGGCGGCCTTCACCTTGCTGCTGAGGATGGCGTCGTTGCTGCGCGCCGACAGCGAGGTGCTGCCCATCACCGCCAGCTCGTTGACGGTGGCACGCACGTTCTCGATGCGGGACACGGCCTGCTCGGCCGCTGCCTTGGCGGCTTCGGTCGGTGCCTCGCCGGTGATCAGCACGGTGCGGTTGTAGCTGGTCACGCTGACATTGGCCTCGGCCGGCACGGCTTCGCGCAGCCGGCTGAGGGCCTTCAGCTCGATGGCCTGGTCTTCCACCTGGGCGCCACCGGTGCGGCGGTCGGTGACCGACAGCGCCGTGCCCACCATGGCCCCGCCGATGATCAGCGGCGCACAGGCGCCCAGCAAGGTGGTGGTGGTGACGGCTGCGGCCAGCACGGCCATGCGTGAGGTGGCAAAAATGGTCTTGGAGGTCATGCGGGATCCTGTTCGCCCAGCAGTTGCAGATCGATCGCGTCACACAGGCAGTGCAGCACCAGCAGGTGGGTTTCCAGCACACGCACACGGCGGTCGTGCGGCACGGCCACCAGCACGTCGGTCTCGCCCAGTGCGGCGCGCAGGGCGCCGCCGGTGCGGCCGGTGAGCGCGATCACGGTCATGTCTTGTCCCTGGGCGGCGGCCACCGCCGCCAGCAGCGCCGGGTGGTTGCCCTCGCCGTCGATCAGCAGCAGCAGGTCACCCGGCTGGCCCAGGGTCTCGATCTGGCGCGACAGCACGGTGTCGAAGCTGGCGCCGGGCAGCACCGCCATGGCCGACAGCGCCGGACCGTCCACGCCCAGCGCCAGGGCCGCCAGGCCGGGCCGGTCACGCTCGAAGCAGCCGATCAGCTCGGCGGTGACCAACTGCGCCAGGCTGGCCGACGCACCCAGGCCGGCCACCAGCACCCGGCCACCTGCGGTGAGCCCGGCCACCAGGGCGGCCACGGCCTGCTCGATCGGGCGGCCCAGCACCTCGGCCGCCTGGTACTTGAGATCGGCGCTTTCGAAGAATTGCTGCTGGATGCGTTGCTCAAGCATGGGCCCGCATGATAGGGCAGGGCTTTGCCGGTCTGTTGCGCGGCGGACGGCGACCGCTTCAGCCTGGCGCGTCGGCATCCAGCCCGGCCTGGGCGCGGCGGCGGCGCTCGCGGCTGTTGGCCAGGTGGGTGCGCATGGCGGCACGGGCGCCGTCGGGGTCGCGGCCGTGGATGGCCTCGTAGATGCTGGCGTGTTCGGCGTTGACGCGGCGCAGGTACTGCAGGTGGGCGTCGTCCGGCCCGCCGCCGCCCGCGTTGCCCGGCTCCAGCCGCGCCCGCGGGATGACCATGCTGCCCAGCGAGGCCATCAGATCGGCGAAGTGGCTGTTCTGCGAGGCCCGCGCCACCTCCAGATGGAACTGGAAGTCCGCGCCCACGGCGTCGCTGCCGGCATCCACCGCGTCGGCCATGGCCTGCAGCGCCTGGCGCATCGACGCCAGGTTGGCCTCGGTGCGGCGCTGGGCGGCCAGCGCGGCGGCCTCGGCCTCCACGCCGATGCGCAGCTCCAGCACCGCGATCACGTCGCGCAGGGTGCTGACCTGCTCGGGCGAGATGCGGAAGCCCGGTGCGTCGTTCAGGCCCAGCACGAAGGTGCCGATGCCGTGCCGGGTCAACACCAGGCCCGAGGCCTGCAGCTTGGAGATGGCCTCGCGCACCACGGTGCGGCTGACGCCGAACTCGGCCATGATGGCCGTCTCGGTGGGCAGCTTGTCGCCGATGGCCAGGCGGCCGTCGCGGATGCGGTCGCCCAGCGCCTCCACCAGCTCCAGCGCCAGGCTGCGGGGCTTGCGTCTGAAAAGTGGCTCGGTGCTCATCGCTCAGTGTTTTCCCGGAGGTCAACCCCGGTCGCTGGACTTAAAGTGCAGACCATGTTGTACGACGACTGACGACATACAACCATGTCCAGGCTGACTGTACCAAGAAGCCTGCACCGGGCCGTGTCCTCCCCACCCCATCTGCCGGAGATTCCCATGAACCTGCCCCGCCGCCGCCTGCTCGGTGCCTGTGTCGCCACCAGCATGGCGCTGTGCGCCATCGGCGCCAGCGCCCAGACCCTGGTGCTCAAGGCCGCCGACGTGCACCCCGCCGGCTACCCCAACGTGGTGGCGGTGGAGGCCATGGGCAAGAAGCTGGAGGCGGCCACCAACGGGCGGTTGAAGATCCAGACCTTCCCCGGCGGTGTGCTGGGCGGCGAGAAGGAGATGATCGAGCAGACCCAGGTGGGCGCCATCCACATCCTGCGCACCTCGCTGGGCCCGGTGGGCACGGTGGTGCCCGAGGTGAACGTGTTCAACATGCCCTTCGTCTTCCGCAGCGAGGCCCACATGCGTGCGGTGATCGACGGGCCCATCGGTGACGAACTGCTGGCCAAGATCAGCGCCTCGCCGGCCCGCCTGGTGGCCATCGGCTGGATGGACGGCGGTGCACGAAGCCTCTACACCAAGAAGCCAGTGCGCAGCCCCGCCGACCTGAAGGGCCAGAAGATCCGCATGATGGGCAACCCGCTGTTCGTGGACACCATGAACGCCATGGGTGGCAACGGCATCAGCATGGGCTATGGCGAGGTCTTCACTGCGCTGCAGACCGGCGTGGTGGACGGCGCCGAGAACAACCCGCCCAGCTTCTTCACCAGCAACCACTACAACACCGGCGCCAAGTTCTACACCCAGACCAACCACCTGATGATCCCCGAGCTGCTGGTGGTCTCCAAGGTGGCCTGGGACAAACTGACACCGGCTGACCAGGCCCTGCTGAAGAAGTTCGGCCGCGAGGCGCAGATGGAGCAGCGTGCACTGTGGGACAAGAGCGTGGCCGACTACAGCGCCAAGCTCAAGGCCGCCGGCGTGGAGTTCATCAGCACCGACACCAAGGCCTTCTACGACGCCACCGCACCGGTGCGCGCCAAGTACGGCGCGGCCAACACCGCGCTGATGCAGCGCATCGAAGCAGTGAAGTGAGCCGCACCTCCAGGCCGGTGCAGCCCATGGACCCTGCGGCCGACCACCCCCTGCTGCGCTGGCTGGACGGGCTGTACCTGCTGGCCATCTGGGCCTCGGGCCTGGCCATCTTGCTGATGTCGCTGATCATTCCCTGGGGCGTGTTCAGCCGCTATGTGCTGGGCACGGGCTCGCAATGGCCCGAGCCCATCGCCATCCTGCTGATGATGGTGTTCACCTTCGTCGGTGCGGCCGCGGCCTACCGCGCCGGTGGCCACATCGCCGTGGCCATGCTGACCGAGCGCCTGCCGCCGGCGCTGCGGGGCGTGCTGGTGTGGCTGGTCGACGGCCTGATGCTGCTGGTGTGCGGCTTCGTCGCCTGGTATGGCATCCGCCTGTGCACCGAGACCTGGGGCCAGGGCATCAGCGAGCTGCCGTGGCTGCCGGTGGGCGCCACCTATGCCGCCCTGCCGCTGGGTGCCCTGCTGACCCTGGTGTTCGTGCTGGAGAAGATGGCCTTCGGCGCCCAGCACAAACGCGCCGTGGTGCGCTTTGATGAACCCGCCGGGGCCTGACATGCAGCAACCCCCACGCTCACTTCGTTCGCTGCCCCCCGAGGGGGCTGTCAGTCCCTTCGGAACGGCCGGGCGGGACTGACATGGACGCATTGGTGCTGCTGGGCAGCTTCTTCGCCCTGATGCTGCTGGGCATGCCCATCGCCTACGCCATGGGCCTGGCCGCGCTGGTCGGCGCGCTGTGGATCGACCTGCCGCTGGACGCGGTGATGATCCAGATCGCTTCGGGGGTCAACAAGTTCTCGCTGCTGGCCATCCCCTTCTTCGTGCTGGCCGGCGCCATCATGGCCGAGGGTGGCATGGCGCGCCGCCTGGTGGCGTTTGCCGGTGTGCTGGTGGGCTTCATCCGCGGCGGCCTGAGCCTGGTCAACATCCTGGCCTCCACCTTCTTCGGCGCCATCTCGGGCTCGTCGGTGGCCGACACCGCCAGCATCGGCTCGGTGCTGATCCCGGAGATGGAGCGCAAGGGCTACCCGCGCGCCTTTGCCACCGCGGTGACGGTCAGCGGCTCGGTGCAGGCCATCCTGATTCCGCCCAGCCACAACGCGGTGCTGTATTCGCTGGCGGCCGGCGGCACGGTGTCCATCGCCGCGCTGTTCATGGCCGGTGTGCTGCCCGGCCTGCTGCTGGGCCTGAGCCTGGCCGCCCTGTGCCTGTGGACGGCGCGGCGGGAAAACTATCCCAAGGGCGAGGTGATCCCGCTGAAGCAGGCGCTGAAGATCTGCGTGGAGGCGCTGTGGGGCCTGATGACCATGGTCATCATCCTGGGCGGCATCCTGAGCGGCGTGTTCACCGCCAACGAGTCGGCATCGATCGCGGTGGTGTGGGCCTTCTTCGTCACCATGTTCATCTACCGCGACTACCGCTGGCGCGACCTGCCCAGGCTGCTGCACCGCACGGTGAAGACGGTGACCGTGGTGATGATCCTGATCGGCTTTGCGGCGGCCTTCGGCTACCTGATGACGATGATGATGATCCCGATGCAGGTCACCGCCTTCATCACCAGCCTGTCGAGCAACAAGTACGCCATCCTGGCGATGATCAACGTGCTGCTGCTGCTGCTGGGCTGTTTGATGGACATGGCGCCGCTGATCCTGATCCTCACGCCCATCCTGCTGCCGGTGGTCAAGCTGCTGGGTGTGGACCCGGTGCACTTCGGCATGATCATGATGGTGAACCTGGGCATCGGCCTGATCACCCCGCCCGTGGGCACGGTGCTGTTCGTGGGCTCGGCGGTGGCCAAGCTCTCGCTGGGCGAGGTGACACGCGCGATGAAGCCGTTTTTCGTCGCCCTGTTTGCGGTGCTGCTGATGGTGACCTATGTGCCGGCACTGTCGCTGTGGCTGCCGCGGCTGCTGGGGCTGTGAGGGCCGCCGCTGCACGACACTTTCCACCGATCCCTGCCTGATTCACGAGGACCTGCATGACCACCCCCCAACGCCCCCCCAGCCGCAACATCCCCAACCTGTTCCGCCAGGCCTTGCTGGCCCAGCAGCGCCTGATCGGCTGCTGGTGCTCGCTGGCCAACCCCATCAGCACCGAGGTGCTGGGCGTGGCCGGCTTCGACTGGATCCTGATCGACGCCGAGCACGCGCCCAACGAGCTGAACTCGCTGGTGCTGCAGCAGATGGCGCTGAAGGACAGCCTCAGCGCAGCGGTGGTGCGGCCGGCGTGGAACGACACGGTGGAGATCAAGCGCCTGCTGGACGCCGGCTTCTGCAACTTCCTGATCCCCTTCATCGAGAGCACCGAGGCCGCACGCCGGGCGGTGGCCGCCACCCGCTACCCGCCCGAGGGCGTGCGCGGTGTGTCGGTGTCGCAGCGGGGCAACCGCTACGGCAGCGTGCCGGACTACTTCCGCCTGGCCAACCAGAACATGGCGGTGATGCTGCAGATCGAGAGCCGCGCCGGCATGGACGCAGCGGCCGACATCGCCGCCATCGACGGTGTGGACGGGCTGTTCGTCGGCCCGTCGGACCTGGCTGCCGCCTTCGGCCACCTGGGCAACCCGGGCCACCCCGAGGTGCAGCAGGCCATCGCCCAGATCTTTGCCGCCGCGCGCGCGGCGGGCAAGGCATCGGGCATCCTGGCGCCGGTGGAAGCCGATGCCCGGCGCTACCTGGACATGGGTGCCAGCTTCGTCGCCGTGGGCAGTGACCTGGGTGTGCTGCGCATGGCCACGCAGGCCCTGGCCGACAAGTTCCGCGACCCCGGCGCCGCGCCCATCGCCGCCCAGTACTGATCGCGCCAGCTCAGCCCGCGTCGAAGGCCCCCTGCAGCCACTGCAGGCTGTCGCCGTCGATGGCCACCACGTCGAAGCGGCAGGGTGGCAGCACCGGCAAGGCCATCAAGTAATGCTGGGCGGCACGCACGATGCGGCGCTGCTTGGCGCCGGTCACGCTGCCCGCCGCGCCACCATGGCCAGCAGCCGCCCGGGCGCGCACTTCCACGAACACCAGGGTGCCATCGGCCGTGCGCAGGATCAGGTCGACCTCGGCACCCCGCTGGCGCGGCCCGCCGGCCAGCCGATAATTGCGCTGCACCAGCCGCAGGCCCTGCTGCTGCAGATGGGCCAGCGCCCGGTCCTCGGCAGCATCGCCCACGGCCTTGGTGCTCGGCTTGCTGCTGTTGCCCAGGCCTGTGCCCGGCACCTTCAACCCACCCCAGCCCTTGACCATCTCCCCCCCACTGCTGCAACAGGCCGCAGCCGCCGCCACCAGCGGCCAGCAGCACCCCGCCGGGGCACTGTACGTGGTGGCCACGCCCATCGGCAACCTGGCCGACATCACGCTGCGCGCGGTGTTTGTGCTGGGACTGGTGGACGCGGTGGCCTGTGAAGACACACGGATCACCGGCCAGCTGCTGCGCCATCTGGGGCTGGACAAGCCGCTGATCGCCCTGCACCAGCACAACGAAGCGGCGGCTGCGCGTGGTGTGGTGGAACGCCTGGCCCAGGGCCAGCGTGTGGCCTATGCCAGTGATGCCGGCACGCCGGCTGTCAGCGACCCGGGCGCCGTGCTGGTGGCGGCGGTGGCCGCCGCCGGCCACCGTGTGCTGCCCATCCCCGGCGCCAGCAGCGCGGTGGCCGCGCTCAGTGCCGCCGGCGATGTGGCGGCGCAGGGGTTCAGCTTCATCGGCTTTGCGCCGGCCAAGGGGGCCGAGCGGCGCGCCTGGCTGCAGGCCGCCTGCGCGGCGCCGGCCTGCCAGGTGCTGTTCGAGGCGCCGCACCGCATTGCCGCCCTGCTGGAGACCCTGGCCGAGGCGGCGCCGCAGCGGCGCATCACCGTCTGCCGTGAGCTGACCAAGCAGTTCGAGAGCATCCACACCCTGCCGGCGGCCGCGCTGCCGGCCTGGCTGGCGGCCGATGCCAACCGCAGCCGGGGCGAGTTCGTGCTGGTGCTGCATGCGCTGCCGCCCGTGGTGGTGGCAGACGACGGCCTGCCGCCCGAGGCTGAGCGCCTGCTCGGCCCGCTGCTGCGCGAGCTGCCGCTGAAGCAGGCCGTGGCCCTGGCGGCCGAGTTGAGCGGCGCCCCGCGCAATGCGCTGTACCAGCGGGCGCTGGTGCTGCGCGAGGCCGGCGATGCGCTGCGCGTGCAGGACGGGCGGCCGGCTTAACCGGCCGGGTGCCGGCGCTGCTGTGCGTCGTGCCGCTGGTGCTGGATGCTGCGGTTGGCGTGCCGCTGCAGCTGGGCCAGGTGGCGGCGCTCCTGCAGCGTCACCACCCCATCGGCCTTGGCCTGGCGCTCGGCCTGGTGGATGTGGCGCTGCTGCTGCCGCAGCTGGCGGGCCTCGTGCCGGGTCAGCGACCCATCGGCCACACCGTGGGCGATGCGGGCCTGCTGGTGGGACTGCCGGGCGTCGACGCGTGGTGTGTCGCTGTGTGTGCCGTGGGCCTGTGCACCGAGGGTGAGGCTGGCCAGGGCCAGGGCGGCAAGTGTGGTCTTGATGGCAGCGTGCATGGAGTCCTCGTGGGTGGTTGGGAGAAGCAGCCGGGCCCGGCCTGCTGATGCAACGGCAGGCCGCGGCGCCGGGTGCACCCGGGACGCTGCAAAGTTGTGTGAAGGCTGCCCACGGCCGGCCCGGGCCACACCCCCCGCAGGGCCAGCCCCGCTGCCTACAATCCGCCGATGATCAGCCGCGAACCCACCCTCGAACGCCTCGCCATCGCCCAGCAACTGCTGATCGAGCCCTTCGGGCTGGATGAAGCCAAGCTGGCCAACGCCCTGGGCGTGATGGGCGAGCACCGCATCGACGACGCCGACCTGTACTTCCAGATCACCCGCCACGAAGGCTGGAGCCTGGAAGAGGGCATCGTCAAGAGCGGCAGCTTCAGCATCGACCAGGGCGTGGGCGTGCGCGCCGTGGCCGGCGAGAAGACCGCCTTCGCCTACAGCGACGACATCTCCGAGGCCAGCCTGCTGGACGCCGCACGCACGGTGCGCAGCATCGCCGCCGCCGGCCAGAGCCGCCGGGTGAAGGTGGGCCGCGCCTCGAAGATCGCCAGCAGCCGCGCGCTGTATGCACCCACCGACCCCATCGCCACGCTGGACAGCGTGCAGAAGGTGGCCCTGCTCGAGAAGATCGAGAAGATGGCGCGTGCACGCGACCCGCGCATCGTGCAGGTGATGGCCGGCGTGGCCGCCGAGTACGACGTGGTGCTGGTGGCGCGTGCCGACGGCACCCGCGCCGCCGACGTGCGGCCGCTGGTGCGCCTGTCCATCACCGTGATCGCCGAATCCAACGGCCGGCGCGAAGTGGGTTCGGGCGGCGGCGGTGGGCGCTTCGGCCTGGGCTACTTCCAGGACGAGCAGCTCACCCTGTACGTGGACCAGGCGGTGAACGCCGCGCTGACCAACCTCGAATCCCGCCCGGCTCCGGCCGGCGAGATGACCGTGGTGCTGGGCCCGGGCTGGCCCGGCGTGCTGCTGCACGAGGCGGTGGGCCACGGGCTGGAGGGCGATTTCAACCGCAAGGGCAGCAGCACCTTTGCCGGGCGCATCGGCCAGCGGGTGGCGGCCAAGGGCGTGACGGTGCTGGACGACGGCACCCTCACCGACCGGCGTGGCAGCCTGAACGTGGACGACGAGGGCCATGCCAGCCAGCGCAACGTGCTGATCGAGGACGGCATCCTGCGCGGCTACATCCAGGACAGCATGAACGCCCGGCTGATGGGCGTGAAGCCCACCGGCAACGGCCGCCGTGAAAGTTATGCCCATGTGCCCATGCCGCGCATGACCAACACCTACA